>NZ_JBVJNZ010000007.1:346713-464097 GCF_055583445.1 Streptomyces sp. NPDC104761 | reverse complement strand
TTCTGGGACCAGTACACGACCGACGAGACCGAACGCGCCCAGATCACCGCCTCCCCGCTGCGCGCCACCACCGAACAGCTCACCGGCCTGCCCCCTGCCCTCGTCATCACCGGCGAGGCCGACGTCCTGCGCGACGAGGGCGAGGCCTACGCCAACAAGCTCCGCGCAGCCGGCGTCCCCGTCACCGCCGTCCGCTTCCAGGGCATCATCCACGACTTCGTCATGCTCAACGCCCTGCGCGAGACCCACGCCGCCGAAGCCGCCATCACCCTCGCCGTACGCACCCTGCACACCGCCCTCCACACCGCCTGATCCGGGCACCGGCGTGACCACGAACGAGCCGCCGGGACCGTCGTCGGAGCCGTCCGCGCCTTCGGAGCCGTCCGCCCACGACGGCCATCCGCGGCTGCGGCACCTCAAGGACCAGCTGACCGAGCACCACCGCCGGACCAAGGCGGAGCGCGAGGAAGCGGAACTGGAGGAGGCCATCGAGACGGCGGCCTTCGACCTGGGGACCGACCTCGCGCACCCCGCGCCCGACCACGCGGAAGCCGCCTACGACGTCGACACCGACATCGGCGTCGACCCGCGCCAGCCGCCCGCCCAGACCCCGCACCGCACCGCACCGCACCACAAGGGACTCCCATGACCGACTCCACGCCCACCGTCGTCCTCGTGCACGGTGCCTTCGCCGACGCGTCCAGCTTCGCCCGGGTCGTCCCCGAGCTGCTGGCCGACGGCCTGAAGGTGCTCGTCCCGGCCGTGCCCAACCGCAGCCTCACCGGCGACTCCGCCTACATCGCCTCGGTGGTCCGCGCGATTCCCGGCCCCGTCGTCCTGGTGGGCCACTCCTACGGCGGTGCCGTCATCACCGTCGCGGGCGCCGAGGAGAACGTGCAGGCCCTGGTCTACCTGGCCGGCTACGCCCTGGAGGAGGGCGAGAGCCTCGGCGAGCTGCAGGGCCGGTTCCCGGACTCCGAGCTCGCCGCGGCCCTGGTGTACACGCCGTTCCCGGTCGAGGGCTCGGACGAGCCCGGCACCGACGTCACCGTCGACGTCGACAGGTTCCCCGCGATCTTCGCAGCCGACGTGGACCCGGACCTCGCCCGGGTGCTCGCCGTCTCCCAGCGCCCGCTGGCCGGCGCGGCCTTCGCCGAGGCGGCCCCGGTCGCGGCGTGGAGGACCAAGCCGTCCTGGGGCCTGGTGTCGTCCTCGGACCACACCATCAACCCCGACGTCGAGCGCTACGGCTACGAGCGCGCCGGCATGACCACGGTCGAGGTCGACTCCTCCCACCTGGTCATGCTCGCCCACCCCAAGAAGGTCGCGGACCTGATCCGCGAGGCCGTCCGCAACGTCACCTCCTGACCGACGGCAGCCACCAGGGCCTCCAGGGCTGCTTCGCCAACGGCGTGCCCACCGCACAGGGCCGCCCGCTCACGGCCGGCCGGCGCTCCTTCGCGGTCAGCGCCGGCGGGCCGCCTGTCGCTCGTCACCCGCCCCGGCGTGGTCACCCGCGTCATCAGGGAGGCGGCCGGCTCGGTCGGCTGACCCGTGGGGCAAACGGCGCACCCCGCACGGGTGACGCCGAGCGGGCCGCGCACCGGTGCCCACCGGGCGCGGCCCGTCCGCGTGTAGGTACATGTCATGCGGACAGCGGCGACGAGCGTACGAGCGCGGATGCGATCCCCCTGGACCTGGACGGCTCTCGTCGCGGTGACAGGGGTGTGCGGTGCGCTGCCGTTCGTCCTCGCGGGTGGCGACGACCCGCGCCCGCTCTCGGCCGACGAGGCCCGGCGCATGGCCCTCACTCCGCTCCACGCGTACCGGGACAGCCCGGCCGAGGTGACGGTACGGGCTCCGCTGCCCGGCGGTACGGCCGTGGTCCGCGCGGTGGTCGACGAGCACCGGCACCGGGCGGTGGGCTGGTTCGACACCGGGGACGCGGCGGAGCGGGGGCTGCTGGCGTGGGACGGCGCCGGGCTGGAGGTCGCCCGGCCCAAGGTGGACGGCAGCGCGGGCCCGCTGGCGCGGCCGGCGTCGACGGCGGAGGCGGTACGGGACGCCGCGCGGCTGCGGCCGACGGCGTGGATCCGCCGCGGCTACGGGCCGGCCTCACTGGACACGGCCCTGCGGCTGACGCTGTCGCTGGCCGCCGCCCGCCCGGACGACGCGCACCGGATCGCCCGCTCGGGCCGCCGCCACCTGGGTACGGACCGGATCGACGGCCACCGCTACGACGTCTTCTCCGCCGGCGACGCCCCGCTGAGGTACTGGATCGACAGGGCGGGACGACTGCGCCGGGTCAGGGAGGACCTGGACGACGACCGCACGATCGTGGTCGACGTGACGCGGGCGCGGGTACGGACGGCGGTGCCGGAGGGCCCGTGGGCGAAGAGCTGAGCTGGGCCGGGGCCGGAAGCGGGGACGCCGGGGGAGGCAGGACTGCCCGCGGCCGATGCCTTCAGGGGCGCGGGCGAATCTGTGAACCGGCGCACACCGCCTGTGAGTTGAGCGCGCCGGCTGTGGATCGCCGTACCACTCCCCGACAGGTCGGCGCCGGCTGCGAGGATGATGCGCCATGACGGCAGGATGGTGCGCACGCACGACACGGTCCGCGGTGTTCGCGGCCGTCTGCGTGCTGCTCGCCGCCCTGGGCCACGTCCTGATGTCCGGCAGCCGGGTGCCCGCCTGGGCGCTGGCCGCCGCCCTGGCGCTCACCGGGGCCCTCGGCTGGGCCCTGTCGGGACGTGAACGCGGGCTGCCGCTGGTCGTGTGCGCCGCCGTCGGCACCCAGACGGCCCTGCACTCCGGCTTCTCCGCGGCCCAGGTGTGGACCACCCACACCGCCCCCCTGGGCTCCATGCACATGGACACCCCCATGGACATGGCCGCCATGCACATGGGGTCGATGCACATGGGGTCGATGCACATGGGGTCGATGCACATGGGCGCCGCCCACACCGACCCCGTCGCATACCTGGGCTTCGGCACCGGCGGCACCGCCTCCACCGGCATGTTCGCCGCCCACCTGCTCGCCGCGCTGCTGTGCGGGCTCTGGCTCGGCCACGGCGAACGCGCAGCGTTCCGGATCGTCCGGGCCGTCGCCGGCCTCCTCGTCGCCCCGCTACGCCTGCTGCTCGCCCTGCCCGCCACCCCCGAGCGGCCGCGCCCCCGGCTGCGCCGCCACCGTTCGGACCGGGCGCCGCGGCTCCTGCTCCTCGTCCACGCGATCACTTCCCGGGGTCCGCCCGCGCGGACGGCTGTCGCCTGACGACAGCTGGTGTTCCGGGGCCGTCCGCACGCGCCCCGGACGAACACGGCGGCCGTACGCCCGCTCGAGGACTCGGCCGTCTCCACCTCACCTTTCTCGCGAGGACACCGAGTGATCACTTCCGTCCTGCCCGCACGCACCGAGGCGACCGAGAAACGCGACGCGTCGATCACGGCCTGGGCTCTTGCCGCCCGGTCCGGGGACGCGGCCGCCGTGGACGCGTTCGTACGGGCCCTGCACCGCGACGTCCTCAGGTACGTCGCCCATCTCTGCGCCGACCCGCAGGCCGTCGACGACCTCGCGCAGGACACGTTCCTGCGCGCGCTGGGCAGCCTGCACCGTTTCGAAGGCCACGGCTCGGCCCGTTCCTGGCTGCTGTCGATCGCCCGCCGGGCCGTCGTGGACAGCCACCGGTACGCCGCCGCCAGGCCCCGCCCGGCGGACGTCGCCGACTGGCAGCAGGCCGTCGAGCGGGCCCAGCCGTCCGGGCTGCCGGGGTTCGACGACGGCGTCGCGCTGCTCGACCTCCTGGCGGCGCTGCCCGACGAACGGCGCGAGGCGTTCGTCCTCACCCAGCTCGTCGGGCTGCCGTACGCGGAGGCCGCCGAGGTCAGCGACTGCCCCGTCGGCACGGTCCGCTCCCGGGTGGCCAGGGCCCGCGAAGCGCTCCAGGATCAGCTGGCCTGAGGGCCCTCGGCCGGTTCGCCGAACGCCTGCAGGATGCGCTCGGCGGCCAGGGTCGCCGTCAACGTGCCGTCCCTGACCTGCTGTTCGAGGCCGGGGGCGGCCGCCCGCACCGCCGGGTGGGCGGCGAGCCGGCCGAGCAGGTCGTCCCGGACCATCGACCAGGTCCAGCCCACCTGCTGGTCACGGCGCTTCTCGGCGAGCCGCCCGGTGGAGTCCAGCAGCGCCCGGTGCTGCTCGAGCCGCTCCCAGACCAGCTCCAGACCGGTCGACTCCCGGGCGCTGCAACTGAGCACCGGGGGAGTCCAGAAGGCGTCCTTGCCGTGCATCAGGCGCAGCGCGCCCGCCAGTTCCCGGGCCGCGGACCGGGCGTCGCGCTCGTGCGGGCCGTCCGCCTTGTTGACGGCGATCACGTCGGCCAGCTCCAGGACGCCCTTCTTGATGCCCTGGAGCTGGTCACCGGTACGGGCCAGGCTGAGCAGCAGAAAGGAGTCGACCATGTCGGCGACCGCGGTCTCGGACTGGCCGACGCCCACGGTCTCGACCAGGATCACGTCGTATCCGGCGGCCTCCATGACCACCATCGACTCGCGGGTCGCCTTCGCGACCCCGCCGAGGGTGCCCGCGCTGGGGGAGGGGCGGACGAAGGCGTTCGGGTCGACGGCGAGGCGCTCCATGCGCGTCTTGTCGCCGAGGATCGAGCCGCCGGTGCGCGTGGACGACGGGTCCACGGCCAGGACCGCGACCCGGTGGCCCAGCCCCGTCAGCAGCGTGCCGAACGCGTCGATGAACGTCGACTTGCCCACGCCGGGCACCCCGCTGACGCCGATCCGCCGGGCCCGGCCGCTGTGCGGCAGCAGCTCGGTGAGCAACTCCTGCGCCGACGCCCGGTGTTGTGGCCGGGTGGACTCGACGAGGGTGATGGCGCGGGCGATCACCGCGCGCCGACCGTCGAGCACACCCTTCACATAGGCGTCGACATCGATCACAGCTCGTGCCCGAGTTCCGCCGACAGCCGCTTCACCAGGTCGTAGGCCGCGTCCGGAATCACCGTCCCGGGCGGGAACACGGCCGTGGCGCCCATCTCCAGGAGGGTCGGGACGTCCTGCGGCGGGATCACCCCGCCGACCACGATCATGATGTCCGCCCGGCCCTCCTCGGCGAGCTGCTCACGCAGCGCCGGTACGAGGGTGAGGTGGCCGGCCGCCAGCGAGGAGACGCCGACCACGTGGACGTCCGCCTCCACCGCCTGGCGGGCGACCTCCTGAGGGGTCTGGAACAGCGGGCCGACGTCGACGTCGAAGCCGAGGTCGGCGAAGGCGGTCGCGATCACCTTCTGGCCGCGGTCGTGACCGTCCTGGCCCATCTTGGCGACCAGGATGCGCGGGCGGCGCCCCTCGGCCTCGTCGAACGCGTCGACCAGGGCCCGGGTGCGGTCCACGTTCGGGGACTCGCCTGCTTCGTTGCGGTACACACCGGAGATCGTACGGATCTGGCTCGCGTGCCGGCCGTACACCTTCTCCAGGGCGTCCGAGATCTCCCCGACGGTCGCCTTGGCGCGGGCCGCGTGCACCGCCAGCTCCAGCAGGTTCCCGTCGCCGTCCGCGGCCCGGGTCAGCGCGTCGAGCGCGTCCCGGCAGGCCGTCTCGTCCCGCTCCGCGCGCAGCCGCCGCAGCTTCTCGATCTGCTGGGCCCGCACCGAGGAGTTGTCGACCTTGAGGACCTCGATCTGCTCGTCGCTGTCCGCCCGGTACTTGTTGACGCCGATCACCGGCTGCCGCCCCGAGTCGATCCGCGCCTGGGTGCGGGCCGCCGCCTCCTCGATGCGCAGCTTGGGAATGCCGGCGTCGATCGCCCTGGCCATGCCGCCCGCCGCCTCGACCTCCTGGATGTGCGCCCAGGCCTTGCGGGCGAGATCGTAGGTCAGCCGCTCCACGTAGGCGCTGCCGCCCCACGGGTCGATGACCCGGGTGGTGCCCGACTCCTGCTGGATGAGCAGCTGGGTGTTGCGGGCGATGCGCGCGGAGAAGTCGGTGGGCAGCGCGAGGGCCTCGTCGAGGGCGTTGGTGTGCAGCGACTGGGTGTGGCCCTGGGTCGCCGCCATCGCCTCCACGGCCGTACGCGTGACGTTGTTGAAGACGTCCTGCGCGGTCAGCGACCAGCCCGAGGTCTGCGAATGGGTGCGCAGGGACAGGGACTTGGTGTTCTGCGGCTCGAACTGCGCGACCAGCTTGGCCCACAGCAGCCGGGCCGCGCGCAGCTTGGCGATCTCCATGAAGAAGTTCATGCCGATCGCCCAGAAGAAGGAGAGCCGGGGCGCGAACGCGTCCACGTCCAGGCCGGCTTCGCGGCCCGCCCGGATGTACTCGACGCCGTCCGCGAGCGTGTACGCCAGCTCCAGGTCGGCCGTGGCACCGGCCTCCTGGATGTGGTAGCCCGAGATGGAGATCGAGTTGTAGCGCGGCATCCGCTGCGAGGTGTACGCGAAGATGTCGGAGATGATCCGCATCGACGGCTTCGGCGGATAGATGTAGGTGTTGCGGACCATGAACTCCTTGAGGATGTCGTTCTGGATGGTCCCGGCCAGCTTCTCGGGCGGTACGCCCTGCTCCTCCGCCGCCACGATGTAGAGGGCGAGGACGGGGAGCACCGCGCCGTTCATCGTCATCGACACGGTCATCCGGTCGAGGGGGATGCCGTCGAACAGCTGGCGCATGTCGTAGATCGAGTCGATGGCCACGCCCGCCATGCCGACGTCGCCGGTCACCCGCGGGTGGTCGCTGTCGTAACCCCGGTGCGTGGGCAGGTCGAAGGCGACCGACAGGCCCTTCTGGCCGGCCGCCAGGTTGCGCCGGTAGAACGCGTTGGACTCCTCGGCGGTGGAGAAGCCCGCGTACTGGCGGATGGTCCAGGGCTGGTTGACGTACATCGTCGGGTACGGGCCGCGCAGGTACGGCGCGATGCCCGGGTAGGTCCCGAGGAAGTCCAGGCCCTCCAGGTCACGGCCGGTGTAGAGCGGCTTGACCCCGATGCCCTCCGGGGTCTCCCACAGCGGCAGGTCACCGCAGGCCGCCCGCCACTCCTCGGGGCTGCCGTCGGTGACGGGGGTCCCCAGCTCGATGCCGGAGAAGTCGGGGATTCCCATCAGGACACTCCCATGCGGTCGAGGGTCTCGGACAGCACGGCCACGGCGTCGCAGCCCGCGAAGACGTAGGAGTCGACGCCGGCGAACTCGCCCCGGCCCGCGAGGACCACGTGCCGGGCACCGGCCGCCTTCAGCGATGCGGCGGTCTGCTCGGCCTGTTCTGCGTAGAGGGCGTCGCTGGAGCAGAGCACCGCCTCGGTGGCGCCGCTCTCCTCGAAACCGCCCTCGGTGACGGGTTCGATGCCGCCGGCCTGGAACAGGTTGGCGGCGAAGCCGGCGCGCGCGGTGTACGCGGCGGCCGGGCCGAGCGTGGCCAGGTAGATCCGCGGGCGGCTGCCGGTCGCCGCGAGATGGGCGTCCGAGCGGGCGCGCAGCTCCTCGTAGGCCTCGTCGCGGCGGACCCGCGGCAGGCCGCCCGACGGGGGCTCGGGCGCCGGTTCGCGCACGACCGGCTTCTCGGCGAGGAACGGGAACTCGCTGACACCGGTGACGGGTTCACGGCGCCTGGCGAGCTTCTTGGAGCGCTCGGCCCAGGTGGTCGCGAGGTCGGTGCGCAGGCGGCCGGAGCGCAGCACCGCCGCCTGGCCGCCGTCCCGCTCGATGCTCCGGAAGAACTCCCAGGCTGCGCGGGCGAGTTCGTCGGTGAGCTTCTCGACGTACCAGGAGCCGCCCGCCGGGTCGATGACCCGGGCCAGGTGGGACTCCTCGATGAGGATCGTCGAGGTGTTGCGGGCGATCCGGCGGGCGAACGCGTCGGGCAGGCCGATCGCGTGGTCGAACGGCAGCACGGTGACGGAGTCGGCGCCGCCCACCCCGGCGGCCAGCGTCGCGACCGTCGTACGGAGCATGTTCACCCACGGGTCGCGGCGGCTCATCATCACCGGCGAGGTGACCGCGTGCTGCACCTGCGCGCCCGCGCCGGCGGCCCCGCTGACCTCGGCGACCCGCGCCCACAGCCGGCGGGCCGCGCGCAGCTTGGCGATGGTCAGGAACTGGTCGGCGGTCGCCGCGTACCGGAACTCCAGCTGCCCGAGGGCCTGTTCGATACCGAGGCCGGCCTCGGTCAGCTCGCGCAGGCAGGCCACGCCGGTGGCCAGCGAGGCGCCCAGCTCCTGCGCGGCCGAGCCGCCCGCCTCGTGGTACGGCAGCGCGTCCACGGTCAGCGCGCGCAGGCCAGGGAACTCCGCGGCGCAGCGCTTCGCCAGTTCGGCGACGGGAGCGAAGGGAAGGGCGGTGCCGGTGCGCGCCTCGTACCCCAGCGGGTCGGCGCCCAGGTTGCCGCGCACCGCCTTCGGGTCGACGCCCTTCTCGTCGTACAGCCGGAACAGCTCGGCCGCCGCCGCCTCGGTGTCCTGGCCGGCGTCCAGGACCACCGGCGCGAGGTCCAGGTAGACGCCGTCGAGGGCGCGGGCGAGGCCGGACACGGGGATGCCGCCCCGGCCCGCGAGCAGCCAGAGCGAGGTGACGCCGTTCTCCAGGTCGGCCAGGAGCGCGCCGTCGGGAGCCGCGGTGTGCCGCTGCCGTACGTCCCAGCCGCCCGCGACGCCGCCCTCCGGACGGCCACCGCGCACGTACGGCGCGAAGCCGGGCAGACCGGGGTCGGGTGCGGAGTCGCGCGCGGTGTACAGGGGACGGGTGCGCAGCCCGTCCTCCAGCGTCGTGGACAGGGCGTCCTCGGCGGCCTCGCCCGAGACTTCCCTGCCGGACTTGCGCAGCACACCCTCGACCAGGCGGTGCCACTGCTCTTGCGTCGCGTCAGGGAACTCGGCGGCCAGTGAGAGCCCGTCGTCAGGCAGGACCGTCATGCTCGGATGCTAGGGCAGAGCACCAAAAGTGCACGGGTGGCAGGGCTGTGACCTTGCCCTCTCCGTGGTTGTGACCTGCGCCTCCCGGGGGTGGAGTGGCCGGATTCGTACGGTCAGGGCGTGTCTCCGGCGAGCTCCGGGATCAGCGCGCACAGCGCCTCGCGCTGCTCCGGACCGATGACGTGGCCGACCGCCTGGCCGACCGTCTCGGCGAGGGCGGCGGAGGCGTCCCGGATCTGGCGGCGGGCCTTGTCGGTGAGGGCGACCTCGATGCCCCGCTTGTCTCCGCAGGCGGCCTTGCGGGTGACCAGGCCGGCGTGCTGGAGGCAGGCGATCTGGTAGGTGAGGCGGGTCTTGGGGCGGCCCAGGAGCTCGGCGATCCGGGTCATCCGCAGCCCCTCGCGCTCCACTTCGGCCAGCAGGCACAGGATCAGGAACTCGTCATGCGAGACGTCCAGGGTCTCCTTCACGACCGACCGCAGCCGCTGCTCGACGGCCCCGGTCGCGGCCAGCAGCAGCATCCAGGCGCGCAGTTCGGCCGGGAGCAGCCCGCCGCCCGCGTGGGACGGGCATTCGGGCAGCTCTGCGGGGTGTTCCTGGGCGGCGGCCATGGCATCGAGTCTACCTGTTGTCCAAATTTGGATATTGAGCTAGCGTGCAGCCATCCCCATAGTCATCCAAATTTGAACCATCAACGAATCGGAGTACGGCCATGACCGTCACCGTGGAAACCGGCCTCTGGCAGCTCGACCCGACCGCCTCCACCGTCGCCGTCCGGCACAAGACCTTCTGGGGCCTGGTCACCGTCAAGGGCACCTTCGCGGGCGTCACCGGCCGGGGCGAGGTGGCCGCGGACGGCACTGCCAGCGGCACCCTGTCGATCGACGCGGCCTCGCTGGACACCAAGAACAAGAAGCGCGACGACCACCTGCGCTCGGCCGACTTCTTCGACGCCGACAACCACCCGGAGATCACCTTCGCGGTGCGCAGCGCCCGGCACACCGGCGACGAGGTCCAGGTCGACGGTCAGCTCACCGTCCGCGGCATCAGCAGGCCGCAGCAGGCCACCGCGAAGCTGGTCTCGGCGGACGCCGGCGGACTCACGCTGGAGGCCGAGTTCCAGGTGGTGCGCGAGGAGTTCGGCATCACCTTCAACCAGATGCGCATGATGGGCGGCCCGACGACGGTGACCGCCACCCTGCGCTTCACCCGCACGGCGGCCTGAAGCGCCCTGTAAGGGGCGCTGGGGGTACCCCCGGCCGAAGGCTGGAGGAGGAACCGCGCGACCAGCCACGCCACCGCGGTCGGCAGACGGCAGATCGCGGTACTTGGGCCGGACCGAGCGGGTTCGCCGATGCCGGCCGCGGTTGGGCAGCGCCCCGAAGGGGGCGCGGGGAACTGCGCGACCAGCCACGACGGTGCCGCGGTCGGCAGTCACGGCGATTCCAGCGGAGCGTCTAGCGGACCGTCCGGCTGATCTTCACGTCCCGGCTGGACAGGGTCTGCGGGTCCGCGGTGAACGCACGCAGCCGGATCCGGGTGCTCGGCTTGGCGGGGATGCCGAACCGGCCGTTCGACGGCTTGAGCTCGACACTCGCCGTGCCGTGCGCGGGGATCGTCGCCGGACCCCGCACCAGCAGCCAGTACTTGCTCATCCCCTGGCCGGTGGTGAGCGTGTAGTGCGGGGTGAGCGGGACGCTCCCCGTGTTGACCACCTTGAGCGTCATCGCCCGGACCACCTCGGCCTGGTGCCCGGTGCGCCGCAGAGCGGTGATCTCCATCCGCAGCGGCGGCCGCCCGGTCACCGCGAGCGTCGCGCTCACCAGCGCCGGGGTGAGCAGCAGGACGACCGCCCCGATCAGGGCGGGGCGGCGGCGGGGCCCGGTCAGCAGGGCCGGACGCGGCTGCCAGGCGTGCGCGAACTCCGGGAGCGGGGCGGTGACGGCCGCCGCCAGCCACAGCGGGGTCATCAGCAGGTAGTAGCCGTCCTGGGAGCGGGTCGCCAGGAAGAAGGCGAGCCACGGCAGCACGGTCGCCGCCGGGCCGAGACGCCGTACGAAGAGCACGAACAGGGCCAGCAGGGCCGCCGCGAGGAGCATGCTCGCGTGCGAGTACCAGTCGATGCGGTCGCTGCCGTTCGTGTAGTAGAGCGTGATGTCCACCAGGCCCTGGCCGTGGACCACGGCACCCTGGGTGAGCGGCAGCGCGATCCCGCCCAGCCAGCGGCCGGGCTCGGACGCGATGAAGTACGTGTTGATCAGAAGCCACACGGTGACGGCCACGCCGGTGACCCGCAGGACCAGCAGGGTGGCGGCCCGGCCGCCCAGTTCCCCGCGCCGCACCGCGTAGACGCCGGCCAGCAGGAACGGCGTGACGAACCACGGCAGCTGCTGCGCCGCGCAGGCGGCCCCCAGGCACGCGGCCCGCGCGATCCCGGCCCACCCCAGCCGGCCCCCCTGCCCGATCCGCGGCCAGCGCACCACCACCGGGATCAGCAGCGCCAGGGCGATGACCGCCGGGTAGCCGACCCGGGAGTACGTGGAGAGGAAACCGAAGCCCAGGCAGCTCAGCGTCGCCGCCGACCGCCACGGCACCGGGAGCATCCGCCAGAGCGCGACCGTGCCGGCGATCAGGGCGCCCGTGCACACCGCCGTCGCGGGGGCGCCCTGGTGGCCGAGCCACAGGAACGGGACGGTCAGCAGCGGGGCCAGCGGGGGATAGCCGTAGGTGTAGTCGTAACTCCCGCCTATCGTCGGCGTGAGGGCGACCCCCTTGCCGCCGAACAGCCAGGGCCAGGGCTGTCCGTACACCGGGTGGCCGGCGACGAGTTCCCTGGCGGCCTGGGTGGTGAGGACGCCCTCGTCGCCGCCGTTGTGGTTCAGCACCCAGGCGCACAGCGCCAGCGTCACCGCCGTGACCAGGACCACCAGGTCGAGGCGCGCCAGCGACCGGGTGCTGCGGACGGTCAGCGTCAGCACCCCGGTCACCAGGATCGAGACGTAGCAGAGGGAGATCAGGGCGGCCAGGACCTCGTGGTGCGTCACCGCCTGCGTCCACACCGACCGGGTGCCGATGAACAGGCCGATGTCGGCGAGGAGGGTCAGGACGCGGTGCCAGGGGGCGGGGGCTCCGGCGTCGCCCGGAGCGGCGGACACCGCCGACTGTGTCCGCCGGCCGGGTGTCACCTGTTGTGTTTCTGCCAAGTGCACGGACCGGACGGTAATCGCGGGCGGTGAGCGGGGCGTGTCTGGAGGAGAAGAGTCCGGTGTGAGGGCGGTAAGAGGCCCCTAATGCGCGGCAATCGCCTGAATAGTGACAAGATCACTTCTTTCCCGTCCGGGTGCCCGGAAACGCTCGCGCCTCGTGTCGCTGTTGGGCCGAACGGGTGACTTGGCGTAAGAATTGGCTGGTGCAGGCATCGAGTGCGAGTCAGGTCAGGGGGAGCCGGTGAGCCGTTACGACGTCACCGATGAACAGTGGGAGGGGCTCGCCCAGGTGGTGCCGCTACGGGGCCGCGACGCCTGGCCGTCGGCGGTGGACCACCGGGCGCTGCCGGACGCGGAGACCGAGACGCGCCGCCGTTTCGTCGTCCTGCGCGTCAACGTCTTCGCCGACGCCCGTGACGTCGCCGAGACGCTGATGGCCGGGATACCGGTCCTGCTCGACCTCACCGGCGCCGAGACGGAGGTCGCCAAGCGCGTCCTCGACTTCAGTACGGGCGTGGTCTTCGGCCTGGCCAGCGGAATGCACCGGGTCGACCGCAACGTCTTCCTCCTCACCCCGCCCGGCACGGAGGTCGGCGGGCTGATGGAGGGGGCCGGGGTCTCCGGGGGCTGACCGCCGCTCCGGCGAGGCGGCTGGGCCCATCCGCGGGACGGCCTGGCATCCCCCGATCGAAGGAAGGGCCGACGGGCGGAACGGTTCGCCGGACGGCCGGAGGCCTACGGTCCGCATATGGCCGTGCCCTCCGCCTCGCCCGCGTCCCGCCCTTCCCGCCGTTCCACTTCGGACGACACACCGTCGCTGTCGCCGCCGCCGGCCCCGTCATGGTCGCCGTCGCTGCCGCCGTCGTCCGAGGGCGGGGGGCCGGCGCCGAACGCGTCCGCGGAGGCCGGCGGTCCGGCTTCCGGGCGGCCCCGACCGGCACGCTCCGGCCCGCCCGCCGGCTCGTCGGAGACCGTCCCGCGCGCCCGTTCGGTCCACAGGGAGGCGCCACCGGCCGCCGCACCCGCCCCCCGCCCGGCGCCCGCCATCACCCCTCGTCGTGACCCGCGCCCCCGCGTCACCGAGCTCCGGCTCTCCGCCTTCGCCCGGCACCGTGGAGCGACCTTTCCCGTCGGGCAGGTAACCCTGTTCGCCGGGCCCAGCGGGAGCGGGAAGAGCACGGCGCTCGCCGCCTATGAGGCGCTCGCCCGGCTCGGTGGCGGTGCCGCGCTCGCGGAGGTCTTCCCGGATCCCGCCGCGCTGGTGCCGGAGGGCGCCCGGCCGGACGCGCAGCGGCGCCGGGGCTTTCGCATCGGCTGTACGGCCGAGGGTGCCGAGGGGCCGGTGCGGCTCGACCTCGCCGTCCAGGCCGAGCCCGAACTGCGCATCGTCGGCGAACGGCTGACCGCGGCCGGCCTGGTGCTCCTGGAGACCGCGCTGCGCGACCCGAGCCGCCCGGCCGTGCAGGCCGCCTGGCACACCGCCGGCTCCGCACCGGTGACCCAGGCCCCGCTCCCCGACGACCGCCTCGGCACCGCCCTGCTGCCGCTGCGGGTCGCCGGGAAGACGGACGGGCAGCGGCGGGTCCTCGCCGCCGCCGAGCAGATGGTCGTCGCCCTGCGGTCGGTGTTCCCCTGCGACCCGCGGCCCGACGGCATGCGCGCCCCCGTCCGCACCGGCTCCGGCCGGCTGCTGCGCGGCTGCGACAACCTCGCCGACGTCCTGTGGCGCACCCGCGCCGAATGCGGCCGCCGGCACGGCCTGCTCGTCGACGCGGTGCGCACCGGCTGCGCCGGCCCCGTCGTCGACCTGCTCGCCGAACCGCTCGGCGACGGCACGGTACGGGCGCTCCTCGACCGCGGCGACGGCCGGCGCACCGACCTGGACCGGCTCGGCGACGGCGAACTGCGCTACCTCGCCCTCGCCCTGGTCCTCTTCACCGGGCCCGGCGTTCTGGCGGTCGACGCACCGGGCGAGGTTCCCGACGCCATGCGCGGCCTCACCGTCCTCGCCGACGGCTTCGACCGCGCCCTCGACCCGGGCCAGCGCGCCGAACTCCTGCGTACGGCCGTCCTGATGGGCGAGCGCGGCCACATCCGGCTCGTCGGCGCGGTGAGCGACGCGTCCTGGGCCGAGACGGCGGCGATCACAGTGGTACACCTGGACGCGTGACCGAAGAACCCCTCGACGTGGCGGGACTCCAGCGCCGGCTGGCCGAGTTCGCCGCCGCCCGCGACTGGCGCCAGTACCACACCCCCAAGAACCTGGCCTCCGCCCTCAGCGTGGAGGCGTCCGAACTGGTCGAGATCTTCCAGTGGCTGACCCCGGAGGAGTCGTCCCGGGTGATGGCCGACCCCGGCACCGCCCACCGGGTCATGGACGAGGTCGCCGACGTCCTCGCCTATCTCCTCCAGCTCTGCGACGTCCTGGACGTCGATCCGCTGGCCGCGCTCGCCGCGAAGATCGACCGCAACGAGCGGCGCTTCCCACCCGCCTGACGGCCCATCAGCCTCCCGTGGCGAGGAGTCCCACACTCCGGTTTAACACTCAGTAGCCGCAACCCCGCCCGAATCCGAATTGTTGTCCACAGATTTCCGTCTTCCTCTGGCTATGCGTCTCGGGAACCCTCACTCTGGGTAGTGAACTACTGAGTGCGGCAAGGCAGTTCGGACCGACGGGGACGGGGCGACGGATGGACGCGATGCGGCTCATCGTGGCGAGCAGACAGGCGCTGGCGCACGGCGCGGGCGTTCCGGAGATGATGACCGAGGTGTGGCAGGCCCAGGCCCTGGCCCAGGCGATCGGCAGCCGGCTGGCCGTCTCCGGCCCGCCCGAGCTGCGCGGCGAGGCCCTCGGCCTGACCGAGCTGGCGGGCCGCGGCTGCGGCGTGCTGGGCACCCCCGACCTGGACCCCGGCACCCTGCGCGCCGCCCAGCTCACCGAACTGGACGACGCCCGCCAGACCCTGCTGAGCCTCGGCGGCCTCCTCGCCGAGGCCGGCATCGCCCTGGTCGGCATGGCCAGCGCCGCGGCCGACGAGGCGACGTACTGGCAGTGCATGGAGGCCATCGACGCGGCCGACGAGTCCCGGGACCGGGTCCTGGAGATGCTCCGCAAACTGGCGGCCCGGGAGGAGGTGCGGGACGGCTGAGCGTTCCGCTCGAAGAGCCGCGAGGCGTCGTCGTTCGTCCGCGGCGCCGCCGTGGCTGGTCGCGCAGTTCCCGCCCCTGAAGGCACCGGGGTGACCGCCCCCTTCAGGGGCGCGGGGAACTGCGCGATCAACCCCCACCGGCCGGCGGACGAACGACGCACCGGCCCCCGGCCCCTGTCCACCTCGCCCGGCAGCCCTAGGACCTGGGACGCGCCTCCCGGCCGAGATCGGCCTTTTCCCGCAGGGGCCGTTGCAGGTCCGCGTCCAGCGCGGAGAGGTCCGCGTTCAACGCCGCCATGAGTTCCTCCATCTGCTGGAGCAGCCCCTTCGGCTGACCGGACGAGGGGCCACCCTGCGGTGGAACGGACTCTTCGGACAAGACGGCCTCCTCGGCCCCCCGGCCCGCCGTCGACGGCGGGCCACGAACGACGCGCGGCGACGGCGGCCGTCCGGCGCGGGTGCCGGACGGCCCGGCTCCCCCCACCCAACGATCACCGCGGAGGCCGGTCACCGCTCCGCGGGCCCGCCGTCGACGACGTTCACCCAGGGGTGGACGCCCTGACGGGCGGTGCCGATGCGGTTGACGGGGCGCGGGCCGTGCAGGATGGGTGTATGGACCTTCGTATCTTCACCGAGCCCCAGCAGGGCGCGAGCTACGACACCCTCCTCACCGTCGCCAAGGCCACCGAAGACCTCGGTTTCGACGCCTTCTTCCGCTCCGACCACTATCTGAAGATGGGCGACGTGGACGGCCTGCCCGGCCCCACCGACGCCTGGATCACCCTCGCCGGGCTCGCCCGCGAGACGAAGCGGATCCGCCTCGGCACCCTGATGACCGCAGGAACCTTCCGGCTGCCCGGCGTGCTCGCCATCCAGGTCGCCCAGGTCGACCAGATGTCCGGCGGCCGGGTCGAACTGGGCCTCGGCGCGGGCTGGTTCGAGGAGGAGCACAAGGCGTACGGCATCCCCTTCCCGAAGGAGAAGTTCGGCCGCCTCGAGGAGCAGCTGGCGATCGTCACCGGGCTCTGGGAGACCAAGCTCGGCGACACCTTCGACTTCCACGGCACCTACTACGACCTCACCGGCTCGCCCGCGCTGCCCAAGCCCGCCCAGGCGCGGATCCCGGTGCTGATCGGCGGCCACGGTGCCACCCGCACCCCGAAGCTGACCGCGCGGTACGCCGACGAGTTCAACATGCCGTTCGCCTCCGTCGAGGACAGCGAGCGGCAGTTCGGCCGGGTGCGGGCCGCCGTCGAGGCGGCAGGGCGCGCGGCGGACGAGCTGACGTACTCCAACGCCCTCGTCGTCTGCGTCGGCAAGGACGACCAGGAGGTCGCCCGCCGTGCCGCCGCGATCGGCCGCGAGGTGGCCGAACTGAAGGAGAACGGCCTGGCCGGTACCCCCGCCGAGGTCGTCGAGAAGATCGGCCGCTACGCCGAGATCGGCTCCGGCCGCTTCTACCTCCAGATCCTCGACCTCTCCGACCTGGACCACCTGGAGCTGATCTCCGCCCAGGTCCAGTCGCAGCTGTCGTAGCCGCCGCGGGGTCCGCGCATCCGGCTGTGACAGGGCTGTGACCGGAGCTATGGCTTCCGTCACAGTCGTCCGGTGTCCGCCCTGATGAGGTGGCCGGATGCGCAGACCCCGCCGCCGTCTCCTCGTCCCCGCCGCCGTCCTGCTCCTGGCCACGGCCTGTGGCACGGAGCACCCGGACACCGGCGGTGGGGCCGTCCCGGCGCCCCGTGCCACCGTGACCGACCCCCCGGTGGACGGCGTCCGGATCACCTCGGTCACCATCCCCTCCGCCTCCCCGACCCCGTCCGCCGCCCCGGGCCTGGTGCACGCGGACCGGCTGCCCGGTGACTCCGGCATCTCCGCCGCCTACCAGGTCAGCAACGACGGCGACGAGGCCATGACCTACACCGTGCGCTTCGACTTCACGACGGACACCGGTGCGGTCATGGGCAACAAGAAGGTGACCGTGCCGGGGGTCCGGCCGGGCCACAGCACCGCAGGCACCGTCGAGCTCGGCGTGCTCGCCCCCGGCGCCTCCCCGGTGACCCGGGTGAAGGTGGCCGAGGTCACCCAGGTCCCCGCCGACGAGGCCCCGTCCGAGACGGGCGCCTGCCCCGCCTCCGGTGTGCGGCTGTGGGCCGACGACGGCGACGCCGCAATGGGCCTGCGGGTCGTCGGGCTCCACCTGGAGAACTGCGGCAAGCGGGACTACACGCTCGACGGCTACCCGGAGCTGAGCCTGCTGGACGACGACCGCGAGCCCGTCGGCGGCATCCGCATCCTGCACGGCGGTGACGCCGTCGCCATGGGCACCGGCTTCGACGAGCCGCCGAGTCCGCTCGTCCTGAAGCCCGGCGAAGCCGCCCTCTCGGGCCTGGTCTGGCGCAACACGACCCTGGCGGGCACGGCGGTGAACGTGCCCTACGTCCGGGTCCTGGCGAAGCCGGGCGCCGCGCCCGTCATGGTCACCCCGGGCCTCGATCTCGGGACCACGGGCAAGCTGGGCGTCGGGGCCTGGAAGCGTGCCGACGGCTGACGTTCCGGTGGGAGGCCGCGGTGTGCCGCCCGCGGCGCCGTCGTGGCTGGCCGCGCAGTTCCCCCCGCCCCTACGGGGCGCTGCCCCAGCGCGGGAGAAATTCCGCGCACCCGGCCCGCGCCCCCGGCTACGTTGGAACCGCGAACAAGTGCACGACCAGCGCGTTCGCCCCCCTTTTCGGACCCTTTTCGAGGCGACCCACCGTGTTCCTGACGATCACCACCACCGGCACCCCCGAACGCCCCGCGACCGACCTCGGGTTCCTGCTGCACAAGCACCCCGACAACGCGCAGTCCTTCACCACCTCGCACGGCGTCGCGCACGTCTTCTACCCCGAGGCGGATGCGGAGCGCTGCACGGCCGCGCTGCTGCTGGAGGTGGATGCGGTGGCCCTGGTCCGGCGCGGCAAGGGCAGGGGCCGCGGCGGTGCACCCGACGCGGCGCTCGCGCAGTACGTCAACGACCGCCCGTACGCGGCCTCCTCACTGCTCGCCGTGGCGATCGGCAACGTGTTCTCCAGCGCGATGCGTGGCGTCTGCAAGGCCCGGCCCGAAGCCCCGGCGCGGACACGGCCGTTGCGGATCGAGGTGCCCGCGCTGCCCGCCCGCGGCGGCGCCGACCTGGTACGGCACCTCTTCGAGCCGCTCGGCTGGACGGTGACCGCCGAACCGGTCGCCCTGGACGCCGAGTTCCCGGAGTGGGGCGCCTCGCGCTACGTCGGCCTGGTCCTGGAGTCCGAGGCGCTGACCCTCTCCGAGGCGCTGCGCCACCTCTACGTCCTGCTCCCCGTCCTCGACGACACCAAGCACTACTGGGTCTCCGCCGAGGAGGTCGACAAGCTGCTGCGCGCGGGCGAGGGCTGGCTGCCCGGCCACCCCGAGCAGAAGCTCATCACCAGCCGCTACCTGTCCCGCCGCTGGTCGCTGACCCGGCAGGCGATGGAGCGGCTGGAACTGGTGCGGCTCGCCGAGTCCGACGACAGCGAGGTCGAGGAGATCGACAACGCGGTCGAGGAGGAGGCCGAGACCGAGGAGAAGCCGGCCCCGCTCGCCGTGCAGCGCCGGGAGGCGATCCTCGACGCGCTCCGGCGCTCCGGCGCCGCCCGGGTCCTCGACCTCGGCTGCGGCCAGGGCCAGTTGGTGCAGGCGCTGCTGAAGGACCCGTCCTTCACCGAGATCGTCGGCGTCGACGTGTCGATGCGGGCGCTCACCATCGCCTCCCGGCGGCTCAAGCTGGACCGCATGGGGGAGCGGCAGGCGTCCCGCGTCACGCTCTTCCAGGGCTCGCTCGCCTACACCGACAAGCGGCTCAAGGGATACGACGCCGCCGTGCTCAGCGAGGTGATCGAACACCTCGACCTGCCGCGGCTGCCCGCCCTGGAGTACGCCGTGTTCGGCGCCGCCCGCCCGCGCACGGTCCTCGTCACCACCCCGAACGTCGAGTACAACGTCCGCTGGGAGACCCTCCCTGCCGGTCACACCCGGCACGGCGACCACCGCTTCGAGTGGACCCGCGAGGAGTTCCGCGCCTGGGCCCGCCGGGTCGCCGGACTCCACGGGTACGACGTCGAGTTCACCCCCGTGGGCCCGGACGACCCCGAGGTCGGCCCACCCACCCAGATGGCCACGTTCACGTTCGCTGCGAAGGAGGCGAAGGCGGCATGACCGAGACACAGCGCACCGGGCGGGTTCTGCCCGTCACCGACCTCTCCCTGGTCGTCCTCGTCGGCGCCTCCGGCTCCGGCAAGTCCACCTTCGCCCGGCGCCACTTCAAGCCGACCGAGGTCATCTCCTCAGACTTCTGCCGGGGCCTGGTCTCCGACGACGAGAACGACCAGGGCGCCACCAAGGACGCCTTCGACGTCCTGCACTACATCGCGGGCAAGCGGCTGGCCGCCGGCCGCCGCACGGTCGTCGACGCGACGAGCGTGCAGCAGGAGTCCCGGCGCCAGCTGGTCGACCTGGCCAAGCGGCACGACGTGCTGCCCATCGCCGTCGTCCTCGACGTGCCCGAGGAGGTGTGCGCCGAACGCAACAAGGCCCGCACCGACCGGGCCGACATGCCGCGCCGGGTCATCCAGCGCCACATCCGCGAACTCCGCCGCTCCCTCCGTCACCTGGAGCGCGAGGGCTTCCGCAAGGTGCACGTCCTGCGCGGTGTCGAGGAGATCGAGTCGGCGACCGTCGTCACCGAGAAGCGGTTCAACGACCTGACCCACCTCACCGGCCCCTTCGACATCGTCGGCGACATCCACGGCTGCGCGAGCGAACTGGAGTCCCTGCTCGCCAAGCTGGGCTACCAGGACGGTGTGCACCCCGAGGGCCGTACCGCCGTCTTCGTCGGAGACCTCGTCGACCGCGGCCCGGACAGCCCCGGCGTACTGCGCCGTGTGATGTCGATGGTCGGGTCGGGCAACGCGCTGTGCGTGCCCGGCAACCACGAGAACAAGTACGGCCGGTACCTCAAGGGCCGCAAGGTCCAGCACACCCACGGACTCGCCGAGACCATCGAGCAGATGGACGGCGAGAGCGAGGAGTTCAGGGCACAGGTACGGGAGTTCATCGACGGCCTGGTCAGCCACTACGTGCTCGACGGCGGGAAGCTTGTCGTCTGCCACGCCGGGCTGCCCGAGAAGTACCACGGCCGCACCTCCGGACGGGTCCGCTCGCACGCCCTGTACGGCGACACCACCGGCGAGACCGACGAGTTCGGCCTGCCGGTGCGCTACCCGTGGGCCGAGGACTACCGGGGCCGCGCGGCCGTCGTCTACGGCCACACCCCGGTCCCGGAGGCGACCTGGCTCAACAACACCATCTGCCTGGACACCGGCGCCGTCTTCGGCGGCAAGCTGACCGCGCTGCGCTGGCCGGAGCGGGAACTGGTCGAGGTACCGGCCGAGCGGGTCTGGTACGAGCCGGCCCGCCCGCTGCTCACCGAGGCACCCGGCGGCCAGGACGGACGCCCGCTGGACCTGGCGGACGTCCACGGGCGCCGTGTCGTCGAGACCCGGTACCAGGGCCGGATCGCGGTCCGCGAGGAGAACGCGGCGGCCGCCCTGGAGGTGATGAGCCGCTTCGCGATCGACCCGCGCCTGCTGCCGTACCTGCCGCCGACCATGGCCCCGACGGCCACGTCGCACGTCGAGGGCTATCTGGAGCACCCGGCGGAGGCCTTCGCCCAGTACGCCGCGGACGGGGTCGCCCGGGTGGTGTGCGAGGAGAAGCACATGGGCTCGCGGGCGGTGGCGCTGGTGTGCCGGGACGCGGAGGTCGCGCACAAGCGCTTCGGCGTCGCCCCCGGCCCGACCGGCTCCCTCTACACCCGTACCGGACGCCCGTTCTTCACCGACGAGTCGGTGACCGAGGAGATCCTCGGCCGCATCCGCGCCTCGGTCGACGCGGCCGGCCTCTGGGACGAACTCGCCACGGACTGGCTGCTGCTGGACGCCGAGCTGCTGCCGTGGTCGCTCAAGGCCTCCGGCCTGCTGCGCACCCAGTACGCCGCCGTGGGCGCCGCCTCCGGCGCGGTCTTCCCGGGTGCGCTGGCGGCTTTGGAGCGGGCGGCGGGACGCGGTGTCGACATCGGCGTGCTGCGCGACCGGCAGCGTGAACGCGCCGCCGAAGCCGCCGCGTTCACCGACGCCTACCGCCGCTACTGCTGGACCACCGACGGCCTGGACGGGGTGCGCCTCGCCCCCTTCCAGATCCTCGCGGTCCAGGGCCGCAGCCTCGCCGCGCTCCCGCACGACGAGCAGCTCGCCCTCCTGGACCGGCTGGTGGAGCACGACCCCACCGGCCTGCTGCAGACCACCCGCCGCCTGCACGTCGACACCGGCGAGCCGGAGTCGGTACAGGCGGGCGTCGACTGGTGGCTGGAGATGACCGGCCGGGGCGGCGAGGGCATGGTCGTCAAGCCGGCCGGCGCGGTGGTCCGCGACCCGCAGGGCCGCCTCGTCCAGCCCGGCATCAAGTGCCGTGGCCGGGAGTACCTGCGGATCATCTACGGCCCCGAGTACACCCGCCCCGACAACCTCACCCGCCTGCGGGGCCGCTTCCTCAACCACAAGCGGTCCCTGGCGATCCGCGAGTACGCCCTCGGCCTGGAGGCCCTGGACCGCCTCGCGGACGGCGAGCCGCTGTGGCGTGTGCACGAGGCGGTCTTCGGGGTGCTGGCACTGGAGTCGGAGCCGGTCGACCCGCGGCTGTGAAGCGCGGGGGTGTCCCGCGGCGGCCGCGGCCGGCCGGTCAGCCGACCAGCCGGAGCCGCCGCGTGCACGCCCCCACCCGGACCGTCTGCCCCCAGGTCAGCTCCAGGGCGTCGGTCTCGATGCCGTCGCCGAAGGCGATCAGGCGGTCCGACTCGACCGTGAGGGTCAGGGCCGCCGAGGCCGTCAGCTCGCCGGCGACCAGGGAGGTCCCGGTCGCCGGCGAGGGCCAGGCCTCCCGGACGAACCAGAGGAGGCGGTCCTCCGAGGGGGCGGGCAACGGCAGCCGGGCACCGCGCTCCTGCCACACCGAGCGCAGCCAGCCGGTGGCCCCCGTGCCGGTGCCCACCAGCACCCCGGAGGAGGCCTGGGCCTCGACGACACCCCCGTCGCCCTCCAGGCCCAGGCGGTATCGGGCGGTCTGATGACCGGCGGTACCGAGGTAGATCTCGTTGAGCGCCACGAGCCGCTGCGTGTCGTCGGCGACCGCCTCGACCATCGTCAGCTCGTCGGCACCGGTGGCGGTGGCGCCCACCGAGGCCAGCAGGACGGGCGCCTGCTCCGGGCGGTGCCGTACCAGCACCCCCGGGTTGCGGCCGGGGTCGGTGTCGATGCCGATCACCGGCTGGCCGTCCAGGTACTTGGCCACGTTCGCCACCAGCCCGTCCTGCCCGACCACCACGACCACGTCCTCGGGGGCGAACAGGAAGCGGTCCAGGTCGGACCGCTCGACCCGGGCCTGGCGCCAGGCCAGCGGTACCGCCGAGGTCACCTCGGCGAGCGCCCGCCGGGTACGCCGGTGACGTTCGGCGACCTCGGCCATGTCCCGGCCCCGGGAGGCGAGGAAGAAGGCGGCCTGGCCGTGCGTGCCGTGCCGGGCCACCAGCTCCTCGTACTCCGTGGTCCGGTGGACGAGCACCGCCCGCGGCGCGAGGCTCATTCCCGCTCCCCGCCCAGCCTGGCGAGCAGCCCGGTCAGCACGTCCGGCGACACGGTCACGCTGTCGATGCGCGGCAGGTTCTCGGCGAGCCGGGCGCCGGTGAGGGCGTGCAGCGTGGCCACGTCCGCCTCGCCGTGCACCCGCAGCCAGGCCGCCTGTGCCGCGGCCCGCGCCTCGCCGACCTCCCGGGCCCCCGCGGCCTCGGCCCGCGCCAGCGTGACCGCCCGCGCCGCCTCCGCCTCGCCCAGCTTCACCGACCGGGAGGCCTCCGCCTCGGCCAGCCGTACCGTGCGTGCCGCCTCCGCGTCCGCCAGCTTCACGGATCTGGCGGCCTCCGCCTCCGCCAGCTTCACCGTCCGGGCCGCCTCCGCATCCGCGAGGACCGCGTCGGCCGCCGCGTTCTCCTCCGCCTCGCGCCGGGCGTTGGTGCCCCGCTGGTCGACCAGCTGTTCCTCGCGGCGGGCCAGTTCGATCCGGCTCGCCAGCTCGTTCTCGGCGATCGCCCGCTCCCGCTCGACGGCCACCGCGCGCCGCTCGTAGGTCGCCCGGTCGGCCTCCTGCTGGATCTGCTCGCGGGCCGGGGTGCGCAGCGCCCGCTCCACCTCGGGCTCGGGCCGCAGCGCCATCACGCGGACGGCCACCACCTCGATGCCGGTGGCGGGCAGCCGCGGTTCCGCCACCAGGCCGGCCGCGACCCGCTCCCGGACCACCGCCACCCCGTCGACCAGTGCCTCCGCCAGCGGGGTCCGGGCCAGCGCGTCCAGCGCGTGCTGCTGGGCCGTCTCCGTGAGGAGGGTGCCGAGCTGTTCGAGCGGGGTGCCGCGCCAGACCCCGGTGTCCGGGTCGATGGAGAAGTCGAGACGGGCGGCCGCGGCGGCCGGGTCGCCGACGCGGTAGGTGACGGTCGCCTGGACCGACACGTCCTGGAAGTCGGCCGTACGGGCGTGGAAGGTCATCGCGAGTTCCCGGTCGTCGACCGGCACCTCGGAGATCGCCGCGGTCAGCGCGCGGAACCAGAAGCTGAGCCCGGGCCCGTCGTGCAGCAGTTGCTCGCCCCGGTGGTGTCTGACGTGCGCCGTCGGCGCGCCGCGCAGATGGCGCCAGCCCAGGCGCCGGGTGATGTCGGCCATCGGTTCCGCCCCCTCGCTTTAAGAGTCATGTTGACCATAATCTCGGAGCCTGTTTGTCGTCAAGAGGACGAGAAACAAGAAACGGCCGAGCAGGGGGTGAACGCGGTCGTCGATGGTCAGGATGGAGGCATGGGATTCCACGTCGACTCCGAGGCCGGGCGGCTGCGCCGCGTCATACTGCACCGGCCGGATCTGGAGCTCAAAAGGCTCACCCCGAGCAACAAGGACGCCCTCCTCTTCGACGACGTCCTCTGGGTGCGCCGGGCCAGGGCCGAGCACGACGGTTTCGCCGACGTGCTGCGCGACCGCGGGGTCGCCGTCCATCTCTTCGGCGACCTGCTCGAAGAGGCGCTGGCGATCGAGGCCGCCCGCACCCTCGTCCTGGACCGGGTCTTCGACGAGAAGGAGTACGGCCCGCTCGCCACCGACCACCTGCGCGCCGCCTTCGAGAAGCTGCCGGCGGCCGAGCTGGCCGAGGCGCTGGTCGGCGGCATGACCAAGCGGGAGTTCCTGGCCGCCCACGAGGAGCCGACCTCGGTCCGCTTCCACGCCATGGACCTCGACGACTTCCTCCTCGAACCGCTCCCCAACCACCTCTTCACCCGCGACACCTCCGCCTGGGTCTACGACGGCGTCTCCATCAACGCCATGCGCTGGCCCGCCCGGCAGCGCGAGACCGTGCACTTCGAGGCGATCTACCGGCACCACCCGCTCTTCCGTGGCGAAACGTTCCACGTCTGGTCGGAGGGGCAGGCCGCCTACCCCTCCACCATCGAGGGCGGCGACGTCCTGGTGATCGGCAACGGCGCGGTCCTGATCGGCATGAGCGAGCGCACCACCCCGCAGGCCGTCGAGATGCTCGCGCACAAACTCTTCGCGGCCGGCTCGGCGCAGACCATCGTCGCCCTGGACATGCCGAAGCGGCGCGCCTTCATGCACCTCGACACCGTGATGACGATGGTCGACGGCGACACCTTCACCCAGTACGCCGGGCTCGGCATGCTCCGCTCGTACACCATCGAACCGGGCGCCGGCGAGAAGGAGCTCAAGGTCACCGACCACCCGCCGGAGCACATGCACCGGGCGATCGCCGCCGCCCTCGGCCTCAGCGAGATCCGGGTCCTGACCGCCACCCAGGACGTGCACGCCGCCGAACGCGAACAGTGGGACGACGGCTGCAACGTCCTCGCCGTCGAGCCCGGCGTCGTGGTCGCCTACGAACGCAACTCCACCACCAACACCCACCTGCGCAAGCAGGGCATCGAGGTGATCGAGATCCCCGGGAGCGAACTGGGGCGGGGGAGGGGCGGCCCGCGGTGCATGAGCTGCCCGGTGCAGCGGGATGCCGTGTGACGCGTGATATGTGACATACCACAGAGCTCCGCCAGTCCGCCTGTATAGAAATGTGGAACATCGTATAGACTTCCAAGGTCCCGATGCCGACCCGACCGCTGGAGCGCCCCCATGGCGACTGTCCCGACCGCCCTCGCCGGCCGCCACTTCCTCAAGGAGCTGGACTTCACCCAGGAGGAGTTCCGCGGGCTGGTCGAGCTGGCCGCCGAGCTGAAGGCGGCCAAGAAGGCCGGGACCGAGACGCAGTACCTGCGCGGGAAGAACATCGCGCTGGTCTTCGCGAAGACCTCCACCCGTACCCGCTGCGCCTTCGAGGTCGCCGCCGCCGACCAGGGCGCCGCCACCACCTACCTCGACCCGGCCGGGTCGCAGCTCGGGCACAAGGAGTCGGTGAAGGACACCGCCCGGGTCCTCGGCCGGATGTACGACGCGATCGAGTACCGCGGGCACGGCCAGGGCGTCGTCGAGGAGCTCGCCGCGTTCGCGGGGGTGCCCGTCTACAACGGCCTCACCGACGAGTGGCATCCCACCCAGATGCTCGCCGACGTGCTCACCATGACCGAGCACAGCGACAAGCCGCTCACCGAGATCGCCTTCGCCTACCTCGGCGACGCCCGCTACAACATGGGCAACTCCTACCTCGTCACTGGCGCCCTGCTCGGCATGGACGTCCGGATCGTCGCACCCCGCCTGCTGTGGCCGGACGACACCATCGTCGAGCTGGCCCAGCAGCTCGCCGGCGCGTCCGGCGCCCGGATCACGCTCACCGAGAACGTGAAGGACGGGGTGCGCGACGCCGACTTCGTCGCCACCGACGTCTGGGTGTCGATGGGCGAGCCCAAGGAGGTCTGGGACGAGCGCATCGCGCTGCTCGGGCCGTACGCCGTCACCATGGACGTGCTGCGCGCCACCGGCAACGCCGACGTCAAGTTCCTGCACTGCCTGCCGGCCTTCCACGACCTCGGCACGGTCGTCGGCCGGGAGATCCACGAGCGGCACGGGCTGACCGAACTGGAAGTCACCGACGAGGTGTTCGAGTCCGAGCACTCGGTGGTCTTCGACGAGGCCGAGAACCGGATGCACACCATCAAGGCCGTGCTGGTGGCCACACTCGCCTGACCAGCACTGTTCATTGCCCTTATGCTGTGCGGCGGCCCGGCACCACCCCACGCCGGAGCCGCCGCCGCGACCGACCCCGATCGCACCCGCACCACCAGAAACGAGCACCACCCGCATGCCCCGCATCAAGTCCCCGCACCTCCTGGTGGCCGAATCCGGCGCCGACCGGGAGGGCCACGGCCTCCGCCGCACGATGGGCCTGTTCCAGCTGATCTGCTTCGGCATCGGCGCGATCGTCGGCACCGGCATCTTCGTCGGCCTCTCCGACTCGGTCGCCCAGGCCGGCCCGGCCGTCGTCGTCTCCTTCGTGCTCGCCGCGGTCACCTGCGTCTTCACCGCCCTCTCCTTCGCCGAGCTGGGCGGCGCGATCCCGGTCTCCGGATCGTCGTACTCCTTCGCCTACGCCGGACTCGGCGAGTCCACCGCATTCCTGGTCGGCTGGTGCCTGCTCCTGGAGTACGGCGTCTCCATCTCGGCCGTCGCGGTCGGCTGGAGCCAGTACGTCAACGAGCTGCTGCACAGCCTCACCGGCCTCCAGCTCCCGCACGCCCTGTCCGCGGGCCCCGGTGACGGCGGGATCGTGAACCTCCCCGCCGTGATCGTGATCGCGATGGCCGCCGTCCTGCTGGTGCGCGGGGTGCGGGAGAGCGCCCGGGCCACCGCCGCCATGGCCGCAGTGAAGCTGGTGATCCTGCTCGCGTTCTGCGCGATCGGCTTCAGTGCCTTCAAGCACGGCAACCTCGTCCCGTTCTCCCCGGCGGGCCTCGGCGGCATCGGCGCGGGCACCACCGCCGCGTTCTTCTCGTACATCGGCTTCGACGCGATCACCACGGCCGGCGAGGAGGCGAAGAACCCGCGCCGGGACATCCCGGTCGCCATCCTCGTCTGCATGGGCGTGGTGACCCTGCTGTACTGCGCGGTCGCGCTGGCCGCCATCGGCGCCATCGGCGGCGGCCAGGTCGCCGGCCGTCCCGCCGCCCTCTCCTACGTCGTCAACCAGGTCACGGGGTCCACGGTCGGCGGCGGTGTGATCGCCTTCGGCGCGGTCGTCGCCATCGCCTCGGTCGTCCTCGCGGTGATGTACGGCCAGACCCGCATCCTGATGTCCATGTCCCGGGACGGCCTGATCCCGCGCGTCTTCGAGAAGGTCTCCCCGAAGACCGCCACCCCGGTGGCCGGCACCCTGATCGTCGCGGCCGTCTTCGCACTGCCGGCGGCCTTCGCCTCGCTGGACGCGGTGATGAACCTGTGCACCATCGGCACCCTCGCGATCATGGCCGTGGTGAACATCGCCGTCATCGCCCTGCGCCGCCGCGAACCGGCCCTCGCCCGTTCCTTCCGGGTGCCGCTCTACCCCGTCGCCCCGCTGCTCGGCGTCGGCTTCTGCCTCTATCTGATGTACGAGACCGGGTGGACGACCTGGATCCAGTTCGCCGTCTTCCTGGCCGTGGGCCTGCTGGTCTACGCCGGCTACGGGCGCCGGAACTCCACGCTGGCCACCGCCGGGGCGGCTACGCCGGACGCCACTGACGCGGTACTGCAGGAAGCCTGAACCACACCGCCTTGCCGGACTCGGTGGGGCGGTGCCCGCAGGACGAGCTCAGGGCGCGGATCAGGAGCAGGCCGCGTCCGCCCTCCTGCATGGGGTCGGGCTCCTCGATCACCGGACGGGTCAGATGGCCGGGCGGCGCCGGGTCCGGGTCGTGCACCTCGACCCTGCAGCCCCCCGCCACCAGCTCGACGACCAGCTCTATCGGCCCCTTGCCGGCGGTGTGCTCCACAGCGTTGGCGACCAGTTCCGCCGTGAGCAGCTCGGCCGTGTCGGCGTCGGGCGCGTGCTCCGCCTCCTCCATCGCCGAGCGCACCAGGGCACGGGCGACCGGCACGGCCGCGACGGTGTGCGGCAGCGCAATACGCCAGGAGGCGGCGGAAGGTGGTTCGTACACGGCGATTCCGTTCATGGCGCAGGCGATCACTGCTTGTCCTGCTTTCAACTGTAGGAATGGTACGGGCCCCGTCCCGGACGCTGTCGGCGCCCCCCTGACGGAACCTTCGTCCCGGTAACGGGTGGCTTACCCCGCCCGTAGGTCCCTCTCGCACATCGGGCTCCGCTGTTACCGCGTTATTGACGCGCCGTGACCTTGTGACGCCGTGCATACGAAAAAGAGCCCCCGGAAGCCGGGGGCTCTTTCGCGGCCGGGCGGATCAGCCGAAGTCGACCATCCCCGCGGTCAGCGTGGCGCCGTCTGCCGGGTCGATCAGGATGAACGCGCCGGTACGGCGGGAGACCGCGTAGGCGTCCAGCGGCAGCGGCTCGGCGCTGCGCAGCGTGATCCGGCCCAGGTCGTTGGCGGTCAGTTCGGCCGCGCCGCCCAGATCCCGGACGATCGCCTTGACGGTCCGGGTGGCGTGCTTGAGCAGCACCCGGTCGCCGACCCGGAGCGGCCGGTCGGCCAGATGGCACACGGCCGCCGTCACGTTCTGGGTGAGCACCGGCGCCCCCGAACCCGTGGTGATCATGTCACCGCGGGAGACGTCCCGCTGGTCGGCCAGGCGTATCCCGACGGACTGCGGGGCGTGGGCCGCCTCGGCCTCGGTGCCGAGCACGTCGATCCCCGCGATCTCGGAGGTCTCGCCGGACGGGTGCACGGTGACCTGGTCGCCGACCCGCAGCGAGCCCGAGACCAGCTGGCCCGCGTAATGACGGACGTCACCGTGTCGGATGACGTACTGGACCGGGAAGCGGGCCGGGGCGTCGGCGGCGTCCGCGGCCACCGGGACGTTCTCCAGGAACTCCAGGAGCGCGGGGCCCTCGTACCAGTCCATGTGCGCGGAACGGTCGACGACGTTGTCACCCACCAGCGCCGATACCGGGATCGCGGTGACCTCGGGGAGCCCCAGCTCGGCGGTCTGGGCGGTGAAGTCGGCCACGATCCGCTCGAACGCGGCCCGCTCGTAGCCGGCCAGGTCCATCTTGTTGACGGCGAGGACGACGTGCGGGACGCGCAGCAGGGCGGCGATCGCGGCGTGCCGGCGGGTCTGCTCCACGACCCCGTTGCGGGCGTCGACGAGGATGACGGTCAGCTCGGCGGTGGAGGCACCCGTGACCATGTTGCGGGTGTACTGCACGTGGCCGGGTGTGTCGGCGAGGATGAAGCGGCGCTTCGGGGTGGCGAAGTAGCGGTAGGCGACGTCGATGGTGATGCCCTGTTCGCGTTCGGCGCGCAGGCCGTCGGTGAGGAGGGCGAGGTCGGGGCTGTCCTGGCCGCGGTTGGCGGAGGCGCGTTCGACGGCTTCCAGCTGGTCGGTGAGGACCGACTTGGAGTCGTGCAGCAGCCGCCCGACGAGGGTGGACTTGCCGTCGTCGACGGAACCGGCGGTGGCGAACCGCAGGGTGTCGATGGTGGTGCTCATGGTTAGAAGTACCCCTCGCGTTTGCGGTCTTCCATCGCGGCCTCGGAGAGTTTGTCGTCGGCGCGGGTGGCGCCGCGTTCGGTGAGGCGGGAGGCGGCGATCTCGGCGATGACCTTGTCGATGTCGTCGGCGTGGGAGTCGACCGCGCCGGTGCAGGACATGTCTCCGACGGTCCGGTAGCGCACCTGCCGTTTCTCGACGGTCTCGCCGTCCTTGGGGCCGCCCCATGCGCCGGCGGTCAGCCACATGCCGCCGCGCATGAACACCTCGCGTTCGTGGGCGAAGTAGATCTGGGGGAGTTCGATGTCCTCGTGGGCGATGTACTGCCAGACGTCGAGTTCGGTCCAGTTGGAGAGGGGGAAGACGCGGACGTGTTCGCCGGGGGCGTGGCGGCCGTTGTAGAGGTTCCACAGTTCGGGGCGCTGGCGGCGTGGGTCCCACTGGGAGAATTCGTCGCGCAGGGAGAAGACGCGTTCCTTGGCGCGGGCCTTTTCCTCGTCGCGGCGGCCGCCGCCGAAGACTGCGTCGAACTTCTCGCTCTGGATCTTCTCGGTGAGGGGCACGGTCTGCAGCGGGTTGCGGGTGCCGTCGGGTCGTTCGCGCAGCACGCCGCGGTCGATGTAGTCCTGTACGGAGGCCACGTGGAGGCGCAGTCCGTGCTGTTCGACGGTGCGGTCGCGGTATGCGAGGACTTCGGGGAAGTTGTGGCCGGTGTCCACGTGGAGCAGGGAGAAGGGGATCGCGGCGGGGGCGAACGCCTTCAGGGCGAGGTGGAGCATGACGATGGAGTCCTTGCCGCCGGAAGAGGATCACCGGCCGTTCGAACTCGCCGGCCACCTCGCGGAAGATGTGGACCGCCTCGGACTCCAGAGCGTCCAGATGGGACAGCGTGAAGGTGCTCATGCCAGCCCCCGCTCCACCAGCAGCGCGTGCACCGCGTCCGCCGACTCCTGCGGGGTCTGGTCCTGGGTGCGCAGCACGAGCGCCGGGTCGACGGGCGGCTCGTACGGGTCGTCGACACCGGTCAGCCCGGTCAGCTGACCCGCGGCCTGCCTCGCGTACAGGCCCTTCACGTCCCGCTCGCTGCACACCTCGACGGGGGTCGCCACATGCACCTCCAGGTACGGCGTCCCGCTCTTCTCATGCCGGTTGCGGACCGCCTCGCGGCTGTCGGCGTAGGGGGCGATGACCGGGACGACGGAGAGCACGCCGTTGCGCGCGAGGACCTCGGAGACCAGGCCGATGCGCTGCACGTTGGTGTTGCGGTCCGCCCGGGAGAAGCCGAGGCCGGCCGAGAGGAAGCGGCGGATCTCGTCGCCGTCGAGGACCTCCACGCGATGTCCCTCGGCCTTGAGCCGGTCGCCGAGGAGCCGGGCGATCGTCGTCTTGCCCGCGCTCGGCAGTCCCGTCAGCCAGACCGTGGCTCCTTGAGCCCTTGGCGTGGTGGTCATGCGCAACAGACCTCTTCCTTACCTTCTCGGCGAACTCGCGAACGACCCGTCGAAGAGTAGGTAAGAAGTCTGAGAGGAGTGGTTAAGGAAGCTGAGGTTTAACTGAGTGACTCCTGGTACGCAAGAGGTCACCGCCTCCTGCAATGAACATTTCACAGAAGGCGGCCCGTTCACGGAGGCCGGCCACCGGTGTCGCGGGGGCGTTCACAGGCTCGCGAAGACGCCCCCGGCGTCCCGCAGCCGTTCGTGCAGGGCGCGGAAGACGGCCGCCGAGCGGGTGCCCGGCCAGTCGGCGGGCAGCAGGTTCGTCGGCAGCCCGGGGTCGGTGTACGGCAGGTGGCGCCAGGTGTCGAGGGCGCGGAGATAGTCGCGGTAGGCGTCCTCGGGCGGGGTGTCGGCGCGGTGCTCCCAGTCGCGCAGCACCGGCTCGTGCGCGTCGAGGAACTGCTCGTGGGCCTTGGCGATCGCCGTCAGGTCCCACCAGCGGGCGACGGCCTCGGTGGTGGGCTGGAAGCCGAGGTGGTCACCGCGGAAGAAGTCCACGTACGGATCGAGGCCGAGCCTGCGCAGGGTGTGCCTGGTCTCCTCGAACAGCCGGGCCGGGGCGATCCACACGCCTGGCGCGGCCGTGCCGAAGCCGAGTCCGGCCAGCCGGGAGCGGAGCACGTGCCGTTTCTGCCGCTCCGACTCGGGCACCGAGAACACCGCGAGCACCCAGCCCTCGTCCTGCGGCGGTGCGGCGGCGTACACCCGGCGGTCGCCGTCGTCGAGCAGCTGCCGTGCCTGCGCGGAGAGCTCGTACCCGGCGGCGCCCTGCGCGGTCCGGGCCGGTGCCAGCAGGCCGCGGCGTTTCAGCCGGGACACCGACGAACGTACGGAGGGCGCGTCCACGCCCACGGCGGCCAGCAGCCGGATCAGCTCGGCGACGGGCACCGGGCCGGGCATGAAGCGGCCGTACGCGCCGTAGAGCGTGACGATGAGGGACCTCGGGGCGTGTTGCTCGGGCACGTTGATCATTTTAGGTCCCCGGCATCGCTGCTGGTCACCTTCGGTGCACGGCTGAATGAGAGTCAGGATTCCGGGGCCCGTCCCGGATGCCCCGTGAGGCCGGCGGGGGCCGGGTCAGGCGGCGACGGCGAGGCGCTCGGCCGGGCCGCGGTGCGGCGGGACCACGCTGCCGTCGGCGTGCAGCTCGCCGGTGTCGTCGAAGACGATCGCCCCGTCGCACAGCAGGGTCCAGCCCTGCTCGGGGTGGGCGGCGACGATGTGCGCCGGGCCGTGGCCGGCCGTCGCGCTCGGGGACTGGTGGGAACACATGGCGCACCTCCACGGGTCTGCCTCCGGCACGGTCGCCGACCGGCATGACCAGACCATGCTCCCGTCGTGAACGCCGGGGAACCACCTGCCGCGACCTGTGACAACACGCGGACAACTCCCGGACGCTCCCACGACGGCCGCGGCGGCTCCGGGACACGCCCCGCGGTTTTCCCGGTACGGCGGGACGCGCCACCGAAGGGGTGACGGTCACGCCTCCGGGCCCGGCCGCCCGGTATCCAGGGCATGCCCCCTCATGATCCGGGAAGGAAACCATGCCCCTACGCCCCGCCCTCGCCGCGGCCCTCGGTTCCGCCGCCCTGGTGTGCGCCGCCGTCGCCCCCGCGACCGCCGCTCCGGCCGCGGCCCCCGCCGAGTCCGTCACCGTCGACCACACCGGCCGGCTCGCCGCCGACGGCACCGTCACCCTGTCCGGGACCTACACCTGCACCGATGCCACCGGCCCTGTGTTCATCAGCGCCTCGCTCAGCCAGGACTCCCCCACCTTCCGGCACGGCATCGGCGGCACCCAGGCCGTCTGCGACGGCGCCGAGCACCACTGGGAGAACACCGGCGAGGTCGCCTCGGAGAAGCTGAAGCCCGGCGCGGCCAACGTCGAGGCCACGGTCCTGGAACTGCGCAACACGGGCGGCCTGCCGCTGCCGTTCTTCCACGCCTCCGGCCGGCAGGACATCACCCTCACCAAGGCCTGAGCCGCGGCTCCGGGCGGTCCGGCGCCGCAGGGGTGCCGGGCCGCTGGATCGCCGGGTCGCCGGACCGCCGGACGCCGGGCCGCATCCGTCAGCGGCTCAGCAGCTTGCGCAGCGCCGCGCCCACCTCGTCCGGCGCCTCCTCCGCCATGAAGTGCCCGCAGTCCACCGTGCGGTGCTCCAGATCCGGCGCCCAGGCCCGCCAGAGCGCGGCCGCGTCGTAGCCGAGGGCGGCGCCCCAGTCCTGCTGGAGGACGGTGACCGGCATGCGCAGCACGTTCCCGGCGGCCCGGTCGGCCCGGTCGTGCTCGGTGTCGACGCCCGCCGAGGCCCGGTAGTCGGCCACGATCGAGGGCACCGCCGCCCGGCAGGCCGCGAGATAGGCGGCGCGGACGTCGGCCGGGACCGCCCCGGGCTCGCGTGTCCACAGGTCGAGGAAGTGGCCGAAGAACAGGTCCGGCGCCGCGCCGATCAACTCCTCCGGCAGACCGGGGGGTTGCGCCATCAGGTACAGGTGGAAGGCGACCGCGGCCGTGGCGCCGTGCAGCACCTCCCACATGTCCAGGGTCGGCAGCACGTCCAGCAGCGCCAGGTGCGTGACCGCGTCCGGATGGTCGAGACCCGCCCGGAAGGCGACCAGCGCGCCCCGGTCGTGCCCGGCCAGCGCGAACCGCTCGTGACCGAGAGCCCGTGCCAGCGCGACGATGTCGGCGGCCATGGTCCGCTTCGCGTACGACGTCCCGTCCGCGCCGGCCGGCTTGTCGCTGGCGCCGTAGCCGCGCAGGTCGGGACAGATCACGGTGTGTTCGGCCGCGAGGCCGGCGGCCACGTGCCGCCACATCAGGTGGGTCTGGGGGAAACCGTGCAGCAGGACGACCGGGCTGCCGGTGCCGCCGACGGCCGTGTGCAGGGCGACGCCGTCGGCGACCGGGACGCGGTGCTGCTGAAATCCGGGAATGTTCATGCGCCGAGGCTCCCGTGCCCGGATCAGCAGCCGATCAGCAGCACGTACGGTGGGCGGGTGAGGATCGACCAGGTCGCCTTCGGGGTGCTCGGACCCGTGACGGCCGAGCGTGCCGGCCTCCCGCTCGCCCTGAAGGGCCCCCGGCACCGCGCCGTGCTGGCCCGGCTGCTCGTCGCCCGCGGGCGCGTGGTGCCCGTCGCCCGGCTGGTCGCCGACCTCTGGGAGGAGCCGCCGCCCGCCGCCGTCGGCGCGATCCGCACCTTCGTGGGCGACCTGCGGCGGGCTCTCGAACCCGACCGGCCGCCCCGCACCCCGGCCCGGCTGCTGGTCACCGACGGACCCGGCTACGCCCTGCGCGCGGAGAAGGTCGACGCCTGGCTCTTCGAGCAGGCCGTGGCGGCCGCCGCGCAGGAGGAGCCCGCACGGGCCGCGCACCGGCTGCGGGAGGCGCTGGAGCTGTGGCGGGGGCCCGCCTACGCCGAGTTCGCGGACGAGCAGTGGTGCGGGGGCGAGCGGGCGCGGCTGACCGAGCTGCGGCTGCGGGCCGTGGAGCAGCGGGCCGGAGCGCTGCTGGCGGCAAACCGGGCGGCCGAGGCGGTGCCCGACCTGGACGCCCACCTCACCGGGCACCCGTGGCGCGAGGAGGCCTGGCGGCTGCTGGCGCTGGCCCTGTACCGCACCGGCCGCCAGGGCGACGCCCTCGCGGTGCTGCGCCGGGCCCGCGCGACCCTCGCCGGCCGGCTGGGCCTCGACCCGGGCCGGGCGCTGCGCCGCCTGGAGGCCGGCATCCTCGCCCAGGACCCCGGCCTGGACGCCGAACCGCAGACCGCTGCGGCCCGCGTCTGGTCCCAGGCGGCCGAGGCGTACGACCGCAACGTCGCCGCCGGTGCCCGGGCCCGGCTCGAATCGACCGTCGGCCTGCTGCGTACCCTCGCGGTGACCGGCTCCGGCGGGCTGGCCGCCGCCCGCGAACACCGGCTCGCGGCGATCACCGCGGCCGAGGAGACCGGCGACCCGGAACTCACCGCCCGGGTCATCGGCGCCTACGACGTCCCCGCGATCTGGCCCCGCTCCGACGACGAGCCGGGCGCCGCCCGCATCGTCCGGGCCGCGGAACGGGCGCTCGTCCGCCTCCCCGCCACCCCGGCCCAGGACGCGGACCGCTGCCGGCTGCTCGCCACCATCGCCCTGGAGACCCGCGGCACCAGGTCCGGCCGTGCCGTGGCGGCCGCCGCCGAGGCCGAGCGTCTCGCCCGCCGCCTGGACGACCCGGCGCTGCTCGCCTTCGCCCTCAACGGCGTCTTCATGCAGTCCTGCACCCGGGCCGGCCTCGCCCCGCGCCGCGACACCGTCGGCACCGAACTGGTCGCCCTCGCCGCCCGCCACGGCCTGGCCACCTACGAGGTACTCGGCCACCTGATCCGGACGCAGGCCCGCGCCGCCCTCGCCGACTTCGCCACGGCCGACGCGCACGCGACGGCGGCCGACCGGCTGGCGGACCGTCATGAACTGCCGCTGGTGGGGGTGTTCACGCAGGGATACCGCGCGCTGCGGCTTGCGGCGACGGGCGGGACCGCGCACGGCGGCGGAGGGACCGATGCCGCCGAGGCCGCCTACCGCGAGGTCGGCAGGCTCCTCGACGGCCCCGGCATGCCGGGGGTGCGCGACGGCCTGCTGCCCCTCGCGCTGCTCTGCCTCCGCCTGGCGGGGCGGCCGCACGGCATCCGGGAGGCCGTCGACCCGGGCGCCGACTGGGGGCCGTACCTCTGCTGGATCCGCCCCGCACTCGCCCTCGCCGCCGACGACGAAAGGGCAGCCCGCGATGGGCTGCGCGAGCTGCCCGAGCCTCCTGCCGACCTCGTGCAGGAGGCACTGTGGTGCGTCGTGGCGGCCGTCGCCCTGGAACTCGGCGACCGCCCGGCCCTGCGCCGCTGCCTGACCGCGCTCCGCCCGGCCGCCGGTCAACTGGCGGGCGCGGGCAGCGGCTTGCTGACGGCGGGACCGGTCGACGCCTGGCTGACGGCGATCGAGAACGCCCTCAGCTGAGCAGCGTCCCAAAGGAGCGCTGGGGGTACCCCGGCCGAAGCCTGGGGGAGGAACTGTGCGACCAGCCACGACGGCGCCGCAGGCGTCCCGGAAGCGGTCCACCCAGTCCGTGAGGACCTCCGTGCTGTGCCGCCCGGCGGTACGGACCCCGACCGCGGCCGGGTCGGGCAGACGGACCAGGCCCTCCTCGCCCACGGCCTCGCAGGGTCGTTCAGCCCGACACCTGCACCACCGCGGTCGCTCCGGCGGGTACCGTCGGCGTCGCGTACGTGTACGTCACGCCGTTCACCGTCTTGGTGCGCGCCCGCTGCGGGACGCCATCGACCGTGATCCTCTTGTGGGCGCCGGGGAAACGGGCCTCCCAACGGTAGGCGCCGTGACGGGCGTTGTTCGTGAGCGTGGTCTTCGCGGTGCCGTCGTGCCGGACGGTGACCGTGCCCGTGCCGACGGGTACGTCCGCCACCTGGAGCCACTTCATCCCGGACGGCAGCCGCGACTGCGTGGTCACCTGGTGCGCGGCCGCGTCGGGGGCGATGCCCATCAGGCCCTCGACGGTCTGGCTGACCAGGGTGAACGACACCTCGGGGTAGTCGCCGTCGGGGCCCTGGCTGGAGTTGACGTGCTGGACGTCCCGCTCGCCGTAGATCTTCCTCATCCACCACCAGGCGGTGTCGGCGCGGTCGTTCCGGAAGAACATGTCGGGCAGGTACGTCGTCGACTCGATGTTGGGCGAGCCCTCGGGGCCGAGTTCCTGCGCCTGGACGTAGTCGAGGTAGGCGTCGTTGCGCGGGCCGGGGTCGATGATCTGCTTCATCGGCATGAACACGCTGTTCTCCTTGCCCCAGCCGGTGACCGGGGTGCCGGAGACGGTGTAGGCCCGGACCATGTCGGCGCCGCTTCCGGTCCCGCTCCACTCGTCGTTGAAGTACGCCTTCAGGTCGGCGGCCCGCCGGTCGTACGTCTTCGCCAGCTTCGTGTCGCCCTTGCCGCGCGCGAGCACGGCCATCGCCAGGTACGCCTGGTACTCCGAGGCGATGGTGTCCCCGGCCTCGGCGAGGTCGTCGCCGTCCTGCTCGTTGTAGCTGGCGGCGCCGGCGAAGATGCCCTGGCCCGTGCCCTCGGCGACCTTGACCCGACCGTTGTCCTTGGCACTGTTGTGGAGGTCGATGAACTGCCCGGTGGCGTGCCGGTAGAAGTTCCAGAGCACGGGGTCGTCCACGTACCTGCGGTCGCCGGTCCAGAGGTAGGCCTGTGCCGCCTTCTCCACGAGCTCGAAGACGGCCGGGACCTCGCGCACGAAGTCGTCCGGGTTCTTGTAGTCGATGCTCAGGTACGTCCTGGCGTCGAAGTTGAGGGACCACACCGGGAAGTACTTGTGCTCGGCGGTCGCCGAGGCCGCGTAGGAGCGGAGCATCGTCTCGTTCTCGGTGTCCAGGCCGAGGAGATGGGCGCCGTCGAGCTGGTGGGCCATGTCGCGCGAGTAGTACGCGCTGCGGTTGGCGTATCCGGCCCAGTAGGTGGGCCCGTACGTCGCGGTCCCGGTGCCGCTGGTGTGGTACTCGTCCGCGTTGACCGGGCCGACGGTGCCGGGCAGCTGCACCCAGCTGTTGGCCTTCCGCTTCGCCCAGTCGAACATCTCGACGACCTCGGGGTCGGACGAGGTGACCCGGGGATCGGCCGGAGCGGCGGGCGAGATCATCAGGTCGTCGGCGTTGACCCAGCTGCTGCCGGAGCCGAAGGCGATCTCCAGCCGGTCACCGGCCTTCAGCTCGACACGGCTGACCGTGTACCGGGCGTAGGTGGCGCGCTGCGGCAGCTCCACCGTGCCGACGGTTTCGCCGTTGCGCCGGACCGTGTACGTGCCGCCGGTGCCGGCGCTCGCCACCCACGCGGAGAAGTCGTAGCTGCCGTCCCGCGGCGCGACCAGGTCCAGCCGCGCCGACCTGCCGGTGCCGGCGTCCAGGTAGAGGAAGCGGCTGCCGCTGTGCACGTTGCCGGCCCCGACCCCGGTACCTGGGCCGAAGGTCCAGCCCGTGCCGCCGTTCTCGAACCCGGGGTCGGGCAGCGCGAGTTGGGGACGGGGATCGGTGGTCGCGCGCGGCGCCGCCGTGGCGGACGTGGCGGGGAGGAGCGGCGCGAGCAGGGCAACGGCGGTGAGCAGCATGAGCCGTGAGGGCTTCATCGGGTCTCCGGTCTTCAGCTACGGCGGGCGGGGCGGCCGAGTCGTGGCGGAAAGCTAACAGGGCCGGAGGAAGCCGTTCAATGGTCATGCACAGCAAAATTGCAAGCTGCCTGTCTGTACCGCACTTCTACTTACCGGACAGGACAGAAAACTTTCAGTGGAATCCTGCAAGCGAGTAGTGGCCAGGAAGAGCGACACCCGCGGGCCCGCGTATCATCGACGCCTGCGAAGGACGCACGACGGCCGCACGGCGGGGCACGGCGGGGGCACGGAGGGAACCGTATGAAGGTCGGTATCACCGAGGTCGCGGGCCGGGCGCGGGTGAGTGAGGCGACGGTGAGCCGGGTGATCAACCGGCGTCAGGGGGTGTCCCGCAAGACGCGGGAGGCGGTCGAGCAGGCGATGGCCGACCTGGGGTACGAGCGGCAGACGCAGGGGCAGCTGGTGGCGGTCGTCACGGAGCTGGTGTCCAATCCGTTCTTCGCCGACGTGTGTGAGCGGATCGAGTCGACGCTGGCGCCGCACGGGCTGAAGACGGTCGTGTGTCCGTGTTTCGCGGGCGGGGTGCAGGAGCTGGACTATCTGACGTCGCTGGCGGAGCGGGGGGTGGCGGCGGTGGTGTTCCTGTCGGCGAGCAACACGATCGAGGGTGCGGATCCGCAGGCGTACGAGCTGTTGCGGTCGCGGCGGATCCCGTTCGTGGGGGTGAACGGCCAGTTCGAGGGCGGTGGGGAGGCTCCGGTGTTCTCCACGGACGACCTGCTGGCCGCGGAGCTGGCGGTGGATCATCTGTTCCGGCTGGGTCACCGGCGGATCGGGATGGCGTCGGGGCCGGTCGGCAACCGGCCGGCCGACCGGCGGGTCAGGGGGTTCGTCGACGCGCTGGGCCGGCGGGGGATCGAGGAGGCGGGGCAGTGGGTGGTTCGGCAGTCCTACACGGTCGAGGGCGGTCAGTCCGCCGCCGTCGCGTTGCTGGCGCGTGGTGCCACGGCGATCGTGGCGGCCAGTGACTACATGGCGCTGGGGGCGATCCGCGGGGCGCGCCGGCAGGGCTGTGAGGTGCCCGGTGACGTGTCGGTCGTCGGCTACGACGGCTCCATGATCATGGATTTCGTCGATCCGCCGCTCACCACGGTCCGCCAGCCCGCCGACCGTCTCGCCGGCGAGGCCGCCCGCAGCGTCCTCGCCCTCCTCGCCCACCGCGACGTACCCGTCGGCGAACTCCTCTTCGACCCCGAACTCGTCATCCGCGCCAGCACCGCACCGCCGAGAGCCCGGTGAATTCCGGCGCCACCCGCGAGAGCCCAGGGTCACCCGGACGGCGCAGTCGCCCGGTGCATCCGCACGGGCCGGCGGCACCGTAGAGGTGGAGAGGGGGCAAGGGCGCACGGACGACGACTGAGGCGGTTCGCGTGGCGGACGAGACGGCCGGGACGACGAAGAACGTGAACGGAACCGCTGCCACGGCTCCGCGGACCTGTCTGGTGACCGGGGCCAGCGGCTACATCGGCGGGCGGCTGGTGCCAGAACTGCTGGACGCCGGGTACCGGGTGCGCTGCCTGGCGCGCACGCCCCGGAAGCTGCGCGACCAGCCGTGGGCCGGGCGGGTGGAGGTCGTACAGGGCGACGTCACCGACGCGGACTCGGTGGCGGCGGCGCTGGCGGGCGTCGACGTCGCCTACTACCTGGTGCACGCGCTCGGCGCCGGCCGCGACTTCGAGCGCACCGACCGGGAGGCGGCCCGTGTCTTCGGCGAGCAGACCCGCCGGGCCGGTGTCGGCCGCCTGGTCTACCTGGGCGGCCTGACCCCGGCAGGCGTGCCCGAGCAGGAGCTGTCGCCGCACCTGCGCTCGCGCGCCGAAGTGGGCCGTATCCTCCTCGACTCGGGTGTGCCGACGGCCGTCCTGCGGGCCGCCGTCATCATCGGGTCCGGGTCGGCCAGCTTCGAGATGCTGCGCTACCTGACCGAGCGGCTGCCGGTGATGGTCACCCCGCGCTGGGTGCACACCCGCATCCAGCCCATCGCCGTACGGGACGTGCTGCGCATCCTGGTGGGGTGCGCCGGCCTGCCGCCCGACGTCAGCCGCACCTTCGACATCGGCGGCCCCGAGGTGCTCACCTACCTGGAGATGATGCACCGGTACGCCGCCGTCGCCGGACTGCCCCGGCGGCTCATCGTGCCCGTGCCGGTGCTCACACCCGGCCTGTCCAGTCAGTGGGTCGGCCTGGTGACCCCCGTACCGGCCGCCATCGCCCGCCCGCTGACGGAGTCGCTGCGATACGAGGTGGTGTGCCGGGAGGAGGACATCGGGCGGTACGTGCCGAACCCCCCGGGCCACCCGGTCGGTTTCGACCAGGCCGTCGCCCTCGCGCTGCAGCGCGTGCGGGACGCCCAGGTCGTCACCCGCTGGTCGTCCGCCGCCGTGCCGGGCGCTCCCAGCGACCCGCTGCCCACCGACCCGGAGTGGGCGGGCGGCAGCCTCTACACCGACGTGCGCGAACGCCACGCCGAGGTGGCCCCCGGCGCGCTGTGGGAGGTGGTCGAGGGCATCGGCGGCGAGAACGGCTGGTACTCCTTCCCCCTGGCCTGGGCGGTACGCGGCTGGCTCGACCGCCTCGCCGGCGGGGTGGGCCTGCGCCGCGGCCGACGGGACGCGCGGCGGCTGCGGGTCGGCGACTCGCTGGACTTCTGGCGGGTGGAGGAGATCGAACGTGGCCGGCTGCTGCGGCTGCGCGCCGAGATGCGGCTGCCCGGCCTGGCCTGGCTGGAGATGTACGTCGACGACGAGGGCGCCGGCGGCGCGCGCTACCGGCAGCGGGCCCTGTTCCACCCGCACGGACTACTCGGCCAGCTCTACTGGTGGAGCGTCTCGCCCTTCCACGCGGTCGTCTTCGGCGGCATGGCCCGCAACATCGTCCGGGCCGCCGAACGCGGGCAGCAGCAGGGCGCCGGCCGCCGGCCGCCCCGCGCGGAACGCTGAGACCGGCGCACGCCGCGGCCCGCAGGCCGGCCGGCAGCCCGAGTCCGCGCGCAACGCCCGAACAGACCGCTCGGGCGACGTCAGGGGACGACGACAGTCCGCTGCCAAGGAGTGCCCATCCGGTTGCAGCGTCCCTCCCAACGTCCTTTACTGATGGGTACGAATCCACCCAGAACGTGCGGCCCGTGCGGTGTGACGGCGGAGGATTCCGCCGGCGGCCGGGACGTTGCGGCTCCCTGGCGACGCGCCGGCTCACGACGGTGTGCGTCCCGCGAGGAGGATCCGCCGATGACGCAGCAGACGCGGACGGTGCGCTACGGCACCACCCGGTTCACCATCGCATCAGGTGAGGACCCGAGAGCGCTGCGGGCCCGCTACGAGCAGGCCGTCCCGCCCGTCCCGACGGACCGGGTGGACGAACTCGTCCGGCGCCGGGCTCCCTGGTCCGACATGCTCGAACTGATCAGCGCCAGCGCGCCCTTCGACTTCCTGGTCTACTTCCGGAACCAGGCCGACCAGCTCTTCCCGCTCGCCGGCGACGGCGCGATGTGCACCAGCTACCTGATGGGCAACCACACGATCGCCGAGCGGATGTACCGGTACGAGCCCTCGATCATGCTCTACGCCCCGCTGCACACGGTCATCTGGGCCGAGCCGGACGGGCCCGCCCACTTCTCCGTCGACCGGCCGAGCGACCAGTTCGGCAGTTTCGGAGTCGACGAGATCACGCAGGTGGGCCGCGAACTGGACCGCAAGCTCGCCACCCTCCTCGACCACCTCGGCCTGCCGGTCCCGGCGGAACTCACCGACTGACGGGGGAGCGGGGCTGTGAACCGACCGATGCCCAGCCTGCTCGAGGACGTCCTCGAAGCGCACGGCGGCCTCGACCGGTGGAACCGGTTCACGAAGCTGACGGCGACGGTCGTCAGCGGCGGGGACCTGTTCGTGATCAAAGGCACTCCGCAGGACCCCGCGCCGAGGCAGCAGACGGTGTGGCTGCACGAGGAGCGCACCTCGCTCTTCCCGTTCGGCGCCGCGGACCGCAGGTCCGAGTTCACGCCGGACCACCTGAGGATCGTGACGGCCGACGGGAAGACGGTGGCCGAGCGCGACAACCCGCGCGAGTCGTTCGCCGGCCACGTCCTCGAAACTCCGTGGGACGCGCTGGACCGTGCCTACTTCAACGGGTACGCGATGTGGACGTACTTCACCACCCCGTTCCTGTTCACCCTGCCGGGGTTCGAGGTGGCGGAGATCGCGCCGTGGCACGAGGGCGACCAGGTCTGGCGCGGACTCGACGTGACCTTTCCGCCGTCCAACCCGAGCCACAGTGAGCACCAGCAGTTCTACTTCGGCCCCGACAACCTGCTGCGCAGGCACGACTACCACGTCGATGTCGCCGGCGGATTCGCTGCCGCGCAGTACGTCTACGACATCGTCGAAGCCGACGGGATCCGACTGCCCTCGGTACGAAGGGCGTTCCGCCGCGACAACTCCGGCCGCGCCTGGCCGGGCCTCCTGATGGTCGCCATCGACGTGAAGGACGTCCACTTCGGCGAGACGCCGCCGCATCCCTGCCCGCCCCGCTGAGCGGCGGTCGGGCAGGGGTGCGGGGGCACCCTGGCGGAGGCCGGAGATCCGGTCAACGGGCACCGGAGTGCCGTCCAGGATCACGAACCTCGTGGGGGCGCCACAGCCAGCGCAGCGCGTCCGGCAGCAGGACGCCGCCGTGGTTGGGGCTGTGTCCGCCGTCGCCCAGGACGAGGCGGAAGTCGTAGCCCGCTTCAGCGAGAGCGGCTGCCACGCGGAGGTTTTCGGCGAGCCAGTTCCGCTGTGGCTCATTCCAGTGCAGGTCGCGATGGCCGCCTTGCATGAAGATGCGCAGCGGCTTGCGGGGGACGCGGGAGACGAGGTCCGGGTAGGGGTTCCCGTCCGGCATCTGCGCGAAGCTGGACAGGTATCCGATGACGCGGCGGAACTTGTCCGGACGCAGCCACGCGGCGGTGAAGGCACAGTTGCCGCCGCTGCTTCCGCCGCAGATGCCCCAACTCCCGGGCGACCGGGCGATGGTGTAACGCTCCGCGACCTGCGGGATGATCTCGGTGAGGAGGAAGGTGGCGTACCGGTCGTCGAAGGCGTCGTACTCGTTGTTGCGGTTCTTCGGGTTCTCCGCACCGGGGAAGACCCCAGGATCGACGAACACGCCGATGGTGACCGGGATGTCGCCGCGGTGAACGAGGTTGTCCAGGACGATTGCGCCGCGTACCTCCCCAGCGGGGTCCAGGTACCACCATCCGTCCTGGAACACCATCAAGGAGGCCGGATCCGCCGGGTCGTACCGCGCGGGCACGTGTATCCAGAACTTCCGGACGGTTCCCGGGTAGACGCCGCTGTCCCGCCACTCGATCTCGACCGTCTCGCCGGCGGGCACGCCCGGCTGTGGAGCGGAATCGGGTCCGTGGAGGTAGCGCACGTCGGACTGGTCGATCGGAAGCGGCCGGTAGGGCATCTCCATGGTCACGGGGAGCAACGGTAGGGCGATCATCACCCCTGACCGCAAAGGATTTTCGTCCGAACCGGCCGGCGGCCCGGCGCCGCGACGCCCGTCGCGGCAAGTCGACCGCGATGCGGGCAGCGTGCGCGGGGAGATCAGCGACGACGGCCCCGGCATCCCGGCCGAGGAGTGCGAGCGCGTGTTCGACCGCTTCGTCAGGCTCGACGCCGGCCGGGGCCGCACCAGCGGGTCCACCGGACTCGGCCCGGCGATCGCCGAGGAGATCGCCACGGCACACGGAGCGACGATCGTGCTCACCGAGGCCGACACCGGCGGAGTACGCGCCGTCGTGACGTGACCCTGCCGCGCTGACGAAGTGCGTGACACGACGTCGGCCGACGGCCACGCCGTGATGTGCTCGGCCTGCCGGCGGGTGCGTGGCTGGAACGGCGGCGCAGTGGACCAGCAGCCGAAGACCACCACTGTCAGCGGGCCCCGGGACGTGTATCCGGGGCCCGCTGGTGTCTCGTGCCCTGTGGGAGGGGAGCAGCTCAGTTGGCTGTGCCACCGGCTTCCGTGGATGTGCAAGGGCGGGTAGTGGCCGCGGTTGCTCCACTCGTGTCCCCGGAACCGGTGTCACGGGTGGCTGGGTGGCCGGTGGCACAGCGGGTGCGGGCGTTCGGGCGCCGGGTCGGACCGGCCCCGCCTCCTAGAGCGGATCAGCCGGGCCAGGTACCGGTCAGGCTGCGTACGGCGGCTGCGCCGGCGCGGTCCACGATCGCCTTCGTGCCGGCGAAGATGGCGCCCTGCAGGGCCGCGGCCGTCACCACCTCTCCCCACCCGCGCTCCTCATCGGTGGCATCGGGGGCGTCGCGATCGTGCCCGATCATTTTCCACGCCTGTTTGAAGAGGACACCGGCGAACATGCCGCTGAGAGCGCCGAGGGCGAGACCGACCGGTTTGTAGGCGAGCTTGGACGCTGTCATGGGCTCAACCCTTCCGGCGGCGGCACACCAGCCAGGTGGCGACGGCCGCACCGGTGGCCGCCAGCATCAGACGGTTGTCCCGGGCCGCCTTGGCCGCTTGGGAGGTCTTCGCTCGCACCGGCTCGGGCGCCTTGTCCTGCCACATCCGACCGGCGCGAGCCGCTGCGGCGCGAGCCTGCCCGGCAGCCTGGGCTGCCCTGTCCTTGACCGGGTCCGGCAGCCTGTCCTCCAGCAGAGCCGCGGCCTCGGCCGCCTTGGCCCTCAACTGACCGGCCTGGAGGGCAGCCTGGTCCTTCAGCTCTCCGGCCTTGGCGGCGGCCTGGGTCTTGACCTCGGCGGCCTTCTCCTGGGCGTGGGCCTTGACGTCGGTCTTGGCCGCGAGCGCCTGTACCGTCTGGCCGAGCTCTTCGCGGGTCTGTTCCACCTGCTCGCGAAGCTGCTCGGTGTTCTCGGCTGTCGGCTCGTCGTGAGGCGGCTGGGTCATCGGTGCGCACTCTCCTTGATCTGGGCCACGTCGGCCTTCACGTTCTCGACCGTCTGCTCGGGTGTGACCGGGGCAGCCTGGTCGACCTGCTTCTTTCCGCGTATGGCCATCACCGCGGCGATCACACCCAGCACCGCCGTGACGATCAGCGCCGCCGCCCACACCGGCAACGGCACCGCCAGCGCTGCGATCACGGTGACGACCAGTGCCTGCAGCATCAGGAAGCCGACGACGCCGGCGCCGCCGAACAGTCCGCCGCCCTTGCCGTAGCGCTTGCCCTTCTGCTTCATCTCCGCCCGCGCCAGGCGCAGTTCGTCGCGCACGAGCTCGGTCGGCTGCTGCGAGGCGCGCTGTACCAGTTCTCCCACCGGCTCGGCCGCCGACGTCTGCTGGCCTGGGCCGTGGTGCGGCTGCGTACCGGACGACATGACGATCAGCTCCCTGTACTGGTTTTCCTCCGCCAAGGCGGACGCTGCAGCGCCCCTGGTCAACGCGCGAGTACCCCGAAAGGGCCGGTCCAGGACACCGATGTGGGGCGTGCTGGTGCGTCCGATGACCGCCTGGCTCACCGTGGCCCGGCTGGTCAGACGTCGTCCAGGCGGCGCACGTCCTCCTCCTCCCACTTCCGGGTGTCGCGTGGCTGGGTATAGGGCTCGGCCTCGGGCGGATGCCCGCCGGCCACGGCCCGCTGGCGCACGGTCTCAGCGTCGAACTCCAGGCCCAGCAGGACGGCGAGGTTCGTGATCCACAGCCAGACGAGGAAGACGATGACACCGGCCATCGCGCCGTAGGTCTTGTTGTAGGAGGCGAAGTTGGCGACGTAGAACGCAAAGCCCGCGGAGGCGGTCATCCAGATCACCAGCGCCAGGAAACTGCCCGGTGTCACCCAACGGAACCCCTTGACCTTCGCGTTCGGGCTCGCCCAGTACAGGATCGCAATCATGACGGTGACCAGCAGGACCAGTACCGGCCACTTCGCGATCGACCACACCGTCAGCACCGTCTGTCCGATCCCGAGCGTCTGCCCCGCTCTGCTCGCCAGGGAGCCGGTGAAGACCACGATCAGCGCGCTGGCCACGGCGAGCACCATCAGTACGACCGTGACGCCGAGGCGTACCGGCAGGATCTTCCACATCGGGCGGCCTTCGGGCATGTCGTAGACGGCGTTGGCGGCCCGGATGAAGGCGGCCACGTACCCGGACGCCGACCACACCGCCAGCAGAATGCCCACCAGCGCCATCACCGATCCGGCGCCGGCGCTGCCCTGCAGCTGTTCCACCGCCCGGGTGATGATGTCCCGGGCCGAGCCGGGAGCCAGCTGTCTGAGGTTGGCCAGCACCTTGTCGGTGGTCGATTTTCCGGTGATCCCCAGCAGGGAGACCAGCACCAGCAGGGCGGGGAACAGCGACAGCACCCCGTAGTAGGTCAGCGCCGCCGCCCGGTCGGTCAGCTCGTCGTCCTTGAACTCCTTCAGGCTCCCCCTCAGGACCGCGCCCCAGGCCCGTTTCGGTAGCTTCGTCGGCGCGTTCGGCGCCGCTTGCTCAACCTGCGGGTCCGGCCCTGCCTCCTCGGGTGTGGGCACCCGGGAAGCTGGAGGGCGGTCATCGCCGTGATCGTCTTGTCGTCCTGGAAGATGCGACTTCGCCATACCCGGGCGGGTAGCCGCCTGCCGCGTCCTCAAAGCCACGGTGCACGCCGTCTTCTCGCACGAACCTTCACCCCACCCTCACATCGCCTCGTTGAGGCGTTCTGGAAGGAGGGCACCCGGGGCCGTACCGTCATCGAGGAAGGGACGCCACGCTGTGGTCGTCGTAGCGGTACTGCTGCTCCCGGCGCTGGGGCTGTTGTTGCTGGTCATGGACCGTTTCGAGGATTGGCTGCCCGCCGATGCCGCCAGCCCGCGGAACGCGCGTGAGCGCCGCCGTCTGAAGCTGATCCCGGGCGAGGGAAGCGGCTTGCCCTCTCCGCCCGTGGCCGGGGCGTCCGAGCGCCCCGCCGCGTGACGTCAACGGCGCACAGCCGTGAACGACGCTGAGGCGGGTCGCCTCCTTTCGGTGCCCGACCCTGGGTTCACGCTGCGGAGGTGCTCCCACTTCACGCCCCGCACCGGCGCACGGGGCAGCGCCGCACCCCTCCCTGCCCCGCTGAACAGCAGGTCGGGTGGGATGCGGCGGCCACCGCACCTCAGATGTCGCGGAAGGTCTCGATCTGCGCCCCGATCGAGTTGAGGCGTTCGGCGAGATCCTCGTAGCCGCGGTTGATGACGTAGACGTTGCGCAGGACGGACGTGCCCTCGGCCGCCATCATGGCCAGCAGGACGACCACGGCGGGGCGCAGGGCCGGCGGGCACATCATCTCGGCGGCGCGCCAGCGGGTCGGGCCCTCCACCAGGACCCGGTGCGGGTCGAGGAGCTGGAGGCGGCCGCCGAGGCGGTTGAGGTCGGTCAAGTAGATCGCGCGGTTGTCGTAGACCCAGTCGTGGATGAGCGTCTTGCCCTGCGCGACCGCCGCGATGGCGGCGAAGAACGGCACGTTGTCGATGTTCAGGCCGGGGAACGGCATGGGGTGGATCTTGTCGATCGGCGCCTCCAGCTTGGAGGGGCGGACCGTGAGGTCGATCAGGCGGGTACGGCCGTTGTCCGCGCTGTACTCGGGGCTGCGGTCGTGGTCGAGGCCCATCTCCTCCAGGACGGCCAGCTCGATCTCCAGGAACTCGATGGGGACGCGCCGGACCGTCAGCTCCGACTCGGTGACGACGGCCGCCGCCAGCAGGCTCATCGCCTCCACCGGGTCCTCGGAGGGCGAGTAGTCCACGTCCACGTCGATGTTCGGGACGCCGTGCACGGTCAGCGTCGTGGTGCCGATGCCCTCGACCTTGACACCCAGCGCCTCCAGGAAGAAGCAGAGGTCCTGGACCATGTAGTTGGAGGACGCGTTGCGGATGACGGTGACGCCGTCGTGCCGGGCGGCGGCCAGCAGCGCGTTCTCGGTCACCGTGTCGCCGCGCTCGGTCAGGACGATCGGGCGGCCGGGGCGGACCGCGCGGTCGACCTGCGCGTGGTACTGCCCCTCGGTCGCCGCGATGTCCAGGCCGAACCGGCGCAGCGCGATCATGTGCGGCTCGATGGTCCGCGTGCCCAGGTCGCAGCCGCCGGCGTAGGGCAGCTTGAAGTGGTCCATGCGGTGCAGCAGCGGGCCGAAGAACATGATGATCGAGCGGGTGCGTACGGCGGCCTCCGCGTCGATGGACGCCATGTCGAGGTCGGCCGGGGGCACCAGCTCCAGGTCGACGCCGTCGTTGATCCAGCGGGTGCGCACGCCGATGGAGTTGAGCACCTCCAGCAGGCGGTACACCTCCTCGATCCGGGCGACCCGGCGCAGCACCGTGCGCCCCTTGTTGAGCAGCGAGGCGCACAGCAGGGCCACACACGCGTTCTTGCTGGTCTTCACGTCGATGGCGCCGGACAGCCGGCGGCCGCCCACCACCCGCAGATGCATCGGGCCCGCGTAGCCCAGTGAGACGATCTCGCTGTCCAGGGCCTCACCGATTCGAGCGATCATCTCAAGGCTGATGTTTTGGTTGCCGCGCTCGATGCGGTTGACAGCGCTCTGACTGGTGCCGAGCGCCTCCGCGAGCTGTGTCTGTGTCCAGCCGCGGTGTTGCCGGGCGTCACGGATGAGCTTGCCGATGCGTACGAGGTAGTCGTCTGCCATGAGGCCGAGGTTATCTCAGATATGAGATGGTGCCCGTTGGGGGGTCCGTTCGGGTGATGCCCTGTCAACGGGCCCGTCCGTTCGGCCCGTCGACCGTCGTTCAGAGTTGCGCCAGGGTGAGGCGGGAGCGAGTCAATGCGGCTCCCCACGCCTGGGCAGGAAATCCTGCCATCAGGCGCAATCGGGAGGTACGAGAAATTCCCCAATACCAAGCCGTCCCTCGCGATCATCCATAAAGGAATCTGATGCACAGTCAGTTGTGCCCGATGCGGCTGCCGGTGCCCTGTTCCGGCGGTTCCCGCGCAGCCTCCGGGAATTCCCGCAGGCATGGCAGGCGGCGGCATATGCGGCCGCCCCTGAAGATTCGCGTGACGGCACACGGGGTGCAGGCATCGACGCTCGAGGCCGTGCTGAGCGGCGGTCCGCCAGCGCCGCCGCGAGCGGTCGCGCCACCGTCGGACTACGGTCGACTGCCGTCCCGGCGGGCCCTGCACGACCTCTTTTCCAGGTCCGGTGTGCCGTGGATTCCACTGGACTCCCTCTCCGCTGATCCGCGGGTCGTCCGACATGGACTCGAAAGATTCTCGGAGACCGATATTCCGGACTGTATTGCGGCGAACCTGCGGATCGTTTTCCCAACTTCTCCTGGCCTGCGAAGAGGTGTGGACGGCCGGCCCCGGAACGGATCGCATCATTCGCCTCCCGACAAATCCGCAGCCCTCCGTCCGTACCCGTCCCGGACTTCTCCTGTTCAGGGCCGCCGCCGAAACAGCGGACGAGATGCGGAAATCCTGTCCGCCGCAGGCGAGGACCCCGCGCGACGGGTTCGCCGACGGCATCCACGCGACCAGCGGCCCGGAGTGCCGGGGCGCGGTCGCCGAGGACGCCACCGGCACCGGTGTGCTCTCCGCCGGCCGGGTGGGCTGGAGCCTGAACTGCCTGCTCAACGAGGGTGCCGTGGGCGTCCGTCCGGGCGTGGGCAACGGGCTGGTCGGCATGCGCTCCGACCAGCCCTCTCCCGCGAGGCCCGACGTGACACGCTCTGACCCGTTTTCCGACACGCCCGACGATCCGCCGTCCGGGTTCCCCGCACCGCCGCGCGGAGCCGGACGGCGGCGCCCAGGTGAGCGACGACACCACCTTCACTGCCCGGCCGACCTCAGCGCCTACCGCTGGCTCGAGAGCTCCTGGGCCCGAACCCCGCGGGCGTCACCCGCGCCGGGCCCTGCTGGTGCGCCGCCACCCGAACGGGCCCGGCAGGTCCATCGACGTCGTACGCCGTCCCGTACTGCTGTGCGTGTGGCGCGGCCCGTGCCGGCCGCCGGTGGTGATGGACCAGGAGTGCCGGTTGATGTTCAGGCGCACACCCGGCAGGATCCGGAAACTCTTGCGGAACGTGAGGGGCACGGTGTCTCCTTCCACCTCGCTGTGAGGCTTGCCGATGGCTTGCGGCTACCCCGGCGCGGCGCCCTCAGCCCAGCCCGCCGGCGTCTTTCCCGTCGCCACGGCCCCTCGCCCGCTGGGCGAGGGCACCTTTTTCGTGGGCTCGCCCGAGCTCCGCTACACGACGGAACGGGCCCGTCCCGGGCTCGCCGGGATCCCGCGCAGCGGGTCCGGGCATGACCAACCCGCGACCGTGTACTAGAGTTATCTCGACATCGAGATATCTGCCCAGGCGCACCGTGATCGCCACCTGGTAAGGCATGCCTAACTTAGCCTGACCTTACTGGATCGGCCAAGTCGGCGTGGCGGCACGATGACGGTGGTACGCGCACATCAATGAAGGAGACTGTCGTGTCGGCGAACAGCTTCGACGCCCGTAGCACGCTGCAGGTGGGCGACGAGTCGTACGAGATCTTCCGGCTGGACAAGGTGGAAGGCTCGGCTCGCCTTCCGTACAGCCTGAAGGTGCTGCTGGAGAACCTGCTCCGCACGGAGGACGGCGCGAACATCACCGCCGACCACATCCGCGCCCTCGGCGGGTGGGACTCGCAGGCCCAGCCCAGCCAGGAGATCCAGTTCACGCCGGCCCGCGTGATCATGCAGGACTTCACCGGTGTGCCGTGTGTCGTGGACCTCGCGACCATGCGTGAGGCCGTGAAGGAGCTGGGCGGCGACCCGGCGAAGATCAACCCGCTGGCCCCGGCCGAGCTGGTCATCGACCACTCCGTCATCGCCGACAAGTTCGGCACCAACGACGCCTTCAAGCAGAACGTCGAGCTGGAGTACGGCCGCAACAAGGAGCGCTACCAGTTCCTGCGCTGGGGCCAGACCGCCTTCGACGAGTTCAAGGTCGTCCCCCCGGGCACCGGCATCGTCCACCAGGTGAACATCGAGCACCTGGCCCGCACGGTCATGGTCCGTAACGGTCAGGCCTACCCCGACACCCTGGTCGGCACCGACTCGCACACCACCATGGTCAACGGCCTCGGCGTCCTCGGCTGGGGCGTCGGCGGCATCGAGGCCGAGGCCGCCATGCTCGGCCAGCCGGTCTCCATGCTCATCCCGCGCGTCGTCGGCTTCAAGCTGACCGGTGAGCTCAAGCCCGGCACCACCGCCACGGACCTCGTCCTCACCATCACCGAGATGCTGCGCAAGCACGGTGTGGTCGGCAAGTTCGTCGAGTTCTACGGCGAGGGCGTGGCCGCCACCTCCCTCGCCAACCGCGCCACCATCGGCAACATGTCACCGGAGTTCGGCTCCACCGCCGCGATCTTCCCGATCGACGGCGAGACCCTGAACTACCTCAAGCTCACCGGCCGCTCCGAGCAGCAGGTCGCGCTCGTCGAGGCGTACGCCAAGGAGCAGGGCCTCTGGCTGGACCCGAAGGCCGAGCCCGACTTCTCCGAGAAGCTGGAGCTGGACCTCGCCACGGTCGTCCCCTCCATCGCCGGCCCGAAGCGCCCGCAGGACCGCATCGTCCTCGCCAACGCCGCCGAGCAGTTCAAGACCGACGTCCGCAACTACGTCGACACCGCCGACGAGGCGGGCAAGGAGTCCTTCCCGGCCTCCGACGCCCCGGCCACCACCAACGGCGTCCCGTCCAACCCGGTCACCGTGACCGCCCCCGACGGCACCTCGTACGAGATCGACCACGGCGCGGTCACCGTCGCGGCCATCACCTCCTGCACCAACACCTCGAACCCGTACGTCATGGTCGCCGCCGCCCTGGTGGCCAAGAAGGCGGTCGAGAAGGGCCTGACCCGCAAGCCCTGGGTCAAGACCACCCTCGCCCCGGGCTCCAAGGTCGTCACCGACTACTTCGAGAAGGCGGGCCTGACCCCGTACCTCGACAAGGTCGGCTTCAACCTGGTCGGTTACGGCTGCACCACCTGCATCGGCAACTCCGGCCCGCTGCCGGAGGAGGTCTCCAAGGCCGTCAACGACCACGACCTCGCCGTCACCTCGGTCCTCTCCGGCAACCGCAACTTCGAGGGCCGTATCAACCCCGACGTCAAGATGAACTACCTGGCCTCCCCGCCGCTGGTGGTCGCCTACGCGCTCGCGGGCTCCATGAAGGTGGACATCACCAAGGACGCCCTCGGCACCGACCAGGACGGCAAGCCGGTCTACCTGTCCGACATCTGGCCGACCGAGGCCGAGGTCAACGACGTCGTCGCCAACGCGATCGGCGAGGACATGTTCAACAAGTCCTACGCCGACGTCTTCGCCGGTGACGCCCAGTGGCAGTCGCTGCCGATCCCGACCGGCAACACCTTCGAATGGGACCCGGAGTCCACCTACGTCCGCAAGCCCCCGTACTTCGAGGGCATGCAGCACGAGCCGGCCCCGGTCACCGACATCGTCGGCGCCCGCGTCCTCGCCAAGCTCGGCGACTCGGTGACCACCGACCACATCTCGCCCGCCGGTGCCATCAAGGCCGACACCCCGGCCGGCAAGTACCTCACCGAGCACGGTGTGGAGCGCCGCGACTTCAACTCCTACGGCTCCCGCCGAGGCAACCACGAGGTCATGATCCGCGGTACGTTCGCCAACATCCGCCTGCGCAACCAGATCGCGCCGGGCACCGAGGGCGGCTACACCCGCGACTTCACCCAGCCCGACGCGCCGGTGTCGTTCATCTACGACGCCTCCCGCAACTACATCGAGCAGGGCATCCCGCTGGTCGTCCTGGCCGGCAAGGAGTACGGCTCCGGCTCGTCCCGCGACTGGGCCGCCAAGGGCACCGCGCTGCTCGGCGTCAAGGCCGTCATCGCCGAGTCGTACGAGCGCATCCACCGCTCGAACCTCATCGGCATGGGTGTCCTCCCGCTCCAGTTCCCGGAGGGCGCCTCCGCCGAGTCGCTCGGCCTGACCGGCGAGGAGACCTTCTCCTTCACCGGCGTCGAGGAGCTCAACAACGGCACCACCCCGCGCACGGTCAAGGTCACCACCGACACGGGCGTCGAGTTCGACGCGGTCGTCCGGATCGACACCCCCGGTGAGGCCGACTACTACCGCAACGGCGGCATCATGCAGTACGTGCTTCGCCAACTTGTCGGTTCCTGAGCTGATCGGCTCGGATACCAGAGGATCTGGTCGGTGACTCGCTGTTGGCGGCGATGACGCCAGAATCCCGCACGAGCGCCCCGTCAGGCTTCGGCCTGGCGGGGCGCTCGCTGTTCCCTGCTGAGTCGGGGTCACGGCTCGTCGTCGCGCGCGGTCATGACTCGGCGCCGCGTCCGGGGGAGGGTTGGCGGGAGCTACGGGGCTCCGTGGTACAGCAAGTACCAGTCAGCGGGGCGGGGGGTGCGGGAGGATGGTGGGCATGAATCAGCTCGGTGCCGCGCTACGGGCGTGGCGGGACCGGCTGGATCCCACGACGGTGGGTTTCACGCACGGCGCACCCCGTCGGGTCCCCGGCCTGCGACGCGCGGAGCTGGCGACACTGGCCGGCATCTCGGTCGAGTACGTGGTCCGGCTGGAGCAGGGACGGGTGGCGACACCCTCGGCCCAGGTCTGCTCGGCCCTGGCTCGCGCCCTGCAGCTGTCCGGCGACGAGCATGCTCACCTTTTGCGCATGGCCGGTCATGCGGCGGATCCGAGCCGGGTGCCACGCATGATCCCAGGAAGCCTGTACCGCATCGTGGACCAGCTCGCCGGCAACCCGCTGGCGGTCTACGACGCCACCTGGCAGTTGCTGCACTGGAATCCGCTGTTCGCGGCCACGTTCGGCGATCCCACGGTCCACGGTGTGGGAGACCGCAACGTCCTGGTCTGGCAGTTCCTGGGTGAGCTTCCCCGGGTCCGGCAGACGGCGGTTGAACGGGCGGCGTTCGAGGAGTCCCTGGTCGCCGACCTACGCGCGACGACGAGCCGGTACCCCGACGATCCCGACCTCGCGGCGCTGGTGTCGAGGCTGAACCTCAGCCCACGGTTCTGCGAGTTGTGGAGCCGCCGGGCGGTGGGCGGTCACACGAGTGCGCACAAAACCGTCCAGCACCCGGATGTCGGCGAGATCACCATGAACTCCGACATCCTCAACACCCAGGACACGAACCTCCGCCTGGTGGTGTACACGCCGCAGCCAGGCACCGACGCCCGCAGCAAACTCGAACTCCTTGCCGCCATCGGGGTCCAGAGGATGTCTCCTCAGGGATGAAGGGCCGTGTTCCGCCTCGTCCGGTGGACCAGGCTGCTGGGTGGTACGCGCTGTACCAGGAAGTGCCGTAGCTCCCGCCAACCCTCCCGGAGATCCAGCATGGAGTGCGTGAACGGCGCATCACCGCGCTGTTCGGGCCAGGAGGAACCAGCATGACCACCACATTCATCACCGGCGCCAACAAGTCCCTCGGCTTCGAAACCGCTCGTCGTCTCGTCGAGGCGGGGCACACCGTCCTCCTCGGTGCCCGCGACCGTGAGCGCGGCCGGGCCGCGGCCCAGTCGCTCGGCGCCCGGTTCGTCCAGATCGACGTGACCGACGACGCCTCGGTCCAGGCCGCGGCCGCGGATGTCGCCGCTCATGAGGGAACGATCGACGTCCTGGTCAACAACGCCGGCGTCCTCGGCAAGGTCGGCCCCGTCGAGGAGTACACCGCGGCCGACATGAGCGCCGTGCTCGACGTGAACGTCGTCGGGCTCGTGCGCGTCACCCACGCCTTCCTTCCGCTGCTGCGCAAGTCGCCGAACCCCGTCATCGTCAACGTGTCCAGCGGGATGGGTTCCTTCGGCATGACCCAGGACCCGGCGCGGATCGAGTCGCAGTATGCCCTGCCCCTCTACTCCGCCTCGAAGGCCGCGGTCACCATGCTCACGACCCAGTACGCCAAGGAACTGAAGGACGTGAAGGTCAACGCCGCGGACCCCGGGCAGACCGCGACCGACTTCACCGGCGGCCTCGGACACAGCGTGGCCGACGGCGCCCAGGCCATCGTGACCCTCGCGACGATCGGCCCTGACGGGCCGACGGGGCAGCTCATCGACCGATCCGGCAACATCCCCTGGTGAACCCGCCCTGATCCCGAGGCCGGTCGACCCGGCGCTCTGCGCGCACCTCCCGCTCCTCGTCCCCTGCTCAGTGATCACGAAGGCCGGCAAGTGCCGCCGGCAGGATGTTCGGTGCGCCCCTGCGGGGGACGGCAGACAGACGGCGCATGCCGGGTTCGGGTCCGCGAGGTCACCGCGGCTGCCGCGCAAGCTCCGCTACAGCACGACCCGCATCACCAACTCACTCCTCCGGTGACGTGTGTGACGGGGGCGGCGTAGATGTCGTGGCCGGTTGGCGTAGCAGCTGTTCGGTGAGGCGTTCTTTGGCCAGGGCGAGGTGGCGTCGGTAGGTGCCGTAAGGCACCCCGAGTCGTCGGGCGGCGGCCCTGTGGGTGCGGGAGGCCGTGACGTAGGTGGCGGTGAGAGCCTCGTGGGCTTTGACGCCCGCGGGGTCGGTCTGGATCGCGTCGAGGGCGGTGATGATGGCGCCGCGCAGGTCCGCGGCCGGGTCCGGTGAGCCGTGCGGTACGAGGTGGGAGCGCAGCAGGCCGCTCGTGGCGAATGCGCGGGGGGTGTGCCAGGTGCGCAGCGCCTCGAGCACACCTTCCGCGAACGCCGCGCGCGCCGGCCGGTCGCCTGGACAACGCGTGGCGGGAGCAGCGGGCCATGTCGTCACGGGCGTGACCGCGGTGCGAGCCCGGTGTCGCACCCACTGTTCCATTGTCTGCCGTCGCCAGTCCCGGCCGAAGACGTGCTGTTGCCGGCCGCCGACGTCCACGGCCGCGACCTCGGGCATTCCGGCCTCGGCCAGGTAGCGCCCCCACCGGTCGGCGTCCTCGAAGACGGTGAAGGTCACCGCGCGTCCGTGGGTCCGCATCTCCTCGCCGATGGCGCGCCGGCTGATGAGCTCCATCAGGGGTGAGGGCCGCTGCTGCCCGCCGGGTTGCACCGCGAAGCGGCGGATGCCCAGGTGCTCGCCGGGCCTCAGGGGAGCGGCCGCCTCCACGAGGTCCCAGACTGCCGCGATCACCGGATCCGCGGCGCGGTCCTCGGACCATGGTGCGTCCAGCCGCAGGACGGCCATGAACGAAGCGGGGGCGGGGGAGCCCGCGCGGCGGTGGACGCGGAAGGCCTCCGGCTGGCGGCGCACCCAGTGTGCGACCGCGGCCGCCGACGCCGGGCCCTCCGCCTCCTCGGCCATGCGCAGCACCACGGGCACGTCTTCGGGCCGCAGCGGAGTGTCTTCGATGTGCGGGTGCGTCCGGTAGTTGTACAGGTTGTCCGGTCCGTCTTGGTGGCGGAAGAGGAACATCCACTCGGCGACCCGCAGCAGCGCGTCGTCTTCGGCGGCCGAGCGTACGGCCTGCAGGCCGGCGAGGGAGATACGGACGCGTACGTCGTCGTAGCGCTCGGGGTCCCGCCAGCGCAGGTCGGCCGCGAGGGTCGCCCGCACCGCGTCGTGCGGGTGCAGTCCCTCGGAAGTGGCCTCGATGCAGGGCAGTTGGCGCAGCCAGGAGAACACCCTGTCGGTGTCCTCGTCGCCCAGCACCGCGCGCAGCAGGGGCTCGCGGGTGACGTAGGCCTGGGCGACGACCTCGAGGGCCCGCCGGTGGACGGTGCTGGGCAGGTCACCCACGAGCCGTTCGACCAGGGTCGTCAGGACGTCGCCGGTCGGCTCCCACGGCGCGCCGGGTGCGGCCGGGGGCACGGATGCGGCGAGCGAGAGGGCGAGCGGGCTTCCTCCGGCGAAGGCGACGTAGGCGCCGCGCTGTTCGGCGGGGACACCCCGCGCGGCGAGCAGGGCGTGGGACTGGGCGCTGTCGAGTGGCCGCACGGCCAGTGCGGTGAAAAGCTGCGCCCACCCGGGATCCAGTGACCATTCGGGGTCGGGGGCGACCCGGCCGGCGACGACCACGACCGTGTGGTCGGCGAGCCGTGGCAGGAAGGTCTCGCGCAGCCATGCCTCGAGTGGCCGGCACTGCTCGAAGGTGTCGATGAGCAGCACCGTGCCGGGTGCGGCGCAGGCCGGGGCCGCGGCCTCCTCGAGCCGGCGCGGATCGGCGTCGAGGAACCGTCCGTCCACGTGCACCACGCGACGGCCGGTGAGCTCGGCCTGCCTGGCGGCGTAGCGCAGCAAAGAGGTCTTGCCGATGCCGCCGGGACCGTGGAGGTAGGCCACGAGCGGAGCGTCCGCCGCGCCCGACAGCATCCGGTCGAGCACCGCCCGCTCCGGTTTCCTGCCCACCAGTGCACCGGTTCGTGCCGCGGCCAACCGGCCCGCCAGTCCTGCCGCTTCCAATCCGCGCTCCTTTCTGGCTCTGTCCTGCCTCCATGCCCGGCAGGAAACGGATGGCTGGGGAGCACCATTCGTGCGGAGATGGCCAGTCCCGTTCCAGGAGAGGCGATCGCCTCTCCTGGAACGGTCAAGGGCAGGACGGCCACAGGACTCGCCGCGCCCCTGCGTCACTGATCCGGGTCACGTCGGCCTCTCAGGTGCGGTGAGCGTCGGCCGACGGCCGGGCTCGCCGGCCCTGCGGGCTACAGGAACTCGCTGCGGTAGGCCGAGGCGAGCTCGACCGCGCGGCGACGGCGTTCCGCGAGCTCGTCCTGCGACAGCTGCGGCGGTGGCGCGTCCTTGCCCGCCACGATGTCGCCGATGCGCAGGAAGTACTCGTCCTGGCCGGCGGGGGTGCACATGCACAGCATGCGGGCCGGCGCCCCCGAGACGTTGCGGAAGTTGTGCGGCGCGTTGGCCGGGATGTTGATCGTGGACCCGGCCCCCACGGTGTACTTCTCGCCGCGGAAGGTGAACTCGATCTCGCCCTCGAGGATCGTGAACATCTCCTCGAAGTCGTGCCGGTGCGGCGGCGGCCCGCCGCCGTCGGGCACCCGCATGTCGATCAGGCAGTACCGGCCGTCGGTCTGCTCGCCGGTGACCAGCATGGCGTACGTGTTGCCCACCAGCGACACGTACGTCGTGCCGGGGTCGTCCGGGTTCGCCACGGTCAGCGACCGGGACGGATCGTCGTCGGGGATCATGGCGGTCGTCTCCTCGGCGCTGGTCAGGTGGAGGCGGCGTCGGCATGCTGGGCCAGCAGCTCGGCGAGCGGCACCTGCAGGTGGTAGGCAGTTGACGGTTGAAGCGGAGTCAAGAGTAGGAACAGCCGCATGGGGAAAGCGTGTACGTTTGCGCCACCAGATGGGATTCCGGCGACGTCTTGATCGGCGCGGAGGAGACATGAGCAGCAGGCCGGGTTTCCATGGTCCGGGCGACAGGATGGGCACGTTCACCGTCGACGCCGACTCCACCGGCACGGGCCGGGGAGCGTGGGAGCCGTTCATCGACACCTGGAACGACCGCATGGGAGACCTGTACCCGCTGCCGGAGTTCAGTACTTCCACGATCGAGGGCTTCAAGGGAACGATGCGCTCGGTGACCCTGCAGGACACCGCCGTCAACGAGCTCTGGGGCTCCTCCCCCGTGAGCACCCGCGCAGTCGGGCGACACGAGCACGACGAGATCAGGTTGTACGTCGGACTGCGCGGCGCGGTGGCCCTGCAGGACCCGCACGATCAGGGCGGTGACGCGTACGTCTCGGCCGGCACCTACTTCATGCACCACGTCGTGACGGAGAATCACTTCCACACCACGCCCGAGATCGGCACCCGCATCTTCATCTTCCCCGGCGACGCCCTGCGGCATCTCGTCGCCGGGAATCCACGCGTCGGCCGGGCCACTTCGCCCGCGGCGCAGATCCTCATGGCACACACCAGCACGGTGCAGCGGGTGGTGAGCGGACTCAGCCCGGCGGGCGCGCATGCGTCCCGCAACGCCCTGCTCGAACTGGCCAAGGGGCTGGTCCTCGATCACTTCGACGATCGTGAGCCCATCTTCATTCCGGCACTGGCCCAGGCGGCCAAGGACCTGGCCGATGCCCGGCTCACCGAAGCGGATCTGTCGCCGGCCGCGATCGCCGCGCATCTGCACGTCTCGGTCCGCACCCTGCAGCGGGCCTTCGCGAGTCTGGACGAGTCGTTCAGCGCCTATATCCGCCGCCGGCGCCTGGAGGAGGCGGCCGCGGCGCTGACCGCTCCCGGATCACACCTCACCGTCTCCGAGGCCGCCGCGCGCTGGCACTTCACCGACAGCAGCCACTTCATCCGTGCCTTCAAGAAGCACCACCGGGCAACACCGGCGCAATTCGCCCGCCGACCGGCCTGACGCCTCGGCCCCCCTCTGCCCCTGCCGGCTCACCGTCGACTGCCGGGGCCGCCCCGGCAGCTCGCCGCGTCCCGTTGCGCTGCGGTCTTCAGGGCTCCCAGGACTGTCGAGTCCCTATGCTCCGCCTTTGCGGCGGCGGGACGCGGCCGAGCGAGGTGGCGTCGAGCGCATGTGGTCGCGTACCGGCGCCAGCAGGTCGGCGAGAGCCTTGACGTCGGTGCGCGAAAGCGGCTCGAACAGCAGGCCGCTGACCACCTCGACGTGACCCGGCAGCACCCTCGCGAGCAGCTCACTCCCGGCGTCGGTGAGGGTGACGGTGATGCTCCGCTCGTCGTCCGGTGACGGAGCGCGCACGACCAGGCCCCTTTTTTCGAGCAGATCCACCTGGTACGTCAGGCCGCTGCGGCTGTAGACGACGCCGTCGGCCAAGTCGGTCATGCGGTGGCTGCCGGTTGGCGAGTCTCCGAGGCGGGCCAGCAGCTGGAACTGCACGTAGCTGAGATCACCGGTCTCGCGCAGCTGCTGCTCGACCGCATGCCGGAGCAGGCTGGTCACCTCGATGAGGTCGAAGTAGGCGCCGAGCTGTACGGGGTCGAGGGATGGCGGTGAGTCAGGCACGACCCGAGTCTACTGCTTCGAATTCGAAGAGTGCGGCTTGCCGCCGTTCCGGCCACCACAGGCGGAGCTGGAACGGAGCCCTCCGCCGGTGCCGTGCCTTACCGGGCGGACGGCCGGGCGGACACGAGGCTCTCCGGCCCGATGTCGTGACCTCGAGAGCCCCCGCTGTGGGCAGTGTTGGGCCCGACTGAGCGCCGCAGGACATGGAAGCCGGGCAGCAGGGCGGCGCAGGGTTGCGGAGAGAAAGACGGCGCCGCCGCCCACGGACCCCGAGGAACGGCCATGAGCATCCCTTGTCCCGCGCAACGCGAGGACCAGCAGCAGCTCGAATGGATCGACGGGAGTGTCGTCAGCGTCCTGCTCGACAGCGAGGCGCCCCCGTACCACGTCCACGACAATGAGGACGAGGTCCTCCCGGGCCGGCGCATCCCCCACGGTTACCGCGTCGCCTCCGGGAAGGCGGACCACTTGCCCCTCTCGGCCCCCGGCGGCCTGGAGAAGATGTTCCGCCACGCGGGCCGTGACCTCGGCGAACCTCGCCCGGACGGCTTCGGGATCCCGCCGCAGCTGCTCACCGAAGCCGCGGAACTGTCCGGCGCCATCGTCCTCGGTCCTCCCCGGTGAGGGCAGCACGGCCCGGCAGCGGGGCAGAAGCCATGAGCGCGTTGCCTGGTGCATCCCTGAGCGGGGTGTTCGACTCCTTCTTCGCCGTCCTGGGTGACGGAGTCCTCTCCGGCATGCCGGTGCTGAACATCCACTCCCGCCGGCAGCCGCCCGGCCTCGCGCAGGTCACGTGCGGGCGCCTGGCCGGCATACGCGTCGATTCCGTGCCCACGGTCGTCGTCGCCGGCCCCGCCGACTGGCAGACCACGGCCCAGAGCGACGCGGGACGGCTGCACGCCCGCATCGACCGGGCGGCCACCGAACCGGCCGCGGCGATGCGCTCCCGCCGGAGGTGACCCACACCACTTGCTTCGAATTCGAAGCAGATGTATCGTCGCAACAGTGCTTCGAATTCGAAGCACATTTGATCGCAGTGAGGGTGAGAACCGAAATGAAGGCAGTGCGTTTCCATGAGTACGGCGACTCCGGCGTCCTGCGCCACGAGGACGTGGAGCTTCCCGTCCCCGGGGCCGGTCAGGTCCGGATCCGCGTCGCCGCGACGTCGTTCAACCCCGTCGACGGCAACATCCGCGGCGGCTTCATGCGCGGCCCCATCCCGGTGGAGCTGCCGCACACGCCCGGCATCGACGTCGCCGGCACGGTCGACGCGCTCGGTGATGGCGTGAACGGCCTCGCGGCCGGTGACCAGGTTGTCGGCTTCCTGCCGATGGACAAGCCCGGCGCCGCCGCGCAGTACGTCCTCGCGCCGGCCGAGATCCTCGCGGCAGCGCCGAAGAGCGTCCCCCTGGCCGACGCAGCCGCGCTTCCCCTCGTGGGACTGACCGCGTACCAGGCGCTGTTCGACCACGCCAAGCTGACCGCCGGGCAACGCGTGCTGATCAACGGCGCCGGCGGAGCGGTCGGCGGCTACGCCGTGCAGCTGGCCAAGAACGCCGGCGCCCACGTGATCGCCACGGCCAGCCCGCGCAGTGCGGAGGCGGTCGCGTCCGCCGGTGCCGACGAGGTCGTCGACCACACGGCCAAGAGCGTGCCCGACGGGGTGGCCGAGCCGGTCGACGTGGTGCTCAACCTCGCCCCGGTCGACCCGGCCGAGCTGGCAGCGCTGGTCACGGTGATCCGTCCGGGCGGGGTCCTGGTCAACACGACGGTGTGGATGCCCGCCCCTTCCGACGAGGAGCGCGGCGTGCGGGGCATCGACCTGTTCGTCCGCAGCGACGCCGACCAGCTGGCGCAGCTGGTTGCGCTGATCGACCGCGGGGAACTGCGCGTCGACGTCGCCGAGCGGGTGCCGCTGGCCGAACTGCCGACCCTGCACGCTCGCGCCGCCGAAGGCGCGGTGCACGGCAAGGCCATCGTCGTCCCGCCCACCGCCTGACTCCGGAAGACAGGAGCCGTGTCACTCAGCCCGGATCCCGAGGTCGCCGCGGCGCCGGCCCCGATGGCCGGAGCAGTCGTCACGGTCGGCACCACGGCGCGGGCCGGCCCCGACCTACCGGCCCGCATCCGCTCGGGCGCACCGCTCCAACGAGGCCGGCCCGGCCACCTGCCAGGGCGGCGGCCACCGCGGCCACACCGACCACCCCACCCTCACCGCGGCGTCCGCCGGCGGTGCCCACCACCATGAGAGCTGAATGTCTCGATGGCCGAGGAGAACGAGGCGTACGCCTGCCACCAACCCCGCCCAGTAGGACCACACCAAGTCCCAGAACGACCTGAAGCATCACCGAGACCTCGCACCGACAGCTTTCTTCCAGGACCGACGTGAAGCCGGTGCCAAGCGCGGGAGTTCGGCTCGCACCCCGGGGCGAGCGCGACGTCGGAATTCAGGGGGCCGATCTCAAGCACCGCAGCCGGAGCATGTGATCCGCACGTAGTCCCGCAGCAGTGGTTCGCAGCGGTCCGGACGGGCCCTTCGCCTTCCCCGTGCGCGTTTCCTTACGTGACATCGTCAAAGCTCAGTCGGAACACAGGGTTCCCCCGGCCAACCGGCACAGACTTGCTACATGTCTGCCACCGCAGGGGCCCGAACCGGCCGAGTCCGCGTCCTGATCGTCGACGACGAGCCCGGTCTCACCGAGCTGCTCTCCGCCGCCGTCGCCGATGCCGGCTGGCGCCCGTACCCCGCGCTCGACGGACAGAGCGCCCTGCGGCTGGCCCGCGGCTGCGCCCCGCACGCGGTGGTGCTCGACGGGATGCTGCCCGACCTCGACGGCCTCCAGGTGCTGCGCAGACTCCGCTACGAGATGCCGAGGCTGCCCGTCCTGATGCTCACGGCCCGCGACGCCGTCGAGCACCGCATCGACGGCCTGGAGGCCGGGGCCGACGACTACGTCACCAAGCCCTTCTCCCTGGAGGAGGTCGTGCTGCGGCTGCGCGGGCTGCTCCGCCGGGCCGGCGGCGAACAGCCCCCCGCCGACGACTCGGTACGCGTCCTCGGCGACCTGGTGCTGAGCGGCCAGTCCCGCGAGGTGCAGCGGGCCGGCACCCCGATCAGGCTCACCGCCAAGGAGTTCGACCTGCTCAGCCTGCTCCTGGACCATCCGCGCCAGGTGCTCAGCAAGGCCCAGATCCTCGACCACGTCTGGAGCACTTCCTTCGACGGCGGCGGCAACCTCGTCGAGGTCTACGTCTCCAGCCTGCGCCGCAAGATCGACCGGGGCCGGGCGCCGATGATCCACACCGTGCGCGGCATGGGCTACGTCGTACGGCCCGTGGAGGACGGCAGATGACCGCCCGGCTGCGGAGCCGGTCGCTGCGCACGCGCCTGCTCGTCTTCATCACCGCCGTCCTGGTCTGTGTGTGTGCCGTGATGGCCCTGACCACGGTGTTCGCCCAACGCGCCTATCTGATGGGCAATCTGGACAACCAGGTGAGCGACGCGGCCGAGCGCGGCGTCGGCGGAGCCGCGCTGCACCCGGAACTCACCCGCGACCTGACCTTCCTCGACGAGAGCGGCCATCCGGCCGGCATGCTCGCCGCCCGCCTGGACGCCAAGGGCGACATCATCAACGCGGCCGTCGTCAGCCAGGACGCGCCCCCGCGCTCCCTCGACACCGCCCAGACCAACGCCCTCAGGGGCCTCGCACAGGACGGTTCCACCCACACCCGGCAGGTCCCCGGCCTCGGCACCTACCGGGTCACCGCCCTGAACGCGGGCGGCGTGCGCGTCCTGGCCGGCCTCCCCATGGACGACGTACTGGACACCATCAGCGGCCTGGTCGAGGTCGAGATCGCCGCCGCCGCGGTCGGCCTCACGGCGGCCGGGTGCGTGTGCGCGGTGGTGATACGACGGCAGCTGCGGCCCCTCGGCCGGGTCGCCGCCACCGCCGTCGAGGTCTCCCACGCGCCGCTCGGCCGGGGCCAGGTGACCGGCCTGACCCGGGTGCCCGAACAGGACACCGACCCCGGCAGCGAGGCCGGCCAGGTCGGCGCCGCCCTCAACCGCATGATCGACCACGTCGAGGCGTCCCTCGCGGAACGCCAGCGCAGCGAGGAACAGGTGCGCCGGAGCGAGGAGCGGATGCGCCGCTTCCTGGCCGACGCCAGCCACGAACTACGCACCCCGCTCGCCTTGATCGCCGGGTACGCCGAGCTGATGAACCGCGGTACGGACCGCATCGAACCCGGCCTGGCCTGGCGCCGGGTCAACGCCGAGTCGGCCCGGATGCGCAGCCTGGTGGAGGACCTGCTGCTCCTGGCCCGCCTAGACGAGGGCCGCCCGCTGCAGTCCGCCGAGGTGGACATGGCCGCGCTGGTCGCGGAGGCGGTGTGGGACGCGCGGGCGGCCGGCGCCGGGCACGTCTGGCGGCTGGAACTCGATCTCGACGACGGCCCGGCACCGGTGCTGGGCGACGAGGCCCGCCTGCACCAGGTGGTGGCCAACCTGATGGCCAACGCACGGGTGCACACCCCCGTGGGTACGACCGTGACCGTGACCGTCGAGTCCACCCGCACCACCTGCGTGATCCGGGTCCGGGACGACGGCCCCGGCATCCCGCCCGCCCTCCTGCCGACCGTCTTCGAACGCTTCACCCGGGCCGACACCTCCCGCACCCGCGCCGGGGTCCTGGAGGGCGGCTCGGGCCTGGGCCTCGCCATCGCCTCGGCCATCACCGCGGCCCACGGCGGCCGCATCGACGTACAGAGCACTCCGGGCCACACGGAGTTCACCCTCGAACTCCCGGCCACCGAACTCCCGCCGGCCGGAACGACGGCCGTCGCCCGCACGGCACCCGTCTAGCCGAGCACCGTGCGGGCGGACCACGGGACCGCTAGGGAGTGGTCGTGAACGCGTCGAAGTCGGCCTCGCCGGTGGTGCCCGAGGCGTGCGAGGTCTGGGTGAGGCCGACGTCCTGGGTGGCCGCGGCGGTCGGGACGGTGACGGTGCCGACCAGGTTCCAGGTGGCGTCGTCAGTGGAGTAGTAGCCGCTGTAGGTGGTGCCGTGGCGGACCAGCTTCAGCCACGACGGGTAGGTGGCGGTACCGGTGGAGTCCTGGGAGTCCAGCGTTCCGTTGCCGTCGCTGTCCCAGTCGAGGAGGTAGCCGTTGGCCGGGGTGGCGACCAGGGCCAGGTAGCCGGGTGAGGTGTTGGGCTGGGTGATGTCGTTGCGGACCATGATCCCGGCCTTCGCCCAGACGTCGGTGTCCGACTGGGAGTCGAGCTTCACGGTGGTCACGGAACCGTCGTGCTCGGCTCCGGGCAGATAGATCGTGCCGTACTCGTTGGTGCCGTTGTAGAGGTCGGCGCCCTGGGCCCGGATCCCGAGCGCGGTGCCGGACTCGCTGAAGCTCGCCGTGGTGGAGGCGAACGTCCGGTACGGGGCGGTCACCTGATGGTTCACGGTGATCGTGTCACCGGCGGTGAGGTGCGTCCTCCCGGCCGACCGGAAGCGGTAGGCCGCCGTCCCCCGGAAGTCGCTGGAGGCGAAGAGCTTCGCCGAGGGCGGGATGGAGACGGAGTAGGTGGCCTTCAGCGCACGGCCGCCGCGGATGGTCCGGGCCCGCGTCGCCTGATGCGTGGTGATCCTCGTGCCGGACGGCCCGGTGAGGGTCAGGGCGGCGTCGGTGACCGGCTGCGAGCCGTTGTCGGACAGGACCGCGGTCACGGTACGCGTGGTGCTGTCGCTCGGCGCGGGGGCCCAGTTCAGCGCCAGCGAGACGTCCGGCGCCGCGCCGGTCACCGGGTGGCGGGTGCCGTGCACCCGGTACAGGACCACCCCGTGCGGCGGGACGTTCGCGGCGATCCGGCCCGCGGACTCGGTCAGTCCGTGGTTCCAAAGGTCCCGCAGGGCGTAGTCGCGCGCCTCGGGCAGGCCCAGCGCCGCCGCGGTGGTGGCGACCTCCCGGGGAGCCGAACCGGTGTTGAACAGACCGACCACGGCGTCCCCGTCGGGCTCGGTCTTGGCGAACACCTGGGAGTCGGTGTCCGAGGAGATCCGGTGGGCGTCGATGCCGTCCTGGTCGACCGCGAGCACGTCGGTGTTCTTCAGCAGGGCGAGGTCGGCGGGGTCCAGGTGGGTGAGGTCGGTGCCGAGGATCAGCGGAGAGGCGGCCAGCGACCACAGGCTCATCTGCGTCCGGCGTTCGTCGGGCGTCAGGCCGTTGTCGTCGCCGTTGCCGATCTCCAGGGAGTCGTAGTCGTTGTACCCGCCGGGACCGCCGTACGGCGCCCACGCGGCGACCTGGTCGAACCGCGAGGCGACCGAGCCCCAGGTGGTGAGCGGGTAACTGCTGCCGTCCGGCCCGCAGTAGCACTCGACGTCGCCGCCTGTGCGCCAGCCGTTGGAGAGCTTCGCCCAGGTGGCCGCTTTGTTGATGTCCAGGTTGTTGGAGAGCTCCAGATGGATCGGCCGCCCGGTGTGCCGCAGCGCGTCCGACCAGGCCTGCACGTCCTGCTGGTCGGGGGTGCCGACGCCGTCGATCTTGAGGTAGTCGATGCCCCAGCCGGCGAACTGCCCGGCCCAGGAGTCGATGAACGCCTGCGCGCCGGGCCTGGCGTAGTCGATGCCCACCATGCCGCCGCAGTTGTAGTTGTTCTCCGTCGTCGTGGTGGCGATGTCCCGGGCGTGGTACGGGGTTCCCTGGATCCCGGTGTTCTCGGCGACCGCCTGCCGGGAGATGCCCGGGGTCACGTACAGGCCGAACTTCAGCCCGAGGGAGTGGACGTAGTCGGCCACCACCTGGATGCCGTTCTCGGCGCCACGGGGCGGGAACTTGGCGGGGTCGGTGACCCAGCGGCCGTACTGGTCGACGTCCGGGCCCTGGCTGCCCGGGCACTGGTACCAGAAGTCGTCGACGTTGGCGTAGACGAACCCGTTTCCCGCCAGTCCGCTGTCCTTGAGCGCCTTCGCCTCCGCCTCGATGGTCGCCGCGGTCGGGTTGCGCCGGACGAAGCTCCAACTGCTCCACCCGAGCACGGGCTTGAGTCCGACACCGTTGTCATCGGCTCGCGCGGACTGTCCGCCGCCCGCGGTGACCCCCATCGTGAGCAGCACCGCTCCGGTGAACGCGGCCAGCACGCCGCGTATCCGTCTCCTCATGAGTTCTACCTCCATCGCAGCGCCCTGACAGCGCGACGGTCGGTGCGGGAAGGCCGATGACTCAGAAACCGTCAAGAACCAACCTCACGGCCGCGTCAAGTGAACATGACCGCACGCTAGTCACCACATAGCGCGCTCGGCCAAGAATGGGTCAAGTCTGCGCGACAGCTGTGGCGGGCTCGTCGTCCGGCGGTCTCGCCTGCCGCTCGATGCCGCTCGGGGAGGTCAGGTCGTGCCGCGCCGTTTACACCTGCCCCCGTAACGCGCTAGCTTCACGGGGCAGTGGGGTGGGAGCGCTCCCATGTCGACCGGCGGACCGGAACCCTTCGGGCGGTGGGACCGCTTCCGCCCTACGTTCGCTTCCCACATGGCCCGCGCCCGGCCGTCCACCCCGCACGGACGTGTGCGCTCTGCTCTGGGCGGACCCGGTGCCGGTGCGCACCGGGTCCGCGAGCCGGGCAGGCGAGGGGGGTGGGTGGGCCTGCCCGGGGGGAGTTGTTCGTGATGCCTCGTGCGCGTCTGCTGTGCGGCTTGTGTCGGTCCCATGACGGGCGACAACGTTGTCTCATGGTCTGTACATGACTCTACCGCCTCAACCGACAACGATGTCAACCCACTTCGGGTCGCCCGACCGGGTGAACCGGTGCCGTGCCGTCCGCGGCATGCGCGGTCCTCCGTGGTACCGGTGGCGCACGTTACTGTCCCTGCGGCTTGTGCGACCCGTGGTGCGCGACCCGTCCGGAGGAGGAAGGGCCGCGTCATGCGTTTCCGACCCATGTCCCTGCTGCTGGCCGCGGTACTCGCGGCCGGCGGCGCCATCCCCGCCCGCGCGGCGACCGCCGGCGCACCACCCGAACTGGTCAAGGACCCCACGGCGTACGTCGATCCGCTGATCGGCAGCAGGAACGGCGGCAACACCTTCCCGGGCGCCGTCGTGCCGTTCGGCATGCTCTCCTGGAGCCCGGAGAACACCAGAGGCGACGCGACCAGAACGGCCGCCCCGGGCGGCTACCAGTACGACGCCACCCGCATCCGCGGCTTCAGCCTCACCCACATGTCCGGCACCGGCTGCGCGGGCGGCAGCGGCGACATCCCGTTCCTCCCGTACGCCGGCGAGGTCACCTCCTCCCCGGCGAGTGACACCAAGGACGCCGTCTACGCCTCGGACTTCAGCCACGCCGACGAGACCGCCGAGCCGGGTCACTACAAGGTGGGCCTCGCCTCCGGCGTCACCGCCGACCTCACCGCGACCGCCCGCACCGGCTCGGCCCAGTTCACCTACCCGGCCGGAAAGCCCGCCTCCCTGCTGATCCGCACCGCCAACTCCGAGGTGGGATCGGCCGATTCGACGGTCACCATCGACCCGGAGGCCCGCACCGTCTCCGGCTCGGTCACCTCCGGCGACTTCTGCGGCTACCTCGACCCCGAGGGCCAACGCTCCTACTACACCCTGTACTTCACCGCCCACTTCGACCGCGCCTTCACCGCCACCGGCACCTGGCAGGACGGCACCCTCAGCCCCGGCTCGACGACCACGTCCGGCGGCACCGGCGGTTTCTCCGCGAACGGCGGGCGACCGGTCGCCGGCAAGGGGGCCGGCGGATACGTCCAGTTCGCGCCAGGCCCGGGTCCGGTGAACGTCAAGGTCGGCATCTCGTACGTCAGTCCTGCCGCCGCCGCGGCGAACCTGCGGGCCGAGAACCCGCCGGGACGCTCCTTCGACGCCGTCCGCGACGCGGCCCACCGCGCCTGGCGGGACCGCCTCGACGCCATCCGCGTCGGCGGCGGCACGGACGCCGACCGCACCACCTTCTACACCGCCCTCTACCACTCCCTCTTCCACCCGAACGTCATCAGCGACGCCGACGGCCGCTACCGGGGCGGCGACGGCAAGGTGCACCGGGTCGCCCGCGGCCACCGGGCGCAGTACGGCACCTTCTCCGGCTGGGACGTCTACCGCGACCAGGTCCAGCTGCTGACCCTCCTGGACCCGCGCACCGGCTCGGACATCGCCCAGTCGCTCTACGAGCTCGCACGGCAGAACGGCGGGGTCTGGGACCGCTGGCTGCACGGCGCGAGCGGCACCCACGTCATGAACGGCGACCCGGCACCGACCGCCCTCGCCGGCATCCGGGCCTTCGGCGGCACCGACTTCGACCTGAAGGGCGCGCTGGCCTCGCTGGTGAAGGCGGCGACGGTCCCGACCGCCCAGGACCTGTCCCCGGCCGGCAAACCGGTGCTGTCGACAGGCCAACGGCCGTCCTTGGACAAGTACGTGGACCGCCACTACATGCCGTCCGTGTCGAACGCCTGGGGCGGCGCCGCCGAGACCCTGGAGATGTCCACGGCCGACTTCTCCCTCTCCCAGCTCGCCACGGCCGCGGGGGAGAAGGGGACGGCGGCGGCCTTCGCCGACCGTTCCCAGTGGTGGCAGAACACCTTCGACATCGCCGCCGACACCACCGGCGGCTACATCGCCAACCGCAAGGCGGACGGCAGCCGGGTCACCGGCTTCACCCCGGGCACCGGCAACGGGTTCGTCGAGGGCACCGCCGCCCAGTACACCTGGATGGTCCAGCACAACCCGGCCGGGCTCTTCGCCGCGATGGGCGGCACCGACAAGGCGCTCGCCCGTCTCGACGCCTTCTTCCACAACAGCGACGGCAGCTGGGCCCTCACCGGCAGCGGCGGCGACAAGTCCGAGCTGGACAACGAGCCCTCGCTCAACGTGCCCTACCTGTACGACTACGCCGGAGCGCCCTGGCGGACCCAGGAGACCGTCCGCGCGGCGATGACACAGCTCTGGTCGACACAGCCCGGCGGCATCCCCGGCAACGACGATCTCGGCGCGATGTCCTCCTGGTACGTCTTCTCGGCGCTGGGCATGTACCCGCAGGTCCCGTCCCGCGCCGAACTCGTCCTCGCCTCCCCCCTGTTCGAGCGCGTGGAGATCGACCGCGCGGGCGGCAACGACATCTCGGTCCACGCGGCCGGAGCGGCGAGCGACGCCCCGTACGTCCAGTCCCTGAAGGTCAACGGCCGTACCAGTGACCGGCCTTGGCTCGACGGCTCCTTCGTCCGCAACGGCGGCCGCCTCGACTACACCCTCGCCACGACCCCGAACCGCACCTGGGGCGCCGGCAACCCGCCCCCGTCCTTCCGCCAGGGCGAGCAGCCGTACCAGATCGGGGTCGGTCCGACGACGGCCACGATCGCGCCCGGCGACAGCACGGCGCTCACCGTCCGCGCCCTGTCCCTGTCCGGCGGCACCGGTCCCGAGGTGCGCTTCCGCGTCGAGACACCGGACGGCGTCACGGCCACCCCCGCGGAGGGAACGGTCACCGGCGGTTCCCGGCAGATCGCTCTCGCCACCACCGCGGGCACCCCGCAGGGCTACTACGACGCGAAGGTCACCGTCACCTCGGCCGGCTCCTCCTACGTCCAGCCGGTCGCCCTCACCGTCGCCGCGCCCGGCACCCTCCTCGCCGCCTGCTCCAACACCGGCATCTCGGACGACTTCGGCGACCACGACGAGGCCGACTTCGACGGCGGCGGCTGGAGCTACTCCCGCCAGGCCCTCGCGGCGGCCGGCCTCACGCCGGGCACCCAGGGCACGGTCGACGGCCTCGCCTACACCTGGCCGAACGCACCGGCAGGCCGCCCCGACAACGCGACCGCCACCGGGCAGACCATCCAACTCCCCACCCCTGCCGCCACGCTGTCCTTCCTCGGCAGCGCCACCAACGGCAACCAGTCCGCCCAGGCGACCGTCACCTACACCGACGGCACCACGGGCACCGTCGACCTCGCCTTCACCGACTGGACCGTCGGCGGCGGAGGCGGCACCGTCCAGTACGGCAACGAGATCGTCGCGAGAACCGCCTATCGCAACGTCTCCGGCGCCGACAAGGACCCGGTGGCCACCTACGTCTTCGCGACCAGGCCCTTCACGGCCCCGGCCGGCAAGGCCGTCAAGACCGTCCGCCTGCCCGGGAACAGCGACCTGCACGTGTTCACCCTCGCCACCGGCTGACCGGCCTGCGACAGAGGGGGCGGGCCCGGACGGGCCCGCCCCCTCTTCGTGCCGTCGTCGTCGGCTCAGGCCAGCAACTCCACCTCCGCCAGCGTGGACTCACCGGTCAGGACGAGGCGGTAGTGGCTGTACGCGCCGGGCTTCTGGATGGTGAACGCCCGGGTCTGCAGGTTCCAGTCGAAGGATTCCCCGGAACGCTTGTCCAGGGTCTGCCAGTTGCTGCCGTCCGTCGAGGCCTGGAGGGTCCAGCCGGTCGGAGCCTTCGTGTGGTCCGACGGTGAGGTGAGGGTGTACTGGACGCCCTTGGCCGACCCGGTCACCGGGAGGTCCACCGAGGTCACCGTCTCCTCGGTCGCCGAGGTGTTGTCGAACAGGGAGCCGTCGGCCTTCAGGACGTCCGCGCGCGGGGTCGGGACCTTGTCGTCCTTGGTGATGGAGACCGGGGCGGCGTCCTTGCCGGTGCCCCAGTTCGACGGCTTCGGGCCCATCGTGAAGTCGATGACCCCGCCCTGGGAGAGGAGGGAGTGGGGGAGTGAAGTCGACGTCCAGGTACTGCCGTTGACGCGGACATTCTGCACGTAGACGTTCTTCGCGCTGTTCTGCGGGGCCTTGATCACCAGGTCGTGGCCGTTCTCGAGGTGGACCGTCGCCTTCTTGAACAGCGGGGAGCCGATCGTGTAGTCGCCGCTGCCCATCACCAGCGGATAGAAGCCGAGGGCCGAGAAGAGGTACCAGGCCGACTGCTCGCCGTTGTCCTCGTCGCCGTGGTAGCCCTGGCCGATCTCGCTGCCGAGGTAGAGCCGGGAGAGCGCCTGCCGGACGTAGGCCTGCGCCTTCCAGGGCTGCCCGGCCGCGTCGTACATGTAGATGACGTGGTGGGCGACCTGGTTGGAGTGGCCGTACATGCCCATCCGGACGTCCCGGGCCTCGGTCATCTCGTGGATGACCCCGCCGTAGGAGCCGACGAAGTCGGGGGAGGCCGTCTCGGGCGTCGCGAAGAACTCGTCGAGCTTGTCGGCGAGGCCGGACCGGCCGCCGTACAGGTTGGCGAGACCCCGGCTGTCCTGCGGGGCGGTGAAGGCGTAGCCCCAGCCGTTGGTCTCGGTGTAGTCGTAGCCCCACACGCGCGGGTCGTACGACGCCGAGTCCACCCGCCAGTCCCCCTGGGCGTCCCTGCCCTGGAAGAAGCCGGCCTTCGAGTCGAAGAGGTCCACGTAGTCCTGGGCGCGGTTGAGGAAGTAGTCCGACTCCTCCTTGTAGCGCTTCTCGCCCGTCTTCCTGTACAGCGCCTTGCCCATCTCGGCGATGCCGTAGTCGTTGACGTACCCCTCCATGGCCCAGGACAGTCCCTCGCGGGTGTCGTCGCTGGTGTAGCCGAGGAACGGGGAGGTGGACATGCCCTTGCGGCCGACGCCGGAGGAGGGCGGTACGACCGTCGCGTTCTTCAGGGCCGCCTCGTACGCCGCCTTCGCGTCGAACTTCACGCCCTTGACGTAGGCGTCCGCGAACGCCACGTCCGAGGAAGTGCCGGTCATCAGGTCGGCGTAGCCGGGGGAGGACCAGCGGGAGGTCCAGCCGCCGTCCTTGTACTGCTGCACGAATCCGTCGACCATCTCACCGGCCTGACGGGGTGTCAGGAGGGAGTAGGCCGGCCACGTCGTGCGGTACGTGTCCCAGAAGCCGTTGTTGACGTACACCTTGCCGTCCACGATCTTCGCGCCGGTGTGCGTCGGGGTGTCCTGGCTGGTCATGGGCGAGAAGGGGGAGGCGTACTGGTACGTGGAACCGACCTTCTCGAAGCCGGAGTTCGGGTACAGGTACAGCCGGTACATGCTGGAGTAGAGCGTGGTCAGCTGGTCGGCCGTGGCGCCCTCCACCTCCACCTTGCCGAGCAGCCTGTCCCAGACCTTCTGGGCCTGTGCCTTCACCGTGTCGAAGGAGGTGCCGTCCGGGATCTCCTGGCGCAGGTTGTCCCTGGCCTGGTCGATGCTGATCAGGGACGTGGCCAGCCGGAGCGTGACGGTGTGGTCGGCGCCCGCGTCGAAGCGCAGGTAGCCCTTGACCCCGCTCGAGTCGCCGCCCGTGACGGGCCTGTCGAAGACGCCGTAGACGAAGAGCCGGGTCGCGCCGGTCGACAGGCCCGACTTGACGTCGGAATAGCCGGTGACGATCCCGTGCTCCTTGTCGAGGGTCAGGCCCGCCTGCTCGGTCACGTTGTCGAAGATCACGCTCGCGTCGTCGCCCGGGTACGTGAAGCGCAGCGCGGCCGCGTGGTCGGTGGGCGTTATCTCGGCCTTCAGCCCGTTCTCGAACCTGACGCCGTAGTAGTAGGGCCGCGCGGTCTCGTTCTCGTGCCGGAAGGCGAGTGCGCGGGCCTCCCGGCCGGTGTCCGGGGTGCCGGCGGCGGACGGCATCATCTGGAAGGTCTGCCGGTCGCCCATCCAGGGGCTCGGCTCATGGCTCGCGCTGAACGCCTGGATCGTCGGCAGGTTGGCGTCGTTGTTCGCGTGCGCGTACTCGTACAGCCAGCTCTCCGAGGACGCGTTGGTCACCGGCGTCCAGAAGTTGAAGCCGTGCGGCAGGGCCGTCGCCGGGAAGTTGTTGCCGCGCGAGAAGCTGCCGCTGGAGTTGGTGCCGCGGGTGGTCAGCGCGTAGTCGGACAGGTGCGCCTTCGGCTTCTCGGGGGCCACCGGCTTCAGGGACACGTCGTCGATCCAGCCGCGGAACTTCGCCGGGCCGGCGGGGGAGTCGTAGCCCACCAGGATCCGGTCGACCGTCTTGCCGGCCGCCACCGAACCGATCACCGACGAGATGTCGTTCCACTGGTTGACGTACAGCGCCTTCGACGCGCCCTGCCCGCGCGGCGAGAGCGCGAACCCGTGCTGGTCGACGGCCCCGAGGTCGCTCAGGTAGGTGCCGTCCGTGAAGGCCAGGTCCACCGCCACGTTGGTGGCGTCGTAGTCGAGGTCGCCGTCGGCCATCGAGGGGAAGATCCGGTACCCGAGCCGCGTGTCCCGGCCGACCTTCACGTTCACGTCGAAGACCTTGTTGTACGAGTACGCCCGGCCGGCCGACGTGTGCCGTCCCGCGTAGCGCAGGGCGTGCGTTCCGGTGAACCCGGCCCGCGCCTTCGCCGTCGGCGACCCGGTCGGGCCCTTGTCGACCAGCGAGAGCATGTCCTGGGGCACTGGACCGCCGCTGCCGCCCGTGGAGAACTGGACGTCGGCGAGCTGGAGGATGTCCGGGGCGCCGTTGTTCTTCGTGACGTCGAGCCGGAAGTGCTGGTACTCGGCCGGTGCGGAGAGGTCGTACGACCTGGTCTGGAACCGTTCCGTGAAGGCCTCGCCGGTCCGGGTGTCGACGGTCTTCCAGTCCTTGCCGTCCGTCGAGCCCTGGAGGGTCCAGTCAGCGGGGTCGCGCTCGGCGTAGTCGTTCGCCGAGGTGAGGGCGTAGGTCACCAGCTTGACCGGCTTGTCGAAGTCGAACTCGGCCCAGCCGGTGGGCTGGAAGGTGAGCCACTTGGTGCCGGACTCGCCGTCGACGAGGTTCTCCTTGACCTCGCCCGCCCCGGTGTTCTCGCCGCTCGCCCGCACGTCGGTCACGTGGTCGGTGACGTTGCCGGGGATGCCGGTGCTGTAGCCGCCGTCCACCCCGGAGGCGCGCGGGGCGCCGCTCGGGTCGGTGTCCACGGTGTCGGACCAGTCCGGTGACGGATCGCCAGACTCGAACGAGGATGCGAACTGCGTAGCGGCGGCCGGTGTCTTCGCCGGCAGCGCCACCGCTGCTCCCTGGGAGCCCAGGGTCATGACTACGGCGGCCGCGATCACGACCGCCGTACCAGATTCGTGCCCTGTTCTTCGCTGCGTTCTCCGCTGCATCACAACGGGTACCCTCCCTGCCACATGAGACAACGTTGTCAGCTGCGTGGCGCAGGAACCAGTAGGTGGTCAAGTGACCCGTGATGTCAAGGGCGTTGGGTGCGGCATTCAGGGGTGTATGTCGGCTCTTTTTCCGTCAAGGCGTACAGAGATCGCTCATATTTCCGACAGGTCTCAACTAGGAAAAGACCCATCGGCAACCCTGCATTCGATCTTGCCTCGCTGACGGGAAGTGGACTATACCTGTCGGCGTTTCCCGCATGACTTCCTGCACGACCCAGCACTACCCGACCGCGGTGCCGGGGAGGATCCGGTTCACCGCCTGAGTCCTGGAGAAGGCGAGGACTTGAGCATGGGATCCACGTCCGCAGCGCACCCCGGTTCCGATTCCGCGGCGACCCCCGGTTCCGAGGGTGTCGGCCGCCGCGATCTGATCAAGCGGTCCGCCGCACTCGGCCTGATTTCGGTCCCCACCGTCGGATTCCTCTCCGCCTGCGCCAGCAGTGGCGGCGGCGGCCAGTCCAAGGACAAGGCCGGCAAGAAGACGTCCAAGAACCCGCTGGGCGTCAACGACACCGCGCAGATGGAATTCGTCCTCTTCGACGGCGGTTTCGGCAAGGAGTACGCCGAGGACGCGGTGAAGATCTACGAGAAGGACTTCCCGAAGGCCAAGGTCAAGTTCTCCGCCACCCAGAAGATCCAGTCCACGCTCCAGCCGCGCTTCAACCAGGGCACCCCGCCCGACCTCATCGACAACTCCGGCGCCGAGCAGATGGACATGGGCGTGCTGGTCGGCAAGAAGCAGCTGGCCGACCTCACCCCGCTGCTCGACGCCCCGTCGTACGACGACCCGAACAAGAAGGTCCGCGACACCCTGCGCCCCGGCATCGTCGAGATGGGCCAGTTCGACGGCGACCCGGTCTGGATCATGTACTACGCCTACACGGTCTACGGCGTCTGGTACTCGCAGAAGGCCCTGGACTCGCTCGACGCGGAGTACCCGCAGACCTGGGACCAGATGATCGCCGTCTGCGAGAAGGCCAAGAAGAAGGGCATGGCCGGCTGGACCTACGCCGGCAAGTACCCGTACTACATCCCCTTCTCGCTCTACCCGATGATCGGCAAGGTCGGCGGCGTCGAGGTCCTGAACGCGATCGACAACCTGGAGCCGAACGCCTGGAAACACCCGGCCGTCAAGGCGTGTTTCGAGGCCTACTACGAGCTCTACAAGAAGGGCTACATCCTCAAGGGCACGCCCGGCCTCGACCACATCCAGTCGCAGACCGCCTGGGCGCAGGGCAAGGCCCTGTTCATCCCGAACGGCTCCTGGGTGGAGAACGAGTCGGCGAACGTCATCCCCTCCGACTTCAACCTCGCCGTCTCCGCGCCCACCGGCATCGACAAGAACGACAAGATGCCGTTCGGCACCATCTGGGCCTCCGGCGGCGAGCCCTTCATCGTCCCGGCCAAGGCCGCCAACGCCCAAGGCGGCATGGAGCAGCTGCGCATCATGCTCAGCGAGGCGTCCTCCAAGAACTTCACGACGAAGGTGAAGTCGCTGACCGCGTACAACGGCGGCACCGACGGCATCAGCCTCACGCCGGGCCTCACCTCCGGGGTGGCGGCGCTCAAGCTGGCCGGTTCGAACGTGGTCAACCCGCGGCTCCAGGACTGGTACGTGCAGCTCCAGAAGGAGAAGATCGGGGTCGCCGGTCTCGGCGAGATGATGGCCGGCCGGCTCACTCCGGCGGAGGCCGTCAAGAAGATCCAGGGCTTCGCCGACGAGGCCGCCAAGGACACCTCGATCAAGCACTACAAGCACCAGTAACCAGAAACCGTCTCGGCACCGGAGTGGCGATGCAGCACGGCAAGTACCGGTTCATCGTGGGGTTTCTCGCGTTGCCCCTCGGACTGTACGCGCTCTTCGTGGTGTGGCCGTTCATCCAGTCCATCTACTACTCGTTCACGGACTGGACCGGCCTGAGCCCCGAGTTCAAGATGGTCGGCCTGGACAATTACCGGAGGATGCTGCACGACGACGTCTTCTGGAAGTCCTTGCGGCACAGCTTGATGTTCGCGGTCGTGCTGCCGCTGGTGACGATCAGCCTGGCGCTGTTCTTCGCCTTCATGATCAATGTGGGCGGCCGGAGAAGGAGGGGCGGCCCGGTCATCTCCGGGGTGCGGGGCTCCTCCTTCTACAAGATCGTCTACTTCTTTCCGCAGGTGCTGTCGATCGCGATCGTCTCGCTGCTCTTCGCCTTCGCCTACAACCCCGACAGCGGCGCGATCAATTCACTGCTCAGGGGAATTGGTCTGGACAATATCCAGCCGCTCTGGCTGGGCGACCCGAGCCTCGCCCTGTGGTGCGTGATGGCCGTACTGGTCTGGTCCACGGTCGGCTTCTTCGTGGTCCTCTTCTCGGCCGGCATGGCGTCCATCCCCATGGACCTCTACGAGGCCGCCCTGCTCGACGGCGCCGGCCGCGCCACCACCTTCTTCCGCATCACGCTGCCGCTGCTGTGGGACACCGTGCAGTCCGGCTGGGTCTACATGGGCATCCTCGCGCTCGGCGCCGAGTCGTTCGCAGTCGTACAGATCATGACGACAGGGCCGGGCGGCCCCGACTACTCGACGACCGTGATGGTCCTGTACGTGTACCAGAAGGCGTTCCGGGACGGTCAGGCCGCCTACGCCACCACCATCGGCGTCGCCCTGCTGGTCGTCACGCTCGCCTTCGCGGCGGTCGTGATGCGGCTGGGCCGTCGCGAGCGGCTGGAGTACTGAAGCGATGACGACGACCGAGACCGACGTCACTGTCACCGGGACCGAGCCCGCCGCGGCCAAGCCGCCCCGGCCCAGGCGCGAGGGCGGGGTCCTCAACGTCTTCTCCCACGGCATCCTGGTCATCTGGGCGGTCATGGTGGTCACGCCGCTGCTGTGGGCGGTGATGACCTCCTTCAAGGACGACCGGTCCATCTTCACCTCGCCCTGGGCGCTCCCGGACCGGCTGCACTTCGAGAACTGGGCGCGGGCCTGGACCGACGCCAACATGAGCGACTACTTCCTGAACACCGTCCTGGTGGTCGGCGGCTCGCTCATCGGCACCCTGGTCCTCGGCTCGATGGCCGCCTACGTCCTGGCCCGCTTCGACTTCCCGGGCAACCGCTTCATCTACTACCTCTTCATCGGCGGCATGAGCTTCCCGATCATGCTCGCGCTGGTCCCGCTGTTCTACGTCGTGAACAACCTGGGCCTGCTGAACACGATCCACGGCCTGATCCTGGTCTACATCGCGTACTCGCTGCCGTTCACGGTCTTCTTCCTCACGGCGTTCTTCCGCACGCTGCCCACCTCCGTGGCCGAGGCGGCCTTCGTCGACGGTGCCTCGCACACCCGTACGTTCTTCCAGATCATGCTGCCGATGGCCAAGCCCGGCCTGATCAGCGTCGGGATCTTCAACTTCCTCGGCCAGTGGAACCAGTACATGCTCCCGACGGTCCTCAACACGGACCCGGACAAACACGTCCTCACCCAGGGCCTGGTCCAGCTGGCCGTCAGCCAGGGCTACAAGGGCGACTGGTCCGGCCTCTTCGCCGGCCTGGTGATGGCGATGCTCCCGGTCCTCGCGGCCTACATCGTCTTCCAGCGCCAGGTGGTGGCGGGTCTGACGGCGGGTGCTCTGAAGTAACCCGAACGTTCGCAACCCGAAAGAAACGCGCCTTAGGAAGGTCCGGTCCCGGCCGCGCCCCGAAGGGGCGCGGGCAACTGCGCGACCAGCCACGACGGCGCCGCACCCGCTCCGCCTCGGTCACCCGCCACCCCCTCTCCCACCTGCTGACCAGTGGCCTAGACATGTCGAAAGCATGACCGTCAGGCAACCCCCGAACCGCCAACGATTTCTGTCAAGGACTTGACGTCGGTAACCCGTTCAGCAGAGCTTGGAGTTCATAACTTGTAAGTGACCCGGTCTCAGTGAGGTGATCTGGGTCACGTTGGCGGCACCGTGGCCGCCTCCGATGGCGGGAGTGGATGGGTCGATGGAGACTCCGGGGTCGCAGTCGTCGCTGCACCGAGCCAACCTGGAACGTGTCGTACGGGCCGTACGTCTGGCCGGATCGCTCACGCAGGCGGAGATCGCGCGCACGACCGGCCTGTCGGCCGCAACGGTCTCCAACATCGTGCGCGAGCTCAAGGACGGCGGAACCGTCGAGGTCACGCCCACGTCGGCGGGCGGCCGCAGGGCCCGCAGCGTGAGCCTGAGCGGTGACGCCGGCATCGTCATAGGCGTCGATTTCGGCCACACCCACCTGCGCGTCGCGATCGGGAACCTCGCCCACCAGGTGCTGGCCGAGGAGTCCGAGCCGCTCGACGTGGACGCGTCGTCCAGCCAGGGCTTCGACAGGGCGGAAGAGCTGGTCAACCGCCTGATCGCGGCGACCGGCGTGGACCGCTCGAAGATCGCCGGCGTGGGTGTCGGCGTCCCCGGCCCGATCGACGTCGAGTCCGGCACCCTCGGCTCCAGCGCCATCCTGCCCGGCTGGATCGGCGCGAGACCCGCGGAGGAGCTCCGGCTCCGCCTCGGCGTCCCCGTGCACGTCGACAACGACGCCAACCTCGGCGCCCTCGGCGAGCTGGTCTGGGGCAGCGGCAAGGGCGTCCGCGACCTCGCGTACATCAAGGTCGCGAGCGGTGTCGGCGCCGGTCTCGTGATCAACGGGAAGATCTACCGGGGCCCCGGCGGCACGGCCGGTGAAATAGGGCACATCACACTCGACGAGTCCGGCCCGGTCTGCCGCTGCGGCAACCGCGGCTGCCTGGAGACCTTCGCGGCGGCCCGGTACGTGCTGCCGCTGCTGCAGCCCGGTCACGGCCCCGACCTGACCATGGAGGGCGTCGTACGGCTGGCCCGCGACGGCGACCCGGGCTGCCGTCGCGTGATCGGCGACGTCGGCCGCCACATCGGCAGCGGGGTGGCCAATCTCTGCAACCTGCTGAACCCGAGCCGGGTGGTCCTCGGCGGCGACCTCGCCGAGGCCGGAGAGCTGGTCCTGGGGCCCATCAGGGAGTCCGTGGGGCGCTACGCGATCCCCAGCGCCGCCCGCCAGCTCTCGGTGCTCCCGGGGGCCCTCGGCGGCCGCGCCGAGGTGCTCGGGGCGCTCGCTCTCGCGCTCAGCGAGATGGGCGATTCGACCCTTCTGGACGGATCCGTACCTGCCGTTGCACCTGCCTTCACTTAGAGAACGCATGGCGCCGTTGCCATCTCGTTAAGTATTTACTTCTTGACGTCGAACTTGCGGCCGAGTTGACTTCGAGCCACCTCGGCCGCAGCGTTGCGGCCCTGTCAGGGAGGCACCCCCAAATGAACGCAACGATGCGTAGAGTCGTGATCGGCACCGCCGCGGTTTCCATGGCGCTGTCCGTCGCCGCCTGTGGCAAGGCCGGCGACAGCAAGAAGAGCGACTCGAGCAGCAGCAGCTCCTCCGGTGGCAAGACCATCGGCCTGCTGCTCCCCGACAGCGTGACCGCGCGCTACGAGAAGTTCGACCACCCGTACTTCGAGGCGCAGGTCAAGTCGCTGTGTGCCGACTGCACGGTCGACTACGCGAACGCCGCCGGTGACGCCGCCAAGCAGGCCCAGCAGGTCAGCACCATGGTGACCAAGGGCGTCAAGGTCATCGTGATCTCGGCCCAGGACTCTGCGGCCATCAAGTCCTCCATCGACGCGGCCGTGGCCAAGGGCGTCAAGGTCGTCGCGTACGACCGCCTCGCGCAGGGCAAGGTCTCGGCGTACGTCTCCTTCGACAACGTCAAGGTCGGCGAGCTCCAGGGCCAGGCCCTGCTCGACGCCCTCGGCTCGAAGGCGACCACCAAGTCGAAGGTCGTCATGATCAACGGTGACGACGCCGACCCGAACGCCGGCCAGTTCAAGCAGGGTGCCCACAAGGCCCTCGACGGCAAGGTCGACATCGCCTACGAGCAGTCCGGCCTGTGGAAGGACACCGTCGCCGCGCAGAAGATGAAGGCGGCCATCACCCAGCTCGGTGCCAAGAACATCGCGGGTGTCTACTCCGCCAACGACGGCATGGCCGGTGGTATCGCCACCACCCTCAAGGGCGCCGGCATCAGCGGCATCCCGCTGACCGGTCAGGACGCGGAGCTCGCGGGCATCCAGCGCATCGTCGCCGGCACCCAGTCCTCCACCGTCTACAAGGCGTTCAAGCCGGAGGCCGACGCCGCCGCCACGATCGCGGTGGACCTGCTGCAGGGCAAGAGCATCTCCTCGCTCGCCACCAGCACGCAGACCAGCGGTTCCGGCGACAAGGTGCCCTCGCAGCTGCTGACCCCGGTGTCGGTCACCAAGGCCAACATCAAGGACACGGTGATCAAGGACGGTCTGTACACCGTCTCGGACATCTGCACCAGCGAGTTCGCCAAGGCCTGCAAGGCCGCCGGCCTGCAGTAGTCCCGCCCTGGAGCCCTGAGGCTCCGGCCGCCAGCGCCCGGGTGGTCGCAGTACGACACCCGGGCCCCGGCCGCCCGACACGCCGGCCCTTCCGCAAGGTGCCCCGGCCGTCCGGCGGTCTCGCGAAACCCCTCCGACGCCCGCTCCGGCCTTCATACCCCGCTGCCGGAGCGGGCGTCGGACGGACCCGTTGCCAAGCGCAGCGGATTCGCGCATGTTCATCTTGTAAACCGCGTGCGATCCCCGACGACAGTCCGGGGTACCGCACGACCCTCCGCGCCTGATCACCAAGCGCGGCATCCCCGCCGGTCAGGCGGCGAAGGAGATGGTTCACGTGTCCGCTACGCCCGTGCTGGCGTTGCGCGGAGTCTCCAAGCGATTCGGTGCGGTCCAGGCCCTCACCGAAGTCGACCTGGAGGTCCACGCCGGAGAAGTGGTCGCCCTGGTGGGCGACAACGGCGCAGGAAAGTCGACCCTGGTCAAGACGATCGCGGGTGTGCACCCCATCGATGAGGGCGTCATCGAGTGGGAGGGCAACTCCGTCAGCATCAACAAGCCGCACGACGCCCAGGGACTGGGTGTCGCGACGGTCTACCAGGACCTCGCGCTCTGCGACAACCTCGACGTGGTGGGGAACCTCTTCCTCGGCCGTGAGCTGCTGCACCGCGGCGTCATCGACGAGGTCACGATGGAGAAGCAGGCCCGCGAGCTGCTGAGCACGCTCTCCATCCGCATCCCCAGCGTGCGCATCCCGATCGCCAGCCTCTCCGGCGGTCAGCGTCAGGTCGTGGCCATCGCCCGCGCCCTGATCGGCGACCCCAAGGTCGTCATCCTCGACGAGCCCACCGCCGCCCTCGGTGTCGAGCAGACCGCGCAGGTCCTCGACCTGGTCGAGCGGCTGCGCGAGCGCAACCTCGCGGTCATCCTCATCAGCCACAACATGGCCGACGTCAAGGCGGTCGCGGACACCGTCGCCGTGCTGCGTCTGGGCAAGAACAACGGTTTCTTCCCCGTGAAGAGCACCAGCCAGGAAGAGATCATCGCCGCGATCACGGGTGCCACGGACAACGCCGTGACCCGTCGTTCCGAGCGACGCACCACGGAGGCGGCAAAGTGAGCGAGACGTCGAACAAGACCGTGAAGGGCGACGAGTCGCCCGAGCTCGGCAAGACCGAGGCGGCGGCCCCGGCCCCCACCACGGTCGCCCCCGCCGACGACCCGACGGCCGCGCCCGTCACGGTCGTCGACCCGCGGCTGCTGGTCCGTGAAGAGGGCTTCAAGGGCTACCTCACGGAGTTCACCCGCCGGGTGAAGGGCGGCGAGCTGGGCTCGCTGCCGGTGGTCGTCGGTCTGATCATCATCTGGACCATCTTCCAGGTGAAGAACAGCCTGTTCCTCAGCGCGGACAACCTCTCCAACATCAGCTACTTCCTCTCGGCCACCGGCATGCTCGCCATCGGCCTGGTGTTCGTGCTGCTGCTCGGCGAGATCGACCTGTCCGTCGGCTCGGTGAGCGGTCTGGCCTCCACCGTGTTCGCCGTCTTCGTGGTCAACCACGGAATGAACCAATGGCTGGCCCTGATCCTCACGATCATCACGGGCATCGGCATCGGTGCGCTGCACGGCTGGTTCTTCGCCAAGATCGGCGTACCCGCGTTCGTGGTCACCCTGGCCGGCTTCCTCGGCTGGAACGGTCTGATGCTGTGGCTGCTGGGCTCCAGCGGCACGATCAACATCCCGGCCGACAGCGGCCCGGTGAACCTCCTCGGCCAGAGCTCCTTCTTCATGGACCAGGCCATCATCGGCGCCTACCTGCTGGCCGGCCTCGGCGTCGTGCTCTCGGCCCTCGGCCAGTTCAACGAGCAGCGCCGGCGCCGTGCGGCGGGTGTGCCGTTCCGGCCCACCAGCGAGATCCTGATCCGCGTCATCCTGCTCGCGGTCGCGTCCTTCGCGGCGGCGGCGGTGCTGAACAACGCGGCCGGTGTCTCCAACGCGCTGGTGATCTTCCTGGCGTCGCTGGTCATCGTCGACTTCGTGCTGCGCCGTACCACGTACGGCCGCAAGGTCTTCGCGGTCGGCGGCGGCATCGAGGCCGCCCGCCGTGCCGGTATCAGCGTGCCGATGGTCCGCATCACCGTGTTCGCGATCTCCGGCGGCTTCGCGGCGATCGGCGGCATGTTCTTCGCCGGCCAGACGGCGAGCGCGACGCTCAACGCCGGTGGCGGCAACACGCTGATGCTCGCCATCGCGGCGGCCGTCATCGGTGGTACGTCGCTGTTCGGTGGCCGCGGTACCGTCTGGTCCGCGCTCCTGGGCATGCTGGTCATCCAGTCCATCCAGACCGGCCTCGACCTGCTGAACATGAACACCTCGATCCAGTACATGATCACCGGTGGTGTTCTGCTGGGTGCGGTCGTCATCGACTCCGTCTCCCGCAAGAGCCAGAAGGCGGCGGGGCGCGGCTGACGCCGAACGCCAGCGCTCCTAGGTAGGACGTGTGCCCGGTGCCTGGAAGGCACCGGGCACAGTCGTGTCATAGGTGGGGGTCATGATGGGTACAGCCGATCGCGTGACCCATGACCCAAGGGCCGGAGTCGTTCCGCCTGGGCGGAACATTAGACTCGACGAGCCCGGCAACAGCTCGATCAGCTCTACTGCAAGGAGGCACGGGTGCCGCTGCTGACCCGTATCAGGGGACCGCGCGATCTGGACCGGCTCAGCCCCGAGGAGCTGGTCCAGCTGGCAGAGGAGATCCGGAGCTTCCTCGTGGACGCGGTCTCCAAGACCGGCGGACACCTCGGTCCCAACCTGGGCGTGGTCGAGCTCACCATCGCCCTGCACCGCGTCTTCGACTCCCCGAAGGACAAGGTGCTCTGGGACACCGGCCACCAGTCCTACGTGCACAAGCTGCTGACCGGACGCCAGGACTTCTCGAAGCTGAAGCAGAAGGGCGGCCTGTCCGGCTACCCCTCGCAGGCCGAGTCCGAGCACGACGTCATCGAGAACAGCCACGCCTCCACCGTGCTCGGCTGGGCCGACGGCATCGCCAAGGGCAACCAGCTGCTCGAACGCGACAGCCACGTCGTCGCCGTGATCGGTGACGGTGCCCTGACCGGCGGCATGGCCTGGGAGGCGCTGAACAACATCGCCGACGCCAAGGACCGCCCGCTCGTCATCGTCGTCAACGACAACGAGCGTTCCTACGCCCCGACCATCGGCGGCCTCGCCAACCACCTGGCGACCCTGCGCACGACGGACGGCTACGAGCGGTTCCTGGCCCGCGGCAAGGACCTGCTGGAGCGCACCCCGGTCGTCGGCAGGCCGCTCTACGACACCCTGCACGGCGCCAAGAAGGGGCTCAAGGACTTCATCGCCCCGCAGGGCATGTTCGAGGACCTCGGCCTGAAGTACGTCGGCCCGATCGACGGCCACGACATGGAGGCCCTGGAGTCGGCCCTGGCGCGGGCCAAACGGTTCGGCGGCCCGGTCATCGTGCACTGCCTCACCGAGAAGGGCCGCGGCTACCAGCCCGCCCTCCAGGACGAAGCCGACCGCTTCCACGGCATCGGCCCCATCCACCCCGACACCGGTCTGCCGGTCAAGGCCTCCGGCGCCGACTGGACCTCGGTCTTCGGCGACGAGATGGTCGAGCTCGGCAAGGAGCGCGGGGACATCGTCGCCATCACGGCGGCCATGCTCCAGCCGGTCGGCCTGAAGAAGTTCGCGGACACCTTCCCGGACCGCATCTACGACGTCGGCATCGCCGAGCAGCACGGCGCCGTCTCCGCGGCGGGCCTCGCCACGGCCGGCCTGCACCCGGTCTTCGCCGTGTACGCCACCTTCCTCAACCGTGCCTTCGACCAGGTACTGATGGACGTGGCCCTGCACAAGTGCGGGGTGACCTTCGTCCTGGACCGGGCCGGTGTCACCGGCACCGACGGCGCCTCCCACAACGGCATGTGGGACATGTCGATCCTCCAGGTCGTCCCCGGCCTCAGGCTCGCCGCCCCGCGCGACGCCGACCAGGTCCGCGCCCAGCTCCGCGAGGCCGTCCAGGTCGACGACGCCCCGACGGTCGTCCGCTTCTCCAAGGGCGCGGTCGGCCCCGCCGTCGCCGCCGTCGGCAGGGTCGGCGGCATGGACGTGCTGCGCGAGCCCGGCACCGACACCCCGGACGTGCTCCTGGTCTCCGTGGGCGCCCTCGCCCCCATGTGCCTGGAGATCGCCGGCCTCCTGGACAAGCAGGGCATCTCGACGACCGTGGTCGACCCGCGCTGGGTCAAGCCGGTCGACGAGGCCATGGCCCCGCTGGCCGAGCGCCACCGGGTCGTCGTCACGGTCGAGGACAACAGCCGCGTCGGCGGCGTCGGCTCCACCATCGCCCAGGCCCTGCGCGACGCGGGCGTCGACGTCCCGCTCCGCGACTTCGGCATCCCGCCCCGCTTCCTCGACCACGCGTCGAGGGCCGAGGTGATGACGGAGATCGGCCTGACCGCCCCGGACATCGCCCGCCAGGTCACCGGATTGGTCGCGAAGCTGGACGGCACGACGACGGAGGTCGACTCCGTGGAGCCCGCGAGGGACTGAGCTGCAACGCGCCCTGAAGGGGCGCGGGGAACTGCGCGACCAGCCCCCACCGGCCGGCAGACCCCGACGAGACACGAACCACCCCGACGGGTCGGTCCCGCTCACCTCTCCGGTGGCGAGACCGACCCGTCTGCGTGAACCTGCCCTTGCCGGGGCATACGCACCCCCGGCCCTCTCGATCATGTCGAGGACGACAAACGTGGGAGGTAGGCACGTGGGCAGTACCCTCTTCAGGACCAAGAACGTCGAACAGTCCCTCAAGGACACCGAGGAACCGGAGCACGCGCTAAAGAAGTCGCTCTCGGCCCTGGACCTCACGGTCTTCGGCGTGGGTGTCATCATCGGCACCGGCATCTTCGTCCTGACCGGCACAGCCGCCAGGAACACCGCAGGCCCCGCGGTGGCCCTGTCCTTCGTCGTGGCCGGCGTCGTCTGCGGCCTCGCCGCACTCTGCTACGCCGAGTTCGCCTCGACCGTCCCGGTGGCCGGCTCCGCGTACACCTTCTCGTACGCCTCCCTCGGCGAGTTCCCCGCGTGGATCATCGGCTGGGACCTGGTCCTCGAACTCGCGCTGGGCACGGCGGTGGTCGCCGTCGGCTGGTCGGGGTACATCCACTCGCTGCTCGACAACGCCGGCTGGCACCTGCCGGAGTACCTCAGCGGCCGCGACGGCGCCCACGGCTTCGGCTTCGACATCCTGGCGGCCGCCCTGGTCCTCGCCCTCACCGGGATCCTCGTCGTCGGCATGAAGCTCTCCGCCCGGGTCACCTCGGTCGTCGTCGCCATCAAGGTGGCCGTCGTCCTGGTCGTCATCATCGCGGGCGCCTTCTTCATCCACAGCGGCAACTACAGCCCCTTCATCCCGCCGAAGGAGGCCGTGCCGGCCGGCGGCAACCTCAAGGCCCCGCTGATCCAGCTCATGATCGGCTGGGCGCCCTCCAACTTCGGTGTGATGGGCATCTTCACCGCCGCCTCCGTCGTCTTCTTCGCCTTCATCGGCTTCGACGTCGTCGCCACCGCCGCCGAGGAGACCCGCAACCCCCAGCGCGACGTACCGCGCGGCATCATCGGCTCCCTCATCATCTGCACCGCCCTCTACGTCGCCGTGGCCGTCGTGGTGACCGGCATGCAGAAGTACAGCCGGCTGTCCGTGGACGCCCCGCTCGCCGACGCCTTCAAGGCCACCGGGCACCCCTGGTTCGCCGGCCTGATCAGCTTCGGCGCCGCCGTCGGCCTGACCACCGTCTGCATGATCCTGCTGCTCGGCCAGTCCCGGGTGTTCTTCGCGATGAGCCGGGACGGCCTGCTGCCCCGTTTCTTCTCGCACACCCACCCGAGGTTCCGCACCCCGTACCGGCCGACCATCCTGCTCGGTGTCGTCATCGCGATCGTCGCGGGGTTCACCAGTCTCAGCGAACTCGCCGAACTCGTGAACATCGGCACGCTCTTCGCCTTCATCGTCGTCGCGATCAGCGTGATCATCCTGCGCAACACCCGGCCGGACCTGGAGCGGTCCTTCCGCACCCCCTGGGTGCCGGTGCTGCCGGTCCTGTCCGTGCTGGCCTCGCTGTGGCTGATGCTCAACCTGCCCGCCGAGACCTGGCTGCGGTTCGCCGTCTGGATGGTCATCGGCTTCGCCGTCTACTTCCTCTACGGCCGTACGCACAGCCGCCTCGCCCAGGCCGGACAGGCCCCCGCCGACGCTCCGTGACCGGCAGTCTCGCCACCCCGGCCCCGTATGTCCCGTCCTGATGGGACTGCGGGGCCGGATAGCGTGCTCCCCATGCTTCTCGCGCCCCACGCCCCGCCACGGTCCGTAGTCGCAGGGAAGGGGTACTGGACGCGGCTGCTGCCCCTGCTCGCCGTGCTGGCCTGCGTGACCCGGGTGCCGTCCTTCCTCCGGCCGCTCTGGAACCCGGACGAGGGCTATCTGGCCGTCCAGGCACGCATGCTGGCGGGCGGCGGGCAGCTCTACGCGACGGTGGTGGACCGCAAGCCGCCGCTGCTGCCATGGCTGTACGAGGGGACGTTCGCGGTCTTCGGGTCCGGGTCGCTCACCCCGGTCCGGATCCTCGCCGTACTGGCCCAGCTGGCCACCGCGGCCCTGCTCGCGTCCCTCGCCCGGCGGCGCTGGGGCGACCGCGCGGGCCGCACCGCCGGGGCGCTGTACCTGCTGGTCTCGGTCGGGCTCAACCCCGAGGACGCGCAGGCGGCCACCTTCGAGGTGTTCATGCTGCCCTGCACGGCCGCCGCGATGTGGTGCGCCGACCGGCGCCGCTTTGCGGCGGCCGGGGCGGCCGTCGCCTGTGCCTTCCTCACCAAGCAGACCGGCGGGGCCGTCCTGCTGCCGGTGCTCTATCTCCTCAACCGGTACGGCGGCCCGCGGGCCGGCCTGCTCCGGCTGGCGGCCGGCGCCGCCGTGCCCGTGCTGGGCGCGGCCCTGGCCACCGACCCGGCAGGCTTCGCCTTCTGGACGGTCACCGGATCCGGCGCCTACGCCTCCTTCACCGGCTCCGAACTCCACGTGCTGGCACGAGCGCTGACGAACACCGCGATCCTCGGCGCGGCCTCGGCCGGCCTGCTCCCGCCGATCGCCCGGACCCTGCGCATCGCTCGCACCGGCGCCGCCGACCTGTGGCTGTGGCTGGCCGCGTCGGCCGTCGCGGTCACCCTCGGCTTCCACTTCTTCGGCCACTACTTCCTGCAACTCACCCCGCCCCTCGCCCTGTTGGCCACGTCCGCGCTGCAGGTGCTGCCGCGGGAGCGGACCTCGGCCGCCGTCCTCGCCTCGGCCTGCGCCTGCACCCTCTTCCTGACCTGGGGCGTCCTCGCCCCCCGCCCCGAACTCGCGCACGCGCAGCGGCTGGCGCTCACCCTCGACCGCCGTACCGCGCCCGGCGACCGGGTCCTGGTCTGGGGCATGCACCCGGAGACGTACTGGCTCGCCGACCGCACCCCCGCCACCCGCTACCTCACCGCCGGCCTCCTCACCAACTTCAGCGGCGGCCGGGACGGCCCGCAGGTCGGTGAGAAGTACGCCGTCGCCGGCACCTGGCCCGTCTTCCGCGCGGAACTGGCCGACCGGGCACCGGCCCTGGTGATCGACGACTCCCGCGGCAAGCCCTACGGCCCCGACCGCGTCCCGAGCCTGCGCAGGCTGCTCGCGGCCGGCTACGAGCACGCGGGCGAGGTGGACGGGGCGGTGCTGTACGTGAGAGCGCCGGGGGGATGAGCGCCCTGAAGGGGCGCTGGGGGCACCCCCGGGCGAAGGCTGGGGGAGGAGCTGCGCGACCAGCCACGACGGCGCCGCAGTCGACAGCCGACCTGCCACGGCGCTTCCAGCGGAGCGCCTAGTGCAGCAGCGCGCTCGGCCCGATCACCTCGGCGCCCAACTCGGTCACCCGACTGCGCAGTTCACGGTCGGCGGTGACGACGAGCCGGGGCCGGCCGGGGTCCTCGGCGGCCAGCTCCACGATCCGGTCGTCGCCGCTGCCGGGTGCCGATTCCACCCGTACGCCGGGCACCGACGCCACCCCGCGGGCCGCGCCCTCGACGACGAGCACCAGCTCCACCGGCGTCGGCCGGCCGGGCAGCCCCCGCTCGGCGAGCCGGTCGCGGAGCCGTTCGGCGGCCCCCTTGCGGTCCCGCCACCAGCCGTCCGGCCGCGACCCGACGACGTTGGCGCCGTCGACGATCACCAGCAGGGAAGCTCTGTCTTCCATACCCCAAGCCTCGCACGCCCGGGGCCGCCCCACTGCTCCGAACGGCCCCGCTTAGAGTGAAGCCGTGAACGGCGACTGGCTCCTCCGCGGCCGTGACGGCCGGCTCAGTGTCTATCTGCCGTCCGGCGACGCCGTGCTGTGCCGGGCGGAACGCGGCCCCGGCGCCCCCTGGGGCACGCCCCGGAAAGTGGGCGGCGAGCAACGGCTGCATCCCGGCTTCGCCGTGGGTCAGGGCGTCGACGCGTACGCCCATCTGGTCGCCTGGCGCCCCACCGTCAAGGGCGAGTCGGGGCTCGTCCACTCCACCCACTTCCGGCCGCATCTGGCCGCCCTGGACTGGCAGGCGATCGGCCACCCGAACAGGAAGGGTGGGGTGACCGGGGCCCCGGCCGTCGCCGTGGACGCGGCGGGCCGCGCTCATGTCTTCGTCCGCAACCAGGGGCGCGGGCTGAGCATGGTCGCCCAGAAGGAGAAGGGCGGCTGGGAGCCCTGGCGGGACCTGAAGGGACGGCTGCTCGAGGACGGGCTCGCCGCGGTGACCGGCGAGTCCGGGCGCGTCGAGGTGTACGCGGCCGTGCCCGGCGGGATCGTGTACTGGCGTCAGGAGGCGGCCGGTAAGCCGCCCGTGCAGCTGGAGGCGCTGGAGGCCCCGGTCCGGCCCGGCACCCTCACGGCCCTCGCCACGTCGGCCGAGAGCACCACGCTCTACTACACCGACGAGTCCGGCGATTTGTGCGCCTGGCGCCCGGGCGGCAAGCCGTACGCCCTGCTGCCCTCCGCCGGGCCCGGCCCGGTCGCCGCGGTCCGCTGCGAACTCGACGGATACGACTGCACCCTGCTCGCCCAGCGCTCGGCGAGCGGCCGGGTGGCCTTCGCCGCCTATCCGACCCAGGACGAGCGGGCCGGCGCCTGGTGGACCGAGTCGGGACCGCAGCTCCCGGCCGACGCCCGGGTCGCCCTGACCACCGACGAGGCGGGCCGGGTGACCGCCGCGAGCCTGTCCCCGTCCACCGGCCAGCTCCTCCTCACCGGCCGCAAGGACGAACCGGGGCTGGCGCTCGAGGCCTGGCGGCAGTTCTGAGCCGGGCTCCGGGCCGTTCGCAGCCGGGCCTGCGGGCCCGGAGCCCGAGGCACGGCGGGGGGTGCGCGTGCGCCATGATGACCACCGTGGACAACCAGACACTCATCGACGCCTGGCGGCGTCTGCTCACCGGCTCAGGAAAGTCATGGGTGCTGTTCGCGCACGGCACCTGCGTGGTGCTCGAACACCCCACCGGCGACGTCGCCGAGCTTGCCGTCGGCATTCTTCGCGAGTTCGGCCCCCTGCATGTCGCCACAGCGGCGGGGGACTTCCGTGTGCTCGAACTCAACCAGGGCGAGGGCTGGCTGGTGACGAGCCACCATCCGGACGTCATCACCTTCGTGCCGCGCGACGACCCCGAGGACCCGTCCCACCTGGCCGTCGGCCTCCTGGGCCGCTCCCGCCGCGACCTCGACGGCACGGAACTGAGCGTCGTCCACGTCGAGGCGGCTCCGCCCTCCTGAAGCGGGTGCGACCGGTGCGTCCCCGGCACGCCGATGCCCGGCACACCAGTCGGTGCGCCGGGCATCGGGTCCGTACGGACGCGGTGGCTACGCCGGGACGCTCGCCACGCCCGGGGCCAGGAACTTCCTGCCGTTCACACGCTCCGAGACACCCTCGCGGTCCAGGTACGGCGTGATGCCGCCCAGGTGGAAGGGCCAGCCGGCGCCCGTGATCAGGCAGAGGTCGATGTCCTGCGCCTCGGCGACGACACCCTCGTCGAGCATGAGCCCGATCTCCTGGGCGACGGCGTCGAGGACGCGGTCGCGGACCTGCTCCTCGGTGAGGACGGAGTCACCCTGCTTGAGCAGCGCGGCGACCTCGGGGTCCAGCTCCGGCTTCCCGCTGTCGTAGACGTAGAAGCCGCGCTTGCCCGCCTTGACGACGGCCGCGAGGTTCGGGGAGACCGTGAAGCGGTCAGGGAAGGCCCGGTTGAGGGTCTCCGAGACGTGCAGGCCGATGGCGGGACCGACCAGCTCCAGGAGGACCAGCGGGGACATCGGCAGGCCCAGCGGCTCGACCGCCTTCTCCGCGACCTCGACCGGGGTGCCCTCGTCGATGACGTTCTGGATCTCGCCCATGAAGCGGGTCAGGATGCGGTTGACGACGAACGCCGGGGCGTCCTTCACCAGCACCGCGGTCTTCTTCAGCTTCTTGGCGACGGCGAACGCCGTGGCCAGCGAGGCGTCGTCGGTCTGCTCGCCGCGCACGATCTCCAGGAGCGGCAGGACCGCGACCGGGTTGAAGAAGTGGAAGCCCACGACCCGCTCGGGGTTCTTGAGCTTCGACGCCATTTCGGACACCGAGAGGGACGAGGTGTTGGTGGCGAGGATCGCGTGCGCCGGGGCGACCGCCTCGACCTCCGCGAACACCTGCTGCTTGACGCCGATCTCCTCGAACACGGCCTCGATGACGAAGTCCGCGTCGGAGAAGCCCTCGGCCTTGTCCAGCACACCGGTCACCAGCGCCTTGAGGCGGTTGGCCTTGTCCTGGTTGATGCGGCCCTTGCCGAGCAGCTTGTCGATCTCGGCGTGGACGTAGCCCACACCCTTGTCGACCCGCTCCTGGTCGATGTCGGTCAGCACGACCGGCACCTCCAGGCGGCGCAGGAAGAGGAGCGCGAGCTGCGAGGCCATCAGGCCCGCGCCCACGACGCCGACCTTGGTGACCGGACGCGCCAGGTTCTTGTCCGGCGCGCCCGCCGGGCGCTTGCCGCGCTTCTGCACCAGGTTGAACGCGTAGATGCCGGCGCGCAGTTCGCCGCCCATGATCAGGTCGGCGAGCGCCTTGTCCTCGGCGTCGTAGCCCTGCTGCAGGTCGCCGTTCTTGGCGGCGGCGATGATGTCCAGCGCGCGGTAGGCGGCCGGGGCGGCGCCGTGCACCTTGGAGTCGGCGATGAAGCGGCCACGGGCGACGGCCTGGTCCCAGGCCTCGCCGCGGTCGATCACGGGACGCTCGACCTCGATGTCGCCCTTCAGGACCTGGGCGGTCCAGATCAGCGACTGCTCCAGGAAGTCGGCACCCTCGAAGAGGGCGTCGGCGATGCCGAGGTCGAAGACCTGCTGACCCTTGAGCTGCTTGTTCTGGTTGAGGCTGTTCTCGATGATGACCGAGACGGCCTTGTCGGCACCGATCAGGTTCGGCAGCAGCGCGCAGCCGCCCCAGCCCGGGACCAGACCGAGGAAGACCTCGGGGAGGGAGAACGCCGGGATGGCCTTGGAGACGGTCCGGTACGTGCAGTGCAGACCGACCTCGACGCCACCGCCCATGGCGGCACCGTTGTAGTACGCGAAGGTCGGCACGGCCAGGCCCGCGAGGCGCTTGAAGACCTCGTGGCCGCCCTTGCCGATGGCCAGCGCGTGCTCGTGCTCCTTGAGGAGCTCGACGCCCTTGAGGTCGGCGCCGACCGCGAAGATGAACGGCTTGCCGGTGATGCCGACACCGACGATCGCGCCCTCGGCGGCCTCCTTCTCCACCTGGTCGATCGCGGTGTTGAGGTTCGCAAGGGAGGCCGGTCCGAAGGTGGTCGGCTTGGTGTGGTCCAGGCCGTTGTCCAGGGTGATCAGCGCGAAGCGGCCGGCCCCGGCCGGCAGGTCGAAGTGGCGTACGTGCGCCGACGTGACGACCTCGTCGGGGAACAGGTCCGAGGCCTGCTTCAGAAGCTCGGCGGTGGTGCTCACTTGTCCCCCTCGAAGTGCGGGTTCTCCCAGATGACCGTCGCGCCCATGCCGAAGCCGACGCACATCGTGGTCAGGCCGTAGCGGACGTTCGGCTGCTCCTCGAACTGGCGGGCCAGCTGCGTCATCAGACGCACGCCGGAGGAGGCCAGCGGGTGACCGAAGGCGATGGCGCCGCCGTACTGGTTGACGCGCTCGTCGTCGTCCGCGATGCCGTAGTGGTCGAGGAAGGCCAGCACCTGCACGGCGAAGGCCTCGTTGATCTCGAACAGACCGATGTCGGAGATCGACAGACCCGCCTGGGCGAGGGCCTTCTCGGTGGCCGGGATCGGGCCGTAACCCATGACCTCCGGCTCGACGCCCGCGAAGGCGTACGACACGAGGCGCATCTTCACCGGCAGGTTGTTCTCGCGGGCGAAGTCCTCGGAGGCGATGATCGAGGCGGTCGCACCGTCGTTCAGACCGGCCGCATTACCGGCGGTGACCCGCCCGTGCACACGGAACGGGGTCTTGAGACCGGAGAGGTTCTCCAGCGTCGTGCCCGGGCGCATCGGCTCGTCGGCCGTCACGAGGCCCCAGCCGGTCTCGCCGCCCTCCGGGTTGGTCCGGCGCACCGAGATCGGCACCAGGTCGGCCTGGATCTTGCCGTTGGCGTACGCCTTGGCGGCCTTCTCCTGCGAACGCACCGCGTACTCGTCCGCGCGCAGCTTGGTGATCTGCGGGTAGCGGTCGTGCAGGTTCTCCGCGGTCATGCCCATGAACAGCGCGGACTCGTCGACCAGCTTCTCGCTGACGAACCGCGGGTTCGGGTCGACGCCCTCGCCCATCGGGTGGCGGCCCATGTGCTCGACACCGCCGGCGATGGCGACGTCGTACGCGCCGAAGGCGACGGAACCGGCGACCGTGGTGACGGCGGTCAGGGCGCCGGCGCACATGCGGTCGATGGAGTAGCCGGGCACGGAGGTCGGCAGGCCCGCGAGGATGCCCGCGGTACGGCCGATGGTCAGACCCTGGTCACCGATCTGCGTGGTCGCGGCGACGGCGACCTCGTCGATCTTCTTGGTGTCCAGACCGGGGTTGCGGCGCAGCAGCTCCCGGATCGCCTTCACGACGAGGTCGTCGGCACGGGTCTCGTGGTAGATGCCCTTCGGGCCCGCCTTGCCGAACGGGGTACGGACGCCGTCGACGAAGACGACATCCCTGACGGTACGAGGCACGATTGGCTCTCCTCCAGGGTGCGGGATGGCACTGCTGCGATGCGCTGAGCGCGCGCTCAGGTCCCATGCTACTTATGAGTAACGTGACTGCCCAGTCCTGGAGGGGGGAGCGGCGAAGGTCACATGGCAAGGGGACCGCGCCGCAGCGCCCCGGCAGGGGCGCGAGGAACCGCGCGACCAGCCGCATCGGACCCGCGGACCGGTACGGCGCGCGTCACGGGGCCGGTGGACGGCCGGCGCGTGGACGGCTCGGTGTGCGGCGTGCCCAGTTCGAAGATGCGGGCATTGCCGGTCAGCGACCGCCGGGTACGGGCGGGCCGGGACCGGTGCGCGGGTGACGTGGGCACAGGGGCTCCTCTCAGAGGGTGGTGCAGGCATCCGGACGGTCGTCGGTCCGTGTCATGAGGGGTGCCGCGAGCGCGCAGACCAGCAGCGGCCCGCGGCCGGCCGTGTCGTCGTACGCGAGGTGGACGGTGGCCGGACCGCGGACCACGCCGAGCGCGTCGAGCACCCGGACCGTGTAGCCCGCGAGGGCCTGCGCGGACGGGCCGCCCGGCGTGCGCGGCCCGGCGGGCGGGTCCGACCGCAGCCGGGTGACGACGTGCTCGGGCCGTCCGTCCGGGCCGGGGCGGGTGACGGTGCCGGCCGTGTACCGGCGGCGACCGGGCAGCTCGGTCAGGACCAGGTGCGGGCTGCCGGAGTGCCGGGCGGCCGCGTGCCACAGCGCGGGCCAGGCCGTGTCGAGGCGGCCCACGTCGGCGCATTCCACCTCGTCGACCGGGGTTCCGGCGGCTGCCGGGGCGAGCAGGTAGCCGGCCGCGGGGTGCGACCGTGCCCAGGCCGCGGCCTCGGCCGGGCACGCGGTACGGATGCCCCGCGGCGCCGGGATCCCCAGCCGGGCCAGCCGGGCCGCCTGGGCGCCGCGGTCGTACCTCAGCGAGGAGGACGCCGGATCGGGTCCGGGGAGGCCGAGCTGCCAGGCGATCCGCTCGGCCAGCTCGATGCCCCCGGTCCCGCCCGCGACGACGGCCGACACCTCCAGCGCCCGCAGCGCCTTGACCGTCTGCCGCAGCCCCCGGTGCACGACCGTGCCGCCGTACCCGGCGGGCGGCGCCGCGTTCCGGTACGCCGGCGGGCGCAGCCGGTGCTCCGGAAGGACGGCGACGGTCCGCCAGCCGTGCCGGGCGAAGGCCCGCGGACACGGTCCGCCGCCCTCGTACGGTGCGACCACCGCCGCGGCGCCGACGGCTGGATCGGCCCCTGACACGGTCGCGGCGGCGGAAAGGGCGGTGGTCATGACGGCGGTCTCCCGAGCGGATGTCGGCGCGGGCGGGGCCGGGGTGCGGCCTGCCGCCCGGCCGGTGAAAGTGTCTGAAAGGGCACTGCCGTACCGGGCCGGGCCGACCGCCCCGGCTCCGCGATGCCGAACCCGTTTGGACCGAGTGGTCTCTTCTGCTCTGCTTCTCCCTTGTGGTGGCCTGCTCCTGTTGGACAGGCCCTCGCTTCCTTGCAATACCGGGCAATCCGACGGACGTGGAAGGTGGTTGTCCGGACCGGTCGGCCAGCCGAAGAGGCGTGATGTCTGTTCTGTCGAGCCGGTCTCCCGGCTAGAAGGGACCGGTTGGTCTGTTCTGATGCCGCCAGTCTGGAACCCTGGCACGGTCACGTCAAGCGAGCGCTGGTCGCGGCCGGTGCCCACCGCTACGGGCGACGGGGGTCGGAGCGGTTTTCCACCATCCCGAGAACCTCTCGTCCGATCCGGCCTCCGCGGTAGTATCGGGACGCTGATCAGCGCGTACGCGAAGGCGAGTTCCGAATGGCGTGCGCAGCTTTCCCGGACAATGCCCGTTCGGTCATGAACCCGTCGATGGGCCTCGAAGGCGAGATCGAATGAGCAACCCGCGCAGGCCGCGACGTCAGCAACAACGCGCCATCGACACCAGGAAGCGAATCCTCGACACCGCCGGCGCGCTTTTCGTGAAGGACAGCTACGAAGGCATGTCGGTCGGCGACCTCATCACCGCCGCACGGACCAGCAAAGGGGCCTTCTACCGGCATTTCCCGGGCGGAAAGATCGAAGTGGCGACGGCCATCATGCACGACACGCTGACCATGGACGGCCTGCGGGAACAGCGGATCATGCTCCAGGAAGTGGTCGACATCGGAATGATCCTGGCCTACCGGATCTCACGGGAGAACGCCCTTCGGGCCGCTTTGCAGCTGTCGTTCCACAGCAGTGCGCCGGAGACCTACGGAACTCCGTGGCCGGACTGGGTCGCATTCAATACGGAACAGCTCACGGAAGCGCGGCGACGCGGTGAGCTGAAAGCCTTCGTCGACGTCGAGGAGCAGGCCTGTCAGATCGCGGGGAACTGGGCCGGAGTGGTGCTCGTCTCGAACACCCTCGACCGGCACATGCGGAATGTCGAAGCGCGGATCTCCCGCATGTACCGCAACCTGCTGACCGCGATCGCGGTTCCGGACCTCCTGCCCGAGATCGACTTCTCCGCGCACCGGGGCAGGCACCTCTACACCGAGTTCCTCGAAGGCCCGGCCGACGAGGCGGAGCCGGAACCGCCGCAGGGCGAACCGTCGGAACAGCCCGGGGGCGAGTGAGCGGGGCGGAACGGCCGCCGGCGCCGGACGCCGCCCGCCCGCCTAGGCGGACAGCGCCGCCACCAGCACCGGTGTCACCTGCTCCACCTGCCAGGGGCGGGCGCCGTATCCCACCAGTGCGGCCCCCACGGTCTCCGCGTCGACCACCTGCGGCGGCTCCCAGCAGAGCCTGCGCACGGTGTCCGGCGCGATGAGGTTCTCCTGCGGCATGGTGAGCTGCTCGGCCAGCGCCGAGACCGCGGCCCGGGCCGCCGACAGGCGTGCCGCCGCGGCGGGGTCCTTGTCCGCCCACGCCCGGGGCGGCGGCGGCCCCGTGACGGGCTGTCCCGGCTGCGGCAGCGCGGCGTCCGGCAGCGCCCTGGCGCGGTCCACCGCCGCCTGCCACTGCTCCAGCTGCCGCCGCCCCATCCGGTGGCCGTAGCCGTTCAGCCCCGCGAGGGCGTGCACGTTGGCCGGCAGCGCCAGCGCGGCCTCCACGATCGCCACGTCACTGAGCACCTTGCCCGGTGACACGTCCCGCTTCTGCGCGATCCGGTCCCGGGTCTGCCAGAGCTCACGTACCACCGCCAGCTGCCGGCGCCGGCGCACCTTGTGCATTCCCGACGTGCGGCGCCAGGGGTCCTTGCGCGGCTCGGCCGGTGGCGCGGCCGCGATCGCGTCGAACTCCTGCCGCGCCCACTCCAGCTTCCCCTGCCGGTCCAGCTCCTTCTCCAGGGCGTCCCGCAGGTCGACGAGCAGTTCGACGTCCAGCGCCGCGTACCGCAGCCAGGGCTCGGGCAGCGGCCGGGTCGACCAGTCCACGGCGGAGTGGCCCTTTTCGAGCACGAAGCCGAGGACGCCCTCGACCATCGCGCCCAGCCCGACCCGGGGGAACCCGGCGAGCCGGCCGGCCAGCTCGGTGTCGAAGAGGCTGCTGGGCGTCATGCCTATCTCGCGCAGGCAGGGCAGGTCCTGGGTGGCCGCGTGCAGCACCCACTCGACGCCGGCCAGCGCTTCGCCGAGGCCGGACAGGTCGGGGCAGGCGACGGGATCGATCAGCGCGGTTCCGGCGCCCTCGCGGCGCAGCTGGACGAGGTAGGCGCGCTGGCCGTAGCGGTAGCCGGAGGCGCGCTCGGCGTCGACCGCGACGGGTCCGGAGCCGGCGGCGAACGCGGCGATCACGCCGGCCAGCGCGGCCTCGTCCACGACCACCGGCGGAATGCCCTCACGGGGCTCCAGCAAAGGGACCGGCGCCCCCGTCACAGAAGATCCGGCGTCGTCCGGAGGAGTGCCCCCGGTGGTGCGCAGTGAACTGTCTGCTGCGGTGTCTTGGGCGTCCGTCACATGTCAAGGGTATCTGTGTGTGGACGGCGCCCGTCGACGGAACGTTCCGTCGACGGGCGCCGGAGGGTCGTAAACCAGTCAGGCCGGTGAAAGATCAGGTCCACGAACGGGGGACAACAGGTTACGGGGTGACGCCGGGCCGGCGGCGGGTCCGGCCGTGGACGGTCGGCCGCCGCTGGTGGGCCATCGGTGGTGGGCGCAGCCAGTGGCAGGCCGGCGGAGACGGATCGGTCAGTGGATGATGCCGGTGCGCAGGGCCACGGCGACCATCCCGGCGCGGTCGCCCGTGCCGAGCTTGCGGGCGATGCGGGCGAGGTGGCTCTTGACGGTCAGGGCGGACAGCCCCATCGAGACACCGATCGCCTTGTTCGACTGGCCTTCGGCGACCAGCCGGAGCACCTCGACCTCACGGCCGGAGAGCTCGCGGTAGCCGCCCGGGTGGCTCGGGGCACCCGGGGGGCGGCGGTGCATACGGGCGGCGGAGCCCATCGGGGCGGCACCGGGTCGGGTGGGGAGCCCGATGTTGGTGCGGGTGCCGGTGACGACGTAGCCCTTGACGCCGCCGGCCAGGGCGTTGCGCACGGCGCCGATGTCGTCGGCGGCGGACAGGGCGAGGCCGTTGGGCCAGCCCGCCGCGCGGGTCTCGGACAGCAGGGTCAGGCCGGAGCCGTCGGGGAGGTGGACGTCGGCGACGCAGATGTCGCGGGGGTTGCCGATGCGGGGACGAGCCTCCGCGATGGACGAGGCCTCGATGACGTCGCGCACACCGAGCGCCCACAGGTGGCGGGTGACGGTGGAGCGGACGCGCGGATCGGCCACGACCACCATGGCGGTGGGCTTGTTCGGGCGGTAGGCGACCAGGCTTGCGGGCTGCTCTAGGAGAACGGACACCAGGCCTCCTGGGGTGGGGGACGGGGCCGGCTTGTGGGGAAAAAGCCGGGACGAACCGTGCTTTCAAGGTCACAGTCGTCTTCGGCACCAAACCCGTCCGCCTTTAGAGAATGATCACGATCTGGTGAGTAACAATACGTGCAATTCGGACACGCGATCGATCATCCGAAGATCGAATCGGTTCGGGCCGTTGCCGTACGGGACAGAAAGTGGCCGTATCGACAAAGGGATGGTCAATGAAGGGTGAGTCGACGGGACTCGGGTGGACAGGGTGATTCGGCGGGACCCGGGTGGACGGGTCCCCGGCCGTGACGGTGCGGCTCAGCGCGCCTGCGGGTCGCGGCGCTGCGGCAGCGTGACCACCGAGGCGTCGCCGGGGGCGGCCGGCGGCAGACCCGCCACCTGTGCCAGCAGATCGCACCAGGAGGCGAGGTGGGCGGCGGTGTCCGGGACGCCGGCGCGGCCCTCCCGGGGCGTCCATGACGCCCGGATCTCGATCTGCGAGGCGGCGGGGCGCGCGGACAGCCCGCCGAAGTAGTGCGAACTGGCGCGCGTCACGGTCCCGCTCGGCTCGCCGTACGACAGGCCGCGCGCCTGGAGCGCGCCGGTCAGCCACGCCCAGCAGACGTCCGGCAGCAGCGGATCGGCCGCCATCTCCGGCTCCAGCTCCGCGCGGATCAGTGTGACCAGCCGGAACGTGCCGTGCCAGGCCTCGTGCCCGGCCGGGTCGTGCAGCAGTACGAGCCGCCCGTCGGCGAGATCCTGCTCGCCGTCGACCACCGCGGCCTCCACGGCGTACGCGAACGGGGCGAGACGCTGCGGGGCGGGCGTCGGCTCCACCTCGACCTGCGGGCGCAGCCGGGCACCGCGCAGCGCGTCGACCGCGGCCCGGAAGGCCGGCGGAACCGCTGGCGCCGTACTCCCGGTATGCCCTTCGTCCTCCCCGTTGTCCTTCCCCTCGCCCATCCCGCCAGCGCCGTCCGACAGTCGTCCCTGAGCCGCAGCCATGCGGGGAAGAGTAAGGGGAACGACGCCTTCGCGCAGGGAGAGACACCACCTAAGGACCATGTAAGGGCGGCGCGGACCCGGGTTCCGGGGCGTGCGAGACTTGCCGTCGTGAGTGCGAACGGAAGCCCCGCGGGCCATCAGCCGACAGCGACGTACGACAGTGCCTTCCTGAAGGCGTGCAGGCGTGAACCCGTGCCGCACACCCCCGTGTGGTTCATGCGCCAGGCCGGCCGCTCGCTGCCGGAGTACCACAAGGTGCGCGAGGGCATCCCGATGCTGGAGTCGTGCACGCGGCCCGAGCTGGTCGCCGAGATCACCCTCCAGCCGGTCCGCCGGCACCACGTGGACGCGGCGATCTACTTCAGCGACATCGTCGTCCCGCTCAAGGCCATCGGCGTCGACCTCGACATCAAGCCCGGCGTCGGCCCGGTCGTCGCGCACCCGATCCGCACCCGCGCCGACCTCGCCCAGCTCCGCGACCTCACCCCCGAGGACGTCTGGTACGTCACCGAGGCCGTCGGCCTGCTCACCGCCGAGCTCGGCCCGACCCCGCTGATCGGCTTCGCCGGCGCCCCCTTCACCCTCGCGAGCTACCTCGTCGAGGGCGGCCCCTCGCGGACGTACGAGAACGCCAAGGCGATGATGTACGGCGACCCGGAGCTCTGGGCCGACCTGCTCGACCGCCTCGCCGACATCACGGGCGCGTTCCTCAAGGTGCAGATCGAGGCCGGCGCCTCCGCCGTCCAGCTCTTCGACTCCTGGGCCGGTGCGCTGGCCCCCGCCGACTACCGGCGCTCGGTGCTGCCCGCCTCCGCGAAGGTCTTCGACGCCGTCGCCGGGTACGGCGTCCCGCGCATCCACTTCGGCGTCGGCACCGGCGAGCTGCTGCGGCTCATGGGCGAGGCCGGTGCGGACGTGGTCGGCGTCGACTACCGGGTCCCGCTCGACGAGGCCGCCCGCCGCGTCGGCCCCGGCAAGGCGCTCCAGGGCAACCTCGACCCGACCGTCCTGTTCGCCGGCAAGGACGCGGTGGAGACCAAGGCGCGCGAGGTCCTCGACGCGGCCGCCGGTCTCGAGGGCCACGTCTTCAACCTGGGCCACGGCGTGATGCCGTCCACCGACCCCGACGCGCTGACCCGCCTCGTCGAGTTCGTCCACACCGAGAGCGAGCGCTGACCCCGTCCGCTACCAGCCGTGCCGGGGCCGGGCCCGCCTGCCGAACAGCAGGCCGCGCGGCTCCGGCGGCGGGGGTGTGCCCGGCTTGAGCGGCCAGGCGAGCACCATGCCGACCAGGAAGCCGACGATGTGCGCCGCGTACGCCACGGTCCCGGCGTCCGAGACGCCCTCGCCGGACGAGTAGACGGCCTGGAGCACGAACCAGAAGCCCAGCACCAGCCAGGCCGGCAGCCGCAGCGGCAGGAAGACCAGGAACGGGACCAGCACCCAGACCCTGGCCCTCGGGTAGAGGACCAGATACGCGCCGAGGACACCGGCGATCGCGCCGGACGCGCCGATCAGCGGGTCGCCCGACGAGGCGTTGAGGAGTGCGAAGCCGTAGCCGGCCGCGTAGCCGCAGAAGACGTAGAAGAGGAAGAAGCGGATGTGGCCCATCCGGTCCTCGACGTTGTTGCCGAAGATCAGCAGGAACAGCATGTTGCCCAGCAGGTGCAGCCAGCTGCCGTGCAGGAACATCGCCGTGAAGACCGACAGCGCGGGCGACTTGTCGTAGCCGGGCGGCCCGACGACACAGCCGGGGCCGCTGCGGCCGACGCCCACCTGGCCGGTCGGGACCACCTGCGGCATCTGATGGTGGATCAGCTCCCGCGGGACCGCCGCGTAGTGGTCCATGAAAGCCTGCAGATGGCACAGCTGCGCCAGATCGCTGCCGCCGGCCACGGAGCCTGCTATGCCGGGCGTGAACAGGAAGACGATCACGTTCGCCGCGATCAGCGCGTACGTCACGTACGGCGTGCGACGCACCGGGTTCACGTCATGAACGGGGATGACCACAGCTGACTAGTGCCCAGGGCGGGGGCGCTCGATGCGCGGGGAGCCCCGGTGAACGTCGTCACGCGCGCGTCCGTATGTCCTTGCGACCGACGTGAGGTTCAGGCGACGTGAGGAACAGGCGATGAACGAGCGGGTTACTCCCCAGGCATTCCCTCCCATGCAGGCCCTGCCCGACGGTGAGGCCGAGATCTCCCTTGTCGTACGGCTGCCCTGGGAGGACGTGGCACGGCTCGGCCAGGAGGCGGGGCGGCTCGCCGCGCAGATGCAGCGGCCGGTGACGCTGGACGAGGCGGTGAGCAACCGGCTGCGGTCGACGCGGCCCGCGGCAGCGCATGCGCGGCCGGGGGCCGAGCAGCCTGCTGCCGTGGCTGCGCCGGGTGGGGCGGGGGTCACTTCGCTGCCCCGGATCAGCGGGACGGCCTAGGACGCGTTGCGGAGTGCGGGTGCGTGGGGGCTGGTCGCGCAGTTCCCCGCGCCCCTTCAGGCGGGTGTCCTTGGCGCCCCTTCAGACGGCTCGCACCTTTGCCGTGGCCTTGCGTGCTGCTACCAGCACGGGGTCCCACACCGGTGAGAACGGTGGTGCGTAGCCGAGGTCCAGGGCCGTCATCTGTTCCACCGTCATGTTGGCCGTGAGGGCGACCGCCGCGATGTCGACCCGTTTGCCCGCGCCCTCCCGGCCGACGATCTGGACGCCGAGCAGGCGGCCCGTGCGGCGTTCGGCGAGCATCTTGACCGTCATGGGGCTGGCGCCGGGGTAGTACCCGGCGCGGCTCGTGGACTCGATGGTGACCGCCTCGAACTGCAGGCCCACCCGGAGGGCGTCCTTCTCGCGCAGGCCGGTGCGGGCGATCTCCAGGTCGCAGACCTTGCTCACCGCCGTGCCGACGACACCCGGGAACGTGGCGTAGCCGCCGCCCACGTTGGTGCCGATGACCTGGCCGTGCTTGTTGGCGTGGGTGCCCAGCGGGATGTACTGCTCCTGGCCCGAGACCAGGTTCAGGACCTCCACGCAGTCGCCGCCCGCCCAGATGTCCTCGTGCCCGCGCACCCGCATCGCGAGGTCGGTGAGCAGGCCGCCGTGCTGCCCGACGGGCAGGCCCGCGGCCCGGGCGAGGCCGGTCTCCGGGCGGACGCCGATGCCCAGGATCACCACGTCCGCCGGGTACTCGGCGTGCTCCGTGGCCACCGCGCGCACCCGGCCGTCCTGGCCGGTGAGCAGTTTGGTGACCTCGGTGTCGTTGACCATGGTGATGCCGAGGCCCTCCATGGCCTGGTGGACCAGGCGGCCCATGTCGGGGTCGAGCGTGGACATCGGCTCGCTGCCGCGGTTGACGACGGTCACCTCGTAGCCCCGGTTGATCAGCGCCTCGGCCATCTCGACGCCGATGTAGCCGGCGCCGACCACCACGGCCCGGCGGCCACGCGTGCGTGCCAGCGTGTCGAGGAGGGCCTGGCCGTCGTCCAGGGTCTGCACGCCGTGCACCCCCGGCGCGTCCGCGCCCGGCATGTCGGGGCGGATCGGGCGGGCGCCGGTCCCGATGACGAGCTTGTCGTACGGCGTCCATGACTCGGCGCCGGAGTCGACGTCACGCGCGCGTACCCGCTTCCCGGCCACGTCGATCTCGGTGACCTCGGTGCGCATCCGGAGGTCGATCGCGCGGGCCCGGTGCTCCTCCGGCGAGCGGGCGATCAGCTCGTCCCGCTCCCCGACGTCGCCGCCGACCCAGTACGGGATCCCGCACGCCGAGTAGGAGGTGAAGTGGCCGCGCTCGAAGGCCACGATCTCCAGCTCGTCCGGTCCCCGCAGCCGACGCGCCTGGGACGCCGCGGACATGCCCGCGGCGTCACCGCCGATCACGACCAGTCGTTCCCGCCCACCGTTCATGCTCATGCGAACACGCTACGGGGCGGGGGCATTTCGGGCTCGCTCAGGTCTCGCTGCCGGGCTGCGCGGGGGTACGGCGCCTGTGCACGAGCTTCCACCACAGCAGGGCCGCCACGGCCGCCAGCGCCGCGAACGGCAGGGCCGCGCCCAGGGCCAGGACGATCCAGCGCAGCATGGTGACGAAGACGTGCCAGCCGCCGGACACGGCGTCCACGAACCCCGGCGAGTCGTCCTTCGCGGCCTGGTGAACCGGCGTCGGGGTCAGGGACAGCGTGATCGTGGCCATGCTCGTGCGGTCCCTCAGGGACGCCTGCTGGGCGAGCAGCGACTCCAGGTCGGCCTCCCGGCTGCTCAGCTCCCCTTCCAGGGTGACCACGTCACTGAGCTTGGCCGCCCGGTCCATCAGCTCCCGGATCCGGGCCACGCTGGCCCGCTGCGACCTGACCCGGCTGTCCACGTCGACCACCTGGTCGGTGACGTCCTGCGCCTTCGCGGTGCGGTCGATCAGCTTGCCCGCGCCCTGGAGGTCGCCGAGCACCTCGTCGTACTTCCCGGTGGGCACCCGGAGGACCACGCGCGTGCGTTCGCGGCCCCCGGAATCCCGGGTGGTCGTCTCGTTGCCGACGTAGCCGCCGGCGTCCTCGGCCGTGGTGCGGGCCGCGTCGAGGGCCTTCGGCACGTCCTTGACCTGCACGGTCAGGGAGGCGGTGCGGATGATCCGGTTCGCCGTGAGGTCGGGCGTGGTCCTGCCGGTCCCGCTGCCGCTGTCCTTGGCACCTGCCGAGCCCGCCGCCTCCTGGGCAGCGGGGTTCGCGCCGGCCTTGGCATCGCTCGCGGAGCCGCCGTCGGCGGTGTCGTTCGCACCGCACCCGGTGAGGACGAGCGCGGCGGCGAGCAGGAGGCCGGCGAGGGCGGGTCGTACGGGATGGCGCATGGTTCCCCCCGGGGGTGGTGACGACTGACGCGACTTCGACGCCGGGGCGGGGCGGGACGTTCGGGGGCCGACGGTCCCGGTGCGGTCACGGTCCGGACGCGTACGGGTCACCGGGCCGGGGCCGGGGTGTCGGTGCGGTCTGAGAGAGTGAGGCCATGAGCGCAACGGGTACGGGCACGGGCCAGGTCGTCGTCATCGGAGCCGGGATCGCGGGGCTGGCCGCGGCGCACCGGCTGCTGGAGCGGGGCGCACGCGTGACCGTCCTCGAGGCCTCGGAGAGAGTCGGCGGCAAGCTGCTGCCCGGCGAGATCGCCGGCGTGCGGGTCGACCTGGGCGCCGAGTCGATGCTGGCCCGCAGGCCCGAGGCGGTCGCCCTGGCCGGCGCGGCGGGGCTCGGCGAGCGGCTGCAGGCCCCCGCCACCGCCACGGCCGCCATCTGGACCCGGAGCGCCCTGCGCCCCATGCCCAAGGGCCACGTCATGGGCGTTCCCGGCACCGCCGCCGCGCTGTCCGGCGTCCTCTCCGACGAGGGCCTCGCCCGCATCGAGCGCGACGCCGACCTGCCCCGCACCGAGGTCGGCGACGACGTGGCGGTGGGGGAGTACGTGGCCGCGCGCCTCGGCCGTGAGGTCGTCGACCGGCTGGTCGAGCCCCTGCTCGGCGGGGTCTACGCGGGCGACGCGTACCGCATCTCGATGCGCTCCGCGGTCCCCCAGCTCTACCAGGCCGCGCGGACCCACCACTCGCTGACGGAGGCCGTCCGCGAGATCCAGGCAAGGGCGGCGGCCAACCAGCAGGGCGGACCGGTCTTCATGGGCATCGAGGGCGGCGTCGGCACCCTGCCGCTCGCGGTCGCCGAGTCGGTCCGGGCCCGCGGCGGCGAGATCCGCACCGGCACGCCCGTGACCGGACTGCGCAGGGAACCCCGGGGCTGGCGGATCACCACGGCCGACCGCGAGCTGCACGCCGACGCCGTGGTCGTCGCCGTACCGGCGCCGGTGGCCGCCGGCCTGCTGCGGGCCGAGGCACCCGCCGCCGCGGCCGAGCTGGGCGCCGTCGAGTACGCCTCGATGGCCCTGATCACCCTCGCCTACCGCCGCGCGGAGCTGGACCTCCCCGCCGGCAGCGGCTTCCTCGTCCCGCCCGTGGACGGCCGCACCATCAAGGCGTCCACCTTCGCCTCCCAGAAGTGGGGCTGGATCGCCGACGAGGACCCGGACACCGTCGTCCTGCGCACCTCGGTCGGCCGGTACGGCGAGACCGCGGTCCTCGGCCGTGAGGACCGCGAGCTCGTCGACCTCTCCCGGCACGACCTGCGCGCGGCCACCGGCGCCGACGCCACCCCCGTCGCCACCCGCGTCACCCGCTGGACCGACGGCCTGCCCCAGTACCCGGTCGGCCACCACGCGCGCGTGGCCCGCATCCGCGAGCACGTCGCCAAGCTCCCGGGTCTCGCGGTGTGCGGCGCGCAGTACGACGGTGTCGGCATCCCCGCCTGCATCGCGAGCGCGTACGCGGCGGTGGACCAGCTGGCGGGCGACCTCAGGGGCGTCGAGGAGCTGACGGCCAACCCGGTGCAGAGCCTGCACGGGGGAGCGGGAGAATAGGGACCATGAGTGACGACGCCTCCACCACCGAGTCCGGCAGGATCCCGAACAAGGGCAAGCTGGCCAAGGACCTCAACGAGGTCATCCGCTACACCCTGTGGTCGGTCTTCAAGCTGAAGGACGTGCTGCCCGAGGACCGCGCGGGCTACGCCGACGAGGTCCAGGAGCTGTTCGACCAGCTCGCCGCCAAGGACGTGACCGTCCGCGGCACCTACGACGTCTCCGGGCTGCGCGCCGACGCCGACCTGATGATCTGGTGGCACGCCGAGACCAGCGACCAGCTCCAGGAGGCGTACAACCTGTTCCGCCGCACGAAGCTGGGCCGCGCGCTCACGCCGGTGTGGTCGAACATGGCGCTGCACCGCCCCGCCGAGTTCAACCGCTCGCACATCCCGGCGTTCCTCGCCGACGAGACCCCCCGCAACTACGTCAGCGTGTACCCGTTCGTGCGCTCGTACGACTGGTACCTGCTGCCCGACGAGGACCGCCGCCGGATGCTCGCCGACCACGGCAAGATGGCCCGCGGCTACCCGGACGTGCGCGCCAACACGGTCGCATCCTTCTCGCTCGGCGACTACGAGTGGGTGCTGGCCTTCGAGGCCGACGAGCTGTACCGCATCGTCGACCTCATGCGTCACCTGCGCGGTTCCGAGGCCCGCCGGCACGTCCGCGAGGAGGTCCCGTTCTACACCGGGCGCCGCAAGTCGGTGGCCGACCTGGTCGCGGGCCTCGCCTGACGCTCGTCAGTGCCGGCCGGTCTTGCCCTTCAGGGAGTCCCGCAGGTTCTTCCGCCGGGCATGGTCGGCCGGCGCGCTCGCCTTCGGCTCCGCGTGCCCCGCGCACGAGGCGTGCCGCTGCGGGAGCCGGCCCTCCAGCAGGTAGGCCTCCAGGTAGCCGTTCACGCACTTGTTGGGGCCGCCGCCGATGCCGTGCGTGCCCGCGTCCCGCTCGGTCACCAGCACCGAGTCGGACAGCCGCCGGTTCATCTCCAGCGCGCCCGCGTACGGCGTGGCCGCGTCCCGTTCGGCCTGCAGGATGAGCGTCGGCGGCAGCTCACCGGGGCCCGTGCGCACGTCCAGCGGCTGCTGCCGGGGCACCGGCCAGTAGGCGCACGGCAGGTTCATGAAGGCGTTGTCCCAGGTCTCGAAGGGTGCCACGCGCGCGAGCCGGGTGTTGTCCCGGTTCCAGGTCGCCCACTTCGCCGGCCAGGACGCGTCGTTGCACTCGACGGCCGTGTAGACCGCGTTGCCGTTCTCCGCCTCGGCGGCCGTCTCCGCCGCCGGTGCCGCCAGCCGGACCAGGGGTTTGGCGTCCCCGTGCAGGAACTTCGACAGCGCCTGCGCCCGGCTCGGCCAGAAGTCGTCGTAGTACCCGGCCGACAGGAACGCGCCCTGCAGCTGGCCGGGCCCGACCTTCCCGCCGGCCGCCTTCTTGGCCAGCCGCCTGCTCGCCCTGTCGTAACTCGCCTGCACCTTCGCCGCCGTGTTCCCGAGCTTGTAGACGGCGTCGTTCCTGGCGATCCACTCGCGGAAGTCCGCCCAGCGGCTCTCGAACGCGGCCGACTGCTCCAGGTTGTCCCGGTACCAGACCTGCGACGGGTCCGGGTTCACCGCCGAGTCCAGCACCATCCGCCGCACGTGCGAGGGGAAGAGGGTCGCGTACAGCGCGCCGAAGTAGGTGCCGTACGAGGCGCCCATGAAGGTCAGCCGGTTCTCGCCGAGCGCCGCGCGCAGCACGTCCAGGTCGCGGGCGTTGTTGAGCGAGGTGTAGTGGCGCAGCCTGCTCCCGGAGCGCTTCAGGCAGCCTTGGGCGTACGCCTTCGCCTCCTTGATCCGGGCCTTCTTGTACGCCTCCGAGGGGTGGGCCGGCGACTGCGAGGGCGCCCTGTAGAAGTGCTTGGGGTCGACGCAGGACAGCGGGGCGGAACGGTCGACGCCGCGCGGGGCGTAGCCGACCAGGTCGTAGGCGGCGGCGATGCGCTTCCACTCGGGCTGCGCGCCGACCATCGGGAACAGCATGCCGGAGGCGCCGGGTCCGCCCGGGTTGTAGACCAGGACACCCTGCCGGGGGACCCGGCGCTTGCTGTTGTGCGGGTCCTTGTGGGTGGCCACCACCCGGCTGACGGTGAGTCTGATCTGCTTGCCGTCCGGGTGCGCGTAGTCCAGCGGGACGCTCACCGTGCCGCACCGGACGCTGTCCGGCGCCTCCAGGTCGGCGGCGCACCTGCCGAAGGCGATGCCCGCGGCGTGCGCCCGCGCGGCGGCCACGGCGGTGCCGTGCAGTTCGGCCGCCGCCGTGTGCGGGACGCGGGGGGCGCTCCCGGCCGGGGCGGCGGCCAGGGCGGTCAGGATCAGGGACCCGGCGGCCGAGTACAGGGCGGGGGCTCTCATGCGTATCCCTTCGGTGCAACGGCTGCGGTGGCGTGGCGGCAAGGGCACCGCAGCGACTGCACGGCAGCAATAAAAGGGATATTTCGACCGGTTGTCGGCGAAGGCAAGCACCATCGGGCCGGTGTCGGCGCAATGCCCCCTATGCGCCCCCGCTCACTCCCGCGGCAGCTGGTCCCGGTGTGCGAAGGCCGCACGCAGCTCCGGTTCGCCGATCGCGCGGATGCCCCGGACGGCGACGGAGGCCAGCCGCGAGTGGTCGTCGGCCGCGCGGTTCGCCCGCCGGTGCAGCGTACCGAGCAGCCGCTGGCCGGCCGGCGAGGCCCAGCGTGAGTACGGGTGCGCCTCGACCCGGGCGATGGCCAGGCAGCTCAGCGTCAGGGTGAGGGGCAGCGCGAACCAGACGGCGACCAGGTCGCGCGGCATCTCGGTCGGAGCGGGCAGCGTGAGCGCGACGACGGCGAGCCCGAGGATCGCCAGCGCGGCGGCCCGGACCTGCCGGACACCGGAGGCGACCGTCGTCCGCGCGGCCGCGTCGGGCACCGCGAGCCCCGCCCGCACCAGCTCCTCGCCGAGACTGCGCACGGCGTCCGTGTCGGCCGCCGCCGAGCGCACCGGCGCTATCCGGGACTGTCCCTCGGGCCCGATGGCCCCTATCACCGACCGTTCCATCTCGTCCCGCCCCCACGGGTCCACGACGGTCGCCCAGCCGGTGTGGGCGAGCAGCAGCCGCCGTTGCCTGGCCATGGACACCAGCGTCACATCGGCGACCCGCGCGGGCCCGCCGGACAGGAACGCGGCCTCGTACAGCGTCAGATCGTGTCCGTGGCCCGCGTCCGCGTCGACGGCCGCCGTCCGTACGGCGGCCAGGCACAGCCGGGTGCAGGCGGTGCCGGCGACGGCCCAGGCCAGGAGCAGGAGAAGGACCCAGAACATGACACGTTTCTATGCCAGGGTCCTGGCCTCCGCCATGCCCTGTTCACATTCCGGACCGAGTGTTGTAGGTATGTGACGTTCCGTTTTCCGTGCAGGTCAGGGGTTCCGGACAGCCGTCTGCGGGCTGGCGGTGGCGGGCGGCAGCGTGTACGTCGGGGACGGCGCCGATGTCGGCCCGGGTGCGATCGGGGTCGCGTCCGCCGGGGCGACGACGGGCGGCGAGGCCACGGGGGAGGGCGTGGCGGCCAACTGCTGGGCCAGCGTGCCGAAGTCGACGTAGCCGGTCGCCTCCAGGACCTTGATGTGGTCCAGGACGGTGCTGTTGGCGTCGTCGGCGAGATCGCGCACCAGGCTGTTCTGGGTGGCGGCGCGGACCTGGGCGACCACGGAGAAGACCCGGCCGTGCGCCAGCCGCACGATGTTCGCGAACTCCCGGTCGAAGTCCTGCCCCTGCGAGGCGTTCAGGGTGGCGAGCCACTGCTGCTGCTGGACGTTCGGCGCGTTCGGGATCGGCACGCCGAGCCGGCCGGCGACGGTGCGGACGTGGGCGTCGAGGGAGGTGTGCCCGTCGACGAGGTGCTGCCCGGCCGTCCGTACGGCGGCCGTGGTGCCCTTCTGCTCCGCCATCTCCCCGGCCGGCAGCTCCCAGAGCCCGGCGAGGCGGACCTTCACGATGAAGTCCCGGTCCTGCGCGGACAGCGGGCCGTAGGCCGTCGACACGGTCTGGGCGCTGAGCACGTTCACCGAGCCGGTCGGGTCGGAACGGTCGGCGTACGACCAGATCGGGAACACCAGGGCGGCGAGGGTCGCCGCGAGACAGATGATGATCAGCCCGGTACCGCTGAATATGCCTCGTCCCTGGACGGGGGGTCGGGGTCGCGCGCGCATGATGCCTCCTGCACCGCACGGTGGGGCTTCGCCGTGCGGGGTTGGCATATTACCGAGGGGTCGCCGCGGGGGTGCCGTCGGTCGGTCGGCCGCAGGTGCTTCGTGGCTGGTCGCGCAGTTCCCCGTGCCCCTTACGGGCCGCTGTCCAGCCGCCCCTGTCTCAGTTACCCAGCTGCGGGCAATCGTGCCGCTGGGGCGGCACGGGTGGGCGCAGCGGCACCCGGCAAGCGCCGGTGAGCGTCCCCACCCCCCCCGGGGCACTAGCCGCGCCTTAGCAGCACCCTCCGCGTCAGCGACCGCCGAGGTGCCGCTCCCGCCCGCTCCAGCCACCACTGCTCCAGCCGCCGATGAGAGGAACCGCCCCCGGCCCGCAGCAGCGCGCCCGCGAACTCCAGGGCGTCCCGCCGGTAGCCGCCCGTCATCGGCCGCTCCTGCGCGTACGCGAGGAACGCCGCCCGGTACCCGGCGCCCAGAATCTCCGGCAGTTCCGGTGCGATCTTCGCCACCACGTCCGCCCGCTTCGCCGCCAGCGCCCGCGCCTGCACCCCCATCCGCGCCCGGTCGAACCCCTCCGGCACCGGCGTCCCGGCGACCAGCGACGACAGCATCGCGGTCTGCGCGAGCCCGACCCGCTCCCGGACGGCGTCGGGGATGTCGGAGGCGGGAGCCGCCGGCGAGGGCTCCCACGGGCCGCCGGCCACCGCACCCCCGGCCGCGACCGCCGTCCGGATCGCCGCCAGCTCCCGCTCCAGCTCGGCCGGTTCCGGGAAGTTCTCGTCCCGCTCCAGCAGCACACCGGGCGGCGTGACCCGGGACGCGAGGCCGGTCAGGATGTCCAGGACCGCCGGGGGCACCGGGTGGGCGTGGCTGTCGTGCCAGACGCCGTCCCGCTCGAAGCCGCCCGCGACGTGGACGTAGGCGATCGCCTCGACGGGAAGTCCGGCGAGCGCCTTGGCCGGGTCCTCGCCCCGGTTGACGTGGTTGGTGTGCAGGTTCGCCACGTCGATCAGCAGCCGTACCCCGGTGCGGTCCGCGAGGTCGTACAGGAACTGCCCCTCGGTCATCTCCTCGCCCGGCCACGAGACGATCGCGGCGATGTTCTCGACCGCGAGCGGCACAGGCAGCGCGGCCTGGGCGATGCGGACGTTCTCGCAGAGCACGTCGAGGGCGTCCCGGGTGCGGGGGACGGGGAGCAGGTGGCCCGCCTCCAGGACCGGCGAGGCCGTGCGCGGGCCGCCCGCGCGGACGAACGCGATGTGCTCGGTGACCAGCGGCGAACCCAGCGCCGCCACCCGCTCGGCGAGCGCGGTGAGCCGGTCCTCGTCCGGGCGGTCCGCGCCGCCCAGCCCCAGCGAGACACCGTGCGGCACGACCGTCACCCCGCGCTCGCGCAGCCGCCGCAGCGACTCGGGGAGGTGGCCGGGACAGGTGTTCTCGGCCACGACCTCGACCCAGTCGATGCCCGGCATGCGTTCCACCGCGTCCGCGATCTCCGGCCGCCAGCCGATGCCCGTGCCCAGCCGCTCCAGGGTCATGGCCGTCCCCCTCCTGCTCCGACCTGTTCCCGATGACGGGGGTATGGCCCCGGAGCGCGGCCGCGAACCGTGTCCTCTGCCGCTTCAGAGCAACATTTGAGGTTCGCGGCCGCGCTCCGGGGAGCTGACCGGGCGGCTACCCGCCGAGCACGCCCAGGCTGTCCACCGGGTCGGGGCGGGCGGTGTTCACCGTGCCCGGTTCGCCGGGGGAGGGCCGGGAGGTGGTGCGCAGGTCGCCGCTCGCCTGCGCGGCCGGCGCGGAGGGCACCACCACCCCGGGCGCCGGCACCGGCGGACCGGTCGGGCTGGCGGTGCTGGTGCCCGCGATCTCGTTGGCGATCGCCTCGAAGTCGACCTTCCCGGTCTTCTCCAGGATCGTGATGTGGTCCAGCACGGTCTGGTTGGCGTCCGAGGCCAGCTGCCGTACCAGGCTGTTGCGGGTGGTGTTCCGCACCGTCCCGATCGCCGGGAAGATCTTGCCGTGCGCGGCCCGCAGCAGGTTCACGAACTTGTACTCGTACTCCGCGCCGGTCGCCGCCGACATCTCCTGGAGCCAGCCCTGCTGCTGCTCGTTCGGCACGTTGGGCAGCTCGACGCCCAGCTGGCCCGCGACGATCCGGACCCGCCGGTCCAGGTCGGTGTGGCCGACGATCAGATGGTCGCCGGCCTCCTTGATCTCCGCGCTCGGCGCCCGCTGGACGGCCTGCTGCCCGGCCGGCAGCTCCCACAGCCCGGCGAGCCGGACCCGCACGATCAGATCGCGGTCGGCGGCGGACAGCGGACCCCACTGGGTGGCCACGGTCCCCGCCGCCAGGTTCGCCTGACCGGTGCCGGAACGGTCGGCGTACGACCACACGGGGTAGGCGAGCGCGCCGAGCGTGGTGGCCAGGGCCGCCAGGATCATGGCCGTACCGTTGAAACGCCGCAAGGGATGCCTCCCCGTGTCGCTGGTTCAGTGCCAGGACGTACGGGCGGGGCGGCGACGATGTTCAAACAAACGGCAAAGTTTGCCAGGGAAGTCAAAAAACGCCAGGTCAGTGAAGTGCCGGATGATCCGCGACCACCGTGCAGCTGCCCGGCGCGATCTCGGTGAAACCGGCGTCCCGTACCAACGGCAGCCCGCTGCCCGTCAGTTCACGCCACTCGGCCGGATCGGCGGTCCGCACGGCGAGCGGGAACCCGGCGTCGCGCCACGCCTCCCGCTCCTCCTGCGACAGCGCCCACCAGGCCAGCTGGGCCCCGTGCCCGGCCTGTGCCATCGCCTTCCCTGCCGACATCTCCAGCTCCGGGTTCAGCCACAGCACGGGCGCGGACCGGTCGGCGGCCACCGGCGGCTCGGGGTCGTCCAGCTCGGTGCCGGACACCTGGAGTTTCGCCAGGTCCCGGGGCCACCCGTCCAGGGGAACCGGCGGAAACACCCGTACCTCGGCCGACTTCCCCGTGAGGGTGATCCCGGGCAACTCCCCGGCCCGCCGCCACTCGGCCCCCCGAGCCCGCCGCACGACCTTCCGGATCCGCGCGTCCTCCCAGTCCCGAACGGCCTGCGCCCACTCCCCGTCGCCGAGCGCCCGCGCGTCACTGAGCATGCTCAGCACGGCCCGGGCGGCGGTTTCGAGGGCGTCGGTGCGGGCCGGGGGAGCCGACTTCTCTATCCGCACGACGAGAGGCAGCACGAACTGGGGTGCTTCGTCCCGGCTGTTCGCCGTGACCTGGAAAGGAGCGCTCACACGAACACCCTAAGGGGCGCTGGGAGCACCCCCGGCCGAAGGCTGGGGGAGGAACCGCGCGGGCCTTCACCCTGGCCTGCGCCCTCAACGGCCGCCGCTCATCCTGAACAGGCGGTCCGCTGGGCCTCCTGCCACTCGCACCGCGGGCACAACGTGATGCCCTTGTACGACTCCGGGTACTCCGTCGGCTCCCGGCACAGGACGCACTCCGCGTACGGCGGTCCCTCCGCCGCCGGCGGCTTCGCGGCCCCGTCGGTCGTGCAGTAGCCCTCATCGCTCATGCCTCCAGCGTAGGACGGTCACCGGTGGCCCGGCGTCTGCCCGATCAGCTCGGAGACCTTCACGAACCGGAAGCCCCGCTTGCGCAGTTCCGGTACGACGGTCCGTACCACCTGCTCGGTGGTCGGGGCGGCGCTGCGGGTGCAGTGCATGACGACCACCGAGCCCGGCTTCACCCCGTCCAGCACCTGCTTGGTCACCGCGTCGGCGTCCGTCGCGAAGGCGTCCCCGCTCACCACGTCCCACTGCACCGCGGTGACCCCGAGCGTGCCGACCGCCCGCAGCGCCTGGCGGTCGTAGCAGCCGCCGGGGAAGCGGAAGTACGGCATCGGGTGCGGCACCCCGGCGCGGAGCAGGGCGGCGTAGGCGCGCTCCACGTCCGACTTCATGTTCGCGGCGGCGACCGTCGGCAGGCCATAGCAGTCGCCGGTGAACGCGTAGTGGCTGTAGGAGTGGTTGGCCACCTCGAACTGCGGGTCGCGGCCGAGCGAACGGGCCTGGGCCGGGTACTCGTCGGCCCAACGGCCGGTCATGAAGATCGTGGCCGGCACCTTCAGTCTGCGCAGGGTCGCGATCAGCGCCGGGTTGTCGAAGTGCTCGCCCTTGGCCGCGCGCGGTCCCTGGTCGGCGGTCATGTCGGCGTCGAAGGTGAGGGCGACGGTCTTGCCCAGGGTGCGCGGGCCGTTCGTGAAGACGGGGGCCGTACCGCCGGGCCCGAGGGCGAGCGTGGGCGGCGGGGTGGCGGAGGAGGAGGCCCTGGCGGGGGCCGGGGGGCCGGGGTGCGGGGCCTCGGTGGTGCCACAGGCGGCGAGCGCGGCGCCCAGGGCGACACATACGGTGCTCGTACCGGTAAGACGGCGTGCTAGTCGGATCACCGTACGAACGTAGGTCGGTATGTCGGATTTTCGGGTGTGGCGCGACGAGCGGCACGGCGCCGGGTCACCCGGGCGGCGGCCCCGTCCGCACGGTGTTCTCGTCGATCTCGGCCGGGGCGTCGCCGTTCGGACCCGGCTGCTGCCCGCCGGCCCGCTCCAGGAACCGCAGCAGCTCCACCGGGAACGGCAGGACCAGGGTGGAGTTCTTCTCGGCGGCCACCGCGACGATCGTCTGCAGCAGCCGCAGCTGCAGGGCCGACGGCGTGTCCGCCATCTGCTGGGCCGCCTCGGCCAGCTTCTTCGAGGCCTGGAGTTCGGCGTCGGCGTTGATGATCCGGGCCCGGCGCTCCCGGTCGGCCTCGGCCTGGCGGGCCATCGAGCGCTTCATCGTGTCCGGCAGGGACACATCCTTGATCTCGACCCGGTCCACCTGCACGCCCCAGCCCACGGCCGGGCTGTCGATCATCAGCTCCAGGCCCTGGTTGAGCTTCTCGCGGTTGGACAGCAGGTCGTCCAGGTCGCTCTTGCCGATGATGGACCGCAGTGAGGTCTGGGCCATCTGCGAGACCGCGAACTTGTAGTCCTCGACCTTGATCAGCGCGCTCACCGCGTCGACCACCCGGAAGTAGACGACCGCGTCCACGCGCACGGTGACGTTGTCGCGGGTGATGCCCTCCTGGGCCGGGATCGGCAGCGTCACGATCTGCAGGTTGACCTTGTGCAGCCGGTCCACGAACGGGATCACCAGGTTGAAGCCGGGCGTCCGCACGTCACCGGAGACGCGGCCGAGCCGGAACAGCACGCCCTGCTCGTACTGCTTGACGACCCGGGCGCCGGCGGCCAGGTACAGCGCGCCGACGCACAGCGCCGTCACCACCGCGACCAGCAGCTCCTGAACCATCACGACCCCCAGTCAAAGAGGTCCGATATGTCTGTTGCTGCAACGATATGCCCGACGGGACGATCGGGGCCACGGCCCAGGGCAGCTGGTCCGGGGGGGGGGGGGGGGGGGGGGGGGGGGGGGGGGAGGGGGAGGGGGGGGGGGGGGGGGGGGGGGGGGGGGACTCCCGTGTGTTGTCTCTTGGTCGTGTGTGT
>NZ_JBVJNZ010000007.1:84264-346703 GCF_055583445.1 Streptomyces sp. NPDC104761 | reverse complement strand
CAACCCCCCCCACCCCCAGGGAAAGGATTTTCGGTCTTTCTGTCGCGAAAACGAGCCCCCCGAGGAGACGGGTGAACCCACCCCAGGGGGGGGGTGGGGGGGGGGGGGGGGCGGGGGCCCCCCCCCCCCCCCCCCCGGGGCGGCCGCCGGTTCAGGCGGCCGTGACCTTCACCGGCTCGGTGTCCGCGTCGCTGTGCCGCTGGGCCCAGCTCTCCAGCGCGGTCCGGCAGGCGTGATCGAGGTGGTGCAGCCCGGAGAGGTCCACCCGGATCGGGCGGTCCTGGGGCAGCGCCTCCAGGCTGTCGAGGATCTTCGGCAGCCGCAGGAAGGTCGCGTTGCCCGACAGATGGGCGTCGATCGGTCCCGCGCCCTTGTCGACGACCTCCAGTTTGAGGTGCGAGGCCTCCCAGGCGGTCTTGACGATCGACAGGGCGAGCCCGATCAGCACGCCCTCGAACATGCTCACCGCGACGATCGACACCGCCGTGACGACGAGGACGACCGCCTCGCCCCGGTGCTCGCGCCACAGCACGGCCAGCGCGCGCACCGGGATCAGCTTGGCGCCCGAGTAGACCAGGATTCCGGCGAGCGCCGGGATCGGTATGTATGCCAGCACTCCCGGCAGCAGCGCCGCGAACAGCAGCAGCCAGACGCCGTGCAGCACCCGGGACGCCTTGGTACGGGCGCCCGCCTGGACGTTGGCCGCGCTGCGCACGATCACCGCGGTCATCGGCAGTGCGCCGAGCACCCCGCAGAGCGCGTTGCCCGCGCCCTGGGCGATCAGCTCCTGGTTGTACCGGGTACGCGGACCGTCGTGCAGCCGGTCCACGGCCGCCGCGCTGAACAGCGACTCGGCGGACGCGATCAGTGTGAAGGCGACGATCGTGCCGATCAGTCCGACGCTCGCCAGTTCGCCGAAGGCGCTCAGCGGGGGCGGCTGGACCGAGTCCAGCAGCCCGTGCACCTCGACGGTGGCGACCGGGAGGCTCAGCAGGAAGGCGGCCAGGGTGGCGAGGCCGACGGCGGCCAGCGGTCCGGGGACCGTCCGCACCTTCGCCGGGGCGTACTTCCACAGCACCAGGACCGCGACCGTGCCCGCGCCGAGGGCGAGCGATGCCAGTGCCTCGCCGTCCCCGAGGGCGTCCAGGAACGCACCGGGCAGCCCGGCTATCTTGCCGGGGCCGGACTCGGGGGCCTTGGCGGCGAGGGCCGGATACAGCTGGCCGGCGATCAGCACCAGGCCGATTCCGGCCAGCATGCCCTCGACGACCGAGACCGAGATGGCCCGGAACCAGCGCCCCAGCCGCAGCACGCCCATGGCGATCTGGAGGACACCGGTGACCAGCACGATCACCCCGAGCAGCGGCAGTCCGAACTCCCGCACCGCCTCGAAGACGAGCACGGTCAGACCGGCGGCCGGCCCCGACACCTGAAGGCTGCTGCCCCGCAGCATCCCGGTGACGAGACCGCCCACGATGCCGGTGACCAGGCCCAGTTCGGCCGGGACACCGGAGGCGACGGCCACGCCCACGCAGAGCGGGAGCGCGACCAGGAACACGACGAGAGAGGCGGCGAAGTCCTGACGTATGGAAGGGAACTTGGTCATCGCGGCGCTCACAGGGCCTCGAAGGTGTCGGTGGCGGCGCGGTGTTCGCGCACGGCACCGGTGTGGACCTCGTAGTACCAGCCGCGCAGGGTCAGTTCGCCCGCGGTCAGCCTCCTGTCGATGCAGGGGTACGAGCGCAGCCGCAGCAGCTGGGCGAGCACGTGGTTCTGCACGCCCTCCGCGACGGCCGGATCCTCGGCCGCCCCGCTCGGACGCGGTCCGGCGCTGGCCAGCCAGTCCCGTACGGCGGGTACGGCGGTCAGGTCGTCGCCGCGCACCAGCGCGCCGACGGCGCCGCAGTGCGAGTGCCCGCAGACGACGATGTCGCGGACGCCGAGCACCTCCACGGCGTACTCGATGGTGGCGGCCTCGCTGGTGGGGGTGGTCGAGGCGTACGGCGGGACGATGTTGCCCGCGGTGCGCAGCTCGAAGAGCTCGCCCGGGCGGGCGCCGGTGATCAGGGCCGGGACGACCCGGGAATCGGAGCACGTGATGAAGAGCACCTGCGGGGACTGGCCTTCGGCGAGCCTGGCGAACTCCTCAGGGCGCTGTCCGAACGTACGGGCGTTGTCGATGAGGGGCTGCATGGTGTGTGGATTCCTCCTGGCGCGCTACAGCGGCGCGTCGGGCTTGCACGACGTGTGTGTGGGGGGATGAAGGGCGTGAAGTGCCCTGGGCAGAGCCCGTTCCGTCAGCAGCGGAAGACCTGGAGCGCGGCGGGTGAGTGGGCTCTGGACGCTCTCGACGTGCGGTGGTGCCCGGCGTTGGCGGGCACCGGGGTGCGTATGGCCTCGGTGTGCCGTGCGGTGGGCGGACGGTCGTCCGCCCAGCCGGCGGTGGGGCTGCGATGGCGGTCGGCGCTCCGCGGCGAGCCGGGCGGCTCGCCGCAGTGGCCGTGGAGGTCACGGAGGATGTGCGAACCGGCGCGGACGGCCTTCGCCGAGGACTGCGGCCCGGGCTGGGCTTTGGCCTCGACATGACTGAGGGTGTGCGCGGCTGCGAAGGTTTCCGCAGGCGCGAAGAACTGGACGGTGAGCAGGGCGGCGGCCAGGAGCGAGAACACGGTCCGGGCTGTCGTACCTCGGAACATGAGCCTCCCTCGCGGCAGTTCACGCCTCTCGTGTGCACCAAGCACAGGTCAATGGTTGGTCAAGAAACACGTTAACCCTGCAAAGTTGTTTGCAGGGTTAACTCGGTGTTGCGAGCCGAAGAGAGCGTGAAAAGTGTCGGTGGCGTGGCCTGATCGGGCTCTTGACCCGGTGACCTTGATCGACTATCGGCGCGTTCGCCGACGCCTAGTCGGTGGCCACGAGCCCCTTGGCGTCCCTGGCCAGGGCGGTGAGCCGGGATATCGCGCGGAAGTACTTCTTGCGGTAGCCGCCGTTCAGCATCTCCTCGCTGAACAGCCGGTCGAAGGGGAGTCCGGAGGCCAGGACCGGGACCTCGCGGTCGTAGAGCCGGTCCGCGAGGACCACGAGCCGCAGCGCGGTCGACTGGTCGGGCACCGGCTGCACGTCCGTCAGGCAGACTGCGCTCAGGCCGTCGGTGAGCGCGCCGTACCGGCTCGGGTGCACCTTGGCCAGGTGGTCCAGGAGGTGCGGGAAGTCGTCGAGCGAGGCGCCCGGGGTGGCGTACGCCGCCTTCGTCACCTGTTCGTCGGAGTACGGCGGCGGTGCCTCGGGCAGGCCGCGGTGGCGGTAGTCCTCGCCGTCGATGCGCAGGGTGCGGAAGTGGGCCGACAGGCCCTGGATCTCGCGCAGGAAGTCGGCGGCGGCGAACCGGCCCTCGCCGAGCTTGCCCGGCAGGGTGTTGGAGGTGGCGGCGAGCGCGACACCCGCCTCCACCAGGCGGCCGAGCAGCGTCGACACCAGGACCGTGTCGCCCGGGTCGTCCAGCTCGAACTCGTCGATGCACAGCAGGCGGTGGCCGGAGAGGGTCTGCACGGTCTGCTGGAAGCCGAGGGCGCCGACCAGGTTGGTCAGCTCCACGAAGGTGCCGAACGCCTTCAGCGCGGGCTCGGCGGGGGTGGCGTGCCAGAGGGAGGCGAGCAGGTGGGTCTTGCCGACGCCGTACCCGCCGTCGAGGTAGACCCCGCGGGGCCCGGCCGGTGTCTTCGGTGCCTTCGCCTTCCCGAAGCCGAAGAGACCGCGCCTGCCCCCGGCCACCGCGTGTGCCCCGCCGAGACCGCCGGCGAACCCTTCCAGGACCCGCACGGCCTCGGTCTGGCTCGGCTGGTTCGGGTCCGGGAGGTAGGTGGCGAAGCGGACCGAGTCGAAGCGGGGCGGCGGCACCATCTCGGCGACCAGCCGGTCCGCGGGGACGTGCGGCGAACGGGCGCACAGGGACAGCGGGGCCGCGTCGGCTATGGGGCTGACCTCGGATGCGGCGGGAGAAGACGACACGGTTACCCATGCTAAGCGCTCGGCCGGAAGCGCCGCGATAGGCGATCGGTCGGCCGCGGCGCCGTCGTGCCGGCCGCGCGCTTCTCCCCGGCCTTGCGCCGGGGGTGCCCCCAGCGCCCTCCGTGAGCTGCCTGACCGCGGCTGACTTCGCCGGACCCGTTCGGTTGCCGTGCCACACTGCACGACATGCGACGCCTGTTCCCTGTGACCGAACAAACAGCTGCGCGGGCCTCCGGCGGTCCGGCCGAAGGGGAGGGGGAGTGGAGCCTTGCCGAGCTGGCCCTCGCCTATGCCTACCCCGAGTCCGCCGGGCGGGAGGCGTGGCTGCGAGCCAACATGGTGTCCACGCTCGACGGCGCCGGGCAGCACGACGGCCGGTCGCAGCCCATCTCCGGCGCGGCCGACATGCGGATCTTCGGCACCCTGCGCGGGCTCGCGGACGTCGTCGTCGTGGGTGCGGAAACGGTACGGCAGGAGGGGTACCGGCCGGTGCGCGAGCGGGCGGAGTTCGCGGGCGCCCGGGCCGCGGCCGGTCAGAGCGTGGTCGCCGCGGTCGCCGTCGTCACCGCGAGCCTCGACCTCGACTACTCGCTCCCGCTGTTCACCTCGCCCCTCGTGCCCACGCTGATCCTCACCGGCGCGGCCGCGGCCCCCGACCGCGTCGCCGCCGCCGAGAAGGCCGGCGCCCGCGTGGTGGTCGCCGGTGACGGCGTCGGCGTCGACCCCGCCCGCGCGGTCCGCGCCCTGGCCGGTCTCGGCCACACCCGGCTGCTCACCGAGGGCGGGCCCCGGCTGCTCGGGCAGTTCGTCGCCGCCGGTGTCCTCGACGAGCTGTGCCTGACCGTCTCCCCGATGCTCACAGCCGGCGACGCGCAGCGGATCGCCGGGGGGCCCGGTGTCGCCGTACCCCGACGCTTCGAACTAGTGTCCCTCCTGGAAGAGGCCGGATTCCTGTTCGGTCGCTACCGCCGGTCCTGACATCAGCGGAATGTGTCGTTCCGCTTAGCTTCCGGCGGGCACACTGAATCCGGCAGTACCCGTGCGATCACGGGGCAGGATGGTTTCCGCAGGGGTGCCGACCCCACGGAGGACAGAGGGTCGTGCGGCCCTCTAGGAGAAGAGGCGCCTGGTGTTCACAAGCGTTCTGATGATCGAGAAGGCCCTGACGTCCGCCGACGTGGAGTTCGTCACCACCTTGCACGGGGACGAGCAGGTCGCCTTCCACGTACTGCTCCAGCCGCGCGGCGACCAGGCGGACCGCCTGCTGCGGGCCATCGACGACATCGCACTCGGCGAACTCGACGAGGCGACGCGCGAGCGCGAGACGCCGGAGGGGGATGCGGCGAAGGGCCCTGCGGAGCAGGCGCTGGACGTGTCCCTGACGGCCCTGCGGGCGGCGGGAAGCACGGCGGAGGGGCGGATGGTCGAGGACCACCCGCTGGACGCGCTGCGGAAGCTGGTGGAAGAGGTGGGCGCGGACGAGGTGATCGTGCTGACCGATCCGCACTACGTGGAGGAGTTCTTCCACCGGGACTGGGCGTCGCGGGCGCGGCACAAGGTGGGGGTCCCGGTGCTGAAGCTGTTCTCGCACAGCAAGGCGTAGGGGCGAGGGGTGCGGTGCGTCGGCGGGTGCGGGTTCGTGGGGGCTGGTCGCGCGGTTCCTGAGAGTCCCTTGCGAAGCCGAGCGGGCTTCAGCACATAGGCTAGGCACGCTTTCGCACGTCACCGTCTCTGGGAGAAACACATGGCACCCGGCCTTCCTTCCGCCATGGAGCGTCCGCACTTCATCGGGATCGGCGGCGCCGGGATGTCGGGGATCGCCAAGATCCTCGCGCAGCGCGGGGCCGAGGTGGCCGGGAGCGACGCCAGGGAGTCGGAGACCGCCGGGGCGCTGCGGGCGCTCGGCGTCACCGTGCACATCGGGCACGCGGCCGGGCACCTCGCCGACGACGCCAGCTGTGTCGTCGTGTCGTCGGCGATCCGGAAGGACAACCCGGAGCTGGCCCGCGCGGCCGAGCTGGGCGTCCCGGTGGTGCACCGTTCCGACGCCCTCGCCGCCCTGATGGACGGCCTGCGGCCGATCGCGGTCGCCGGCACGCACGGCAAGACCACCACCACGTCCATGCTCGCGGTCTCCCTGACCGCGCTGGGCCGCGGCCCCTCGTACGCCATCGGCGGCGACCTCGACGCCCCCGGCTCCAACGCCCTGCACGGCGAGGGCGAGATCTTCGTCGCCGAGGCGGACGAATCGGACCGCAGCTTCCACACGTACGCGCCCGAGGTCGCCATCGTCCTCAACGTGGAGCTCGACCACCACGCCAACTACGCCTCGATGGACGAGATCTACGAGTCCTTCGAGACCTTCGCCGGCCGGATCGTGCCCGGCGGCACGCTGGTGGTCAACGCCGACCACGAGGGGGCGCGCGAGCTGACCCGGCGAGTGGCGGGGAAGGTCCGGACGGTGACGTACGGCGAGGCCGCGGACGCCGACGTCCGGGTGCTGTCCGTCGTTCCGCAGGGCCTGAAGAGCGAGGTCACGGTCCTGCTGGACGGGGCCGAGCTGACGTTCACGGTCTCCGTGCCCGGCCGGCACTACGCGCACAACGCGGTCGCCGCGCTGGCCGCGGGCGTGGCCCTGGGGGTCCCCGCCGCCGAGCTCGCGCCCGCCCTGGCCGCGTACACGGGTGTGAAGCGGCGTCTGCAGCTCAAGGGCGAGGCGGCCGGCGTCCAGGTGATCGACTCCTACGCCCACCACCCGACCGAGATGACCGCCGACCTGGAGGCCATGCGTGGCGCCGCCGGGGACGCCCGGATCCTGGTCGTCTTCCAGCCGCACCTGTTCTCCCGCACCCAGGAGCTGGGCAAGGAGATGGGCGACGCGCTGGCGCTCGCGGACGCCTCGGTCGTCCTGGACATCTACCCGGCCCGTGAGGACCCGATCCCCGGCGTCACCAGCGAGCTGATCATCGAGGCCGCCCGCGCGGCCGGTGCCGACGTCACGGCCGTCCACGACAAGGACGAGGTCCCCGCTGTGGTCGCGGGAATGACGAAGCCCGGTGATCTGGTTCTCACCATGGGCGCGGGTGACGTGACCGACCTGGGCCCGAGGATCCTGGAACGCCTGGCGAAGTGAGGGGCTGAGAGTCATGTCGTACGACGTCGAGAAGCCGGACGAGCAGTGGCGGGCGGAGCTGTCGCCGGCCGAGTACGCCGTGCTGCGTCAGGCGGCGACCGAGCCGGCCTTCAGGGGTGAGTACACCGACACCAAGACCAAGGGCGTGTACTCCTGTCGCGCCTGCGGTGCCGAGCTGTTCACCTCCGACACGAAGTTCGAGTCCCACTGCGGGTGGCCGAGCTTCTACGACCCGAAGGACACCGACGCGGTCGAGCTGATCGAGGACCGCACGCACGGGATGGTGCGCACCGAGGTGCGCTGCGCACGCTGCGGCTCGCACCTCGGGCACGTGTTCGAGGGTGAGGGGTATGCCACCCCGACCGACCAGCGGTACTGCATCAACTCGATCTCGCTGCGGCTGACCGCCGACGAGAGCTGAGGCCGGGGGCGGTCAGGAGAGCCGGACCGGGCTGGGCACAAGGGCCCGGGACGGCACCGGCCGCCGTCGGACGTCTCCGGCCGCGTCGCGTACGACGCGGCCGAAGGCCTGGTCCCCGAAGTGGAACGCGAAGGCGTAGGTGCGCGGGGCGAGAAGCTGGTCCAGGAGCGTCCTGCGGGCCTTCAGCGCACCTTCGACGTCCACGTCCGGCCCGGAGGGCCACTCGGGGTGGGTCAGTTGAGCAGGTGTGTGGATTCCGCCACACGTCGGTCAAGGACGTGGCCGACCGGGTGGAGATGACCAAGGGGGCGGTGTATTTCCACTACCCGACCAAGGAGGCCCTCGCGGTCGCCATGGTCGGGGAGCACTAAGCGCAGCGCTGAGCGACCCGCTGCGGCTGCGCATCGTGCAGAAACTCCTGCTGGAGTCCGAGCGGTTCGACCACACCTGCGGCTGGTTCGGCTTCGACCGCCCGAAGTCCTCGCTGACCCACCACTTCAAGGCCCTGCGCGAGGCGGGCGTCACCCGGCAGCGCCAGTACGGCCTGGAACGCCGCAGCCACGTCCGCGTCGCCGACCTCGACGCGCGCTTCCCCGGCCTGCTCGACCTGGTCGCCGCATGGACGCCGGAGGGGGTCTGATCCCCCGCGCCCGCCGGCGGCTGGTGCCCGGACGGGTGCTGTTTGAGATTCTGTGAGGGTGTCGGATGTCACGCGATGGTTCCGGTCCCGCCGGGGACCCGCGTCCGCCGACGGCAGGGGCGGACCGGACGCCGGCGGCTCCGCGCCGTTCAGGGCGCTGCGCACGGCCGCGGCCGGTATCGGCACCGGCCTCGACGAGTCCACCACCTGCACGGAACTGACCCGGGCGGCGGTGCGGCTGGCCGGTGGCGGTGCGGCTGTGCTGCGGCGGGTCGGGGACACCGTCTCCGGCTACGAGTCGATCAGCGGCGACGCCGACCTGCTGCCCGACGCCCGCTGGGCGACGGCGGTGGCCCGGGACGCGGGTACCCCGGCCGCCGACCACTGGGCGGACCCCTGGCTGTCCCGCCCGGTCGGCGGCCACACCCGCCCGGCCCTGTGCGCGCTCCTGACCAGCGGCTCCGACCAGTACGGCGTCCTGGTCTGCGCCCGAGAGGGGCGGCCCTTCGCCCGTGCGGAGGCCGAACAGCTCGCCCTCCTCGCCGAACGCGCCGCCTCCCACATCCGGCACGCCCGCGAGTACGATCAGGTCAACCGCACCGCCGCCGACCTGCAGCGCGCCCTGCTCTCCGAGCCGGGCCGGCCGCACCCCAACCTGGACGTGTCGATCCGCTACCTCCCGGCCGGCGGGCGGGCACTGGTCGGCGGCGACTGGTGCGAGACCGTACGGCTGCACTTCGGGCGCACACTGCTCGTCGTCGGCGACGTGATGGGCCACGGCCTGGAGGCCGCCGTCGACATGAGCGCGTACCGGTCCTCCCTGCGCTACATCGCCTCCTCCGAGCTGCCGCCGCACCGGGTGCTGCGCCAGCTGGACGACATCGCCGCCACCGAGGCGGACCGAAGACCCGCCACCTGCCTGCTGGTACGCGTCGACCCCAGCCGTGGGCAGGTCACCCTGTCCAGCGCCGGCCATCTGCCGCCCGCGCTGATCACCAGGGGAGGCCGTACCGCACTCCTGCGGGTCCCCGTCGGCCCGCCCCTGGGCACCGGGTTCGGCGGCTACGAGTCGGCCACCCACCAGTTCGAACCCGACGAGGCGCTGGTGCTCTTCACGGACGGCCTGGTGGAACGCAGGGGCGAGGACATCGACCGCTCCCTGGACCGCCTCGCCGAACTGCACTTCACCCCCGCCGTCGACGTCGACGGCCTGCTGGAGTCCATCCTCACCCGTCTCGACGCGCGGCACGCCGAGGACGACGTCGCGGTGCTGGCGGCGCGTCCGCACCGCCGGCCGGGCGGGTTCAGCTCCATGGAGGAGGCGGGGGGCTGAGCGCCCCGCCGGCAGGGCCGCGATGTGCCGTCAGTCGTCTGCGGCGCCGTCGTGGCTGGTCACGCGGTTCCCCGCGGCCCTGCGGGCCGCCGCCGAACCCGCCGGCTTCCTCGGCAGCGTCAGGGTGAACACCGTGGTGTCCCTGGGGCCGTCGCCCAGTCCGATGGTCCCGCCGTGCGCCTCCACCAGCGCCCGGGCCACCGACAGGCCGAGCCCGCTGCCACCGCGGTCCCGGCTGCGGGCCTTGTCGACGCGGTAGAAGCGGTCGAAGACCCGGGCGCGGTCGCCGGCCAGGATGCCGGGGCCGCGGTCGGTGACGCTGACCGACGCCGAGTCCGCGGCGACCGTGACCGCGACGGAGACCGGGGTGCCGGTGGGCGTGTGGACGGCCGCGTTGGTGAGGAGGTTGTCCAGCACCTGGCGGATCCGGACCGGATCGAGGCGGACCGGCACCGGGTCCGGGCCGGCGGTCACCGTCAGCGGGTGGTCGGCGTGGGCGGCGCGGAAGGCGTCGGCCGCCTCCCGGACCAGTTCCGTCAGGTCGGCCTGCTCCAGCCGCAGCGGGGTCTCCACCTCGGCGGCGTCGAGCCGCGCGAGCAGCAGCAGGTCGTCGAGGAGGATGCCCATCCGGGCCGCCTCCGCGCGCAGCCGGGCGAGGTGCCGCTCGCGTTCCTCGGGCTCGTTGGCGGCGGCGTACTGGAAGAGGTCGGCGTAGCCGCGCACCGACATCAGCGGGGTGCGCAGTTCGTGCGAGGCGTCCGCGACGAACCGGCGCAGCCGTTGTTCGGCCTCGGCGCGCACGGCGAGCGAGTGGTCGATGTGCTCCAGCATGGTGTTGAACGCGGTGCGCAGTTCCTCGACCTCGGGGCCGCCGCCGCGCTTCGCCGCGCGCAGCGGAAGCCGGGCCGCGGACTCCGTCAGGTTGTGCGAGGCGATGCCGTGGGCGGTGTGCGCCATGTCGCTGAGCGGTTCGAGACCGTGCCGCAGCAGCCGGCGGCCGAACACCACCAGTGCCAGCAGCGCCAGTCCGAAGGCGACCACCTGGACCGTCACCAGCTGCCGTACCGTGGCGTCGATGCTGTTCGTCGGCGCCCCGCTGACCAGCACCACCCCCGGCTCCACCGCGCAGCCGCGCAGCCGGTACTGGCCCTCGCCGGCCAGGTCCTCGGTGCGCAGCACCTCGGTGCCCGCGGCGATCTGAGCCTTCGCCACCGAGGTGAGCGGGGCGATGTCCGCGGGCAGGTCGCTGCTCTCCTCGGGCTTGCGCAGCACCGGGGTGCCGCCCGAGACGTCGTACACGGCGTAGTACCAGTGGTAGTACTTCTTGCCCTGGAGCGTGCCGTTCTGCGCGATGCTCTTGGACTGGGCGACCTGGGCCAGCCCCAGTTGGTCGTCCAGCTGGGCCGACAGGTAGTCCCGCATGTACATCGTCAGCGACGTGCCGACGACCGCGAACACCACCAGCGCCAGCGCCCCGAGCCCCAGCGCCAGCCGGGTGCCCAGCCGCATCGCCCGGTACGAGCGCCGCAGCCGGCCGATCCGGGGCACGCCGGTCCGCAGCCGGACGGTCACTCCGCCGCCTGCTGCCGTATGACGTACCCGAAGCCGCGCACGGTGTGGATCAGCGGCGCGCCGTCCTCGTCCATCTTCCGGCGCAGCCTGCTGACCACCAGCTCCACCACGTTCGAACGGCCGCCGAAGCCGTACTCCCACACGTGGTCGAGGATCTGCGCCTTGGTGAGCACGGTCGGCGACTTGCGCATCAGGTAGCGCAGCACCTCGAACTCGGTCGGGGTCAGGGAGACCAGCCGGTCGCCGCGGCGCACCTCGCGGGTGTCCTCGTCCATCGTCAGGTCGGCGACCCGCAGCACCGAGCGCTGGAAGCCGGGACCCGCGCTGCGCCGCAGCACCGTGCGCAGCCGGGCCATCAGCTCCTCCACCGCGAACGGCTTGACCAGGTAGTCGTCCCCGCCCCGGGTGAGCCCCGCGACCCGGTCGGCGACCCCGTCGCGGGCCGTGAGGAACACCACCGGCACCATCGTCCCGGAGTGCCGCAGCCGGTCGAGCACACCGAAGCCGTCGACGTCGGGCAGCATCAGGTCGAGCACGACGATGTCCGGACGGAACTCGGCGGCCCGCGCCAGCGCGTCCTCACCGGAGTACGCGGTGACCGCGTCCCAGCCCTCGTACCGCGCGACCGTCGCGACCAGGTCGGCGATCGGCGGGTCGTCGTCCACGACGAGGAGTCGTACTTTTTCCACCCGCTCATACTGCGGCACGCGGTCGTGGACGCCAGACCCGTGCCCACACCGAGAACACATCGATAACCAGTTGAAAGTCGTCCGACAGGAAAACGACAGCGGCCGCGGGTGAAGCTCGACTCCCAGGACCCGATCAAGGAGCTGCCCACCCGTGACGACCGTCCACGCACGCCCCGCGCCCCCCACGGCGCTACGCCCCAGGGTGGTGGCCCGCACGGGCCTGTACGCCGTGCTCGCCGCGAACGCGGCCGTGGTCGCCTGGTTCTTCGCCCAGGCGGGCTTCGCCTCCAACGCCCTGATCGTCATCGGCCGCTTCTTCGGCCTCTACGGCGCCCTCGTCATGGCCTTCCAGCTGGTGCTGGTGGCCCGGCTGCCCTGGCTGGACCGCCGGATCGGCATGGACCGGCTGACCTCCTGGCACCGCTGGACCGGCTTCGCCCTGCTCTGGACGCTGCTCGCGCACGCCGTCTTCATCAGCTTCGGCTACGCCGACGGCGCGGGCGTCGGCCCGGTGGGCGAGCTGGTCGACCTCGCGGAGACGACCGAGGGCGTGCTCCGGGCCGTGGTCGCGCTGGGCATCATCCTCGTGGTCGGCGCCGTCTCGGCCCGCTACGCCCGCCGCCGGCTCGCCTACGAGACCTGGCACTTCATCCACCTGTACACCTATGTGGCCGTGGTGCTGGCGTTCAGCCACCAGGTCGCGGTCGGTACGACCTTCACGTCCTCGTCCGCCGCGACGGCGTACTGGTACGCGGTGTGGGGCGTGGCGCTCGGCGCGGTGGCCCTGGGCCGCCTGGTCCTGCCCCTGTGGCGCAACCACCGGCACCGGTTCCGGGTCTCCGCCGTCGTCCCCGAGTCGGACAACGTGGTGTCCGTCTACGTCACAGGCCGCGACCTCGACCGGCTGGGCGCCCAGGCCGGCCAGTTCTTCCTGTGGCGGTTCCTGACGAAGGACCGCTGGTGGCAGGCGAACCCTTTCTCCCTGTCCGCCGCCCCTGACGGCCGCACCCTGCGCCTGACCGCCAAGGCGGCGGGCGACGGCAGCGCGGGCCTGCGCCACCTCGAGGTCGGCACCCGCGTCTTCGCCGAGGGCCCCTACGGCGCCTTCACCGCCCTGCACCGGAGAAAGGCCGATTCCCTGCTCATCGCGGGTGGCGTCGGCGTCACCCCGATCCGCGCGCTCCTGGAGGCCCTCGAAGGCCACGCGGTGGTCGTCCACCGCGTCTCCGCCGACCGGGACGCCGTCCTCTACGACGAACTGCGCGACCTCGCCGTGGCCAAGGGCGCCGAGCTGCACCTGGTCACCGGGCCGCCGGTGCCGGACAAGCTGGCGGCGCGCGAACTGGCCCAGCTCGTGCCGGACATCGCCGACCGGGACGTCTTCCTGTGCGGGCCGCCCCCGATGATGAACGCGGTGCTGCGCACCCTGGGCGACCTGGGCGTGCCCAAGCCGCAGATCCACTTCGAGCGTTTCAGCCTGGCGGGATGAGAGACACCGTGCAGCGAGCCATACCCGTCGTCGTCCTGACCATCGCGGGCCTGATCCCCGTCTGGCGCTACGAGCCGTCGATCGGCGGTACGACCACCACCGGCACGTCCACCGCCGAGCCCGCCCCGAGTTCCCCGGCAGCCGCGTCTTCGGGGACGGTGGTCAGGGGCACGACCGTCGACACCGACAAGGGGCCGGTCCAGGTGCAGGTCACCTTCGACGGTGACAGGATCTCCGCCGTCACGATGCTCCAGCAGCCGGACCACCCGCAGACCACGGCCGCGGTCCCGGTGCTCGTCGCTGAGACACTGAAGGCACAGAGCGCCGACATCGACACCGTGTCCGGCGCGACGATCACCAGCGACGGCTACAAGGAGTCCCTCCAGGCCGCGATCGACGCGAAGGGCTGAGCGGATGCGGCGGGTCGAGCACGTCATGGGTTTCCCGGTGTCCCTGCGGACGGACGACGAGGGGGACTTCGAGGAGGCCGCCGACGCCCTCTTCGCCTGGCTGCGCGAGGTCGACGGGCGGTTCAGCCCCTTCCGGCCGGACAGCGAGGTCTGCCGCCTCGACCGGGGCGAGATCGCCGAGGCCGAGGTGAGTCCGGACCTCGCCGAGGTGCTCGCGCTGTGCGAGGAGTACCGGCTGGCGACCGGGGGCGCGTTCGACGTACGGCTGCCGGGGCGGGGCCTGGACCCGTGTGCGGTGGTCAAGGGCTGGTCGGTGCAGCGGGCGGCGGAGCTGCTGTCGGCGGCCGGGGCGCGCCGGTTCGTGCTGAACGCCGGCGGTGACGTGGTCGCCGCCGGCGGGCCCTGGCGGGTGGGGGTACGGCACCCCGAGCACGCCGACCGGCTGTGCACGGTCCTCGAACTCACCGACGGGGCGGTCGCCACCTCCGCCCGCTACGAGCGCGGCGACCACATCGTCGACGGCCGCACCGGGCGCCCGGCGACCGGCCTGCTCAGCCTGACGGTCGTCGCCCCCTCGCTGACCGAGGCGGACTCCGTGGCCACGGCCGCCTTCGCGATGGGTGCCGAGGGCGTGGGGTGGGCGGCCGCGCGCCCCGGCTGCGAGGTGTTCGCCGTGGACGCCGCCCGGCAGGTGCTGCGGACGCCGGGTTTCCCGGTCGCGGGGGAGCGGCCGACGGCCGCCTGACGGGCCCGGGCGGTTCAGCGGACGGGGGAGGGGCGCTCCTTCGCGAGGCGTGCGACGGACTCCGCGACCGCGTCCAGGGCCGCCGACCGCTCCTGGTCGGTCATGCGGGCCGGCGCGTGGGTGACCACCGGATCGAGGACCTGGAAGCCGACGAACTCCAGCATTCCGCGGCGGATGTGGAACAGGAAGTCGTCCAGCGCGCCGTAGGTGCCGCCGGGCCGGAACGCCTCGCCGGACCCGCCGGTCGTGACCAGCAGGACCGCGCGCTTCCCGGCGAGGGCCCCCTCGTCGAAGAGCCCGTGCTCCCCGCCGAAGACCTCGCCCATCACGAAGACCCGGTCGATCCATCCCTTGAGGACGGCGGGCAGCGAGAACCACCACAGTGGGAACGACAGCACGAGCAGGTCGGCGGCGAGCAGCCGGTCGAGATGGTCACGGACGGCCGCGTCGAGCGTCCCCTCCGCGACGGCCCGCATCTGCTCGGCCTGCGGCTTGAACGGACCGTCCACCGGTGCGAACTCCTCGCGGCCGAGGACCGGGGCCCAGCCGTCGGCGTAGAGGTCCAGGACGTCGACCCGGTACCCGGCTTCGCGCAGGACCCGGGCGGCGGTGGTCATCTGGGCGGTGTTGAACGAGCGGGGCTCGGGGTGAGCGTGCACGATCAGGGCGACGGGCGCGGCTTCGGCGGCATCGAAGGTCGACATGAGGAGATCATATCGACATATTGCGATGCGTCAATCTGATGCGGGTCAGAGAGTGGCGCCGATCGCCTCCGCCAGCTGTGCCAGCCGCTCCTCGTCACGCCGGTAGTGGGTGAACTTGCCCACCCTCGTGGGGTGCACGAGCCCGGCCCGTTCGAGGGTGCTCATGTAGCTGGAGACCGTCGACTGGGAGAGTCCGGACTTGGCCTGGATGTGCATGACGCACACACCGACCGACCGGCGGTCCGCGATCGGCTCGTACGCGGCGAAGTGCGTGTCGGGATCCTTCAGCCACTGCATGATCTGCAGCCGGGCCGGGTTGCCGAGGGCCTTGAACACCTCGATCAGGCCGTCCGGGTCCGGTTCCGCCGTCGCCGCCATGTGCCACCGTTCTCGTCGATCACTCCGACACACCACGATATCTCGATGCGACGGGGGAGCGGGTGGGCCGCCGGCGGGGAACACCGGTGGCCCACCCGCTCCGGCGGGGAGGGGGTCAGCCCACGTCGGACGCGTCCAGGCGGTACAGGCCGCTGTACGCGCTCACCGCCGTGCCGTGCTTCTCCACCCAGGTCGCGATCTCGGAGCTGGTGCCCTGGCCGCCGTCGCTGCTGACCACGACGTAGTGCAGCTTGCCCGCCTTCACCAGGCTCTCGAGCTTGGCGAGGGTCATCGCGTCGTCGCTGCCGGACCAGCCGCCCATCGAGATGACGGGCCGGCCGGACTCCAGGATGACCGAGGACGCGGTCTGGTCGGTGGCCACCGCGACCAGCCAGGTGGCGCCGTCCTGGTGCTTCTTCAGGTACGTGATCATCGCGGAGCTGACCTGGCTGCCGCCGCCCATGCCCCCGGCGGCCCTGCCGGACTGCGACTGGCTGCCGGTGCCGCTGTCGGTGCTGGAGCCGGTGCCGGTGCGGGAGCCGTTGCCGGTGCCGGTGCTTCCCGTTCCGGTCGGCGGCTGCCCCATGGACTGCCCGCCGGAGCTGCCGGAACCGCTCGGGGCTGTGCCGCTCCCGGCCCCGCTCGGCGCGCCGCCGCCGCCCATACCGCCCGTGCCCCCACCGGTGCTGGGTCCGGCCGTCGGGTTGGTGCCGTTGCTGCTCGCGCTGGTGGCGGCCGAGACGGAGTAGGCGGCGGGACCGGCGAGCAGGGCGACGACCGCCGCCACCGCCGCGAGGCCCACCAGCCTCTGCCGCTTCATGAACCGCCCGGCGAGCAGCCCGGCCACCGCGAACGCGCCGCCCAGCGCGGCCACCGCCTCGGCGACCGTGTACACCGTGCCCGAGCCGGAGACCCGCTGGAGCAGGACGACCGCCCAGACGGTGCCGGCGGCGACCGCCACCGGGAGCACCCAGCCCCACCGGGCGGCCGAGCCGTCACGGAAGGCCCTGTACAGCATGACCCCGCCCGCACCGGCCAGGGCGGCGATCCCGGGTGCCATGGCGGTGACGTAGTACGGGTGGAAGGTGCCCTCGGCGAGGGAGAAGGTCAGGAAGTGCAGGACGAACCAGCCGCCCCAGAGCATGAGCGCCGCCCGCCTGGCGTCGGTGCGCGGCGCCCGGCCGCGCAGCACCAGGCCGCCGACGAGGGCGATCGCGGCGAACGGGATCAGCCAGGAGATCTGGCCGCCCATGATGTCGTTGAACATCCGGTACAGGCCCGAACTACCGCCGAAGCTGGCGCCGTTGCCCTGCGAACCCACCGAGGAACCCGCCCCGAAGATCCGGCCGAAGCCGTTGTAGCCGATGACCAGGTCCCACACGGTGTTGTCGGTGGAGCCGCCGATGTAGGGACGCGAGGAGGCCGGGATCAGGTCGACGATCACCATCCACCAGGCGCTGCTCACGACCAACGCCACCGTGGCGACGGCGAGGTTGCGGATGCGCCTGCCCAGCGACGCGTTCGCGGCCCACAGGTAGACCAGGAAGAACGCGGGCAGCACCACGTACGCCTGCATCATCTTGGTGTTGAAGGCGAACCCGATCGCGACCGCCGACCAGACCAGCGGCAGCAGCCTGCCGTTGCGCACCGCCTTCAGGAGCGCTGCCGCGCCGAGCAGCATCAGGAAGACCAGGACCGGGTCGGGGTTGGTGTCCCGGTCGATGGCGACGGTGATCGGCGTGAGGGTCAGGACGAGGGCCGCGATCGTGGCCGCCACGACCCCGAAGTCCCGCTTCACCAGCTTGTACAGCAGTGCCACCGAGCCGACGCCGACGGCGACCATCGGCAGCAGCAACTGCCAGGTGCCGTATCCGAAGGCGCGGGTGGACAGGCCCATCACCCAGAGGGCGAAGGGGGGTTTGTCGACGGTGATGAAGCTGCCCGCGTCGAGGGCGCCGAAGAAGAACGCCTTCCAGCTCTTGGTGCCGGAGTAGACCGCGGCGTCGTAGAAGGAGTTGCCGGTGATCGAGGTGAGGTTCCAGGTGTACAGGGCGGTGGCCAGGAGCAGGATCGCCCACAGGGCCGGGCGGGCCCAGCGCGGGTCCTCCGGGGCGCCCAGGAACAGCCTTCTGGTACGGGAGACAGGCGGGGCGGCGGCCCGGTGCCGGCCGTCCTGGACCGGGGCGGGCGGTGGGGCGAGGGTCGTCATGACGCGTACTCCATGGACTCGACGGCGGTGGCTGCCCCGGCGGGCAGGGCCGTGACGTTCTGGGGGACGGTGGCGCTGTCGGGTTCCTCGACCCGGCCGGCCGGGACCTCCTGCACACGGAGCCCGTCGGGCTGGGCGAGCACGAGGAGGAGCGGGATGTGCGCCTCGTTGTCCACCGGCACCTCGGTCTCGACCGGCCGGCGCCGGACGCCTCCCGCGTTCGTTGCGTTCATGACCATGACGATCGGGGCGCTGTCTGGGGCGGTCCTGAGGCTTCACTGAGCGAGGAATGAGAATCAGGGAACTCACAGGTGGCGCACAGCGGAGGGCGGCCAGGTCACAAACTGAAGAGGATCAGTCAGCTGCCAAAGTGCTGAAACACTTCCGGTTTAGACTCTGGGCGAACAGCCTGCGCCACGGCGACCGTGGTCGATAACTGGGCACTTTCTGGCAAACCCGAAGGGTATTCGGCGTTTTGATACGGATAGATTCAGTCACCAAGCGGTACCCGGACGGTACGGTCGCCGTCGACCGGCTCTCCCTGGAGATACCGGACCGCTCGATCACGGTCTTCGTCGGCCCCTCGGGCTGCGGCAAGACGACGACCCTGCGGATGATCAACCGGATGGTGGAACCCACCGAGGGCCGCATCCTCCTCGACGGCGCGGACATCCACGCGCAGCCGGTCAACACCCTGCGCCGGTCGATGGGTTACGTCATCCAGAACGCCGGTCTCTTCCAGCACCGCACCATCATCGACAACATCGCCACCGTGCCGCGGCTGCTCGGCTGGACCAAGCAGAAGGCGCGGGCCCGCGCGGCCGAGCTGATGGAGCGGGTGGGCCTGGACTCGGCGCTCGCCAAGCGGTACCCGTACCAGCTCTCCGGCGGCCAGCAGCAGCGCGTCGGCGTGGCCCGGGCGCTCGCCGCCGACCCGCCGGTGCTGCTGATGGACGAGCCGTTCTCCGCGGTCGACCCCGTGGTCCGCAAGGGGCTTCAGGACGAACTCCTGCGGATCCAGGACGAGTTGGGCAAGACCATCGTCTTCGTCACCCATGACATCGACGAGGCGATCAAGCTCGGCACGATGGTCGCCGTGATGCGCACCGGCGGCCACCTCGCCCAGTACGCCCCGCCGGCCGAACTGCTCACCGACCCCGCGGACGCCTTCGTCGAGGACTTCCTCGGCGCCGACCGGGGCATCCGGAGGCTCTCCTTCTTCCCGTCCGCGGACCTCGAACTGCAGACCGCGCCGATCGTCGCGATCGACGCCGACGCCACCCGGCTCGGCGCCCGCGCCACGGCCGACGCGCCCTATCTCCTCGTCACGGACCTGGACGGCAGGCCGCTCGGCTGGGGCGAGCCGCGGACCCTCACCGCGGGGTCGATCCGCCCGGAGCAACTCGTCCCGTACGGACGCCCCTTCGTGCCCGGCCGGGACTCGCTGCGCGCCGCCCTGGACGGTTCCGTCCTCTCGCCGACCGGCTGGGCCGTGGCCGTGGACGGCGAGGGTCGCGCGGTCGGCGTCGTCTCCCAGCAGGTCATCGGCGCCGCGATCCGCACCGCCCACGCCGAGGGCCGCGACGACGCGAAGGTCGGGGGATGAGCGGCTTCTTCGACATCCCGAGCGACCTCCAGAACACCTACTTCGGGCTGATCGGCCTGCACCTGCGCGAGGCCCTCATCCCGGTCCTGGCCGGCCTGCTGGTGTCCCTGCCCGTCGCCCAGCTCTGCGTGCGCTTCCGCTGGCTGTACCCGCCGGTGCTGGGCGTGACCACGATCCTGTACGCCATCCCCTCGCTGGCCTTCTTCGTCGTCCTCATCGACTACACGGGCCAGACCGAGACGACGGTGATGATCCCGCTCGCCGTGTACAGCCTGGTGGTCCTGGTCCCGGCCATCGTGGACGGCGTCCGCTCGGTCCCGGCGGAGACCCTGGCCGCGGCCACCGCGATGGGCCTCGGCCCGGTACGCCGTTACTTCCAGGTGCAGTTGCCGATCGCCGTCCCCGCCATCATCGCGGGCCTGCGGGTGGCCACCGTCTCCAGCATCTCCCTGGTCAGCGTCGGCATGCTGATCGGCAACCAGGGCGCGCTCGGCAACCTGCTCAACGACGCGAACATCTACCACCGTCCCGAACTGGCGGTGAACTCGGTCGTGACCACCGCCGTGCTGGCCATCCTGGCCGACGCCGTCCTCGTCCTCGTACGCCGTGTGCTGACGCCCTGGATGCCGAAGGAGAGCACCCGGTGAACGTCCTCAACTTCGTCCACGCCTTCTTCAGCGACAGCAGTCACTGGCACGGCTACGACGGCATCCCCACCCGGCTCTGGGAACACGTCCAGTACTCCCTGGAGGCGCTGGCCTACGCGGCCGTCATCGGCTTGCCGATCGGCCTGATCACCGGCCACTACGGGCGCGGCGGCAACACCCTCGCCCTGATCGCCACGGCCGGCCGGGCACTGCCCAGCTTCGGCCTGCTGGTCCTGATGTTCATCTGGCTGGGCTTCGGCATGCTGCCGGTGATGATCCCGCTGGTGATCCTCGCGGTGCCGCCGATCCTGGTCACGACGTACGAGGCGATGCGGTCGGTCGACCCGTCCCCGGTGGACGCGGCTCGGGGCATGGGCATGCCGGAGTCACGCGTCCTCTTCCAGGTCGAACTCCCGGTCGCCCTCCCGCTGATCCTCAGCGGCCTGCGCTCGGCGGCCATCCAGATCGTCTCGACGGCGACCATCGCGGCGTACGTTAGCCTCGGCGGCCTGGGCCGCTACATCATCGACGGCCTCTACCAGAAGAACTACGAGAAGGTCGTGGGCGGCGCCACCCTGGTGGCGGCGATGGCCCTGGCGACGCTGGGCATCTTCTGGGCCATAGCCCGAGTGACGGTTTCTCCCGGAGTACGGAGGGGATAGCGCGCCCCTTCGGGGGCGCGGGGAACTGCGCGCTCAGCCGCACACGGCCCGCAGTTCCCCACCCACCGCACTACCCCCCACTGCGCGCCAGCGCCAGTTCCAGCACGACAAGCAGCGCGTCCCGCACAGAACCCCGTTCCCGCGCGTCGAAGACGACCAGCGGCGTGTTCTCGGCGACATCCAGCGCCCACCGCACCTCGTCCAGCGTGTGCTCGACGCGGCCGTCGAACGCGTTGATCGCGACGGCGAACGGAATCCCCTTGTGCTCGAAGTAGTCGACCGCCGCGTAGCAGTCGTCGAGTCGACGCGTGTCAACGATGACGAGACCGCCGAGCGCGCCTTCCACGATGTCGTCCCACATGAAGCCGAACCGTTCCTGCCCGGGCGTGCCGAACAGGTACAGCTTCAGTGTCGGGTCGATGGTGATGCAGCCGAAGTCCATCGCCACGGTCGTGGTCGTCTTGCGCGGGGTGAGCGAGAGGTCGTCCACGCCCGCCGCGACCTCGGTGATCGAGGCCTCGGTGGTCAGTGGCTCGATCTCCGAGATCGAGCCGACGGCGGTGGTCTTGCCCACGCCGAAACCGCCCGCGATGACCATCTTCACCGGCAGCGGCGGCCGTACGGCCGTACGCCCGGTGCCCCGGGTCAGCGAGTCAGTCGGTGTCACGGAGTACCCCTCGGGAGTCGGGGATGGCCCGCAGGCCATCGATAACCCTGCGCAGGACGGACGAGTCGTGGGTGGCCTCGAAGTCGGGCACGTGCACCGTCAGCTGCCCGGCCTCGCGCAGGTCTTCGGCCAGCACCCGGACCACGTTCAGGTGCAGCCGCAGCCGGGCCGCCAGTTCCGCGAGCGACTGCGGAATCCGGCACGCGGCGACGATGTCGTGCTGCTCGAAGGAGAGCCGGTCCAGGGCGGTGAGTCCGGCGGCGGTGGCCACCACCTGGGTCTCGACGGGCATCGCCGGTCCGGAGGCGCTGTCCGCCACCCGGCCGGCGGTGACCAGGAACGGCCGTACGGCCGGGGCGGGGCCGACCGGGTCCGGGCCCGGAGGCGGGTCCGCCATGGCTGTGTCTTCCTCTCTCGGCCTTCTCGGCTGTGCCGACCGGCGATGCCGGTCAGCGCGTCTGTGGGACGCCGACGCTGTTCTTCAGTTCCAGGACGAGCTGCGGACTGAGCGCCGCACCCGCGCGGTTGGCGAACAGCGTCATCTCGTAGGCGATGTTGCCGAGCTTGGCCTCCTTGTCGGCGACCACGCCGAGCACGGCGCCGCTGCCGATCGCGGAGACGATGACATGGCCGCCCTCCAGGTCGATGATGACCTTGTTGAGGCCGCCCAGGCCGTAGTTGCCGGACGCGCCGGCGGCCAGGCTGGTGATGCCGGAGACGATCGCGGCCAGCCGCTCGGAGTGGGCGCGCTCACGCAGTTCCGAGACCGCGATCAGCAGACCGTCGGAGGACACGGCGATCGCGTCGACCACGCCGGCGGTCTCGGTGGCGAAGCGGTTCAGCAGCCAGGTGAAGTCGGCTGCGGCCGCCTGCAGGTCGGTCGGCGTGACGCCGCCCGTCGGGGTGTCACCTGTCGACGTGCTCACTGCTCGGCTCCTTCCGGAAGGTGGTTCTGGTCCTGCGGGGGGTGCAGGGGGTCGGTGCGCGGTGCGGGCCGTTCGTAACTGCCGGTGTCGCCCTCGCGCCGGGCGCGCTCCACCGCCGCCTCGAACTCGTCCAGCGCGTCCCGTTCGGCCTCGGCATCACGGGCGCGCGGCGCCTGGGCGAGGGTCTGGGCGGCACCGACGGTGGTGCGGAGGGTCGCGCCGCGTACCCGGCGCCGCAGCGGGCGGGGCCCGTCGGCGGAGTCGGAGACGGCGTCCGTGTCCGCGTCGGCCGGGGGTTCGCCGGAGCGCGCGGCCGGGATCAGCGGGGGCTGCGGCGTCGCGGGCTCGGGGGCGGACTCGCGGCGCGGCAGCCGGCGGGGGAGCGGGCTCTCCTGCTCGGCCCAGGAGGGCACCGTGACGGCAGGGGTCGGGCCGGTGGGTTCGGCCGGTGCCGCGGTCGCCGCCGGTAGCGTCGGTGCCCCCGGTACGGCCGGCCCGGCCGTACCGGTCGGCTCCGCGGCGAACGGGGTGCCGGAGGTGTCCGCCACCGCGCTCATGGTCAGCAACAGTCGGGCGGGCAGCGTCACTTCCGCGGTGACACCGCCGCCCGGGGTCCGGGTCAGCTCGACGCCGATCTCCCAGCGCCGGGCCAGCGCACCGACCACGAAGAGGCCGAGCACCTTGGTCGGCACCAGGTCGAGGCGCTCACGGCGGATCAGCCGCTGGTTCTCCTCGGCCAGCCGCTCGGCGCTCATGCCGAGGCCGTGGTCGGTGACAACGATGTGCGCGCCCGCCTCGCTGGAGCGGACGGTCACCTCGACGGGGCTGCCGGCCGGCGAGAACGACACCGCGTTCTCCAGGAGTTCGGCCACCATCAGCGTGAGGTCGCCGATGATGTCCGGCTCGATCATGGCCTCCGTGCCGGCGTACAGCCGCACCCGCTGGTAGCCCTCGATCTGGCCGAGCGCGGCCCGGACCACGTTGGACACCGGGGTCGGGCCCGCGGCCACCACGGTCTCGCGGATGCCGGCCAGCAGCATCAGGCTGTCGGCGTTGCGGCGCAGGCGGACGGCGATGTGGTCGATGGAGTAGAGGCGTTCGAGGAGGGCCGGGTCGGTCTCGGCCCGCTCCACCGCGTCGATGAAGGCGAGCTGGCGGGTGGTCAGGTTGCTGACGCGGCGGCCGACGTTGCCGAACATCTCGGCGGTGTTGCGGCGGCTGAGCACCTGGCGTTCGAGCAGGGCCGCGGCAGTGGTCTGCACCTGGTTGAACGCCTCGGCCAGGTCGCCGATCTCGTCGCGCGCGGTGACCGGCATGTCCCGCAGCCGGGGCGGGCCGGAGTCCTCGGCGTCGTCGTCGGCGACGCGGGCGAGTTCGCGCCCCGCCACCTCGGCGACCTCGTGCGCGACCCCGGTCAGGGCCTGCACCGGGCGGATCACCGAGCGGCGGACCAGTGCCGCGAGGGTGATCCAGAGGACGAAGCCGAGCAGCGCGCCGCCCAGCAGCAGCACGGCCCGCTGTTCGGCGGCGCGGTCGGCGGCGTCGGCGCGGTCGGCGATCTGGCCGATGAGCGAGGTGGTGATGGTCAGCCGGGCGGTGGCCTGCTGCAGATAGGCCGGGTAGTCGGTGAGCGCGTCCTTGACGGCCGCCCGGATCTGGTCCTGGTCGCCGGACTCCAGCTTGGTCGGGTCGATCTGCAGCTCGGCGAAGGACTCGGCGATGGTGCTCTGGGCCTTGGTGTGCTCGACGTCGGCCAGCTGCCGCGCCTGGCCCTCGGTGGCGAACCGGCTGAACCGGTCGGCCTGGTGCTGGTAGAGGTCGTAGGCGCCGACCGCGTTGGTGAACTCGATCAGGGCGTTGGTGTCACCGGTCGTCGCCGCGAGCACGTTGGTCTCGAAGGCGCCGTGGGCGGCGTCCGCGCGCAGCAGCGAGTCCAGCAGGTTGCCGGTGAAGGTGGCGGCGAGGTTGGCGTCGCGGTCCAGGCCGAGGCCGTCGATCAGGTCGTTGGACGCGTTGGTGTAGGCCGGGTCGATGTTGTCGGCGGGCAGGTAGGACTGCTCGACGGAGTCGCGGAGGCTGGACAGCCCCTCGATCTGCCGCAGGGCGGCCGCCTCGCTGTCCGGCAGCCGGTCGCCGAAGGTCTCACGTACCTTCACGACCTGGGAGTCCACCGTCTTCTGGGCCGCGCGGTAGGCGGCCGCCGAAGGAGTGGAGTAGCCGGACTCGTAGCGCGCGGAGAGCAGGATCGCCTGCTGGTGCTCCGCTTCGACGCCGTCCACGAGGCGGGCCACCTGCGCGCTGGCCAGGACCGTCTGCGCGGCGTCCTCCGCGCTGGTGGACTGCCCCAGCAGGTCGGTGAAGACGTAGGCCAGCAGTACGGCGATGACGGCGAGCGGGACACCGACCAGCAGGTTGAGCTTGCGCCGGAAGGGCCAACGGTCGGCGAAACCCCGTATCCCGCCCCGCGCCTGGGCGGGCCGGACGGGCGCGTCCACCTGGTTCGTGGACACCGGGCCTCCTTCATGAGGGTGTCTGGTCTGGGGGGCGTCTTCACCCCGAGCTGTTGCTGAACGACACCGAGTAGCGGGCCCCGTGCACCGCTGTGACCGATATCAACTGCCGTGAGACTACAGCGTTCTTGAAGCTCGATTCCGCTTGCTCTTTATCAAGAATCCGTTACAAAGAGACCGCTCTCCGTCCACAACTGGCCACGGATCGAAGCCAATCGGTGACCCGGAGACACTTGACTCACCGAGAACCGGCTGGATTGGATCGTCGGGAGTGGTTCGCAACAGCCTCGTGGCGCAACAGCTCCCGCGTGGTTCGCAACACCCCCACCCTTCCCACAGCTCCCGGAACGGCAACCGTGACTTCCAACACCCTTCCCAGCAGGTCAATCCGGACATACCGAGGCGTGGCGGCCGTCGCGCTCGCCGCGACGACGGCCCTGCTGGCGGGCTGTTCCTCCTCCTCCGACGACAGCAAGTCCGACCCGCTGTCGGACAGCAAGGCGAGCGGGGACACCGTTGTCGTCGGCTCGAACAACTTCGCCGAGAGCATCCTGATCGCCGACATCTACGGCGAAGCACTCAAGGCCAAGGGCGTCAAGGTCACTTACAAGTCGAACATCGGCAGTCGTGAGACGACCTACGGTCTGCTCAAGAACGGTTCGATCTCGGTCCTGCCCGAGTACAACGGCGCCCTGCTCGCCTACCTCGACCCGAAGGCCGCCCCGAAGACCGTCGAGGCGACCACGTCGGCCATCGAGGCCAAGCTGGACTCCAAGCTGACGCTGCTCGACCCGGCGGACGCGCAGGACAAGGACACGGTGACGCTGAACGCGGCCACCGCCGCCAAGTACCACCTCACCGAGAAGTCCTCCATAGCCGACCTCAAGAGCATCGCCAAGGACCTGGTCATCGGCGCCTCGCCGGAGTTCCAGACCCGTCAGCAGGGCCTGGTCGGCCTGAAGGACGTCTACGGCCTGGAGTTCAAGTCCTTCAAGGCGCTCGACGCGGGCGGCCCGCTCACCGAGGCGGCCCTGAAGAAGAACGCGGTGCAGGCCGGCGACATCTTCAGCACGGACCCGACCATCACCAAGGAGAAGTTCGTCGTCCTCCAGGACCCGCAGAACCTCTTCGGCTTCGAGAACGTCCAGCCCCTCGTATACAAGAGCGCCCTGAACCAGACGGCCACCGACGCGCTCAACGCCGTCTCCGCCAAGCTGGACACGGCGACCCTGCTGGACCTGGACACCCAGGTGCAGTCGGGCAACAAGGACCCGCTGGACGTCGCCCAGGCCTGGCTGAAGAAGGTCGGCCTCAGCAGCTGACCCGTGCCCGACCTGCCGCGGATCCTCCCTGCAACGGCGTCGGCCTGACCGGACTCGTCCGGCCGGCCGACGCCGTTGCCGTTCCCGTCGTACCGTCCGAGGCGCTCGACCGGGTCCGCCGGCCCCACGACGGGCGGGCCGCCTCGCCGCACGGGCAGTGCCTGTCTGGACGGATCGGCGGTGACGGCCTGCGCTGTGGCCGCGGCCCTCACCGCACTCTGCGGGGCCACGAGCCGGCGGATGTGAGCCGCCCCTGTCCCGCCGGCTCCGGCTCCGGCCTCGGTCCGGTCAGAGGTCGAACTCGTGCGGCGGCAGGTCCAGCGTGTAGCACGCCTCGCGGACCACGGCCTGCTCGGTCTTGTCGAAGTCGCCGTCGGCGCCGCCGATCACGATGCCGATCTGGATGACGGCCCGCGCCTCGGCCGGCTTCTTCTTCGCCTTGGCCACTTCCTGGAGCACACTCACCTTGCCGAAGGCGAAGTCGGCGGTCAGCTTGTTCAGGTTCTCCTCGAAGCGGCGGCGCAGGTCGTCCGCCGGGAAGTTCTGCAACACCTCGTTGGTGGCGATCAGCTGGGCGACCCGCTGGCGCTCGGCCGGGTCGATGGTGCCGTCGGCAGCGGCCACGAGCGCGCACATCGCCATGCTCGCGTCCCGGAACGCCCCGCTCTTCAGGTCGTTCTTCTTCGCCACCAGCTGGGTCTGCATCTGCGTCGCGGAATCCTTGATGCGGTCCCACAGGGCCATGCGCACTCACTCCTCGATCGGTAAGAAGCCTGCTTGCCAAAAAAATTACTTCTACAACACCGTAGAAACCTGCGCGGCGGCCGATAAGTTCCCGCGCCCTAAACTGTCCCTCCGGCCTGGTGGACAGAGCGCGGTGGACAGGAGGACCACGACGGTGGCGACGGTGCCCGGCGGCGGCTACGAGGACCCCACCGCGGACGTGCTCACGGAGGCGGCCGCGGCCTTCGGGCTGCTCGCCTCGCCCGCCCGGCTGCACATCGTCTGGGCGCTGGCCCAGGGCGAGAGCGACGTCACGGGCCTTGCCGAGCGGGTCGGCGGCGCGCTGCCCGCCGTCAGCCAGCACCTCACCAAACTGAAGCTGGCCGGCCTCGTCCGCTCCCGCCGGGAGGGCCGCCGCCAGGTGTACCTGGTCGACGATCCCGACGTCGTCGACGTCGTACGCCTGCTCGTCGGCTGCCTCACCGCCCGCACCACCGGGGCCGAAGTCCCGGCCCCCCGACGGCTCCATGGCCTCTGAGGGCGAGGCGGCCACCTCGCTGCAGGTGCTGCGCCGGCTGGACACGGGACCGCGCGGGCTGACCGAGGCCGAGGCCGCGGCCCGGCTCGCCGGCCTCGGCGGGAACTCCCCGCCCCTGCCGCACACCGCCTCCTGGCCGCTGCGCTGCGCCCGTGCCCTGCGCGACCCCTTCACCGCCGTCCTGCTCACCCTCGGCCTGGTCTCCGCCCTCGTCGCCTCCTGGGGCACGGCCGTCGTGATCCTCGCGCTGGTCGCCGTCAGCTGCGGACTGCGCGCCGCGGGTGAACACCGCGCCGACCGCTCGCTGGCCGCCCTGCGCGAACTCGTCGCCGGCACCGCCACCGTGCTGCGGCGGGCCGGCGCGGACGCCGAGCCGCGTCCGCGCGAGGTCCCGGTCGCCGACCTGGTCCCGGGCGACGTCGTCCGGCTCGGCCCGGGCGACCTGGTCCCGGCCGACGTACGACTGCTGCGCGCCCGCGGGCTGACCGTGCACCAGGCCGTGCTCACCGGCGAGTCCGCGCCGGTCGCCAAGGCCGCCGTCGACGTCCCCGCAGCGGCGGCCCCAGGGCCCTTCCAGGAGCCGTACCTCTGTTTCCAGGGCAGCGGTGTCGCCTCGGGCAGTGCCACGGCGGTGGTCGTGGCGACGGGGGAGCGGACCCGGTTCGCCGCCGCGCAGGGCGTCGCGGGCGGGCGACGGGAGGCGAGCGCCTTCGACCGGTCCGTGCACGGCATCTCCTGGGTGCTCATCCGGTTCATGCTGCTCACACCGCCGCTGGTCCTCATGGCCAACGCCGCCCTGCGCGGCCGCGGGCTCGAGACGCTGCCCTTCGCGGTCGCGGTGGCCGTCGGGCTCACCCCCGAGATGCTCCCGGTGATCGTCACCACCTGCCTGGCCCGGGGCGCCGCGCTGCTGGCCCGCGCCCACCGGGTCGTCGTACGGCGGCTGCCCGCACTGCACGACCTGGGCGCGGTCGACGTGCTCTGCATCGACAAGACCGGCACCCTCACCCAGGACCGGCCCGTCGTGGAACGCGCCCTCGGGCCCGACGGAGCCGATGACCCGCACGTGCTGCGCTGGGCGGCCGTCGGCGCCTGGTGGACCCTGCAGCTCGCCGAACTGCCCGCGCCCGACGCCCTCGACGAGGCCCTGCTCGCGGCCGCCGGGCCCGTGGGGGAGGAGTACGACGGCGTCGGAGCCGTCCCCTTCGCCCCGGAGCGGCGCACCGCCACCGCCGTCGTCGCCGGCCCCCTCGGCACCCATGACCTCGTCATGAAGGGGGCCGCCGAGGACGTACTGGACCGCTGCGACCTCGACCCCGCCGAACGCGAGCGCCTCCTCGCCCTCGCCGACCGCGAGGCGGGCGCCGGGCTGCGGGTCCTCGCTGTCGCCACCGCCCGCCGCCCGGCCCGCACCGGCCCCTGCACCGCCGCCGACGAGCACGGCCTCACCTTCCGCGGCCTGGTCACCTTCCGCGACGCCCTCGCACCGGGCGCCGCAGAGGCCCTGCGCGGCCTCGCCGGCCTCGGTGTCGCCGTCCGCGTCCTCACCGGCGACCACCCGTCGACCGCGGCCCGCGCCTGCCGGGACCTCGGCCTGGCCGCGGGGCCGGTGGCCGTGGCCGGTGACCGCCTCGACCCGGACGCCGTCGTCGTCGCCCGCTGCACCCCCGAGGACAAGGCCCGGATCGTCGCCGGGCTGCGGGCCGCCGGCCACACCGTCGGGTTCCTCGGGGACGGCGTCAACGACGTTCCCGCCCTGCGCGCGGCCGACGTCGGGATCGCGCCCCGCGCCGCCGTGGACCTCGCCCGCGAGACCGCCGACGTGGTGCTGGCCGAGAAGGACCTCGGCGCCATCGGGCACGCCGTCACCGCGGGCCGGCACAGCAGCGCCAACATCGCCTCCTACCTCCGGGTCACGCTCTCCTCCAACCTCGGCAACGTCATCGCGATGCTCGCCGCCGGCCTGCTTCTCCCCTTCCTGCCGATGCTCCCGGTCCAGGTGCTGGCCCAGAACCTCTGCTTCGACGCCGCCCAGCTCGCCTTCGCGTACGACCGGCCCGGACCTGCGGCACTGCGCCGCCCGACCGTGCTGCGGCCGCGTGCCTTCCTGCGGTTCATCACCGGCTTCGGGGTGCTCAACGCGGTCGCCGACCTGGCCACCTTCGGCGTCCTCGCGCTCGCCCTGCGCGGCCCCGACGCCCTCGACGACGAGGCCGTCTTCCACTCCGCCTGGTTCACCGAGAACCTGCTCACCCAGGCCCTGGTGATGTTCCTGCTGCGCGGTGGCACCCGCCCCGGGCCCGTCGGCCGCGCCGCCGCCGTCCTCGCCACCGTCGGCCTGCTCCTGCCGCCCGGCCCCCTGGGCGCGGTCCTGGGCATGACCGGTCTGCCCGCCGCCTCCTACGTGCTGCTCGCCGCCGTGCTGGGGCTGTACGCCCTCGCGCTGCGGGCGGTGCGGGCCCGCCACGGCCGGCGGTAGCGAGCGCGGTCCGGGTCCGGGGGGCTTTTCCCACTCCGGGTTGTACAGTTGCGCAACGTAGCAATCGTCGCTGCCCGGCCGGGGCGCATGCAGCACCCTCCGTCGGCACGGAAAAACGTGAGAAAGGGAGGGGGCGGTCATGCTCCGTAACGGACTCGAACCCTGGCATCTGCTGATCGTCGCGATCGTCTTCATCGTGCTCTTCGGCTCCCGGAAGCTGCCCGACACCGCCCGTGCCCTGGGCAAGTCGATGCGCATCCTGAAGAGCGAGGCGAAGGCCATGAAGACCGACGACACGGCCGCGGCGGCGCCGGTGGAGCCGACGTCGGTACAGATGGCGGCGGAGCCGGCCCCGGCCACCGCGCAGCCGGAGCCGAAGCCGGCCGGCGAGCCGACCGTCTCCCCGAGCTGACCCCGCCTCGGCGTCAGTCCTCGTCCCCCTCGAAGAAGTCGCCGATCTCGTCGACCACCTCGGCCGCCACCATGCCACCGACCACCCCGAGCGCGAGGCCCGCCGCACCGGCGGCGACCGCCGTGCCGAGGCCCGGCCCGGAGCGGTGGTGGCCGTCGTGGTGCCCGCCGTCGTGGTGCTCGCCGTGGCCGTATGCCGCGTGGGCGCCGTAGGCCTCCCGGTGGGCGATCAACTGGCGGATCCAGCCGTCGACCTCGCTGCTCCAGTCGAGGGTGCGGGCGTCCTCGTGGCGGACCGTGAAGCGGGTCAGTGCGTCGTGCCCGGCGGAGAACAGGCCACCGCGCTTGTCCGCCTCCAGGACCACCTCCAGGCCGGCGGGGGAGGCGAGGAAGGTCAGTTCGATCTCGCTGACCTCGTGCGCGTACTGCGGCGCCGGGGCCAGCTCGACCTCCTGGTAGAACGGCAACTGCTGGCCGGTGCCGCCGATGCGGCCGTACTCCAGATCCGCCGAGCGGAAGCCGAAGCCCAGTTTGCCGAGGGCATCGAGGACCGCTTCCTGGACGGGCAGCGGCCCGACGGCGAGGGGGTCCAGATCGCCCTTGTCCCGGGCGCCGGCCACCCCGACCTCCGTGCGCACCCCGAGCACGATGCCCAGGGGCTGTCCGTACAACTCGGTGACCGGTGTCTCCCACGGCACCGGCACGCTGAACGGCACCTGTCGCTCCTCCTCCGGGCCGAGCCGGAAGCCGCCGCCGACGGTGAACCGCTCGAAGACGAGCGCGCCCTCGCTCTCCCCTTCCTCGCGCTCCGCCTCCACGCGCGCGAGCAGTTCAAGTCCGACGTGCTCGACGTCCACCGCCGCCGAGCCGCCCTTCAGCCACACCCGCCCCGACAACACTCCGCCGGGCACCGCCGTGCCTCCGTCGAGCACCGTGTCCACCGAGGGGCCGCCGACCCCGATCGCCCCCAGCAGCCGTTTGAACACCATGAAGCCGCCGCTCCTTCGCCGTACTCGTCACGCACACCCGGCCGGCCACATGCCGTCCGGCTGCCCGATGAACTCACGGCAACGGCAAAGAAGTTCCCAAGTCACCTGTTCGGGGGAGTGCGCCCCCGAGGGGCGCTGGAGGGGGAACCCTGGGCGGAGGCCGGGGGAGCGGCGCACCAGGCCCCTCGCACATACGGGAAGAGGCGGACCGAAACCCACCGGCCCGCCTCTTCCGCGCATGTGTCAGACCGCTTCCGCACCCTCACCGAACCCCTGCGCCGCCGCCCGCGCGGCCTTGCGCCGCCTGCGCCGGCTCACCCGGGGCTCCTGGTCCGGCAGCCAGCCGAAGATCATGCAGCTGCCGACGGCCCCGAGCGCGAGGCCGAGGAAGAAACCGCCCAGGTTGGAGGTGACCCATGTGCCCAGGGAGCACAGGATGCCGAGGATGGAGTAGAAGAGGCGCTGTCCGGGGCTGAAGAGGGTCAGCAGGCCGCACACCACCATGATCACCGGCAGTAGGTAGCCCACCAGACCCTGCATGCCGATGTGTATGACGACCTTCAGCGCGGCCTTCTCCGTGAGCAGGATCCACGTGCCGCCCAGGGTCAGCAGCAGCCCGCCCCAGAACGGCCGACGGGCCCGCCAACGACGGAAGGCGGGCCGCCACCCCACAGGTGGAGTGTCTTCTGTGCCGGACATCAGCAACCCGAGCCGCTGAAGCTGAGTTTCAGGCCAGGAAGCTTGAACACCCCGGCGGTGGTCGCGTAGTTGGTCTGCCGCAGGCTGTCGATGTGCACGGTGTCGGCCTGCTGGCTGAAGACGCCGATGGGTCCCTTGACCCCGGCCTTGGTGAGGGTGCTCGCGTCGTTGCCGATCTCGATGTTGTTGAAGGACGCGTCGCCCGACAGCTCGGTCGAGTCGGTGGTCAGGTCGGTCGCCTGCACCTTCGAGGAGCCGCTGCCCGCCTTGATGAGCAGGTTGGTGCCGCCGAGGTCGACGCTCTGGCACAGGCTGTCCAGGGTCGCGTTCTTGATCGCGGAGGTGACGACCAGCACCTGACCGCCGGTGTCACCGGCGTTCGGGCTGCCGTCGGCCATGCTGTCGAGCGCGCCGAACTGCTCGAAGCCGGTGCCGTCGAGCGACTTGGCGGTGACCGTGAAGGGCATGCCGGAGATGGAGAACGACACCCCCAGTGCTCCCTGCGCGGTCAGGACCGCGAGGCCGGCGAGGCCCAGCGTGGCCGGTACGGCCATCACGGCGGCCCGGCGGGCCCGGACCCGTCCCCGTCTCGGCGCCCCTCCGGTGTCCCCGGTGGAGTCTGGTGTTTCGGAAAGAGAACCGCTTCCCGGGCTCTCAGGCGTGTTGTCGGCGGACGGAACGTCCGGGGACTCGGCCATGTCTGCTCCCATGCATTAGTCACGCGGGTTGGGCTTCAGTGGCACGTTGTCCTGGCGCGGACAGCGGCTGCCGCGCACGCCTCCTCACAACTCCCGGCGGGCGCAAGGGCTTTCTCGTTACGCAGCAGTAGCCAAGCCGCAAGTTACCGGCGGTTACTTTTCAGGGTCAAGACAGTTGTGAAAAAAGGGTGTTGAATTCGCGTCAATTATGTTCCGACCATGCATTCCCATGATCGACTGCTCAACTCCCTTGATCGGCCTTGACGTTGACGACCGATCAGGTCTACAACTCTCCCTGGTTTCCTTCGGATCCGTGGCGCCGGATCCGCCGAGCGGCATCGACCGCTTCCCGGCCTCTTCGATCACCGCTCCGCTCAGCGGCGTCGGCACGGTCGCTTCCCCCCAGGGGCCGTACCCGTACGCCTTTGACCGGCCCGGCCGGAGGCCTAACCCCCCCAGGCTTTCGGCCGGTGTCCGGCCCGACCGCCGTTGCCGGCCCGTCACGTACGGAGAAGGCGTGACGAGCCGGCAGCGGCCGGCGCTGCGTTCGCGCCCTCGAACCCCCCACCTCACCCCACGCAGGACCCCCCAAAGAAAGAGGCAAACCCGCATGCGTACGCGAACCCTCATCGCCCTCGCCGGTACCGTCGTCGCCCTCTCGGTCGCGGCCACCGTTCCGGCCTCCGCCGACGGCGCCGTGCTCACCACGGGCAGCGCCGGCGGCACCGCCGTCGCGGTCGGCGACACCCTCAGCGCGTCACTGGCCAGCGGCACGACCGCCACCCTCTACTCCAGCGCCACCAGCACCAGCGGCATCACCTGTGCGGCCTCGACCTTCACGGCGACGGTCGCCGACAACCCGGCCGCCCCCGGCACCGCCACCGAGTCGGCCGGCGCGCAGACCTTCAGCAACTGCACCAGCAACGTGACCGGCGTGACCGGCGTCTCCAGCATCACGGTCAACAACCTGCCGTACACCACCACGGTCTCCTCGGACGGCACGGTCGCGGTCACCCCGCCGAGCGGGTCGACCATCCAGACCACGGTGAAGCTGACCACCCTCCTGGGCAGCATCACCTGCGTCTACCAGGCCCCGAGCCTGTCCGGCACCAGCTCCAACACCGACAACAGCCTCGCCTTCAGCAACCAGGCGTTCACGAAGTCCTCCGGCTCCATCCTCTGCCCCTCCGCCGGCTACTTCACCGCCAAGTACGCCCCGGTCAGCGACAACGGCGCCGCCGTCTTCGTCAACTGACCCGGTAGCACAGGGCGTCAGCGTCGACGCAGACGCAACGCCAGGGCGGCGCCGCCGGTGAGCACCAGCACCGCCGCGGCGCCGCCCGCCATCAGTGGCGCCGACGGGCCCGAGCCGGGGTCCGTGTCGGAGGCCACCGGAGTGCTGTCGGCGGCGGTGGTTGCGGTCGTTGGGGCGACCGGGGTCGCCGCCGCCGTCCGCCGGGCATGCGCGGGATCGCTCTTCGAGGCTCCGGGAGCCGGCGTCGTACTCGGTCGTGGCTTCGTGCCCGCGGTCGCGCCGCCGTCCTTCTGCCCGCCCTGTGCCGCGTCCTTCGCGGCCTCCTTCTGCGGCGTCTTCTTCGCGAACACCACGTCGGAGCACGAGTAGTAGGTGTCCGGCGTGCTGCTGGTCTGCCAGACGGTGTACAGCACCTGACGGCCCGTCCGGTCGGCGGGCAGCACCGCGGTGAAGTGGTACGCGCCGTTCGTCAGCGGCGGGTCCTTGAACTCCGCGAAGGGCCGCGCGGACAGCTCGGACCACGTCAGCGGCTTCCCCGGGTCGTAGCCGGGCTTCGTCAGATACAGCCTGAACGTGCCGGAGTGCGCGATCGTCGCGGTGTACGTCATCGTCATCCGGGCGCCCGGCGCCAGTTCGGTCGCAGGCCAGTCCGCGCGCGCCAGGTCGAGCCCCCTGTACGACGGCAGGTTGCCGCTGCACAGCCTGCCGTCCGGAATCACCTGCCGGTCCCGGCCGTTCACGTCCGCCACCCGCACGTCGTCCCACGCGACGAAGTTCTGCCCGCTCGCCGCGATCGCCGCCCTGCAGGCCGCCGTCGCGGCACTGCCGCCGCTCGGGGAGCATCCGTAGGCCCGGCTCACGGGATAGGTGGGCGCGCCGTGTGCCCGGGCGGAACCCGCCGCCCACGACAGGAGCAGGAGCGGGGCCGCGGCAGCGGCTCCCACGACTCTCAGGCGGGCGGTCGTCCGGGTCATGCGGGACGTCTCCTCGGCGGGTGCGGGTAGGGGGTTCTGCCGCACTGAGTACGGAAATCGGCGCCGCGCCGTTCAACGCGGTTGGTCACAGGGCCGGTCGAAGTGCGCGACACCGACTGGATCGTCCGGTTTGCCGACTTTCCGGGCGCCATTGAGAACCAACCGCGCGGCTCGTATCGTGGCGATCACGGATGGCCGCCCGCCCGGCCGCGGCGCTTCCGGAAACCGGCGCGAAGACGAGGGAGGAGCGCGTTCTGATCTGGTGCGTTCCTGCACTGCGGGCCCGTGTTCACGGGCCGCACGCTCGACTTGCCCGTGTCGGTCACCAGGTCCGCACAGATGCCTCCCGTTGCCGCACGGTGAGCTATCGTGTGCACGGGGTAAAAAACAAACCGCATGCCCCGTCGGTTTGGCAGCCGACACGTCGTTGAAGCCGTGCAGCACCGAAGCCGTGAAGGAGCGTCGAGTCGATGGCGAGGCAGTTACGCGCGGAGCAGACCCGCGCCACGATCATCACGGCCGCCGCCGACCTCTTCGACCGGCACGGCTACGAATCCACCAGCCTGAGCGAGATCGTCGAACACGCGAAGGTCACCAAGGGGGCGCTCTACTTCCACTTCGCCGCCAAGGAGGACCTGGCGCACGCCATCATGGAACTCCAGTCCCGCACCGCCGGCCAGCTGGTGCGGGAGATGGACAGCCGCGGCTACTCCGCGCTGGAAGCCCTGATGCGTACCACGTTCGCGATCGCACGGCTCTCCGTGGACGGCCCCATCCCGCGGGCCGGCCTGCGCCTCGCCACCGCGGACGTCACCGTGCGGCCGCCGCTCAGGCACCCGTTCACCGAGTGGCTGGAGTTCGCCACCCGCAAACTCACGGGCGCCGTGAAGGAGTCCGACATACACCCGGACATAGACGTCGGCGCGGTCGCGCACTCCCTGGTCTGCTTCTTCGTCGGCACCCGGGTCGCCGGCCGCAACCTGGAGCCGGTGGGGCGGCTGCCGCGCAGGGTCGCCGAGATGTGGTACCTGATGATCCGCAGCCTGGTCCCGGTGCACCGGCGGGCCCGTTACCTGACCCTCGCCACCCAGCTGGAGCGCGAGATCAGAACCGCCTGACAGGTGCTGTGCGGTGCGGCGGAGCCGGTCGGCCCGCGCGATAGCGTGGCGCTCATGCCCGACTCCGCCGCACCGCCCGTGATCCTCGGCACCACCGGCCCGTTCCCGCACAGCGTGCTGGCCGAACGACACCCCGCGATCATCCGCCAGGTGCGGGACGCCTTCCCGTACGGCCCCGAGCAGCACCGCGCCCTGGACGCGCTGCTGCACAACTGCACCGAGGGCGTCATCGAACCGCTGCCCGCCGACGCGAGCGACTGGCGCGACTGGGGCCTGGACGCCCACACCGGCCGGTCCTGGTTCGACGTGCCGTGGCTGTGGTCGGAGAGCTACTTCTACCGCAGGCTCCTGGACGCCGTCGGCTACTTCGGCCCCGGCCCCTGGCAGGGCATCGACCCCTTCCGCCCCTCCAAGCTCGCCGAACTCGACGCCAAGGAGACGGACGAGGAGCTGGCCGCACTCGACGACCTCGGCGATGACCCGGACCGGGCCCTGCTGCACGGCTCCCTGTGGGGCAACCGCGCCGACCTCGGCTTCCGGCTCTCCGCCGCCGAGTCCGGCGAGGCCGTCGCCGCCCTGGTCGCCGACGACAGCGCCGCCCTGTGGCCGCTGCTCCAGGGCGGCGGCACCCTGTGCCTGGTCGCCGACAACGCGGGCCGCGAACTCGTCCCCGACCTGCTGCTGATCGCCCATCTCCTGGACACGCACCGCATCGCCCGCGCCTTCCTGCACGTCAAGCCCTGCCCCTACTACGTCTCCGACGCCACCACCGCCGACGTGCTCGACGCCCTGCGCAGGCTCACCGCGGCCCCGGGCGCCGCCGCCGGCTACGGCCGTACCCTCTGGTCGGCGATGGCCGACGGCCGCCTCACCGTGCGCGCCCACCCCTTCTCCTGCGCCCCGCTGCCGTACGCCGAGATGCCCGGCGACCTGCGCGCCGAGTTCGCCTCCGCCACGCTGACGATTTTCAAGGGCGACCTCAACTACCGCCGTCTGGTGGGCGACCGGCTCTGGCCGCCGACCACACCCTTCGCCGACGTCACCGCCTGGTTCCCGGGTCCGGTGGCAGCGCTGCGCACCCTCAAGTCCGATGTGGTCACCGGGCTCTCCGCGGACACCGAGGCGGCCCTGGACGCGGCCGAGGGGGCGCGCTGGCGCACGGCCGGCACCCATGCCCTGATCCAGGTCAACCCAGGTGCATCGGCAGCGACTTGAGTCCGTTGATGAAGTTGGACACGAGCCGTCCGGCGGGACCGGCCGGCTCCAGGACGGCCGGTGCCTGCGCGTAGAGCGTGCGCAGCTGGAGCCGGGCGAAGTGGGCTCCCAGGCAGACGTGCGGCCCGTCCCCGAAGGACACGTGCGGGTTCGGCGCCCGGGTGAGGTCGAGGCGGTCGGGCCCGGTGAAGGCCCGCTCGTCGCGGTTGGCCGAGGCGTGCAGCACGACCACCTTGTCGCCCCTCCGCATGCGCCGACCGCCCAGCTCGGTGTCCCGCGTGGCGGTACGGCGGAAGGTCAGCACGGGGGGATGCCAGCGCAGCAGCTCGTCCACCGCGCTGTCCGGGGCGATCCTTCCCGCACGCAACAGGCGGTAGGACTCCGGGTGTTCGGCCAGCGCCAGCAGTCCGCCGGGGGCGGCCGAGCGCACCGTGTCGTTGCCCGCGACGGTCAGCAGGAAGAAGAACATCTCCAGTTCGCCGTCGGCGAGTTCCGGGTCGTGGGCGAGCGCCGTCATGACGTCGTCGGCCGGGTGCCGGCGCTTGTGCGCGGCGAGTTGCCGGGCGTACCCGAACATGTCCCTGAGCATCGCGGGCGACCGCGGATTCACCGGCCTGCCCTCGCCGTCGAGCACCCCGGGGCCGGCCTCGTCCGGGTCCTGGTAGCCGATCACCCGCCGCGTCCAGTGCAGCAGCAGGCCCCGGTCGCTCTCCGGGACACCCAGCAGATCGGCGAGGTTGAGCAGCGCGTACTCGTCGGTGACGGCGGCGACCAGGTCCACCGTGCCGTCCCCCGCCCGGGCCGTCGCCAGCGCCCGGGCGAAGAGGGTCCGCGCCCGCTCCCGCACCACCGCCCCGAACCGCTCGATCCGTCCCGGAGTGAAGGCCCGGCTCACCGTCCGCCGCAGCCGCCCGTGCTGCGGCGGATCCTGGTTGAGCATCATGCGCCGGATGAACGGCAGGTCCTCCGGGTCCGGATCCCGGATCTGGGTCGCGCCGAGCCGTGACGAGTACGTCCCCGGGTCCTTGAGCACCCGCACCACGTCCGCGTGCCGGGCCACCGCCCAGAACCCCGGTCCGGCCGGCCACCCCAGCACCTCCGGCTCCCGCTGCCAGGACACCGGGTGGTGGTCGCGCAGGACGCGGTAGTCGGCGTACGGCACGGCGACCGCGTACCGGCGTGGATCGAACACATCGGGTACGGGTGGGGCTTCACCGCCGCCGGCGGAGAGGGTCATGCGACCACGGTGACCCGTGCGGCGGGGCCGGGCAAGACGGTACGGCCGGGCGAAGGAGCCCGCAGGCGCCGGGGCATGCTGCAAAGGAGGCCGTGCGCGGAATCCACGCCGGTTCACGCGATGGTGTGATCATGTGCCGTGCGGTGGATGGCCCTTGTGGCGCGCGGGTAGGGCCCCGGCCATGACGCAGCCGTTCGAACTCCCGCATTTCTACATGCCGTATCCCGCGCGGCTCAACCCGCACCTGGAGGAGGCCCGGGCCCATTCCACCGAGTGGGCCCGCGAGATGGGCATGCTGGAGGGGTCCGGGATCTGGACCCAGGCCGACCTGGAGGCACACGACTACGGCCTGCTGTGCGGTTACACCCACCCCGACTGCGACGGCCCCGCCCTGTCGCTGATCACCGACTGGTACGTGTGGGTGTTCTTCTTCGACGACCACTTCCTCGACATGTACAAGCGCACCCAGGACCGCGCCGCGGGCAAGGCCCACCTCGACCGGCTCCCGCTGTTCATGCCGCTCGACCCGGCGACGCCGGTACCGGAGCCGCAGAACCCCGTCGAGGCGGGCCTCGCCGACCTGTGGGCGCGCACGGTGCCGTCGATGTCGGTCGACTGGCGGCGGCGCTTCTCGGTCGCCACCGAGCACCTGCTGAACGAGTCGATGTGGGAGCTGTCCAACATCAACGAGGGGCGGATCGCCAACCCCGTCGAGTACATCGAGATGCGCCGCAAGGTCGGCGGCGCCCCCTGGTCGGCGGGGCTGGTGGAGTACGCGACCGCCGAGGTGCCCGCCGTCGTCTCCGGCTCGCGGCCGCTCAGGGTGCTCATGGAGACCTTCGCGGACGCCGTGCACCTGCGCAACGACCTGTTCTCCTACCAGCGCGAGGTGGAGGACGAGGGCGAGAACAGCAACGGCGTCCTGGTCCTGGAGACCTTCTTCGACTGCACGACCCAGGAGGCCGCGGACGCGGTCAACGACATCCTCACCTCCCGGCTCCACCAGTTCGAGCACACCGCCCTCACCGAAGTCCCGGCCCTCGCCGCCGAGAAGGGCCTCAGCCCCGACCAGGCGGCCGCGATCGCCGCCTACACCAAGGGCCTGCAGGACTGGCAGTCCGGCGGCCACGAATGGCACCTGCGCTCCAGCCGCTACATGAACCAGGGCGCCGTTCCCACCTCGCCCTGGCAGCGGCTCACCGGCCCCGGCACCTCCGCCGCGGACGTCGGCGCCCTACTGGCCGCGGCGGCTGCCGAGCGCCTGCGCGCCTACACCCATGTGCCCTTCCAGCAGGTCGGCCCCTCCCTCCTGCCCGACTTCCACATGCCGTACGAGGTCGAGCTCAACCCGCACCTCGACGCCGCCCGGCCCCGGCTGACCGCCTGGATGCACGGCACCGGCATGCTGTCCGAGGGCGTCTGGGACGAGGACCGGCTCGCCGCCTCCGACCTCGTGCTCTGCGCCGCGGGACTCGACCCCGACGCCGGCCCCGGGGAACTCGACCTCAGCGCCCGATGGCTGGCCTGGGGTACCTATGCCGACGACTACTACCCGCTCTGCTTCGGCACCCGCCGCGACCTGGCCGGCGCCCGGCTCGCCACGGCCCGCCTCTCCGCCTGCATGCCCCTCGCCGACGAACCCGTCCCGGTACCGGTCACCGGCATGGAACGCGGCCTCGTCGACCTGTGGGCCCGCACCACCGCCGGGATGGGCCCCGAGGACCGGCTGGCCCTCAAACGGTCCGTCGACATGATGACCGAGAGCTGGCTCTGGGAGCTGTCCAACCAGCTCCAGCACCGCATCCCCGACCCCGTCGACTACCTGGAGATGCGCCGCTCCACCTTCGGATCGGACCTCACCCTGAGCCTGGCCCGCCGCGGCCACGGCCCCGCGATTCCCCCGGAGGTGTACCGCAGCGGCCCGGTGCGCTCCCTGGAGAACGCCGCCATCGACTACGGCATGCTCGTCAACGACGTCTTCTCCTACCAGAAGGAGATCCAGTACGAGGGGGAGCTGCACAACGCCGTCCTCGTCGTGCAGAACTTCTTCGGCGTCGACTACCCGACCGCACTCCACGTCGTCCACGACCTGATGACGCAGCGGATGCAGCAGTTCGAACACGTGGTCGCGAGCGAACTACCGGTCGTGTACGACGACTTCGAGCTGCCCGCCGAGGCGCGTGCGGCCATGGACGCCTATGTCCGCGACCTGCAGAACTGGATGGCCGGCATCCTCAACTGGCACCGGCACGTCGACCGCTACAAGGCGGACCACCTCGCCCGCCGGGCCCACGGCTTCGTCCCGGACCGCCTCCCGCTCGCTCCGGTGCTTCCGGTCGGCTGACGGCGCGCGTCGCGCGGGTACCTGCCGGAGGGAGGCGCGCAGACCCCGGGCCCGCTCGGCCTGCGCCAGGTCGAAGTCGAACGGAAACGCCGCGTGTTCGGCCAGGCGGCGGTGCTGCCGGAGCAGCCGCAGGCAGTGATCGGTCGTGTCACGGAACGTAACGGCCGCCACTCACAACGGAGTCCGACGACGACGGGGAGCGGCGTGGCCCGGCGCGGGACGGCCTCGGCAGGACCGTCCCTCCTGCCGTCCCGCCGGTAGGGTGGCGTGTTCGTCGTGCAGGCCGGAGACAGGGAGCGATGGATCACGCATGGATGCTGAAGGCGACGGCAGCCGCACGGCCGCCCGCGACTTCGAGACGCTCCGGATCCGCCGGGTGCCCGGCTCCGCCGCGGGCGTGAACTCTGTCGCGACCGAGGCAATTCCGGCGCCGGGCGGAAGCTCCGGCGCCGGCGAGTCTCCCGGCCTCATGAAGTCCAGCGCTGTGATGGCGGCCGGAACCCTGGTCTCACGCCTGACCGGTTTTCTGCGCACTCTGGTCATGGGGGCCGCGCTGGGTGTGGGAACGCTCAACGACACCTACCAGGTGGCCAACACGCTCCCCACCATGATCTACGTGCTGGTCGGCGGAGGAGCCCTCAACGCGGTCTTCATCCCGCAGCTGGTGCGGTCGATGAAGGAGGACTCCGACGGAGGTGCCGCCTACGCCAACCGTCTCATCACCCTGGTCGTCACGTTCCTCGGCTCCGCGACCCTGATATGTGTCGTCGCGGCGCCGGAGTTCATCCGCGTCATGTCGCCCTCGATGGCCGCTCACCCCGACCAGATGCGGGTCGCGGTCGCCTTCGCCCGCTACTGCCTGCCCACCATGTTCTTCATGGGGATTCACGTGGTGATGGGCCAGATCCTGAACGCGCGGGGGCGGTTCGGCGCCATGATGTGGACGCCCGTCCTGAACAACATCCTGATCATCGCCGCCTTCGGGTCGTTCGCCTGGGTTTTCGGCACGGCCTCCCGCTCGGGAATCTCGGCATCGACGATCACACCGCAGGGAGTACGGCTGCTCGGTGTCGGCACCCTTCTGGGGCTGGCGGTCCAGGCACTGGCCATGGTCCCCTACCTGCGCGACTCGGGATTCCGGATCCGCCTCCGCTTCGACTGGCGTGGCCATGGTCTCGGGAAGGCTCTCGGCCTGGCGAAATGGACCTTCCTGTTCGTGCTCGTCAACCAGGCGGGCATGGTCGTGGTGACGCGCCTCGCCACCGCGGCCGGCGCGGCCGCGGAGAAGAGCGGACACCCCGGCACCGGCATCACCGCCTACAACTACGCGCTCCTCCTGTGGCAGATGCCGCAGGCCATCATCACCGTCTCCGTGATGACAGCCGTTCTTCCCCGCATCGCCCGCGCAGCCGCCGACGGCGACCACGGAGCAGTCCGGGACGACATCTCACAGGGCCTGCGTACTTCAGCGGTCGCCATCGTCCCCTGTGCTTTCGCGTTCCTCGCTCTCGGGGTGCCGCTGATCCAGCTGCTCTACGCCGGAGCCGGTGAGGAAGGCGCCCGCAACATCGGCTTCGTCCTGATGGCCTTCGCCCTGGGGCTGATCCCCTACTCGGTGCAGTACGTGCTGCTGCGCGGGTTCTACGCCTACGAAGACACCCGGACGCCCTTCTTCAACACCCTCGTCGTCGCGCTCGTGAACGCCGCCGGATCCTTCGCCGCCCATCTCCTTCTCCCCGCGCGGTGGGCCGTGACCGGCATGGCCCTCACCTACGGCCTGGCCTACGTCATCGGCGTCGGCGTCGCCTGGAAACGGCTCCGCGACCGACTCGGCGGCGACCTCGACGGCCGCCGGGTCGTGCGGACCTACGCCCGTCTCGTCGGGGCCGCCCTTCCCGCGTCCCTGGCGGCCGGATCGGTCGCCGCCTGGCTGATGACAGCGGTGCACGCCCCCGCCGTTGCCGCGGTCGCGGCACTCGCCGCGGGAGCGACCGTACTGATCGCTCTGTTCGTCCTCCTCGCACGCGTGCTGCGCATCGGCGAAGTCGACGCCATGGTGAACATGGTGCGGACGCGTCTCGGCCGCTGAACAGCACGGCCGGAGGGGAGCCGGACGGCGGGGGCTCGGCCTCACGCCGACGCGCGCACCCGCTCGCCGGCGTGCGCGACCGCTGCCCGGGCCAGTGCCCGGATCACCGGATGCGGGCGCGAGCCGTCGCCCGACAGCTCCGGCTGGAAGAGCGTGGCCAGGAAGAAGGGATGGCCGGGCAGTTCGGCGACGCGGACGTGGCCGTCCTCGTCGTGGCCCGACAGCCGGAGCCCGTGGGCGCGCAGGGTGTCGAGGTGGCGGGAGGGGCCGTACGAGCAGAAGTAGCGCTCGACCGTGCGCCCGGAGCCGATCGCCGACTCGGCCAGCGTGCCGGGTTCGATGCGCACCGCGGCCTCGTGACCGACCAGAGAGCAGGCCAGCGGCTCGATCAGGAGGTCCTCGGCGTCGGGGTCGTTCTCGGCGTGCGCGACCAGGGGCAGGCCGCAGACGTCGCGGGCGTACTCCAGGAGCGCGTGCTGGAAACCCCCGCAGGTGCCCAGGAAGGGGATGCCCTCCTCGCGGGCGGTGCGGATCGCGCGCAGTACGCCCGCCTCGCTGCGGTACGGGCTGCCCGGCAGCACCCACACCGCGTCGAAACCGCGCACCGCGTCCGCGGCCTGGGCGTCCTCGGAGGGGATCCAGTAGGCGTCGAGGACCAGCCGGTCGTGCCGGGCGAGGGCGTCGAGGAGGAGCGGGATCCGGGTGTGCGACACGACGTTGGGGGAGCGGTCCCCGACCAGGGCGATCGTGGCGCTCCGAGCTGCGGAGTTCGTCATGGGCCCATCCTGGGCGCGCGCTCCGGTTCGCGTCCAACGATGATCGATGCACTCTCGATAAGCATCGCTGATGTGATCCTGCGATCCTGTGCGCCATGGACCCGCACCTCCTGCGCACCTACGTCAGCGTCGCCCGTCTCGCCTCCTTCTCCGAGGCCGCGCGCGAGCTGGGATACACCCAGTCCGCGGTCTCCCAGCACGTCGCCGCCCTCGAACAGGACCTCGGCGCGCCCCTGCTCACCCGCCGCCCGGTGACCCCGACGGCGGCCGGTGAACGCCTCCTGGAACACGCGAGACCGCTGCTGCTGCGTCTGGAGGCGGCCCGCGCCGACGTCGTGCGGCTGGCCGCCGCGCCCGCACCCGGTTTGACCCTTGCCGCCACCCCGACGGCACTCGGCCCCACGGTCCTCGCCGCGCTCCCCGCCGCCGGCGTCACCCTGCGCGTCCTGCCCCGCGACGAGATCCCGGCCGCCGTCGCCACCGGCACCGCCGACCTGGGCCTGCTCGACGGACTCGCCGCCCCCAGCGACCCGCTGCCGCTGCCCGACGTGGCCCCCCTGACCACGCACGGCGTCGGCGAGGAACCCGTCGCCGTCCTGCTCCCCGCCGGGCACCCGCTCGCCCGCCGCCCCGGCCTGCGCCTCGCGGACCTCGCCGACGCCCGCTGGCTCGACGCACCGGACGCGGCCCCGCCGCTGAGCCGGCTGCGCACCGCGACCGGCGGCGGCGCCTTCCGCCCGGCCCTGCGCTACGACGGCTCCGACGTCCGCACCCTCACCGCCCTGACCGCCGCCGGCCACGGCCTCACCCTGCTTCCCCTGCGCACGGCCACCGGGGTCCCCGGCACGGTCGCGGTCCCCGTCACCGCACCGCGCCTCGTCCACCGCGTGGAACTGGTGTACGGCGGGACCCCCGCGGGAGCGGCGGCGGACCTGGTGGCAGACCTGCTCGACGGAGCCCGCGGCGTGGGCGAGGGCTGAGCCTTCCCGCCGTTGACGCAGGGTCAGTCTCACTCGTTCGTGTCTCGTCGCGCCCGCGTGCGCCGGGTAGAGCTCGGGGTGGAGGCGAACCATGGAACAGACCGCATTGCGTCCCAAGCCGATCCCCGGTCAGGAGCGCGGGGACAGCCCCCCACCCGACCCGGCCCGCCGCCCGCACGCCGCGCGCCGGCGCGGCCGCCACCTCAGGACCCTGCTGTTCGGAGCGTTCGTCGGCACCGTCCTGGTGCTGTCCGGGGTCGGCCTCGGCACGGTGGGCGCCACGGTGATCGGCATGAGCAGGCTGGCCGAACTGCGGCAGCACACCCCGCCGCCGACACCGCACCCCGCACCCCCGGCCACCCCCACACCCACGCCGACGGCCGCCTCGACCCTGGGCCTGGAGGCCGTGGACGCCGAGAAGGTGGGCGCGCTGGTGACGGGCGTCCACGTGCCGGGCCCGGGCTACACGGCGGGGCTGGTCAGGGGCGACGTGCTGCTCCAGTTCGGCGACACCCGCATCGACAGCGCGGCCGACCTGGTCAGGGCAGTGGCCCACGCCCGTCCGGGCAAGGAGGCCAAGCTCACGGTCCGGCACGCGAGCGGTGGTTATCAGCAGCTGACGGTAGTTCCCGGCGTCGTGACGTGACCGGGTCGGGGGCGCGGGGCGGCATCGAGATGCGGCTCCGCCGCGTGGGCGCGATCGGTCCCCCCACACCTGTACCGGCGGCACCACCGCAATCCGCGAGGGCGGCTCTGCCCGAACCGGCTCGCGCGGCCACGCCGCACCCGGCAGGATGCTCCCGGAGGCACCCTCACCCGCGCAAGGAGGCCCTGGATGACCGGCACCGCCGCCGCCCCCTTCACCGCCGACGACTACAAGTCCCGCATGACGCGAGCGGCGCACACCGCGGCGGACGCCGGGCTCGCCGGCCTCCTGATCGCCCCCGGCCCCGACATGGTGTGGCTCACCGGCTACACCCCCACCGCGGTCACCGAGCGGCTCACCCTCCTCGTCCTGGCCCCCGGCAGGGACCCCGTGCTGGTCGTCCCCACCCTGGAGGCCCCCGACGCCGAGAAGGCCGACGGCGCGGCCGTGCTGAGCCTGCGGGACTGGACCGACGGCACCGACCCCTACGCGGTGGCCGCCGGCCTGCTCGCCAAGGACGGCCGCTTCGGTATCAGCGACAACGCCTGGGCCATGCACCTGCTCGGCCTGCAGCGGACACTCCCCGACACCTCCTACGCCTCGCTCACCGACGCGCTCCCCATGCTCCGCGCCGTCAAGGACGCGGCCGAGCTCGAACTCCTCGCCGCCGCCGGAGCGGCCGCCGACGCGACGTTCGAGGAGATCCGCAAGGTTCCCTTCGCCGGCCGCCGCGAGTCCGACGTCGGCCACGACCTCGCCGACCTGCTGCGCCGCTTCGGCCACGAACAGGTCGACTTCACCATCGTCGGCTCAGGGCCCAACGGCGCCAACCCGCACCACGAGGTCGGCGACCGGGTCATCCAGGACGGCGACATGGTCGTCCTCGACTTCGGCGGCCTCAAGGACGGCTACGGCTCCGACACCACCCGCACCGTGCACGTGGGCCCGCCGTCCGCGGAGGAACGCGAGGTGCACGACATCGTGCGCGCCGCCCAGGAGGCCGGCTTCCGGGCCGTACGCCCCGGTGTCGCCTGCCAGGAGGTCGACCGGGCCGCCCGCGCGGTCATCGCCGACGCCGGGTACGGCGAGTTCTTCATCCATCGCACCGGCCACGGCATCGGCGTCACCACGCACGAGCCGCCGTACATGATCGAGGGCGAGGAGCAGCCGCTGGTGCCCGGGATGTGCTTCTCCGTGGAGCCCGGCATCTACCTGCCCGGCCGCTTCGGCGTGCGGATCGAGGACATCGTCACGGTGACCGCGGAAGGCGGCCGTCGTTTCAACAACACCACCCGCGAGATGGTCGTCGTGGGCTGACCGACCCGGCCCCGGAACCATCCGCCCGCCCCCACCCATCCCGAACGGCAACGGCGCGATCCATGACCCAGGCACCGACTCCCACCGCGGACACCGTCCGCAAGCTGGTCCGTTCACTGCTCAAGGAGAGCGCGGACGGCGCCCCGGGCCCCGAGGTGCGGCCCGTCGCGGAGGGCGGTGAACACTTCACCTGGTGGGTCGGCACCCGGCACGTTCTGCGCCTCGCCCCGGACCGGGAGGCCTCCGTCCGCCAGCGCCGCGAACTGCGGCTGCGCGACCTGATGCGGCCGCACCTGCCGGTCGCGGTCCCGGCCGGCGTGGCGCACGGCGAGTGGGCACCGGGACTGACGTACACGCTGGACACCGTCATCCCGGGGGGCACGGCCGAGGAGCACGACGTCTCCGCGGTGGGCGAGGCGGACCTGGCCGGTCTGCTCACCGGGCTCCGCGAGGTTCCGGTACGGCAGGCCGAGACGCTCGGCGTGCCGCGCACCCCGCCGCGTTCCCTGGAGGCGCTGCGCAGGATGGCGGTGCCCGCCGCCGAACGGCTCGCCGCCGCCGACGAGTTCGACCCGTCCCGGCTGCTCCAGCTGACCCCGCCGGGCGCCGCACAGCTCGCCGCCCAGGCCGGTACCGCCGTGCTGGTCCACCACGACCTCAGGGGCGAGCACCTGGTGGTCAGCGCCGACGGCAGGGTGCGCGGCGTCCTCGACTGGACCGACGCGGCGGTCGGTGACCCCGCCGAGGACATCGGCGGGCTCGCCCTCGCGGTCGGCTCCGGCGCGGCCGTCCGCGCGGCCACCCTCGCCGGCTACGGCGCCCGACCCTGTCTGCGCGGCCTGTGGCTGGCCCGCTGCGACACCGTCATCCGCCTCACCGACCGCCTCGAAGGCCGCGACGACAGCCCCCTGCCGCTGCTGCGCACCCAACTCCGGCGCGCCTGGGAGACGATCCTGCTGGAAAGGGTGACGGAGCTGCGCGAGGACACCGAGGGCACCGAGGACGACGAGGAGCTGTAGCGGGACGCCCGCAGCCCCGGGTCCGGGCCGAGCCGCGGTCAGGCCAGGGTGAGCACCACGCACGACTCGCCCGGCACCCGCAGCACCCCGTCCGGGTCCGGTGCCGCCGTGGTGTCCCACGCGGCCAGGACCTCCACCCGCCCGGTGCCGAGCGGGATCTCGGCCGGCTCCTTGCCCAGGTTCACCGCCACCCGCACGTCCCCGCGCCGGAACGCCAGCCAGCGTGCCGCCTCGTCGTACGCCACCTTGGTGTCGGCGAGATCGGGATCGGTGAGGTCCGGCTGCTCGCGGCGCAACGCCAGCAGGCGGCGGTACCAGGCCAGCACGCGCGCGTGCGGCTCGCGTTCCGGCTCCGACCAGTCCAGGCAGGAGCGGTCCCGGGTGGCGGGGTCCTGCGGGTCGGGCACGTCCTCCTCGGCCCACCCGTGCGCCGCGAACTCCCGCCGCCTGCCCCGCCGTACGGCCTCCGCCAGGTCCGGGTCCGTGTGGTCGGTGAAGAACTGCCAGGGGGTGCCGGCCGCCCACTCCTCGCCCATGAACAGCATCGGCGTGAAGGGCGCGGTCAGGCTCAGCGTGGCCGCGCAGGCCAGCAGGCCGGGGGAGAGGGCCGCGGAGAGCCGGTCGCCCTGGGCGCGGTTGCCGACCTGGTCGTGGGTCTGGGTGTAGCCGAGCAGCCGGTGCCCGGCCACCCGCGCGCGGTCCAGCGGGCGGCCGTGCCGGCGGCCGCGGAAGCTGGAGTACGTGCCGTCGTGGAAGTAGCCGCCGGTGAGCGTCTTGGCGAGGGCAGCGAACGGGGCGCGGGCGAAGTCGGCGTAGTAGCCCTGGGACTCGCCGGTCAGCGCGGCGTGCAGGGCGTGGTGGAAGTCGTCGTTCCACTGCGCGTCCAGGCCGAACCCGTGCTCCGCGCGCGGGGTGATGACCCGCGGGTCGTTCAGGTCGGACTCGCCGATGAGGAACAGCGGCCGGCCCGACTCGGCCGCCAGGCCGGCCACGGCGGACGACAGTTCCTCCAGGAAGTGGCACGCGCGCGTGTCGCACAGGGCGTGCACCGCGTCCAGGCGGAGCCCGTCGATCCGGTAGTCGCGCAGCCAGGCCAGCGCGCTGCCCACCAGGTACGCGCGCACCTCGTCCGATCCGGGCGCGTCCAGGTTCACCGCCGAGCCCCAGGGCGTCTGGTGCGCGTCCGTGAAGTAGGGCCCGAACGCGGGCAGGTAGTTGCCGGAGGGGCCGAGGTGGTTGTGCACGACGTCCAGGACGACACCCAGACCGAGTTCGTGGGCCCGGTCGACAAAGCGTTTCAGCGACTCGGGGCCGCCGTACGGCTCGTGCACCGCCCACAGCGAGACGCCCTCGTACCCCCAGCCGTGCCGCCCGGGGAACGGGCACAGTGGCATCAACTCCACGTGTGTGACCCCCAGTTCCCGCAGGTGGCCGAGGCGGGCCGCGGCCGCGTCCAGGGTGCCCTCGGGGGTGTACGTGCCCACGTGCAGCTCGTAGAGGACCGCGCCGGGCAGCGCCCGCCCCGGCCAGTCGGCCCGCCACTCGTGGCGCTCGTGGTCGACGACCGCGCTCAGCCCGTCGGGCCCGTCCGGCTGGCGGCGGGAGCGCGGGTCGGGCAGCACCGGGCCGTCGTCCAGCGCGAACCCGTAGCGGGTGCCGTCCTCGGCGGCCGCCTCCCCGGTCCACCACCCGGACCGGTCCGGGTCGCGCTCCAACGCGCGCGTGGCGCCGTCGCAATGGAGCGTCACGCGGTCTGCCTGCGGTGCCCACACCTCGAACTGCACGGACGGTCCCCTTCGTCTGGCTCATCGTGAGGTAGTACGTCCATCGTGCCGTGAAAAGAGATCAATCCGCTTTGAATTGCGGCTTTGCGGAACGGGTGTCGCCGTCCCTACGCGCGCGTGACGGCCGTTTCCCCGTTTTCTGGACACCCGGGGTTCACTGACCCAGAATCGGCAGCGTGACGTCGTCCTTCGAGTTCCACACCTACCCCGCGAGGCTGTCCGACGCGGAGCGCGACAAGGTACTGAGCGTGCTGCGTGACGGCGTCGCCATGGGACGGCTGTCGCACGACACGTTCGTGCGCCGCATGGAGCTGGCGCTCGCCGCCCGCCGCGCCGACGAACTCGCCGCGCTCACCGCCGACCTGCCGCAGGAGAACCGCTTCGCGCGCCTGCTCTTCGGCACCGTCGAGGCCGTCTCCGGCTTCACCGTACGGCTGCGCCGGGCCTGGCAGGCCGAGCGGCTGCCCAAGCTGCTGCTTCCGCATCCGGGCAACGGCCATCCGCTGCGCATCGGCCGCGACCCCGCCAACGGGCTGCGGCTCAACCACGAGACCGTCTCGCGGGTGCACGCCGAACTCCGCCGCCAGGGCGGCCTGTGGGTCCTCAGGGACCTCGGCTCCACCAACGGCACGACCGTCAACGGCCGCCGGGTGACCGGCGCCGCCGTCGTCCGCGAGGGCGACCAGGTCGCGTTCGGCCGCGTGGCGTTCCGGCTCGCGAGCGGCTGAACCGCGGGCCCGTCCGCCGCTCGGCCGGCCGTGTCCCGCGCGTTGGCCGAAAAGCGATTGTCCGTCGCGGTGTTGACGTACCCCGCAAGTCGTGACTGACTGTGCGTGAAGCGTGTACACCATGTGAATCGACGGCGCCGCTCTGTGGAGGTGTGACCTGCCGTCCCTCCTCCGCTACCCGTCCGTGGACGAGCTCGCCGCGCGGGCGGCCGCACTGGTCGCCGACCGCCCCCGGGACGCCCGGCTGCGCCGGGCCGGGACCTCCCGCGCGGGCACCCCGATGTGGCTGCTTTCCATCGGTCACGGCACCCGCCACGTCCTCGTCGTCGCGGGCCCGCACGCCAACGAACCCGTCGGCGGCGCCACCGTGCTCCGCCTCGCCGACCGGCTCCTCGCCGACCCGAGGCTCACCGAGGACGCCGACGTCACCTGGAACCTGCTGCTGTGCCTGGACCCCGACGGCGCACGGCGCAACGAGGGCTGGCTGGCCGGGCCGTACACCCTGGGCCACTACTTCCGGAACTTCTTCCGGCCCGGCTTCCTGGAGCAGCCCGAGTGGCTGCCCGACGGGGCGGCCGCCGCCGCGCTGCCCGAGACCAGGGCCCTGCTCGGCCTCCAGGACGAGCTGCGGCCCTTCCTCCAGTGCTCGCTGCACGGCGTCGACGTCGGCGGCGGCTTCGTCGAGCTGACCCGCGAGCTGCCCGGCCTCGACCGGCGCCTCGCGCACACCGCGACCCGGCTCGGCATCCCCCGCGAACTCGGCGCCTACGACACCCTGTACTGGCCCACCCTGGGCCCGGCCGTCTACCGCGTCCCGCCGCCCCGCCGGGGCGGCCTGGCGGCCGCCATCACCGAGGCAGCCGTCGAGTCCACCTGGTTCCACCCGCACCGGCACGGCACCGTCACCGCCATCGTCGAGGCGCCCATGTGGGGCGTGGCGGCCGTCCAGGACGGCACACCGCCCGCCGACCGGGACGCGGCGCTGCGCTCGGTCAGCCGGACCCTGCGGCGCGACACGGAGCTCCTGGACGGCGTCCTGGCCCGGGTCAGGCCGCAGCTGTCCGCGGCGCCGGACGCGGCCCGGCTGCTCGCGCCGGTCGACGACTACCTGCTGGTGCGCCCCGGCCTCGCGGACGCCTGGGACCCCGACACGGACGCCGGCAGCGCCCGCCCGCTGCCCCCGCTCAGCTCCGCCCACCTGGCCGCCCTGCGCATCGCCGGGCGCCGGCTGGCCCTGCGCACCGCCGGGATGCTGCACCAGCTGCTGCGCAGCAGCGGCCACGACCCGGCCGCCGCCCTGCCCGACCTGGACCGGCTGATCGACACCTGGTGCGCGGACTACCACGACGCCCTCGGCGCGCGCTGGATCCCGGTCGCGCGCCAGGCCGAGTACCAGACGCGGGTGGTCCTGAGCGCCTTCGAACTGGCACGCCGCCACGCGCGCGTGGCGGCCCGATCGGGTGAGCCGGACTGGGGAAGCGCGCCCGTCGTGCCGATGCACGGGGAATGACACATCTCAGCAAAGCGACAGCGGCCTGCGGTGCCCTGCTGGCCGCGGCCGCCCTCCTCGCCGCCGGCCCGGCCCAGGCCGCGCCGGCCGCGACGCGCGGAGGCGACTACCTGTACCTGACCGTCACCCAGGGCGAGAACCAGTCGGGCGACGCGCACGGCGCCGTCCTGCTGTGCGACCCGCCCCAGGGGTACTCGCGCGCGGCCGAGGCCTGTGCCGAACTCGCCGCGACGGGCGGTGACATCGCCCGCATCACCCCGGCCAAGGACGCGATGTGCCCGATGGTCTACGCCCCGGTGACCGCCCAGGCGCGCGGGCAGTGGAACGGCAGGCCGATCGAGTACCGCGAGACGTTCCCGAACGCCTGCCAGATGGCGGCCAGGACCGGACCGGTCTTCGCCCTCGACGACTGAGCCCGCGGGCGGCGTGCGGCCCCCGGGGCCAGGCCCCGGGAGCGGGCCTCACGCCGCCTGCTCACGTGCGTGCTGCGCGGCCGCCAGCACCGTCCTGGACTGATGCTCCACCTGACGCTCCAGCGGCACCCAGCGGGCCTGGAAACGCTCGCCGTAGGCCTCGCACCAGGAGGCCACCAGTTCCTCCAGCCGCGGTGCCGCGCGGTCGTCCGCCTCCCGCAGCACCCGCAGCAGCATCGACGCGGCCCGCAACGGCAGCCGCCGCCCGAAGGCGTCCACGCTGCCGACGTACGCCATCGTGGTGTCGACCGGCGGGCGCCGGATCCAGTCCTCGGCCAGCCCGGGGATCAGCCCCAGCGCCCACCGGGCGGCCCGCAGCAGCGGCCCGTCCAGGCCGCTCGGACCGTCCAGCCTGGGCAGCGCCTCGGCCAGCACCCGCTCCACCTCCCGCGAGTCCCGCAGCAGCCGGAGCGCCAGCCGCCGCATCGCCGCCGCGGGGGCCGGGTGCGGCGCCGGGTCGTCGACCAGGTCGCTCGCCCACATCGGCACCTCGACCACCGCGGTGAGACCGCCGTACCGGTGCGCGTGGTACCAGGTGCTGTGCCGTGCGTCGTCCGGCATGCTCGGGTACGCCACCCCCGTCTCCGGACCCGGCATCACCCGCACCCCGGGCCCGGAGTGCGGCCAGCCCGCGGCGTCCGAGGCGCCCGTCTCCACCGGGATGTGCAGCTCCGCCGCGGACTTGGCGAACGGTTCGGCGAGCCCCGGCACGTCCCTCGTCAGCTGCACCCAGCTGCCGCCCAGATCGGTGCCGTGCAGGGTCACCTGGAGGTAGGGGCGCAGTTCGTCGATCACCCCGAGCAGGGCCCGGGTCTCGGGCGGCAGCCGGTCCGGCGGCAGCACCGACGGGGACCACTCCGGCTGCTCCGGGCCCGCCGGCCGGTAGAAGCCGAGGTGGTAGTCGAAAAGGCTGCGCGGGGCCGGGGTGACGTGCAGGCTCGCCCCGTCCGGGTCCGCGCAGAGCAGGAAGTGCCAGGAGTTCTCGGCCCGCAGCTCCCGCTCGTTCAGCACCCGTTCGGCCAGCACCTGGAGGGTGCCGCCCCCGGTCGGCTCGTTGGCGTGGGCACCCGCGACCACCAGGACCGCCCGCCGGGCGTGTCCGACGGACAGCAGGTGCAGCGGTCTGCCCGCGCGGGAGACGCCGATCTGCCGCAACGTGCACAGGCCGGGCCGGTGCGCGGCCAGCGCCCGGGCGGTGGCGACGAGTTCGGGAACACTGGGGTAACGCAGCTCCGGCAGGAGACTCACCCCCGACTTGTCCGCCCGGCTTCGCATTCCCCAGTCCCGCACGGCATAGGTGAACTGTCAAGAACCTCCCGGGGGAGGCTCCAGGGGGCGCCCGGAGGCACGTGCCGTCGGCCGGTGGGGCTGATGGGCGCCGACCGGCGTGCGAAGCCACTACGGGGCGCGGAACGGCTCCGCGCGCCGATAACCGACGCGGTCGGCGCCCGGCGAGTTTCAGCAAACCGACGGATCAGCCACATCTTCACTCGTACGAGTGAATTCTGGTGCCGATTCCCGTCAGCCCTCGTCCTCCACCCGCTCCAGCAGCGCCACGGGCAACCCCTCGAAGAGCTCGCCCACGCGCGCGTGCCCCGTGAACTCCCGCCCCGGCGCCAGCACGTCGGCCCACCGGCCCGGCGGCAGCGGCAGGACCGTGTCCCGCCAGCCGCCCGCGTCGGCCAGCCGCAGCGACAGCCGGGTCACCGCCGTGACCGCCTCCCCGGAGCGCGCGAACGCAAGGCAGTGCGCCGCGGCCGGCCCCTCGGCGGCCAGCGGCGTGTACGTCGCCGTGCCGCCGAAGACGTCCGGGCGCCGCGCCCGCAGCCGCAGCGCCGCCGCCGTCACCGCGTCCTTCTCGCCCGGGTGTTCCGGCGGGAAGGCGACCGGCCGCCGGTTGTCCGGGTCCACCAGCGCCCGGTACTCGCCCTCCGTGCCCTGGTAGACGTCCGGCACCCCCGGCATCGTCAGGTGCACCAGGGCCGTCCCCAGCACGTTCGCCCGCACATGCGGCTCCAGCGCGGCCCGGAAGGCCGCCACGCGCTCTCCTGGCGCCCCGCACGGCCCCGCCGCGACGAACGACACCACCGCCTCCTCGTACGGCGGCTCCTGCTCCGTCCAGCTCGTGTACAGGCCCGCCTCCCGCACGTGCTTCACCAGCGCCCCCCGGACCCGCTCCGGATCCGCCGGGCCGAGCCCGAACACCGTCTGCCAGGCCGCCCAGGCCAGCTGCGCGTCCGGCACCCCCGCTTCGTCGCGGGTCACCTCGGCCAGCACGCCCGCCCAGCGCTGCGGGCACTCCGTCAGCACCGCCAGGGCGGCCCGCACGTCGGCACTGCGCTTGGTGTCGTGCGTCGTCACCACGGTCCCCGTGAGCGGCCAGTCGCGCTGCACGCGCGCGCAGTACGCGTGAAAGGCGTCGGGGGTGACGCCGGGGGCGCCGGGGTCCCCGCCCACCTCGGTCGCCGACAGCAGCGGCACGTAGCGGTAGAACGCCGTGTCCTCCACGGACTTGGCCCGCAGCGCCGAAGCGGTCTGCGCGAACCGCGTCCGGAACTCCGCGACCCCCGGCCCGTCCCCCGCCAGGAGCAGCCCGCGCACCACGTCCACCGCCCCGCCCTCCGCGGGCACCACGAAGGCCCGCCGGGCCTCCTCGGCGGCCTCCGCGGTGACCACGGCGGCCACGTCGCCGGAGGCGTACGGCCGGTACACCCGCATCCGCACCAGCAGCTCCTGCAGCGCGGCGCGCAGCGCCCAGGGCGCCCGGTCGCGCAGCGCGGGATCCGGCGACGTCGCGCACACGCGCGTGGCCGCCCGCGTCAGCCGGTCCGTCTCGGTCGCCAGCTCGATCGTGATCACGTGGTACGCCGCCCGCCGCACCGTGGCCGCCCAGTCGCCGCCCCGGTCCGTCTGCGGGGCCGCGAAGCTCCGGTAGTCACCGAGCAGTTCAGCGGCGCCCACGGGATCCGTGAACACGCCGTCCACGTGCCGCAGGGCGTCGTACCCGGTGGTCCCGGCGACCGCCCACCCGGCCGGCAGGCGCTCGCCGTCGGCCAGGATCTTCTCCACCACCGTCCAGCGCCCGCCGGTCGCCTCGTGCAGCCGCGCGAGGTAGCCGTCGGGGTCGGCGAGGCCGTCGGGATGGTCGACGCGCAGCCCGTCCACCACGCCCTCGTGCAGCAGCTGGAGGATCTTGGCGTGGGTGGCCTCGAACACCTCCGGGTCCTCCACCCGCACCCCGATCAGCTCCGAGATGCTGAAGAACCGGCGGTAGTTCAGTTCGGTCCGGGCCAGCCGCCACCACACCGGGCGGTACCACTGGGCGTCCAGCAGCTCCGGCAGCGGCAGGTCCGCGGTGCCGTCGCGGAGCGGGAAGGCGTGTTCGTGATAGCGCAGCACGTCCCCGTCGACCGCCAGCTGCTCCAGCACCTCGCCGACCGGGCCGCCCAGCACCGGCACCAGCAGCTGCCCGCCCTGCGCCTCCCAGTCGATGTCGAACCAGCGCGCGTACGGCGACTTCGGACCCTCCCGGAGCACCTCCCACAGGGCGTGGTTGTGCCGGGGGGACATCGCCATGTGGTTCGGCACGATGTCCACGACGAGGCCGAGGCCGTGCTCCCGCGCGGTGCGGGCGAGTGCCCGCAGCCCCTCCTCGCCGCCGAGCTCCTCGCGCACGCGCGCGTGGTCGACGACGTCGTACCCGTGCGTGGAGCCGGGGACGGCCTCCAGGACGGGGGAGAGGTGGAGGTGGGAGACGCCGAGCGAGGCGAGGTACGGCACGGCGGCTTGGGCGGCCGAGAAGGGGAAGCCGGGCTGGAGCTGGAGTCGGTAGGTGGCTGTCGGCACGGTGAAGGCGGTTCGCTCGGCTGTCATGCGGACGTATGTACCCGTCTGGTCGGCTTCTGTGTCACGGAGTGCGGCACCCCGCCCGGAAGGGGCGCCGGGCCGTACCGACTCTGCGGCTCCGCCGCGTGGCCGCGACCGGCCCCCACCGGCCCGCGTCTGCCCAACGGCCCGTCGGAGCACGCATCCCTACGCCGGCCTTTTCAGCACGGTCAGGCTTCGGCCCACCAACGTCAGACGTTCGCCGCCGTCCACCTTCGGCCCGGCCGACACCGGCTCTGCCTGCGCCGTGTCGACCACGACCTCCCACTGCCTGCCGTGGTTCACCGGCACCACGAAGTCCAGGGGCTCCGGCGACGCGTTGAACATCAGCAGGAACGAGTCGTCGGCGATCCGCTGGCCCCGGGTGTCCGGTTCCGAGATCGCGTTGCCGTTGAGGAAGACCGTGAGGGCCGACGCCTGGGCCGAGTCCCAGTCCCGCTGGACCATCTCGTGGCCCTCGGGGGTGAACCAGGCGATGTCGGAGAGCTCGTCGTGGGTGCCCTCCACCGGGCGGCCGTGGAAGAAGCGGCGGCGCCGGAAGACCGGGTGCTCCTTGCGCAGCCGCGCCATCGCGCGCGTGAAGGCCAGCAGCCCGCTGTCGTCGTCGGGAGCCGGCCAGTCCACCCAGGACACCTCGTTGTCCTGGCAGTACGCGTTGTTGTTGCCCTGCTGGGTGCGCGCGAACTCGTCGCCGTGGCCGAGCATCGGCACGCCCTGCGACAGCATCAGCGTGGCGATGAAGTTGCGCATCTGCCGTTCGCGCAGTTCGAGGATCGTCGGGTCGTCGGTGTGGCCCTCGACCCCGCAGTTCCAGGACCGGTTGTGGCTCTCGCCGTCCCGGTTGTCCTCGCCGTTGGCCTCGTTGTGCTTGTCGTTGTACGACACCAGGTCGTGCAGGGTGAAGCCGTCGTGGCAGGTGACGAAGTTGATGGAGGCCAGCGGGCGGCGGCCGTCGTCCTGGTAGAGGTCGGAGGAGCCGGTCAGCCGGGACGCGAACTCCGCCAGTGCGCGCGGCTCGCCGCGCCACAGGTCGCGCACGGTGTCGCGGTACTTGCCGTTCCACTCGGTCCACAGCGGCGGGAAGTTGCCCACCTGGTAGCCGCCCTCGCCGACGTCCCAGGGCTCGGCGATCAGCTTCACCTGGGAGACGACCGGGTCCTGCTGCACCAGGTCGAAGAACGACGAAAGCCGGTCCACCTCGTGGAACTGCCTCGCCAGGGTGGCCGCGAGGTCGAAGCGGAAGCCGTCGACGTGCATCTCGGTCACCCAGTACCGCAGCGAGTCCATGATCATCTGGAGGACGTGCGGGGAGCGCATCAGCAGCGAGTTGCCGGTGCCGGTGGTGTCCATGTAGTAGCGCGGGTCGTCCGTCAGCCGGTAGTAGGACGGGTTGTCCAGGCCCCGGAAGGACAGGGTCGGGCCCAGGTGGTTGCCCTCGGCGGTGTGGTTGTAGACCACGTCGAGGATCACCTCGATCCCGGCCTCGTGCAGCGCCCGGACCGCCGACTTGAACTCCAGGACCTGCTGGCCGCGGTCGCCCCAGGAGGCGTAGGCGTTGTGCGGGGCGAAGAAGCCGATGGTGTTGTAGCCCCAGTAGTTGTTCAGGCCCATGTCGACCAGCCGGTGGTCGTTCACGAACTGGTGGACCGGCATCAGCTCCAGGGCCGTGACGCCGAGCGCCGTCAGGTGCTCGATGACGGCCGGGTGGGCCAGGCCCGCGTAGGTGCCGCGCAGCTCCTCGGGCAGCCCCGGGTGGCGCATGGTCAGGCCCTTCACGTGGGCCTCGTAGATCACCGTGTGGTGGTACTCGGTGCGCGGCCGCCGGTCGTCGCCCCAGTCGAAGTACGGGTTGATCACCACCGACGTCATGGTGTGCGGCGCCGAGTCCAGGTCGTTGCGCTTGTCCGGGTCGCCGAAGTGGTAGCCGTACACCTCCTCGCCCCAGCGCACGGACCCGCTGACCGCCTTCGCGTACGGGTCGAGCAGCAGCTTCGCCGAGTTGCAGCGCAGCCCGCGCCCGGGGTCGTACGGGCCGTGCACCCGGAAGCCGTACCGCTGTCCCGGCATCACGCCGGGCAGGTAGGCGTGCCGGACGAAGGCGTCGCTCTCCCGCAGTTCCACCGCCGTCTCGGAGCCGTCGTCGTGCAGCAGACACAGCTCGACTCGGTCCGCGGCCTCCGTGAAGACCGCGAAATTGGTCCCGGCGCCGTCGTACGTGGCGCCGAGCGGATATGCCTCTCCAGGCCAGACCTGCATGAAGTCGACTCTTCCAGGTGTGTCCTGCGCCCGGGGGCGCCTTGGTCATGAGTCTGCCCGAAAGTAATGGAACCCCTCGTGACTTACGTCCCTCTTACCCCGCGACCAGTGCACGCAGCAGCCCGTGGGGCCGACGTGTGCCGAACCAGTGGGGCAATCACGTACTCCCTGTGACCAAGGGGGAGTAGGGGGAAGATGTGCGCAAGATAGTGCACCGCCATCTGGGCAAGGTGGTGGCCGGTGCGGGACTGGCGGTCGCGGGGACCGCCGTGATGGTCGGGATCACCCTGCCGGGCACGGCAGGGGCGAACGAGTCGGGAGGGAGCGACGGGAACGCGGCGGTGGCCGCGCAGCAGGGGAGCCAGGGGCAGGACGCCGTCGAGCCGGGCGTGGTGGAACAGGCTCCCGCCGAGGGGAAGAAGGGCACGGGCAGCGACCCGCTGACCGACGACGAGACCAGGCGCGTCGAACAACTCGCCCTGACCAAGCAGATGTTCAGCGCCGGGGAGAACGTCGAGGGCCGGCGCGGCCCGCAGCGGCTCAGCGTCGATCTCGCCGAGCCGGACGCGAACGAACTGGACAGCCCAGACGCGCCGCGCCGCGCGGACGTGACGTTCTACGACTACCGGGACGACACCCTCGTCACCCGGACCGTCAACCTCGACACCGGCAAGGTCGAGCACACCACCAGCAGCAAGGGCGTCCAGCCGCCGCTCAGCCACGACGAGAACGTCGAGGCGCTCAAACTGCTCGTCGCCGACCCGCTCGGCGCCGGCCTGAAGGCGGACTTCAAGGACGCCACCGGCACCGCCCTGACCGACCCGGCACAGCAGCTGCTGCTCAACAGCGCGGTCTACCGCGCCACTCCGGGCGCCCAGCCGGCCGCCCTCGACGCCTGCGGCGAACACCGCTGTGTGCGGCTCTTCCCCAAGGTGAAGAACGGGCCGTGGATCGACGCCAGGTCGCTCATCGTCGACCTGAGCGCGCGCAAGGTCGTGAAGCTCGGCCACTGAGCCGGCCCCTCCGTTCACCTTTCACCTTTCACCCTGCATCTCCCGTACCAGGAGTCACTTCGTCATGCACGTGAACCTGCGCGCGAGCACGCGCGTGCCCAGAATCCGCCATGCCCGCAGGACGGCCGCCGTGGGCCTGTCCGCGGTCGCGCTGGCCGCCGGCGCCACGACCGCGGCCGGACCCGCCGTCGCCCAGCCGAAGCGGGCCGCCGCGGCCGCCGCCGACTGCTCGGCCGCCTACCGCATCGAGCAGAAGCTCTCCACCGGCACCACCTGGCGGATGTGCTGGCGCTACGACAGCAAGGCCGGACTGGTCCTGGAGCACATCTCCTACCAGCCCAAGGGCGAGTCGGCCCCCATCAAGGTCCTCTCCAGCGCCCGCCTCGCCCAGATCGACGTCCCCTACGACGACGGCAGCGTCGAGTACGACGACCTGACCGGCTTCGGCTTCGCCCAGGGCCTGGTGCCGCTCGACTCGGCCGAGTGTCCCGGCGGCACCATCAGGACCGTCAAGGTCCCCGAGGCCTGGGATCCGGCCCACCCCGACGTCAACGGCCTGTGCACCACCACCCGTTCACGCGGCCACGCGTACCGGATGCAGGCCGACACCGGCAACAAGGTGTACCAGGCGCAGGGCAAGGACCTGCTGATCTACACCGTCAACAAGGTCGGCTGGTACGAGTACATGACCGAGTGGCGGTTCCAGGACGACGGCACGATCAACATGAACGTCGGCGCCACCGGCAGCCTCTCGCCGGGCGACTACGACGCCGGGGACGGCCGCGGCTGGCCGATAGGCAAGGGCGCCACGGCCTACGCCACCAGCCACGCCCACAACGTCTTCTGGAAGCTGGACTTCGACCTCGACGGCTCCTCCAAGAGCCGTATCGAGCAGTACGACTCGAAGGTCAGCGCCCCCGTGCACGGCCAGGAGGCGCCCACCGACAAGACCACCCGCACCGACGTCACCAAGGAACTCGCCGGTGACGCCGAGAACATGCGCTGGTGGCGCGTGGTCAGCACGGCCGGCAAGAACAAGGACGGACACGCGCGGTCCTACGAGATCGTCCGGGGTGCCAGCAACAAGTACCCGGGCCACGCGTTCACTTCGCACGACGTCTACTTCACCCAGTACGACAAGTGCGAGCAGTTCGCCAGCAACAACCCGGGCTGCCCGAGCGGTCATCCCAAGACCGTCGACAAGTTCGTCAACGGGCAGACCCTCACCAACCCCGTGGTCTGGGTGAACGTCGGTTTCCACCACATCGCGCGCGACGAGGACCAGCAGCCGATGCCGGTCCACTGGCAGGGCTTCTCCATCGCCCCGCGCGACGTCACCGCTATGAATCCGCTCACTCCGGCAGCCCTTGCTGATCAGAACGGACAGCCCGGAAACGGTAGTTGAGAAACGACCTGTCCATCCGGCTGCACCGCCGACCACTCCCGGAGTACCCTTCCTTGATCGTTGGCACAGGGAGAGCTCGGGGGAGCGGAAGGCGGTGCACGGGTGGGCTCGGGAGGCCTGGAGCTGCCCCCTGGTGACGAGGGTCACGAGGGGAACTCCACAGACGTCCCGCCCGGCGCGGTGTCCCTGGCCCGGCCGATGGACGCCACGGGCTCCATCGGGCCGGAGCTGGAGTGGGACGCCGACGCCTGGCTGGAGGTGCGTACGCGCGCCCAGCGGGCCGGCCGGGCCTACATCTGGCTGAACCTCGTCGAGCAGCGGATGCGGGCGGTCGTGGCCGCCGTGCTGCGGCCCATCTACGAACCCGTCCACGGCGACGAGTGGGTGGTCGCCGCGGCCGGTCCGGCCGGCCAGGAGTGGGTCCAGCGGGCCGTCGCCGTGCGCGAGGTCAGCCGCCGCAAGGGGTACCTGCTCGACCCCGCCGACGACAACGTGCTCAGCTTCCTCACCCTGCCGCAGCTGCGCGAGCTGATGGTCCAGCACTGGCCGTGCTTCGAGCCGTACTTCGACGAGCGCCGGGACGTCGAACTCGCCCTGGACGAGCTGGAGGTGACCCGCAACGTCGTCTCCCGCAACCGGGCGCTGTCCGGGGCCGTCCTCGACCAGGCCGAGCGCGCCTCCGCCCGGCTCCTGGAGATGCTCGGCGCGGGCGGCGACGTGCCCTCGGCGCGCCGGCTCCCGGTGGACGCGGTGGAGGACCTGGTCGGTGACCGCTACGGCGACGTGGTCGCCGTCCATCCCGACCGGGTCCGCCTCATGCGCCAGTTCCCGGCCGAGGACCTCTTCGGCGGCGCCCGCCGCCTCGACGCCATCGGCATCGGCCTCAACCTGCTCGTGCAGAACTTCTCCGGCCGCCGTCTGGTCCGCCTCGCCGAGACCGGCTGCCGGGTCCGCCTCCTCTTCCTCAACCCCGCCTCCAGCGCGGTCAAGCGCCGCGAACGCGAACTCGGGATGAAACGGGGCGAACTGGCCCGTTCGGTCGAGATGAACATCCTCCACATGCGCCGCGTCCGCTCCCGCCTGCGCGACCCGGGTGCCTTCGAGATCCAGGTGTACGACGACACCCCCCGCTTCTCCGCCTACCTGGTCGACGGCGACGGCACCGACGGCGTCGCGGTCATCCAGTCCTACCTGCGCGGGGCGCGCGGGATGGAGTCACCGGTGCTGGTGCTGCGCAACGGCAGCAAGGTGGTCAGGTCGGACGACGTCGTGGAGACGGGCCTCTTCCCGACCTACCGCGAGGAGTTCGAGACGGCTTGGGCGGATTCGCGCCCGGTGTCCTGACGTGCGTGTGCGACGCTGACGCGCCGGTAAGCGGAACGCGGTCCTCTGATTGTCAGTGGGGCATGCGAGGGTGGAGACCACTGGGGGAAAGCACCACCAAGAAGGGGGGCCGCCCATGGGCTGGCACCAGGAGCTCCTGATCGGCTTCGACCTGGAGACGACGGGTACGGATCCGCGCGAGGCACGGATCGTCACGGGGGCCGTGATCGAGGTCAGGGCCGGGCAGGAGCTGGGCCGCCGCGAGTGGCTGGCGGATCCCGGCGTGGAGATCCCGGCCGACGCGGTGGCGGTGCACGGCATCAGCAACGAGCGGGCGGCTGCCGAGGGCAGACCGGCCGACCAGGTCGCCGACGCCCTCGCGGACGTCCTGACCGGCTACTGGAGGACGGGCGTCCCGGTCGTGGCCTACAACGCGACCTTCGACCTCACCCTGCTCTCGGCGGAGCTGCGCCGGCACGGGCTCCCGTCCCTCTCCGACCGCCTCGGCGGCCTCGACCCGGCACCGGTCGTCGACCCGTACACCATCGACCGCTGGGTCGACCGCTACCGCCGCGGCAAGCGGAACCTGGAAGCGGTGTGCGCCGAGTACGGCATCACCCTCGCCGCCGCCCACAACGCCTCGGCCGACGCCCTTGCCGCGGCCCGGCTGGCCGGCGCGATAGCCGAGCGGCACCCGAAGATCGCGGTGCTGGGTCCTGCCGAGCTGCACCGGCGGCAGGTGGAGTGGTACGCGGAGTGGGCGGCGGACTTCCAGCGGTTCTTGCGGGGCAAGGGGGAGGCCGACGCGGTGGTGGACGGGGCGTGGCCCCTGCGGGAGCTGGCCGACGTCGTCTGAGTGCCGGGGCGGCTGGGTTGACCGTTCGCCGCGGGCCGGTGGGGGCTGGTCGCGCAGTTCCCCGCGCCCCTTTGGGGCGCTGCTCAGCGGGCGTTTCTCAGAAGGAATACCACCGCACCGACTCGTCTCCCTCCCGTAGCGAAGTCACCCGGCGTTCGAACTCGGCCAGTGCCTGGGGGTTGCTCGGTGCGTGCTGGGCGACCCACGCACAGCTGGCCGTCTCCCGGGCTCCGCGGAGCACGGAGCACCCCTCCCACTCCCGCACATCCCATCCGTAGGCCTCGGCGAACGAGTCGTAGGCGTCGGCCGGCAGCCCGTACCTGTCCCGGGACAGTGCCATCACCACCAGGTCGTGCTCGCGCAGGTCCGAGGAGAAGGTCTCCAGGTCGACCAGGACCGGGCCGTCCGGGCCGACGTGCACGTTGCGGGGGAGCGCGTCCCCGTGGATCGGTCCTGGCGCCAGACGGGGCGTCAGCGCGGCCGCGGCCGCCGCGAAACCGTCCCGGCGCTCTCGCAGATACGCCGCGTCGGCGGGGGCGATCGCGTCGCCGGCCAGCCGCAGCCAGCGCTCCACACCGCCCAGCAGCTCGCGGGGCGGCAACGCGAAGGGAGGAGCGGGCAGTGCGTGCACGATCCGCAGCAGCGCGGCCAGATCCCGCGGCTCGGCCGGCCGCACCGGGTCCGGCAGCCGGTGCCACACCGTCACCGGGTGGCCGTCGACGAGCAGCGCCTTCGGCTCGGCGGCGCGTACGGCGGGTACGTCCGCCTCCGCCAGCCATCCGGCGATCTCCAGCTCCCGCCGGGCCCGGTCGAGGAGCTCGGCGTCCCGGCCGACCTTCACCACCAGGTCCCCGGCCGCGAACACCGCGTTCTCGCCCAGGGCCAGGAGCGGGGCGTCGGCCGCCGCACCGGGCAGCACACCCGCCGCGGCCAGTACGTCCCGCGCCGTTGCCTCGTCCATCGCCCGCCTCCGTGTCCGTTCCGGCGCCCGGGTGCCCGCCGCTGTGCGGGTGCACACGGCGTCGCCTTCTCGCCGTCCGGCGGCCAGTCTCGCATCCACAAAGGTCGGAGGGTGTGCGCGGTGCCTTGACGGGACAACCGGCCTTCACGACCATGTCCAGGCCCGACCGGGCCGCGCAAAGGGGGACGACGTGGCATTGGTGACCGACGTGGCGAGTGCGGGGCGGCGGCCGGCCGCCGACCGTGTCAACGGCCGCGGCGCATGGTTCCTGGTCCTGCCCGCCCTGATCCCGATCCTCGTGCTGAGCGTCGGTCCGCTGCTCTACGGGCTCCTGCTGGCGTTCACCGACGCCCAGTCGGGCCGGACCGCGGCGACGCGGTGGATCGGCGGTCTCAATTTCCGGGACCTGCTGCACGACACCCTCTTCTGGGAGTCGTTCCGGATCGGCCTGGTCTGGGCCGTCGGCGTGACCGTGCCCCAGTTCCTGCTCGCTCTGGGCCTCGCCCTCCTGCTCGACCAGGAGTTACGGCTGCGCTGGCTGGCCCGCGCGCTCGCGATCGTGCCGTGGGCGATGCCCGAGGTCGTCGTCGGCATCATCTGGCGGCTCGTCTACAACCCCGACGCGGGGGTCCTCAACGAGACCCTGCACGACCTCGGCCTCGGCGACGGCCGGGACTGGCTGAGCGGTCTCGGCACCGCCCTGCCCGCCGTGATCGTCGTCGGCGTCTGGGCGGGGATGCCGCAGACCACCGTCGCCCTGCTGGCCGGGCTCCAGAACACCCCGCGCGAACTGCACGAGGCGGCGGCAGTGGACGGCGCCGGCGCCTGGCGCCGCTTCCGCGCGGTCACCTGGCCCGCCCTGCGACCCATCGCCCTCGCCGTCACCGCACTCAACCTGATCTGGAACTTCAACTCCTTCGCCCTGGTCTACGTCCTGACCAACGGCGGCCCCGGCGGCAAGACCCGGCTGCCGATGCTCTTCGCCTACGAAGAGGCCTTCCGCTACGGCCAGTTCGGGTACGCGGCGGCGATGGGCTGCGTGATGGTCGCGGTGATCGCGGTGCTGCTGGCCGTCTTCCTGACGGGCCGGCTGCGGGGAGGCGAGGACGCGTGAGGACCCGTACCGCAGCCCGCGCCGGCCAGTACGCGGCCCTGCTGGCCTACCTGGTCTTCCTGGCCTTCCCGCTCCTGTGGCTGCTCTCCACCGCCTTCAAGTCCCCCCAGGAGCTGGGCAGTCTGCATCCCACCTGGATCCCCCGGCACCCCACCCTGGCCAACTTCCGCCAGGCCTTCGACGAACAGCCCCTGCTGCGGGCCGGCCTCAACTCCCTGCTCGCCGCGCTCGGCGCCGCGCTGGTCGCCGTCGTGCTCGCGACCCCGACGGCCTACGTCATGGCCCGGCGCCGCACCGTGCTCTCCCGGGCGGCGACCGGATGGGTGGTGGTCAGCCAGGCGTTCCCGTTCGTCCTGGTGATCATCCCGCTGTTCCTGGTGCTGAAGAACCTGCGGCTCATCGACTCCCTGTTCGGGCTGGTGATGGTGTACGTGGTGTGGGCACTGCCGTTCGCGCTGTGGATGCTCGTCGGCTACGTCCGAGCGGTGCCCGTGGAACTGGAGGAGGCGGCGGCCGTCGACGGGGCCGGGCGGCTGCGGACGCTGGTGTCGGTGACGGCACCACTGCTGGCGCCCGGGATCGTGGCGACCGGGCTGTTCGCCTTCGTCACCGCGTGGAACGAGTTCTTCTTCGCGCTGGTGCTGCTGAAGACACCGGAGAAACAGACCCTGCCGGTCGTCCTCACCCACTTCATCGGCGCCGAGGGCGTCGCCGACCTGGGTCCGCTGGCGGCGGCCGCCTTCCTCGCCACCCTGCCCTCGCTGGTCGTCTTCGCGCTGGTCCAGCGGCGGATCTCGGGCGGGATGCTCGCCGGGGCGGTGAAAAGCTGATGCGCACCAGGATCGGCACGGCGGTCCTCGTACTCCTCCTGCTGCTCGCGGGCTGCACCTCCGCCGCCCGCACCGGCGGCCCCATCACCCTGCGGTTCCAGTCCCTGGCCTGGCAGGACGAGTCGGTCGCCGCCAACAAGGAGCTGGTGAAGGAGTGGAACGCGACGCACCGGGACATCAAGGTCGAGTACGTCCAGGGGAGCTGGGACAGCGTCCACGACCAGCTGCTCACGTCCTTCGAGGGCGGTGAGGCACCGGACATCATCCACGACGCCTCCGACGACCTCGCGGACTTCGCCTACGGCGGCTACCTCGCCGACCTCACCGGCCTGCTGTCCGACCGCCTGAAGTCCGACATACCGCAGCGCAGTTGGCGGACGGCGACCTTCGGGCACGGCATCTACGGCGTGCCCTTCCTCCAGGAACCGCGGGTGCTGATCGCCGACAAGACCTGGCTCGCCAAGGCCCGCGTGCGCATACCCACCCCCGAACACCCCTGGACCTGGGCCGAGTTCCGGCAGATCACCAAGCGGCTCAGCCGCGACGGGAAGTACGGCGTCGCCTGGCCGCTCAAGGAGCCCGTCTCCGCCACGCTCAACCTGTCGCTGTCGGCGGGCGGGCAGCTCTTCCACCGGGGCGCCGACGGCAAGGTGACCGTGCGGTTCGGGTCCGCCGACCAGGTCGTGCCGCGCACGGTCCACGACCAGGTGAACGCCGACCACAGCGCGCCCGGCTCCACCCTGGGCAGCGGTGGCTCGGACACCCTGCCGGGGTTCTTCGCCGGCAAGTACGCGATGGTCCCCCTCGGGTTCTCCTACCGTCAGCAGATCGTCCAGCAGGCACCCAAGGGCTTCGACTGGGAGGTCCTGCCCGCCCCGGCCGGCGCGGACGGCCTCGAGCAGGGCGTCAGCCCGCAGACGCTGTCCGTCGCGGCGGACAGCCCGCACAAGAAGGAGGCGGCGGAGTTCATCGACTTCCTGCTGCGGCCGCAGAACATGGTCCGGCTGGCCCTCGGCGACTGGATGCTGCCCACCGGCACCCAGGCACTGCGGGACCCCGCCCTGCACACCGCCACGTACGGCTGGGCCACCGGCACCGCCCTGGCCGGACACCTCAGCCCGGCCCCCGCCCAGACGGTCCGCGGCTACCCCGAGTGGAAGGACAAGGTGGCCACCCCGGCCCTCCAGGAGTACTACAGCGGGGCCATCGGCCTCGGCGCACTCCGCCGCCGCCTGGAGAAGGACGGCAACCTGGTGCTGGCCCGCTACCAGCGCTGAGGCCCACGAGGGACAGGGCCCGTCGGCTCCCCCGGAGACCGACGGACCCTGTGTCGAAGGGCGTTGCCGCCGGGCTCAGACCGGCAGCCGCTCCTGCTCGCCCCGCGTCACCGGCGCCTCGGCCTCCGGCGACTCGTCGTGCGTCAGGTCGGGCAGCCACCGCAGCCAGCTCGGCAGGTACCAGTTGCGCTCGCCGAGCAGGGCCATCACCGCCGGCAGCAGCACGCCCCGGATGACGGTCGCGTCGATGAGGACCGCGGCCGCCAGGCCCACGCCCATCTGCTTCATGGACTGCATGGACAGCGTGCCGAAGATCGCGAACACGGCGACCATGATGACGGCCGCGCTGGTGACGACCCCGGCCGTGGTGACCACGCCGTGCTGGATCGCCTCCCTGGTGGACCGGCCGCGCAGCCGGGCCTCACGGATCCGGGAGACCACGAACACGTGGTAGTCCATGGACAGGCCGAACAGGATCACGAAGAGGAACAGCGGCAGCCAGGTGACGATCGCGCCGACTCCCTCCGCGCCCACCAGCGAGGCGCCCCAGCCGTGCTGGAAGACGGCGACGAGGATGCCGTAGGCGGCGCCCACCGAGAGCAGGTTGAGCAGGATCGAGGTGACCGCGACCGTCAACGAGCGGAAGGACAGCAGCATCAGGAGGAAGGCGAAGACGACCACGAAGGCGAAGACCGGGACGACCGAGCCGAGCAGCTGGTCGTTGAAGTCCTGGTTGCCCGCGACGTTACCGGTGATCGGGGCCTGCACGCCGTCGATCTTGCCGAGCGTGGCGGGCCGTACCTCGTCGCGCAGCGTGTGCAGGCTCTTGCCGGCCTTGTCCAGGTCGGAGCCGCCGACCAGCGGGACGGTGATCAGGGCGACGTTCTGGGCGTCGTGCAGCTTGATGTCGACGGGCCCGCGCGAGGCGCCCGAACTGATCGCCCGCTCCTTGAAGTCGGTCAGCGCCTGCCGGACCTCGGGGGCGTTGATGCCCTTCGCCCTGACGACCACCTCGGCGGGCTCGGAGCCGCCGGGGAAGGCCTGGTTGACGCGGTCGTAGGTCTGCACGATCGGCAGCGAGTTCCCGAACTCCTGGTCCAGGGTGAGCTGTGAGGTCTTCATGCCGAGGGCGGGAGCGGCGACCGCGAGCAGGGCGCCGACCGCGACGAGCACGGAGACCAGCGGCCTGGCGAGGACCCCCCGCAGCACGGCCGTCCAGAAGCGGCTCTCGGACGGGCCGTGGGCCCGCTTGCGGCGGCGCAGGAACGGGATGCGGCCCTTCTCGACCCGGTGGCCGAGCAGGGAGAGCAGCGCGGGGAGCACCGTCACGGAGCCGACCATGGCGACCGCGACGACCATCAGGGAGGCCAGGCCCATCGCCTCGAACTCGGCGAGACCGGTGAACAGCATGCCCGCCATCGCCACGCACACCGTGACACCGGAGACGATGATGGCCCGGCCGCTGGTGGCGGCGGCGATCCGCAGCGCGGCGTCCGCGCCCCGGCCGGCCTCCCGTTCCTCGCGCTCCCGGCGCAGGTAGAAGAGGCAGTAGTCGACGCCGACGGCCATGCCGACCAGCAGCATCACGGAGTTGGCGGTGTCGCTCATCGGCTGCAGATGGCTGACCAGGCCCATCAGGCCCATCGTCGCCATGATCGCGGTGATCGCCAGACCCACCGGCAGCAGGGCCGCCACCAGCGCGCCGAACGCGATCAGCAGGATGCCGAAGGCCACCGGCACGGCGGAGTACTCGGCCCGCTGGAAGTCCTTGCCGAAGGCGTCGTCGTACTGCTTGTTCATGCTGGCGCCGCCGATCTCCTCGATCCGCAGCGTGCCGTGCGCCTTCTGCACCCCGGCCACCGCGTCCAGCACCGGTCCCACCCGGTCGCCGGCGGTCTCGGAGTCGCCGCGCATGTCGAACTGGACCAGTGCGCTGCGGCCGTCCTTCGAGATCGTTCCGGTGACGTAGGGCGAGGTGACGTCCGTGACCCTGCCGGTGCCGTCGACGGCCTTCACGACGTCCGAGACGGCGGCCTTGAACGCGGTGTCCGTGGCCCTGACCGACGGGTCCTTGGCCTGGATCAGGACGGTCTCGCTCGCGGGTTCCTTGATGCCCGCGTCGTCGATGATCTGCGCTGCGGTGTGGGTCTCGCCCTTGAGCTGGTCGCTCTCGTCGACGTCGACCCGGCCGGCCGCCGAGCCGAGCCCCATCGCCAGGACGACGAACAGCACCCATACGCCGACGGCGGCCCAGCGGTGCCGGGCGCTCCAGCCGCCGGCCCGGGCGGCCAGCCCCCGCACCCGCGTCTCTCCGTTCCCCATGACGGAATCCATGACGGGAATGCCCCCTCGTGTGCGGTGACGGCCCCGGCCGCCACGATCTCTTCACGACTTCGTTCGTTCGATTCGAAGGTATGGGCCGGACAAGACCGACTCCTCGTGCTGCCCGGTGAGGTCGGGCGGCCGTCTCTCGTCGCCTGGGAGGATGTCGGGCCCTTACATCTATCCACCCATCTCGGGGGTGATGATCAGGGACGTCCCTTCCGACGACGGGGATCCTCTTTGTGATTGCGAAACCTTGTTGAACAAGTCACAGGTGCGTGTAGGAGTTGATCCGGACCGGTCCGATCGGCCAGAGTTTCGGGCAGCCCGGCATGCCCGGCACGGCCGTCGCGCCAACCCCCACGGGGCACGACGGCCGTTCTAAGGTGTTCGAATGACGAGGTATGCGGCGCTGTTGCGCGGGATCAACGTGGGCGGCAGCAAGAAGCTCCCGATGGCCGAACTGCGCACGCTGATGAGCGGACTGGGGTACGACTCGGTCCAGACCTACCTGCAGAGCGGACAGGCCGTCTTCACCGCCGCCGACGCGGACGCCGACTCCCTGGCGGCGGAGCTGACCGGGGCGATCGAGGAGCGGTTCGGCTTCTTCGTCGACGTGCTCGTCCGCGACCACGCCTACCTGAAGGCGGTCGAGGCGGCCTGCCCGTTCCCGGCCGCCGAACTGGCGGCCAAGCAGCTCCACGTCACGTACCTCTCCGCGCCGGTCACCGCGGAGCGCTACGCGGACATCGACCCGGCCGCCCACCTCCCCGAGGAGTTCCGGGTGGGCGACCGGGCCCTGTACCTGTACGCCCCGGACGGCCTCGGCCGCTCCAAGCTCGCCGAGGCGCTGTCCAGGCCCCGGATCCACAAGGGGCTGACCGCCACCACCCGGAACTGGAACACGGTGGTCAAACTGGTGGAGCTGACGGCCCCGGAAGCGTGACCGACGGCCGCCCCGCCCCTGCCCCGGGGGCGGGGCGACGGCTGTGCGAGGCTCCTCCCATGCGCTACATCATCATCGGAGCGGGCGCCGTCGGCGGCGCGGTCGGCGGGCGGCTGGCCGGCGCGGGACACGAGGTCGTCCTGGTGGCACGGGGCGCGCACCACGCGGCGCTGCGGGACGCCGGGCTGCGGCTGACGGTGCCGGACGGCGAGTACACGTACCGGCTGCAGGCCGTCACCGGGCCCGGGGAACTGGGCGGGCTGCGCGCGGACGACGTCCTCGTCCTCGCCGTGAAGACACAGGACACCGTGAGCGCCCTCCAGGCCTGGGGGCCGGCGCCGGTCGCGGGCGGTGGCACGGCGGCGGAGCGGCTGCCCCTGTTCTGCGCCCAGAACGGCGTGGAGGGCCAGCGCCTGGCCCTGCGCGTCTTCCGGCACGTCTACGGCGTCTGCGTCTGGCTGCCGTCGACCTTCGTCGAACCCGGCGTCGTCTCCGCGGGCGGTGCCCCCCTCACCGGCATGCTGCACCTCGGCCGCCACCCGCACGGCACCGACGCGACCGCCCGGCTGGTCGCCGCCGACCTGGAGAAGTCCCACTTCGAGGCACCGGTCGTGCCCGACGTGGCGCGCTGGCAGTACGCCAAGCTGCTCTCCAACCTCGGCAACGCCCTGGAGGCGGTCGCCGGGCCCATCGCCGACGACGCGGCCGTGGCCCTGTTCCAGCGGGTGCGGGCCGAGGGCGAGAGGGTGCTCGACGCCGCCGGTATCGCGTACGCGAGCGTCGAGGAGCAGAAGGCGCTGCGTGGCCACAAGGTGGACCTGGTCCCGCTGGCCGGTGCCCCGCGCGGCGGCGGCTCCTCCTGGCAGTCCCTCAGCCGCGGTACCGGCACCATCGAGGCGGACTACCTCAACGGCGAGATCGGGCTGCTGGGCCGCCTGCACGGCGTTCCGACGCCGCTCAACGACCTTCTGCAGCAGCTCGCCAACACCTTCGCGCGCGAGCGCCGGGAGCCCGGCTCGATGCCGTTCGGGGACCTCGCGCGGCTCGCCGGTGAGGCCGCCTCCACAACCGGTTGACACAGGGAGCTGGTCACGTGCTGCGCCGTCGTGGCTGATCGCGCAGTTCCTCGCGCCCCTGAAGGGGCGCTAGAGGTGACGCGCCCCAAAGGGGCGCGGGGAACTGCGCGAGCAACCCCAACGGCGCGGCGGTTGGCGCGGACCGGTGCAGTCCCCGGTGTGACAGGTTCGCCGGGCGCGACGCAGAAGTAAGTGTGCCGACCACGGTGTGACGCTCGCGAGAGCCCGCCGCGGGCCGGCCTGTTCGCGGTCCGACGGACAGGGGAGCGCCGGACCGCGAACTCCAAGCGCCGGATCAGGCCCCGACGGCCGCCAGGGCCGGGGTGCGCGCCGCGTCGTACCGTTCCAGGAGCACCCGCGCCACCTCGGGCGCCGGACCGAGCACCTCGGCCAGTACGTCCGCCTCCGCCGCACCCCGCGCGATGCGGTCCGGCAGGAAGCCGGGGGCGAGGACGTACGGGGCCACCGCGACCCGGGCGCAGCCCAGCTCCCGGAGCTCGCGTACCGCTTCCTCGGTGCGGGGCAGGGACGCGGAGGCGAACGCGGGCCGCACGGCGCACCAGCCGGAGCGCTGCCACTCCCGCGCCAGCCGTGCGATCACGGCGATCGCCTCCGGGTCGCTGGACCCCGCCGAGGCCAGCACGACCCCGGTCGAGGACCTGTCGGCGGAGGTCAGTCCGGCCTCGTGCAGCCGCCGTTCCAGGGCCGACAGGAGCAGCGGCGACGGGCCCAGCACCTCCGCCTGCCGGATCCGCAGCCGCGGCGGCGCGTTTCGCAGTACCGCCGGGATGTCCGCCTTCGCGTGGAAGGCGCGGGTCAGCAGCAGGGGGAGGGCCACGACGTCACGGACGCCCTCCGCCGCCAGGGACTCCAGTACCCCGTGCACGGACGGGACGGTGAAGTCCAGGAAGCCCGTCTCCACGCGCAGCCCGGGCCGCAGCGACCGTACCCGGCGCACCAGGGCGTGGACGCTCGCGGCGTGCCGCGGATCACGGCTGCCGTGGGCGATGACGAGGAGAACGGGCTTCGTACGCATGGACCTCAGCTCTTCACCAGCAGGCCGCGGCTGCGCAGCACCCACCGCTCCAGCGGACTGAAGATCAGCAGGTCGATCGCGATGCCGACGAACAGGATCAGGATGATGGCCTCGAACACCATCGCCATGTCGCTGGCGGTCCGCGCGTTCTCCAGGAGCTGGCCCAGGCCCACGCCGAGGTCGGGGAAGCTCGCGATGATCTCCGCCGCCATCAGCGAGCGCCAGGAGAACGCCCAGCCCTGCTTCAGACCCGCCACGTAGCCGGGCATGGCGGCCGGCAGCACGACGTGCCAGATGCCCTTGACGCCCGTCGCGCCCATGGTGCGCCCGGCCCGCAGGAACAGCGGGGGCACCTGGTCGACGCCGGACACCAGGCCGTTGGCGATGGAGGGGACCGCGCCGAGCAGGATCACGGCGTACATCATCGAGTTGTTCAGGCCCAGCCAGATCACGGCCGGCGGCACCCACGCCACCGACGGCAGCGACTGGAGACCGGACAGGATCGGGCCGATCGCCGCGCGCACGAACCTCACCCGCGCCACCAGCAGCCCCAGCGGGGTGCCGATGAGCAGCGCGAAGAGGAAGCCGAGCAGGCCGCGGCTGACGCTGGTCCAGATGTAGCCGAGCAGGTCGCCCTTGAGCCAGGCGTCCTTGAACGCGTCACCGACCGCCGACGGCGACGGCAGCTTGGACGGGTCGTCGACGACCGGGACGAGGAGCGTCCAGACCACGAGGACCACGGCGAGCGCGATGATCGGGGGCAGGATCTTGCCGGTGAAGGTCTGGCGGAGGGTCGGGCGGCTGGTGGCCGTCGTCTCCAGGGCGTCGAGGCCGGCCTCGACACTTCCGGCGTCCTTGGCCGGCGTCGTCTCAGTGCTGGCCATGGCGGCGGATCTCCCCACGCAGTACATCGGTGATCTCGAGGGACAGTTCGGCCACCGGCGCGTCCTCGATGCGGCGCGGCTGCGGGATGCCGACCTCCCACTCGCGGGCTATCCGGCCAGGCCGGGACGACAGCAGGATCACCCGCTGGGCGAGCCGCACCGCCTCGCGCACGTTGTGCGTGACGAACAGGACGGAGACGCCGGTCTCCTCCCAGATCCGGGTCAGCTCGTCGTGCAGCACGTCACGGGTGATGGCGTCCAGGGCCGAGAACGGCTCGTCCATCAGGAGCAGCCGGCTCTCCTGGGCGAGCGAACGGGCCAGGGCCGCCCGCTGGCGCATGCCACCGGACAGCTCGTGGACGCGCTTGCCGTGGGCGCCCTTCAGCCGGACCAGTTCGAGCAGCCGCTCGGCCTTGTCCCGGCGGTCCTCCTTGGGAACCCCCCTGAGCTTCAGGGCGAGTTCGATGTTCTTGCCCGCGGTCAGCCACGGGAAGAGGGCGTGCTCCTGGAACATCAGGGCGGGCCGCCCGTCCGTCGCGATGGAGCCCGCGGTGGGCCGGTCGAGCCCCGCCACCAGGTTCAGCAGCGTGGACTTGCCGCAGCCCGAGGCCCCCAGGAGGGTGACGAACTCGCCCGGCGCGACATCGAGGGTGATGTCGTCCAGGACGAGCTGCTGCCCGCCCGGAGTCGCGAAGGACTTCGAGACATGCTCAAGGCGTGCCGCGTACTCGACCGACTCGTCGGCCTTGGCGAGTGTCGTGGTCGTGGCCATGGTCGTCACCTCCTGGGATCTCGTCGGGACCGGCGTCAGCTGCTGCCGAGACCGGCGGCGTCGACCGGGCTCTGGCCGTCGGCCTTCAGCACCTTGTTGAGGATCGTCAGGTCGTAGATGTTCTTGAGCAGCGGGTCGGTGAGCAGACCGGCCTTGACGGCGTGCTGCGCCTCGGTGTTGAGGGTGGAGGCCAGCGGGTCGTCGGTGAACTTGATGGACGGCCAGGCCGAGTTCAGGACGTCGTCGGGCAGCGCCTTGCCGGAGTCGACCGCCAGCTGCTTGTTGGCCGAGGCCTTCGCCGCGTCCGGGTTGGCGTTGATCCACTTGTTGGTCTCGACCGAGCCCTTGAGGACCGCCTCGACGACCTTCGGGTGCTCCTTGAGGAACTTCTGCGACACGATGATGTTCGTGATCACGAACTTCTTGTCGGGCCACAGCGTGGACTCGTCGAGCAGCACCTTGCCGCCCTCGGCGACCAGCTTGGACGCGGTCGGCTCGGGCACCCAGGCGCCGTCGACGGAACCGGCCTTGAAGGCGTCCGGGGTGATCTTGTTGTCGGTGCGGACGACCGTGACGTCACCCTTGCCGCTCTGCGCGTCGACCTTCCAGCCCTGGTCCGCGATCCAGTTGAGGAACGCCACGTCCTGCGTGTTGCCCAGCTGAGGCGTCGCGATCTTCTTGCCCTTGACGTCCGCCAGCGACTTGATCTTCTTCGGGTTGACGACCAGCTTCACGCCGCCGGACGCCGAGCCGCCGATGATCTTCAGGTCGGTGCCGTTGGACTTGGTGTAGCCGTTGATCGCCGGGGAGGGGCCGATCCAGCCGATGTCGATCGACCCGGAGTTGAGCGCCTCGATCTCGGAGGGACCCGCGTTGAAGATCGCGTACTTCGCCTTGGTGGCGCCGAGCTCCTTCTGGAAGAAGCCCTTCTGGTTGCCGACCAGTGCGGTCGCGTGGGTCAGGTTGCCGAAGTAGCCGATCTTGACGGTGTCGAGACCGTCGATCTTCTTGGCCCCGGCGGCGACCTTGGTGGTGTCGCTCTTGTCGGAGTCCGACCCGTACCCGCAGGCGGCGAGCGTGAGCAAGGGGAGCGCGGCGAGCGCGGCTATGCCGCGGCGAAGGAACTTTGAGCGGTTGACAGGCACGGGAGGCTTTCCTCTCGTTGGCCCGGCGGTCACGGTCTTTCAGGTCGTGGCCGGGAGGTCGGCAGGTCTTCGTCGCATCCGGGACGGCGGGTGGGGGGCCAGGGCGCGCAGGCGGTGCGCGTACGTCATCGCGCACATCGCGCCACCCCGCCCTGCCCGCTCCCGAGGGCGCCGCTGCCGACGCGGCCGCCCTCCTTCGCGAACGTCGAGTAGACGTCGGTCATCGTCATGTCAGAAGTCCCAGCCGTCGTCTTCGGACTCGTCCTTGACCGGCTCGGGGGAGGCGAACGACTCGCCGACCATGCCCGCGGTGAGCGTGGTGCCGTCGGCGGGGTCGATCAGGATGAACGAGCCGGTGCGGCGCGAGTCGGCGTAGGAGTCGACCGGCAGCGGCTCGGCGGTGCGGATCTTCACCCGGCCGATGTCGTTGGCGACGAGCTGTCCCGGGTGCGGGTGCAGGGACAGGTCGTCGAGCGTGAGGCGGGACGGGATGTCCTTGACGACTGCCTTGACCGTGCGGGTGCCGTGCTTGAGCAGCACCCGGTGGCCGACGGTCAGCGGCTGGTCGGCGACGTGGCAGACGGTCGCCTCGACGTCCTGGGTGGTCGCCGGGGCGTCCTTCGTCGGCACGATCAGGTCGCCGCGCGAGACGTCGATGTCGTCGGTGAGCAGCAGGGTCACCGACTGCGTCGTCCAGGCCGCGTCGACCGGCTCGCCGAGCAGGTCGATGCCGGAGATCGTCGTGGTACGGCCGGACGGCAGGACCGTGACCGCCTCGCCGACGTGGAAGGTGCCGGCCGCGATCTGGCCGGCGTAACCCCGGTAGTCCGGGTGCTCGGCGGTCTGCGGGCGGATCACGTACTGCACGGGCAGCCGCGCGTGGCAGTGGCTCAGGTCGTGGGCGACCGGGACGGTCTCCAGGTGCTCCAGGACGGTCGGGCCGCCGTACCAGTCCATGTGCGCGGACGGCTCCACGACGTTGTCGCCGACGAGCGCCGAGATCGGGATCGCGGTGACCTCGGGGACGCCCAGCTCGGTGGCGTACGCCGTGAACTCCTCGGCGATCGCCGCGAAGACCGTCTCCTGGTAGTCGACCAGGTCCATCTTGTTGACGGCGAGGACGACGTGCGGGACGCGCAGCAGGGCGGCGATCGCGGCGTGCCGGCGGGTCTGCTCGACGACCCCGTTGCGGGCGTCGACCAGGATGACGGTCAGCTCGGCGGTGGAGGCGCCTGTGACCATGTTGCGGGTGTACTGCACGTGGCCGGGCGTGTCGGCGAGGATGAAGCGGCGCTTCGGGGTGGCGAAGTAGCGGTAGGCGACGTCGATGGTGATGCCCTGTTCGCGTTCGGCGCGCAGGCCGTCGGTGAGGAGGGCGAGGTCGGGGGTGTCCTGGCCGCGGTTGGCGGAGGCGCGTTCGACGGCCTCCAGCTGGTCGGTGAGGACCGACTTGGAGTCGTGCAGCAGCCGCCCGACCAGGGTGGACTTGCCGTCGTCGACGGAGCCCGCGGTCGCGAACCGCAGCAGGGTCGTCTCGGCGTGGCCGAGGTCCGCGGTGCTGGTGGTGGTGCTCATGGTTAGAAGTACCCCTCGCGCTTGCGGTCTTCCATCGCGGCCTCGGAGAGTTTGTCGTCGGCGCGGGTGGCGCCGCGTTCGGTGAGGCGGGAGGCGGCGATCTCGGCGATGACCTTGTCGATGTCGTCGGCGTGGGAGTCAACCGCGCCGGTGCAGGACATGTCTCCGACGGTCCGGTAGCGCACCTGCCGTTTCTCGACGGTCTCGCCGTCCTTGGGGCCGCCCCATGCGCCGGCGGTCAGCCACATGCCGCCGCGCATGAACACCTCGCGTTCGTGGGCGAAGTAGATCTGGGGGAGTTCGATGTCCTCGCGGGCGATGTACTGCCAGACGTCGAGTTCGGTCCAGTTGGAGAGGGGGAAGACGCGGACGTGTTCGCCGGGGGCGTGGCGGCCGTTGTAGAGGTTCCACAGTTCGGGGCGCTGGCGGCGTGGGTCCCACTGGGAGAATTCGTCGCGCAGGGAGAAGACGCGTTCCTTGGCGCGGGCCTTTTCCTCGTCGCGGCGGCCGCCGCCGAAGACGGCGTCGAACTTCTCGCTCTGGATCTTCTCGGTGAGGGGCACGGTCTGCAGCGGGTTGCGGGTGCCGTCGGGTCGTTCGCGCAGCACGCCGCGGTCGATGTAGTCCTGTACGGAGGCCACGTGGAGGCGCAGTCCGTGCTGTTCGACGGTGCGGTCGCGGTATGCGAGGACTTCGGGGAAGTTGTGGCCGGTGTCCACGTGGAGCAGGGAGAAGGGGATCGCGGCGGGGGCGAACGCCTTCAGGGCGAGGTGGAGCATGACGATGGAGTCCTTGCCGCCGGAGAAGAGGATCACCGGCCGTTCGAACTCGCCGGCCACCTCGCGGAAGATGTGGACCGCCTCGGACTCCAGAGCGTCCAGATGGGACAGGGCGTACGGGGTGCCCGTGCCCTCCCCGTGCGCCGCAACGGTCGTCGTCATGCCAGTCCCTTCCCGCTCAGCAGGGCGTACACGGACGCCGCGGACTCCTGCACGCTCTGGTGCTGTGACTCGATCCGCAGATCGGGCGTCTCCGGCTCCTCGTACGGGTCGTCGACGCCGGTCAGCCCGGTCAGCTCGCCCGCGGCCTGCTTGGCGTACAGACCCTTCACGTCGCGTACGGAGCACACCTCGACCGGGGTCGCCACGTGCACCTCGACGTACGCGGTGCCGTTCTCCGCGTGGCGCTTGCGGACCGCGTCGCGGCTGTCCGCGTAGGGGGCGATCACCGGGACGAGCGCCTTGACGCCGTTGCGGGCCAGCAGTTCGGCGACGAAGCCGATGCGCTGCACGTTGGTGTGCCGGTCCTCGCGGCTGAAACCGAGGCCCGCCGAGATGAACTCGCGGATCTCGTCGCCGTCGAGTACCTCGACGAGGTGGCCCTCCTCGCGCAGCCGGCCGGCCAGCTCGTACGCGATGGTGGTCTTGCCGGCGCTCGGCAGACCCGTGAGCCAGACGGTGGCTCCGGTCGTCACGTCGTTCTCCTGGTTCGTCGATGGGGGCGTCGGGTGGGTCGTCTGGTGGAGCGTGTGGTGGGTCGCCTGCGTCGCGGAGCGCCCGGCGGTCGTCATCCGTGCAGTCCGCACTCGGTCTTGGCCCGCCCGGCCCAGCGGCCGGCCCGTGCGTCCTCGCCCTCGAGGACCCGGCGGGTGCAGGGGGCGCAGCCGACCGAGGTGTAGCCGTCCATCAGCAGGGGGTTGGTCAGCACGCCGTGTTCGGCGACGTAGGCGTCCACGTCGTCCTGGGTCCAGCGGGCGATCGGGGAGATCTTGACCTTCTGCCGCTTCTCGTCCCAGCCGACGACCGGGGTGTTCGCCCGGGTCTGCGACTCGTCGCGGCGCAGCCCGGTCGCCCAGGCCGCGTACTTCGTCAGGCCCTGCTCCAGCGGCTGCACCTTGCGGAGCCTGCAGCACAGGTCGGGGTCGCGGTCGTGCAGCTTCGGCCCGTACTCCGCGTCCTGCTCGGCGACCGTCTGGCGCGGGGTGAGGGTGATGACGTTGACGTCCATCACGGCCTCGACCGCGTCCCGGGTGCCGATGGTCTCCGGGAAGTGGTAGCCGGTGTCGAGGAAGACGACGTCGACGCCCTTCTGGACGCGGGAGGCCAGGTGGGCCACCACGGCGTCCTCCATGGAGGAGGTCACGCAGAAGCCCTTGCCGAAGGTGTCCACCGCCCACTGGAGGATCTCCAGGGCGGAGGCGTCTTCGAGGTCACGGCCGGCCTGCTCGGCCAGCGCCTTCAGATCGTCGGTCGTACGGTCTTCCTGAGCCGTGGTCATATCTGTTCCCCTCCAGCTTCGGAGTGCTTCAGTCCCCGGGCGAGCAGCCCGAGGAACTTCAGCTGGAATGCGCGGTTGCAGGCCGCGCATTCCCAGGCGCCGTGGCCCTGTTCGCTGGGACGCAGGTCCTCGTCGCCGCAGTAGGGGCAGTAGAAGGGGGCCGCCCGCTCGCTCATGAGAGGGCCTCCTCACTGGCGCGGGCGGCCCAGGCGGCGAACCGCTCGCCGTCCGCGCGCTCCGCCTGGAAGCGCCTGAGCACCCGCTCGACGTAGTCCGGCAGCTCCTCCGAGGTCACCTTGAGACCGCGGACCTTGCGGCCGAACCCGGCCTCCAGGCCGAGCGCGCCGCCCAGGTGCACCTGGAAGCCCTCGACCTGCTCGCCCTTGTCGTTCAGGACCAGCTGGCCCTTGAGACCGATGTCCGCGACCTGGATACGGGCGCAGGCGTTCGGGCAGCCGTTGATGTTGATGGTGAGCGGCTCGTCGAACTCGGGAAGCCGGCGCTCCAGCTCGTCGATCAGGGTGGAGCCGCGCTGCTTGGTCTCGACGATCGCGAGCTTGCAGTACTCGATGCCGGTGCAGGCCATGGTGCCGCGCCGGAACGTGGACGGCCGGGCGGTCAGGTCCAGCGCCTCCAGGGCCTCGACCAGCGACTCGACCTGGTCCTCGGCGACATCGAGGACGATCATCTTCTGCTCGACGGTGGTCCGCACCCGGCCCGAGCCGTGCGCCTCGGCGAGATCCGCGATCTTCGCCAGGGTGGCGCCGTCCACCCGGCCGACCCGCGGGGCGAACCCGACGTAGAAGTTGCCGTCCTGCTGCCGGTGCACGCCGACGTGGTCCCGCCAGCGCGACACGGGCTCGGCGGGCGCGGGGCCGTCGACGAGGGAGCGCTTGAGGTACTCGTCCTCCAGGACCTGGCGGAACTTCTCCGCGCCCCAGTCGGCGACCAGGAACTTCAGCCGGGCGCGGGTGCGCAGCCGCCGGTAGCCGTAGTCCCGGAAGATGCCGATCACGCCGGCCCAGACGTCCGGGACCTCGTCCAGCGGCACCCAGGCACCGAGCCGGACGCCGATCTTCGGGTTGGTGGACAGGCCGCCGCCCACCCACAGGTCGAAGCCGGGACCGTGCTCGGGGTGCTCCACGCCGACGAACGCGATGTCGTTGATCTCGTGCACCACGTCAAGGAGCGGCGAGCCGGAGATCGCGGACTTGAACTTGCGCGGCAGGTTGGAGAACTCTTTGCTGCCGATGTACCGCTTGTGGATCTCGTCGATCGCCCAGCTGCCGTCGATGATCTCGTCCTCGGCGATGCCGGCGACCGGCGAGCCGATGACGACACGCGGGGTGTCGCCGCACGCCTCGGTGGTGGACAGGCCGACCGCCTCCAGGCGGTTCCAGATCTCGGGGACGTCCTCGATGCGGATCCAGTGCAGCTGGATGTTCTGCCGGTCGGTGACGTCCGCGCTGCCCCGGGCGAACTCCTGCGAGATCTCGCCGATCACCCGCAGCTGCTGCGTGGTCAGCCGGCCGCCGTCGATCCGCACCCGCAGCATGAAGTACTTGTCGTCCAGCTCCTCCGGCTCCAGGATGGCGGTCTTGCCACCGTCGATGCCGGGCTTGCGCTGCGTGTACAGGCCCCACCAGCGCATCCGTCCGCGCAGGTCGTTGGGGTCGATCGAGTCGAAGCCGCGCTTGGAGTAGATCGTCTCAATGCGTGTCCGCACATTGAGACCGTCGTCGTCCTTCTTGAACTGTTCGTTGCCGTTGAGCGGGGTGAAGTGCCCCATGGCCCACTGACCCTCGCCACGGTGACGGCTCACCTTGCGGCGGGGCGCGGAGGCGGGGTTCTGCGGGGTGGCGGCCATGGCGATATACGTCCTTCAGACGGCGGGGAAGCGGCTCTGACCTGCGCTTGCGGGCGCGCGGGGGCATGTCTGCGCGGCACTGCGCAAGGAGAGGTCTGGACAGGAAGGCGCGGCGGTGCTGTGCTCTCAGCCCGCCGGACAGATGGCGCTGGACATGCGGCCGAGGTCGACGTGCCGCCGACTCACCAAGGCAATTCCAGTTCCAGACATGACGGAAGCGTGTCACGCGGATCTCCGGCCAGTCCACCATTGTCCGCGATTCGGACCCATCTATTCTGAATGGTGAGACGCAGTGCTGTGGGTCACGCCCCGTCCCGCGCGCTGGTGTACGCCCCGGGCCACGGTCCGGGCGTCGGGACGTCCGGTTCCTCCTCGACCTTCGTGTCGAAGAGCCGGAACCCCCGCCGCTGGTAGTTCGCCATCGCGTGCTCGCCGTCCAGGCTGCACGTGTGCAGCCACACCCGCTTCGTCGGCGGCAGCCCGTCCCACCGCTCCGCCAGGTCCCATGCCCGTGCGGCGCCGTACGAGAGCAGGTGACCGCCGATGCGGCGGCCCCGGAAGGCCGGGACCAGGCCGAAGTAGACGATCTCCACCACGCCGTCGTCCTGCGGTTCGAGTTCCACGTAGCCCGCCGGGGTGCCCCGGTCGTATGCGACCCAGGTCTCCACGCCCGGCCGCGCCAGGTGCTCCTGCCAGCGGGCGTGGCTCCAGCCCAACCGGTCGGTCCAGCGGATGTCACCGCCGACCGAGGCGTACAGGAAGCGGCTGAACTCGGGGGAGGGCACCTCGGCGCGGACGATCCGGACCGCGTCGCCGTCGGGGGCGGCGGCGGGCAGGAGGTCGGCGGGGGAGGTCTGCTCCAGGGACCAGGTGGTCACGACGATGCTGCTCATGGGGGCCAGGCAATCATCCCGGCCCCGGACGTGTCGACGGCTGTTATCCGAGTGACGCGTCGATCGAGCGCAGCGGGACCGAGAACAGCATCCGGTCCGTGACCGACCAGACCTCGCCCGTGTCGGGGGCGTAGGAGAGCGAACCGGTGCCCTCGGCCCAGCAGCGGTGCGAGGCGTCCGAGCCGCAGCGGGTCCCGTCCGCGCCCCTGGTGTCCTGCCGCCACAGGCTGCCGTGCCCGTCCATGGCGCCGGGCAGGTGCCCGACGTACCACTCGGAGCCGGTCGCGCCCGGCGGCCGGTAGGACAGGACGCCCCGGATCTCCGAGGCCCCGGTCCGGTACGCCTCGACCGCGTCCGCCCGGCCGGAGGCGTCCGTGGCGAGCAGTCCGGCACGCCGCGGGCTCTCGTCGAACGCGTACCGCCACAGCCGGGCGTTCCGGCCGCTGCCCGCGGGCGTCCACTCGCCGAGGACCAGGCTGTCCGGGGCCGTCCCCCGGTCCACGGAGAGCGCGCTCGGGCAGGGGGCGCCGGTCCGGGAACAGGCCCCGGCGGTGAACCGGTACGAGCCCACGGCGGGCATCACGTACCGGAAGCCGTCGGCCGACCAGCCGTCGGAGACCCGGCCGACCGCGTCGGTCAGCACCGAGGCGCGCTGGATGCGGTTCAGGTCGTAGACGTAGAGTGCGTCGGCGCTGCCCTGCACGGTGGTGACCAGCAGCCGGTCCCCGTACCAGGCCATGCCGGAGATCTGCGAGGTCAGGCCCCGGTAGTCGCTGCCGCCCCCGGTGGGCACGGTCAGCAGGACCCAGGAGTAGGAGGGGTGCGCGGGGTCGTTCGCGTCGATCACCGCGACCCTGGCCAGGCCCCGGGAGGCGGCGGGCCCGGTGGAGGTGCTGTGCGTCCAGCCGGCCAGCATGACGCGGTTGGCGCCCCACAGGCCGTCGTCGTCCGCCTCCGAGGAGGTGGTCACCGAGGCCGGCCGCCAGTCGTCGGTGAGGGTGTCGGTGGGGTCCCAGCAGTACGCCTCCGTGGCGGCCGGGGTGACCGGCAGCGAGTCCCGGTCGTCGGAGCCGCAGTCGGCCGCCCGGCGCAGGGTGTGGTCGGAGGCGGCGAGCACGTCGGCGACCCCGACCGTGCCGCCCATCGCCGAGGCGAGCCGGTCCAGCGAGCGGCGCGGTACGAGGTGCTCCCGCAGCTGCAGCCGGGCGGTGTCGGCGGTGGCGGTCAGGGGCTTCAGCGCGCCGGGGTCCTCGGCGACCGTGGCCTGCGAGGCGCTGACGATCGTGGCCGCCGCGGTGAGCGCCAGCGCGGTGCCGGCCAGGGCAGCGCGCAGGGCCGCGCCCCGTCTGCGCCGCCGGTGTCTGCCGCGATGCTTCATGTCTCCTCCCGAGGCGGGCCAACTGCGCCTGATGGTCCAAGCGTTGACCATGGAGCAGGTGGGGAGCCCGTACCGGGATGCTACGGCAGCCGGGGCCGCCGTACCTCGAAGACCCCGCAAATATGCGGAACATACCTTCCCGGGTGCCCCGGATGCGTCACCCACGGCTGTGTGCATACGGCCGTGTGGAGACAGCTGTGTCAGGTACGTCAGGGCGTCCGGGACGCCGTGACCGCCGGGGCGGTCGAGTGCGGCAGCAGGTCGCGCGGGTCGTCGGGGAGCAGCACCTCGACCTCCGCGTCCTCCCGGAAGCGGTACGGCCGGTGTTCGAGCAGCGCCCCGAGGTACCGCCGGATCCTGGACATCTCGGCGCGTACGGTCACGGTCCGCGAGGCGTCCCCGAAGACGTCCTCGGCCAGCCCGGCCGCGCTGCGCCCGCCCCGCCGTACCGCCAGCAGGTACAGCAACTCGGCGTGCCGGGGACTGAGTTCACGGGACCACGAGCCAGCGCCGCCGCCGACCGTCACCGACGGCCGGCGCGGCCGGGCCAGATCGAGCACGAGCCGGCCGCCGCCCGCCGGCGCCGGCTCGTCCACCGCCCGCAGCAGCCAGCCACCGGCCAGCGGCTCCACCGCGCACAGCCCGAGCGCGGGCAGCCACCGGCGGCCCGGCGACAGCGACTTGGGCAGCGCGAGCCGCCGCGGGTACGGCATGCCGGTGACCGCCGCGGTCCAGCCGTCGGCGTCCACCACCAGTGCCCGCCCGCCCAGCCGGGCCAGCACCGGCGCCGCGACCGCCCGCAGCCGCTCCAGCGCCTCCAGGTGCAGTTCCCGCAACCGGGCCTCGGCGAGCTTCGCCACCGAGTTCACCCAGGCCAGGGTCGCCGGATGCATCGTCTCCAGCGGGCCGCTGACGTCCACCACCCCGAGCAGGCTGCCGTCCCGGGGGTCGGTGATCGGGGCGCCGGAACACGTCCAGGAGACGTGCGAGCGGACGAAGTGCTCGGCGGCGAAGACCTGCACGGGCCTGCGCACCACCGCCGGGGTGCCGACCCCGTTGGTCCCGACGACGTCTTCGCGCCAGTCGGCGCCGAGTTCGAAGCCCAGGCCGTCCGCCTTGCGCAGCACCGGCGAGGATCCCTCCCGCCACAGCACCCGGCCGTCGGCGTCCGCCACCACCATGATGTGCTGGGCCACGTCCGCGACCGAAAGCAGTCCCTCGCGCAGCACCGGCAGCACGTCCCTGAGCCGTGACTCCTCACGTCTGCGCCGGACTTCGTCGGCGGACAGCAGCCCCGCCCGGAAGTCGTGGTCGGGGTCGACACCGCTGCGCAGCATCCGCCCCCAGGACTGTTCGATCACCGGCCGGGGCGAGACGCGCCCCCGCTGTCCGGCGAGTCTGGCCTCGCGCACCTCGCTCAGTACCCGCGCCGCCTGCGCCGCGTCCTTCGCGGCGAGTCGCGCCACGTCCATCGGCGGGTTCCCCACTGAGGTCCTCCCGGATACGCCTCGGAAAAGGCATCGATGAGTCGCTGTCAAGCCGTCCGGGCGGCGGTTTCCGGTCCGACTGCGCGTCTTATACTGCCGTTTTCCGGTGCCGGAGGCACACAGTCCACGCACAGTCACCGATATGTTGCAACCCCTTGCAACCCTGGTGGACCGGCCGGGGGTGGCCGAAACTTGAGCCGACGCCGTGGCGTCACTGGCCTGACATGGGCCGAAGAGGCGGGGGTGGTGCCGTGTCGGCGCAGCACCACCCCCGCCTGCGGCGCGTCGACCGTCGCCGCAGGCGCCCCTTCGGGCAGGGCGAGTCCCCGATGTCAGAAGGTGACCCGGGATCGGTCCACTACCGCCCTGAGGTCCAGGCCGCTCGGCAGCGTGCCGAAGGTCGAGCCCCGGTCGTTGCCCAGCCTTGACGCGCAGAAGGCGTCCGCGACCTGCGGTGGTGCGAAGCGGACCAGGAGCGAGCCCTGGAGGACCGTTGCCAGGCGTTCCACGAGGCGTCGGGCCCTGGCCTCCATGCCCTCCAGGTCGGCGAGTTCGGAGAAGAGGTCCTTGACGGCGCGGTCCAGGCGGTGGTCGGCGCCGTGGGCGCGGCCGATCTCCTGGAGGTAGGCGTCCAGGGCGCCCGGTTCGCGGCGCAGGGCGCGGAGCACGTCCAGGGCCTGGATGTTGCCGGCGCCCTCCCAGACGGAGTTGAGCGGGGACTCGCGGACCAGCCGGGGCAGGCCCGACTCCTCCACGTAGCCGTTGCCGCCCAGGCACTCGGCGGCCTCCACGACCAGCGGCGCGCAGCGCTTGGTCACCCAGTACTTGGCGGCCGGCAACGCCAGCCGCAGCAGGGCCCGTTCGCTCTCGCTCCCGTCGTCGTAGGCGGCGGCCAGCCGCAGCGCGAGCGTGGTCGCGGCCTCCGACTCGACCGCGAGGTCGGCCAGGACGCTGCGCATCAGCGGCTGGTCGGCGAGGACGGCGCCGAAGGCCTCCCGGTGCGTGGCGTGGTGCACGGCCTGCGCCACCGCCTGCCGCATCAGTCCCGCCGAGCCGAGCACGCAGTCCAGCCGGGTCGCGGCGACCATCTCGATGATGGTCCGCACCCCGCGCCCCTCCTCGCCCACCCGTCGCGCCCAGGTCCCGTCGAACTCGACCTCGGCGGACGCGTTCGACCGGTTGCCGAGCTTGTCCTTGAGCCGCTGGAGGAGGAAGACGTTGCGGGTGCCGTCCGCCAGGACGCGCGGCACGAGGAAGCAGGTGAGACCGTCCGGCGCCTGGGCCAGCACCAGGAAACCGTCCGACATGGGCGCCGAGCAGAACCACTTGTGCCCGGTCAGGGTGTACGTGCCGGCCTCGGCGAGCGGGGCGGCGGTGGTCGTGTTCGCCCGGACGTCGCTGCCGCCCTGCTTCTCCGTCATGCCCATGCCGAACAGGGCGCCGGCCTTCCGCGCGGCCGGCCGCAGCTCACGGTCGTAGACCGTCGAGGTCAGCAGCGGCTCCCAGGCGGCGGCCTGCTCCGGGTCGGTGCGCAGCACGGGCACCGCCGCGTTGGTCATCGACAGCGGGCAGCAGTTGCCGGCCTCCACCTGGGTCCAGACCAGGAAGGCGGCGGCACGCCGGACGTGCCCGGACGGCCGCGTCCACCCGGTGGTCAGGCCCGCGCCGACGCCCTTGCCGAGCAGCCGGTGCCAGGCGGGATGGAACTCGACCTCGTCGATCCGGTGGCCGTAGCGGTCGTGGGTGCGCAGCCGCGGTGGGTTCTCGTTCGCCTGGGCCCCCCACTCCTGCACCTGCGCCGAGCCGGCCGAGACGCCGAGCCCCGACAGCTCGGCGCGCACCTCGTCGAGCAGCTCCGGGTCGGTGTGCCGCTCGACGGCCTCGGCCAGGGCCCGGTCGGCACCGAACAGGTCGTACCCGACCAGCGGAGGCGGCTGGTTGGTCACGGTGTGCGTGGTGTTGCCTGCCATGTCTGCGAACCTACCCGGGAAGGCGGCGGTGGCATCCAGCCTGACACAACGGCCCCGGTCACCGCGCCCGCCCCGACCGGAGCCCCGTGAGGTGAGCAGGGCCCCGGACGGCGGATACCGTTAGGGCGTGCAGCCAGCAAGCGATACCCCCGAGCGGCCCTCCGGCCGGCTCCACCGGGCCAGGGCCCTCTACCGGAACGTCTCCAAGCGCAGGACGGCCTGGCTGCTGCTCAAGGACACCGTCAATTCCTGCATGGAGTACCGCATCCTCGGCCTCGCCGCCGAGGCCGCCTTCTTCACCCTGCTGTCCGTTCCGCCGCTGCTGCTCAGCCTCATCGGACTGCTCGGCTACGTCGACGCCTGGACCGGCGCCGACACCATCGCCAGCCTGGAGAGCAACCTTCTGGAGGCCTCCCGCACGGTCCTGTCCGACAAGGGCGTCAAGGAGATCGCCGAGCCGATCCTGCACGACGTGATGAAGGGCGGCCGCCCCGACGTCATCTCCATCGGCTTCCTGTTCGCCCTGTGGTCGGGCTCCCGCGCGGTGAACGTCTTCATCGACACGATCACCGTGATGTACGGCCTGGACGGCGTCCGGGGCATCGTGAAGACCCGGATCGTCTCCTTCCTGCTCTTCATCGCCGCGCTGCTGATCGGCTCGGTCGCGCTCCCGCTGATGGTGGCCGGGCCGGACGCGGTGGTCGGGATCGTGCCCTGGTCGGAGACGCTCGTCCAGGTCCTGTACTGGCCGGTCGTGATCGTCCTGTCCATCGTCTTCCTGACCACGCTCTACCACGTCTCCGTGCCGGTGCGCTCCCCGTGGATCGAGGACGTGCCCGGCGCCCTGGTCGCCCTGGCCATGTGGGTCCTCGGCAGCTTCCTGCTGCGCATCTACCTGACCAACACCATCGAGGGCGCGACGATCTACGGCTCCCTCGCCGCGTCCGTCGCCGTGCTGCTGTGGATCGGCGTCTCGGCCTTCGCCGTGCTGGTCGGCGCCGCCGTGAACGCCGCGATCGACCGGGTCTGGCCGGCCGCCGCGACGGCGGCGGCGCGCGCCGCCAACGAGCGGCTGCGGGGGGCCCAGGTCGCCGAGTACGTGGCCCGCGCGGCCGCGGCGGCCCGGGAGGCGGGGCCGGACGACCCCGACGACCCGGACATGCCGTCGGAGTTCCCGGAGCGGTGGTCCCGGTTCCTGCCGCCGGAGGACGTCTCCGCGCGGTTGCGGGCGCATGTGAAGAGCAGCCATCCGCCGCCGCGGAAGCCGGAGGCCTGAGGGGCCGGCCCGGGTTCGACGCGTGGGGTCGCCTTGCCGGGGGGTGCGGGCGCGTCGTGGTTGCTCGCGCAGTTCCTCCCCCGGCCTTCGGCCCGGGGTACCCCCAGCGCCCCCTGAAGAGGCGCGTCTACGCTGGCGTGTGTGTACAAGGAGCGGGTGTCGCGGCTGCCAGGGGCGGTCGCGTGGGTGAACACCCCGGCCGGAGGCGGGCGTGTGCTGCCCGACGGCTGTATGGATCTGCTCTGGCATGACGGGCGGCTGCTCGTCGCCGGGCCCGATACGCGTGCCCACGTCACAGAGGGCGCCCAGGGGGCGTGGGTGGGCCTCCGTTTCTTTCCCGGTACCGCGCCCGCCCTCCTCGGTGTGCCGGCCTGCGCGCTGCTAGATCAGCGGGTCGAGCTGAGTGACCTGTGGCCGGCCGGAGAGGTGCGGCGGCTGCGGGACCGGGTCGCGGGTGCGGGTGATCCGGCCGCCGCGCTGGAGGAGATCGCTCTGGAGCGGGCCGTCCCGCCCGATCCGTCGCTGCGGCGGCTCGTCGAGGCCCTGGACGCCGGGCGGTCCGTGGCGGCCGCCGCCGACGGACTCGGGCTCGGCGCGCGGCAGTTGCATCGGCGCAGTCGCGCCGCCTTCGGCTACGGGCCCAAGACGCTCGCCCGGGTGCTGCGGATGCAGCGGGCGCTCGCGCTCGCCAGGGCCGGGGTTCCGCTCGCCGAGACGGCGGTGCGGGCGGGGTACGCGGACCAGCCCCACCTCTCCCGTGAGGTACGGGACCTGGCGGGGCTGCCGTTGCGCGGGCTACTCGGCGGGTAGCGGCGCGAACAGGTCCACGCCGTTGCCGTCGGGGTCGTGCACGGTGGCGTACCGCTGGCCCCAGAACGCGTCCCAGGGCTTGAGCTCGCCGTGGTACCCGGCGCCGACCAGGTCGTCGTAGAGGGCGTCGACCCCGGCGGGCGAGTCGCAGCGGAAGGCGAGACCCACCCGGCCGCCGTCGGCCGGCGGGCGCCAGGCCGGGTGGAAGGAGCGGATCGTCGCCTCGGTGTCCAGGGCCAGGGTGAGCCCGCCGGGCAACTCGGCCTCGACGTGCGGCTGTTCCTCGGCGCCGGGCGGGAACTCCAGGCCGAGGCGGCGGTAGAAGGCGAGGGCGGCGGCCAGGTCGGAGGTGACGAGACCGATCACGGCGAATCGTGGAGTCATGCCGTCACGGTAGGCGGCGGCCGGCCGCCGGTCTTGAAGGAATCGGACACGCGGTGCGGCGGAAGGCCACCGGGCCGTGCGGGAAAAAGGCGGTCCCCTGTGGAACGCCTGTGCGGCACGATGGGCGCATGATCCGTGCCGCGCGCGTCCTGCCGCCCCTGCTCCTCGCCGCCGCCCTGCTCACCGGGTGCGGCACCGAGAAGGCGGGCCCCGGCGCCCCGGGGGGCTCCGGTGCCCCTGCCGATCCGGCCGAACTGGCCTCCAGGGAAGCGGCGTTGGGGATGGCCCCGGAGATGGTCTACGTCACCGACGCGCCGGGCTTCACCCTCGCCCAGCAGTCCGTCGGCGTCCAGGGCGACGACGGCTTCTCCGCCTCGTACGCGGACGAGAAGGGCGCCGTCATCCACCTCTACACCGACCACCTGCGCTACGCCGGGCAGCACACGTACGAGGTGTCGGAGAAGGACTGCGTGGTGTGGCTGGAGGGCGAGGGCGGGGTCTCCGACGCGGTGCTGGGCAAGGCGCTGCGCGCCGTCCACCGCCCCACCGCCGCCGAACTCGACACCCTGCTGCCCACCCCCGACCCGGCCTTCACCGACGACCAGCCGGTGCAGCGCGGCGACCTGCCGAGCGACGGCGGGGCACCCGACAACAGCGTGCCGACGCCGGGCCTTTGAACCGGCCCCGGCCGTGGGCGATCATGCGGGCATGGCCCCTCGACTGCTCGTCCACACCCGCACCACCGGCTACCGGCACGACTCCATCCCCGACGCCCTCGCCGCCCTGCGGGAGTTCACCGGTGCCGGCATCGACGCCACCGAGGACCCGGCCGCCCTCGAACAACCCCTCGACAAGTACGCGGCCGTCGTCTTCCTCTCGACCAGCGGCGAGATCCTGACCCCGGCGGGGCGGGCGCGGCTCGCCGCCCACGTCGAGGCCGGCGGCGGCTTCGCGGGCGTGCACGCGGCGGCCTGCACCGAGGACGACTGGCCGTACTACGGCGAACTCCTCGGCGCCCGCTTCGACCGCCACCCGGAGTACCAGCCCGGCCGGGCGCTCGTCGAGGACCACGACCACCCCGCGACCCGGCACCTGCCCGCCGTCTGGGACTTCACCGACGAGTGGTACGACTTCCGCGACAACCCGCGCGGCCGGGTCCGGGTCCTGCTGCGCGCCGACGAGACGTCGTACGAGGGCGGCGGGATGGGGGACGACCATCCGCTCGCCTGGTGCCGCGAGCAGGGGGCCGGACGGGTGTTCTACACCGCCCTCGGTCACGCCCCCGAGGCCTACCGGGATCCGGGCTTCCTGGCCCACCTGTACGGGGGTGTCGCCTGGGCCGCACGGCTGGTCCAGTGACGTTTCTCCGGTGAACCGGATCCGCCATTGGGGTGAGTAAAGGTCGCGCACGGAGATAGTCACGTGCGTATCTAGAGATGCTCTTGTCTTGGCAAAGGGCTGCAGAGACGCGGAGGCCGGTCGCGCCGCCGCGCCACCCACCCACAGGAGGAGCCGGACCTTGACTTACGGGAAGAAGCTGCGCGAGCAGATCGCCGGGCCGGGGACCACCCCGCTGATCGGCGTGTACGACATGTACTCGGCGTCGATCGCGGCCAAACACTACGACGGGATGTTCGTATCGGGCTTCGGCTTCGCCGCCTCGTACTACGGCCTGCCGGACATCGGGTTCATCGCCTGGCCCGACATGGTGGCCTTCGTCCAGCGGCTGCGGGGCGCGTTCCCGCACCACCACCTCCTCGTCGACATCGACGACGGCTACGTCGACCCCGAGGTCGCCTGCCACGTCGTGGAGGGACTGGAGCGGATCGGCGCCTCCGGGGTGATCCTGGAGGACCAGAAGCGGCCGCGCCGCTGCGGGCACGCCGACGGCAAGCAGGTGCTGCCGCTCGAGGAGTACCTGGACAAGCTGGAGAAGGTCCTGGAGACCCGCCAGGACCTGGTCGTCGTGGCCCGCACGGACGCCACCGACGAACACGACATCCTGCACCGCGCGGAGCGCCTCGCCGCCACCGACGCCGACGTCATCCTCGTCGACGGGGTGCGCAGCGAGGAGTGGATCCGCCGGATCCGCAAGGTCGTCGGCGACAAGCCGCTGCTCTTCAACCAGATCGCCGGCGGCAAGTCGCCCCGGCTCTCGCTCACCGAGCTGGACGAGCTCGGCGTCGACGTCGCGATCTACTCCACGCCCTGCCTGTTCGCCGCGCACGAGGCGATGGACTCGGCGCTGAGCGAGCTGAAGTCCGCGGACGGCCGGCTGCCGAAGGTCGACGCGGCCGGCGGCGTGGGCGTCAAGACGTCCACCACCCTGCTGGAGCGCAACATCGCCCGCGAACGGCTCGACGAGCCCGAGGGCGTGGGCGTGTGACGAACCCGGGGGCGCGGCTGCGTGCGGCCGCGACGGTCGCCGCAGCCCTGCTGGGCGGGGCCGCGGCACCGGCCTGTGCGGGCGGGAGCCTGATCACCGTGCTCGACAACTCCCACGCGGACTCCATCCTGGAGGTGGACCGCACGGCCAACATCCAGGCCGGGAGAGGGACGGCCGGCAGCGACCACGACGGCAGCGCCGTGGACGCGATCCAGGCGCTGATGGGGCAGCCGCGTCCCAACGACGACGACTGAGCAGGCGGCCGGGCCTGATCGGCCGGTGGGGAACTGCGGGACCGTTGTGGCTGGTCGCGCAGTTCCCGGCGCCCCGTCGAGGCGCTTTGCGCCTCAGTCCTCGGTCAGGTCCGGCAGGCCGTTCTCGTCCAGCTCCACGTCCTCCTTCGGGTCGTGCTCGTCGGTCGGGGTGGCGGCCACCGTGGCGTGGTGCTGAGCCGGGGCGACCGTCAGGGTCGTGGCCCGGGCGGTGCCCAGGGCCGTGGTCACGGCCGCTGCGGCCAGCAAACAGGCCGCAGCGGTGCGCAGGGTGAGTTTCATGCCCCGGAAACGATCTTGATCAAGGCGCGGTCACCGTCGTACGTCCGAACGGGCCGCCGGCGCCGCCGTGCTCGCCCGCTCCACCAGCCTGGTCGACAGCTCGGTCCGGGTGCCCTCCGGGCGGCCGACGCGGCCCCGTCGGCCTTCACCCACCCCGGCATGCTGCACAACGCCGGTGACATCAACCGCGCCAAGGTGCGGGTCGCCGCCGGCACCGAGCCCTGGCTGTCCGGCTGGAACAGGCTGACCGCCAACTCCCACTCCCAGTCGACCTGGACCAACCGGGCCACCGCCACCGTCGTCCGCGGCGGCGACGGACAGAACTACAGCCTCCTCTACGGCGACATCGCCGCCACCTACCAGAACGCCCTGCGCTGGAAGGCCGGCGGCACCGAGGCCAACGCCGAGTGCGCCGCGGACATCCTCAACGCCTGCTCGACGACGCTGACCACGGTCACCGGGAACGCCGACCGGTTCCTCGCGGCCGGCCTCTACGGCTGGCAGTTCGCCAACGCCTGCGAGCTGATGCGCGACTACGACGGCCTCGACCTCGCCGCCGCCCAGGAGATGCTGGCGAACGTCCTCCACCGCCGTCACCTACGTCAAGTCCGTCGCCGGCAACGGTTCCATCGAGCACGCCGTGCCCTACCTGTACACCGACTCCGACGGCTACGCCCTCGGCCAGTGGCAGGAGTCCGGGCGCGACCAGGGCCACACCGTCATGGGCATGGGCCGGATGGGCGCGATCTGCGAGATGGCCTGGAACCAGGGCGACGACCTCTACTCCTACGACGACAGGAGGCTCATGAAGGCCGCCCAGTACGTCGCCAAGTACAACATCGGCGACGACGTCCCCTTCACCACCTACACCTGGGGCACCGGAGGCGACTACGGCTTTGACAGCGGCGGCTACGACCAGCTCGGCTTCGGCACCCTGATGTACGCCAAGTAGCCGCGTGCATCCGCCCGGCCGCCGTGTGTGCCGGAATACTGGAGGACGCTGTGGTGCTCTTTTCCTGTCGGCGTTTCCGGTGCACGCGGCGGGAGGAGCTGGTGGGGCGGATGACGGCAGAGCGGACGGGCCCGAAGGACCCCGTGGCGGGCACCCCGTACGGGGCGGTGCGCGGCAGGTGGGAACACGGGGTCGCGGTGTTCCGCGGCATCCCGTACGCCGCCCCGCCCTTCGGGGAGCACCGGTTCCGTCCGCCCGTGCCGCCCGAGCCCTGGGACGGCGTCCGGGACGCGGGCGCGTTCGGGCCGACGGCGCCCAAACCGCCGTACTCACCGGCGTTCGCGCGGTACCTGTCCGACCCGGTGATCCCCGGCGACGCCTGCCTCAACCTCAACGTGTGGACCCCGGAGCCGGGCCCCGGCGCCCGGCTCCCGGTCCTCGTCTGGCTGCACGGCGGCGCCCTGACCAGGGGCTCCTCGGCCGTGCCGGTGTACGACGGGCACGCGTTCGCCCGGGACGGGGTCGTCCTCGTCTCGGTGAACTACCGGCTGGGCGTGGAGGGCTACGGCCTGTTCCCCGACACCCCGCCCAACCCCGGGCTGCGCGACCAGCTCGCCGCCCTGCGCTGGGTCCACGACACCATCGCGGCCTTCGGCGGCGACCCGGACCGGATCACCCTCTGCGGCCAGTCCGCCGGCGCCATCAGCACCGGCGCCCTGCTCGCCGCCCCCCAGGCCCAGGGCCTGATCCGCCGGGCCGTCCTGCAGAGCGGGCCACCCGAGGCCTCGCAACGGGACAAGGTACGGCGCATGGTCCGCCGGATGGCCAACCGGCTCAGGATCCCCGCCACCGCCCAGGCCTTCGCCGAGGTGGACCGCGGGCTGCTGCTGCGCACCCAGGCCGAGGTGGGCCGGCTCAGCAGCCCCGTCCTCGGCGGCCCCGCCTTCGGGATCGTCGTCGACGGCGACCTCGTCCCGCGCGACCCGCTCCAGGCGCTCCTCGACGGCGAGGCGGCGCCCGGCGTCGACCTCCTGATGGGCTGGACCCGCGACGAGTACCGGCTCTGGCTGGTACCCGGCGGCCTCGTCGACCACGTCGAGCGGCTCGGCCCGGTCGCCTTCGCCGGCGCCATGGCCCGCTGCCGCGCCGGCCACGAGGTGCCGCGCGGCTACCGCATCCTGCATCCCGAGGCGGGCCCCGCCGAGACCGTCGGCCAGATGGTCACCGACCACCTGCTCCGCCTCCCCCTGCACCGGCTGGCCGAGGCCCGCCCCGGCTCCTCCTACCTCTACGAGTTCGCCTGGCCCTCCAACCGGCCCGGCCTCGGCGCCTGCCACGCCCTGGAACTGGGCTTCGTCTTCGACACCGGGGAGGACCCCGACTCGGTCCGGCTGGCCGGCGAGGGCGCCCCGCAGGAGCTCGCCGACGCGATGCACGGCGCCTGGGTCCGGTTCGCCACCACCGGCGACCCCGGCTGGCAGCCCTGGGACGACACCCACCCGGTCTGCGTCCTCGGCGACGGCGAGCCGCGCACCGTGTCCGGCCCCCGGGACGCGGAGTTCGCCCTCTGGAACTCCGGCGCACCAGCGCCGCACCCCGAGCGAACCGCCGAACTCGCCCTGGCGGTACGCCGGCTGCGCCGTTCAGTCGCCGCCGTACGCCGCCACTGAGTCGCGTACCACCACGTGCGTGCCGAGCAGCAGGTGGTCGCCGGCCGGCTCCCGGCCGGCTTCGAGCGCGGTGCGCACGGCGAGCCGCCCCAGCTCCTCGTAGGGCACGTGCACCGTGGTCAGGGCCGGGTGCAGATCACGGGCGAACGGTATGTCGTCGTACCCGGCCGGCGACACGTCGCCCGGCACCGCCAGACCCGCCTCGTGCAGCGCGGTCAGCGCGCCCGCGGCCACCATGTCGGTGGCGGCGGCCACCGCGCTGAACTCCAGCTCCCGAGCCGGCGCCTGCCGCATCAGGCGGTGCCCGGAGTCCCGGGTGAAGTCGCCGTGCAGCAGGAGCGCGGGATCGGGTTCACCCCCCCCGGGCCCGGTGCGCGGCCAGGTAGCCGTGCTCCCGTCCCATCGTCGTCGTGTGGTCCGGCTTCCCGCCGAGGAACAGCACCCTTCACACCACCCGAGCGATCCCGGCGATCGCCTCCGGCCCCACCCGACAGCACCCCCCGATCAGCCGGGCCCCCGCCTCTCGCCACCCCACCACCTGCTCGGTGTCGAACAACGACCGCCCGGTCCACGCCCGCGCCTGCGCGTCCCACACCTCACCGCTGTTGGGATAGACGACCACAGGCTTCCCCGTCACCCGCGCCGCCACCTCCACCGCACGGTCGGCATCCTGGGGCGCACAGCAGTTCACGCCCACGGCGATCACCTCGTCCACGTCGGCGGCCAGGGCGAACGCCTCCTCCAGCGGCTGCCCCGCCCGCGTGAGCCCACCGGCCACGCTGTACGACAGCCAGGCCGGCACCCCCAGCCCGCGCACCGCCCGCAGCAACGCCGCCGCCTCGTCCGCGTCCGGCACGGTCTCCAGCGCCAGCACGTCCGGCCCCGCCCCGGCCAGCACCTCGAGGCGCGGCCGGTGGAACCGCTCCAGTTCCCCGACGCTCAGCCCGTACCGCCCCCGGTACTCGGAGCCGTCGGCCAGCATCGCCCCGTACGGCCCGAGCGACGCGGCCACCCACAACGGCCTTGCGATCCCCTCCGCCCGCGCCCGCCGTGCCGCGTCGCGACCCAGCTCCACACTCAGCGCGAGCAGCCGGGCGGCCTCCTCGTGCGGGATCCCGCGCTTGCCGAAACCCTCGAACGTGGCCTGGTAGCTGGCGGTGATCGCGACGTCGGCGCCCGCCGCGAAGTACGCGAGGTGGGCGTCGCGGACCGCGTCGGGCCGGTCGGCCAGCAGCCGCGCCGACCACAGCTCGTCGCTCAGGTCGTGCCCGGCGGACGCCAGCTGGTTGGACATGCCACCGTCGAGCACGACCGTCCCGGCGGCGAGTGCGTCGGCGAGGCTGGGGGAGTTGTCGCTGGTCATGCTCCCGACGCTAGTCGACCCGGCACCGGAACCGCCATCACGGCCGTCGCCCCGACCGCGTCCCGGAGCCCTCCGCTACGCTCGCCTCCGTGACCGTCACCCTCGTGCGCGCCTGCCTGCGCGACGGCCGCGGGGGCAGCCCCACCGCGGTCCTGGACGACACACCGCTCACCGACGACGAGCGCCGCGAGGTACCCGTCCGTGCCGGAACGTCCCACGCCGTGTTCCTCTCGGCCGACCGGGACGGCGGCGGGGTCGCGCTGCGCTTCTTCACCGCCGAGGGCGAACTCCCCGGCTGCGGCCACGGCACGATCGCGGCGCTGGCCGTCCTCGCCGAACGCGCCGGCGGCCACGAGGTCACCCTGCGGACCCGGGGCGGCACCCTCGAAGGCCGGGCGATCCGGCACGACGGCAGCGGCGGCCTCGAGGCCTGGTTCGCACCGGGACCGGTCCGCCTGCGCGCCCCCGCGGCCGGCGAACACGACGAAGTCCTGGCCGCCCTGGGCGTCGCCGGGCACCCACCCGGCTGTGTCGTCGCCACCCTGGGACGGCCCCGGCTCCTCGTCCCGCTGCCCACCCGGTCCGCCGTCTCCGCCCTGACCCCGGACCTCGACCGCCTCCGCACCGCCTGCGACCGGCTGGCCCTGCTCGGCTGCTACCTCTACTCGGCCCCGACCACCGAAGGCCGGGTTGCGGCCCGCATGTTCGCCCCGTCGATCGGCGTCCCGGAGGACATCGCCAACGCCAACAGCACGGCCTGCCTGGCCGCCCACCTCGCCCGTGCGGGTCTGCGCAGCGTCACCGCCGACATGGGCGACGCACTCGGCACCCCGGCGGCCGTCCGGGCGGCCGCACGCCAGGGCCCGGACGGCCCGGAGATCCTCGTGGGCGGCACGGCTGAGATCGTCCGCGACCCGGCCCCGAGGTAGGCCGTCAGGCCGCGTGCCGCCTGCCCCTGCGGCGGCTCCCGCACCGGGTGCGCCGGGTCGCCGGGACCATCAGACCGCCGAGGAGGCCGGGGGAGCGGAGGCCGGCAGGGCGGCGAGGGCGCCGACGGCCGCCGCGGATAACAGAAAATCAACCCGGCGGCCCGATCGCGCAGAAATCGCTTTCCCCCGTGTCTTGTCAGATCCGTTGACCTTCTCGTGACGCACCCTTACCTTTTCGCCGATCTCAGAATCCCCCAGAACCCACCAGGAACAATCAAGGAGCGTGTGTGAGATGAGACGTGCGTACGCGATCCTGCTGTCCCTCTGTCTGGCGGTGATCGGCGCCCTGGCCGCCGCGGGGCCGGCCGCGGCCACCGCCCAGACCGTCACCAACGGCACGCAGTTCACCGACACCTCGGGGAACGCCGTCCACGCCCACGGCGGTGGGGTCCTCAAGGTCGGCAGTTACTACTACTGGTTCGGCGAGGACCGCAACTCCGACAACACGTTCAAGTCCGTGGACGCCTACCGCTCCACCGACCTGACGACCTGGGAGTTCCGGGGCCACGTCCTCACCCAGTCCTCCGCCGCCGAGCTCGGCACCGCCTACATCGAGCGCCCGAAGGTCATCTACAACGCGTCCACCGGCAGGTTCGTGATGTGGATGCACAAGGAGAACGGCGTCGACTACAGCCAGGCCCGCGCCGCCGTCGCCGTCTCCGGCACCGTCGACGGCACCTACAGCTACCAGGGCAGCTTCCAGCCGCTCGGCCAGTACATGTCCCGCGACCTCACCACCTTCGTCGACACCGACGGCACCGCCTACATGGTCTCGGCGTCCAACGAGAACGCCGACCTGCACATCTACAAGCTCACCGCCGACTACACCGGCATCGACAGCCTGGTCGCCAACCCCTGGGCCGGCGCCGGCCGCGAGGCCCCGGCCCTCTTCAAGCGGGGCGGCGTCTACTTCATGCTGACCTCGGCCGCCACCGGCTGGAGCCCCAACCAGCAGAAGTACGCCACCGCCACCTCGCTCGCCGGACCCTGGACGTCCTGGACCAACGTCGGCGACTCCACGGCGTACGGCTCCCAGACCGCGTACGTCCTGCCGGTCAGCGGCACTTCGGGCACCTCGTACCTCTACATGGGCGACCGCTGGGGCAACTCCTTCGGCGGCACGGTCAACGACTCCCGTTACGTCTGGCTGCCGTTGACCTTCCCGACCGGCACCTCGATGTCGATGTCCTGGTCCCCGGAGGTCTCCGTCGACACGGCCGCCGGCACGGTCACCGGCACCGGCGCCACCTACAACACGCTGATCGCCCGGCACAGCGGCAAGTGCGCCGACGTGCCGAACCAGTCCCTCTGGGAAGGCATCGCGATCAGCCAGTACACCTGCAACAGCGGTACGAACCAGAAGTGGTGGTTCAAGGACCTGGGCGCCGGCTACTACGAACTGATGGGCCGCGGCAGCTCGCTCTGCCTCCAGGAGAACGCGACCGACGTCACCCAGGAGGACTGCACCGGCGCCACCGCCCAGCAGTGGTCGGTCGTCACCTCCGGGTCGTACGTGAACATCAAGGCCCGTACGTCGGGTGAATGCCTGGACGTGAGCGGCGCGTCCACCGCCAACTCGGCCGCCGTCATCACGTACACGTGCAACGGCGGCACGAACCAGCAGTGGACGCGCGGAACATGACGGGCTCCCGGTTCAGGTCAGCAGGTCGATCGCGTCGATCGACGTGCCGGCGCTGAGGTAGGACGTGGTCCCCGAGCCGCTCGCCACGTAGATCTTCAGCGTGTTGTAGGCGCTGGTGTCCGTCAGCCAGGCGGACGCCGGCACGCTGTAGGTGAACGTGTGGTTGTTGCCCCGGTACGAGCCCACGGTCAGCGACCGGGTGCTCGGCTGGGTGGGCGGCGAGGGGACGGCAGAGGTCCAGGTGTCGTTGACGACGACCTGCGGCCGGCCGTTCGCGTAGGCCGTCGTCACGCCGATCCTGAGGGTGTGGGCGGCGGAGGCCTGGGCGGCCGTGAGCTTGAAGTAGACGATGATCCCGCTGTTGACGTCCTTCCACAGGTAGCAGGGGAAGGACGAGGTCTCGGTGCCGCTGCCGATGACCACGTTGCCGGTCCAGGAGGCCGCCCGCACGTCCGACGGGTGCGCGTACGTCATCAGGTCGGCGTTCTTGAACCCGCCCGGGGTGCCGTCCCAGTTGTTGATACGCCAGATCGCGGAGGCGTTGCTCGGGTCGTTGGAGGATGGGATCGCGATGGTGTTCAGGGTGGTGGTCGAACCCGCCGAGACGTTCACCGAACCGGTGTAGACGGCCAGTTCACCCTTGAAGACGGTGAGGGTGTACGTCCCCGGCAGCACCCCCGCGATCGAGAACCAGCCGTCCGACGAGCGCGCCGAACCCCAGTACTGCGCTGCCGGGTTGGCGAGACCCACGGTGTACGGGTACGCCGTGTCCCGTCCCGTGATGCCGACGCCCGCGACCCGGCCGCGGCCGGCCGCCGCCACGTACCCGGAGATGCCGAGCGAGTCCGCCCACGAGGTGGTCAGGGTGCCCGGGTAGAGCGACGAGGAGGGTGCGCCGCCGTCCGTGAGGGCGATGACGTACGGGCCCTGGAGGCCGTAGCGCTCCGGCTCGGTCTGGTTCTCGCCGTAGTACAGGATCTCGTACAGCCCGCCGCCGTCGGCGCTCTGGTGGCGCAGCAGCGAGCGGTAGAACGGGCCGCCGGAGGCCTTCTCGTGGTTGCTGCGCACGATCCACAGGCCGACGCCGCCGGTCGTCCAGCCGATGCAGTCGTAGTCCGTCACCCGCAGTTTCGAGTAGTGCTTGGCGCGGGTCTGGCCGTCGGACTTCGCGAAGACGTCCGCGGACTCGATGACCGTGGGCGCGTAGGTGTAGGAGTCCGGCTCGTCGTTGAGGAACAGGCCGGCCTTCACGCGCACGATGTACCGGGTGGCCGTGACGGACGAGTCGGCCTTGTTGGTCCAGAGGTAGACGTTGTTCTCGCCGCTGCGGGCGGCGTAGTAGTGCCTGAGCGTGCCGTACGTGACGGAGACGAGGATCGTCGAACCGGACTGGGCGATGGTCACCGTGGACGTACCGAGGCCCGACTCGACGTGCGAGTTCTTGCCGCCGTAGCCCTGGTACTCGGTGCCTTTGTAGACCAGCGAGGTCAGGTCGCCGTTGGTCTTGCTGACCTTGAAGACCAGGCTCGCGCCGGTGTCCACGACGTAGTGGGAGCCGTCGTCCGACCAGCCGAAGCCCGCCGCCGCGGCGGAGCCGGCGAGGGGCCCGGTGAGGGCGGCGGCGCCGGCGGCGGCCGCGCTGCCGACGACGAAGGTGCGGCGTCCGAGCGGTCTCCCGGTGGATCCGGACATGGGGGTGCCTCCTTCGGTGGGGCGGGGGTGCGGGTGAGTGTGAGAGTGACAGTTGAATCGATTTCGCGAAAGGGCTTTCACTGTTATGGAGTTGGCAGTCTGCGGAAATCGGTCCAAGGTCTGGAAAGCGCTTGCCAGCCTGGGGTACGGTCCGCGCCAGGTCATGTCGCCACGACGGAGGAGTTACGGGTGAGACGTTTCAACGGAGTCCGTGCCACCGCGCTCGCCGCGGCCGTCCTCGCCGCCTGCCTGACGGCCGCTCCCGCCGCCCGGGCCCACGACCGGCAGCCGCCCCCCGGCATCGGGAACTGCACCGCGACCGCCTGCCATTTCGACGTCCCGCCGGGCGACTACGACGTGACGGTCCGGCTCGGTGGCGCGGCCGCGTCCGCCACGAGCATCGGCGGCGAGACCCGCCGCTCGCTCCTTCCCGAGACGTCCGTGGCCGCCGGGCGGCAGGTGACCCGCGGCTTCACCGTCAATGTCCGCACCCCCGAAGGCGAGCCGACGGGCCCGGACGGAACGCCCGGACTGGACCTCACCATCGGCGGCCCGGCCCCCGCACTCGTCGGCATCAGCGTCACCCCTTCTTCCCGGCACACCCGGCAGCTCTTCCTCGTCGGCGACTCCACCGTCTGCGACCAGCCCGCCGACCCCTACTCCGGCTGGGGCCAGCAGCTCCCGCAGTACCTGCGCAGGGGCGTCGCCGTCGCCAACTACGCGGACTCCGGCGAAAGTACGGTGACCTACCTCCAGAATCCGCAACTCTGGGGTACCGTCCAGCCGTTGATCCGTCCGGGTGACCTGGTCCTCATCCAGCTGGCGCACAACGACAAGACGACGGACGAGGCGACCTACCGGGCGAATCTGGAGACACTGGTGGCGGGCGTACGGGAGCAGGGCGGGCGGCCGGTGCTGGTCACACCCGTCGTGCGCCGCTGGTTCAATGCCGACGGCACGCTGGACAACGACATCGCGCTTCTGGTCAACGGGCTCGGCGTCAATCATCCTGAGGTGATCCGCTCGGTCGCCGCCGCCGAGGACGTTCCGCTGATCGACCTCACGGCGAGGACCAAGGCGCTGGTGGAGTCCCTCGGCGTGGAGGGCTCCAAGGCGCTGTACCTGTACGACCAGAAGAAGGACAACACGCACACCTCCGCGTACGGAGCCACCGTCTACGCGGGTCTGGTGTGCGACGGACTGCTCGCCCAGCACCTGGTGCCCCGGGGCACCGTGCGGGCGGGATGAGCGCCTGGGGCGTCCCGACCGGAACCGGGGCGCCCCAGGTCTGCACGACGTAGGTCCGGTAGGAACGAGAGCCGGTTCGAACGAGAGAGAGCCCCGATGAAGCTGCCTCCCGAGGACCACGGCCCGAGCCCGCGCACCGGCTTCACCCGCGCCCACTGGGAGGCCGCGGCCGACGCACTGCTCGCCGCCGTCGAGCCGTACGCCACTGCGGACCGTGCCCTCTACCACCTCCCCGGCGACCACCAGAGCTGGTCGGGCCGACTCTCCGACGGCCTGGAGGGCTACGCCCGCACCCTGCTGCTCGCCGCCTTCCGCCGCGACGAGACCGTGCTCCAGCGGTACGCCGACGGCCTCGCGGCCGGCGTGTCGGGCGCCTGGCCGCGCATCGAGGACCGCAGCCAGCCGCTGGTCGAGGCCGCCTCGATCGCCCTCGCCCTGCGCCTGACCCGCCCCCTGCTCTGGGACCGGCTCGACGACGCCGTGCGACAGCGCGCCGCGGCCTGGCTCTCCGACGCGCTGACCGCCGAACCCTGGCCCTGCAACTGGGAGTTGTTCCCGGTGACCGTCGGCGGCTTCCTGGCCGAGGTCGGCCACGGGCCGGAGGCCGCGCACCGGGCGGTCGACCGCGGCCTGGCCCGCATCGAGGACTGGTACGTAGGCGACGGCTGGTACACCGACGGCGACGGCCGCAAGTACGACTACTACAACGGCTGGGCGATGCACCTCTACCCGGTGCTGCACGCCTGGCTCGCCGACGACGAGAAGCTGCTCGACCTGTACGGCGGTCGCCTGGAACGCCATCTCGCCGACTACGCCCGCCTGTTCGGCGGCGACGGCGCCCCCCTGCACCAGGGCCGCTCACTGACGTACCGCTTCGCCACCACCGCCCCGCTGTGGCTGGGCGCGCTCACCGGCCGCACGCCCCTGTCCCCCGGGGAGACCCGGCGGCTGGCCTCCGGAGCGCTGAAGTACTTCCTGGACCGGGGCGCGGTGGACGCCCACGGGCTGCTGACCCTCGGCTGGCACGGCCCCGACACCGCCGTCCTGCAAGGCTATTCGGGCCCGGCCTCCCCGTACTGGGCGAGCAAGGGCTTCCTCGGCCTGCTGCTCCCGCCGGAGCACGAGGTGTGGACGGCGACGGAGGAACCCGGCCCGGCGGAACGCGCCGACGCGGTCACCCCGATCACGCCCGCCAACTGGCTGCTCCAGTCCACGCGTGCGGACGGCGTGGTCCGCCTCCACAACCACGGCAGCGAGGACGTCCGCTACGACCCGTACTACACACGGCTCGGCTACTCGACCGTGACCACGCCCTCGGCGTCGTACGACAACAGCGTGCTCGTCGGCGGCGACCCGAGCCGCACGCGGATCGAGCCGCTGGGCGTGGGGGAGGGCTGGGCGGCCTCCCGGCATGCGGCCGGTGCGGGCGCCCGGGTGACCGCGGTCGTCCTCGTGCGCGGGGCCGTGGAGGTGCGGGCCTTCCTGGTGTCGGGAGCGGAACCCGGGACGTCCGTGCGGGCGACCGGGTGGGCGGCCCCCGAGGGGTTCCGGGCCGAACTGCTGCCGGCCGTGGGCCTCGACGACGCGCTGACCGGGGTCACGGGGGAGGGTCCGGCCCTGTTCGTCGCGCTGAGCCGGCTCACCGGGGCGGTGGACGCCGAGCCGCTGGGAGAGGCGGTGACCGTCCGTGCCGGAGGGGAGCGGGAGCTGACGGTGCGGTGGCGCGGGGGCCCTGCCCTCCGGGTCCGGTGGCACGACTCCGGCGTGGACGTGGAGCACACCGCGCAGGACTGAGCCGCGACGGCCACGACCCCGGTCCGCGGGCGGCGGACGTCTTTGGTCCCGGTCGGTGCCCAGAGCTTTGCGCAGGAACGTGGTGGCCCGGTCGATGGCACCGCGGGCGGCCTCGGACTCGCTGAGCGAGTTGAGCATCATGAAGTCGTGGACCGTGCCGTCGTAGCGCACCGTGGTCACCGGCACGTCGGCCGCCCGGAGCTCGGCGGCGTACGCCTCGCCCTCGTCGCGCAGCACGTCGGCCTCGTCGACGATCAGCAGGGCCGACGGCAGGTCAATCCGAGAACGGCATGGTCGGGAAGTCCGGAAGGGCGTGGCGCCGAGCGCGGAAGGCTGACGAGCATCGCGACCCCCCCCGGGCGCCGGGTGCGGTGGCCGGCGGAGCCGGCGCCCGGGGCAGCCCCTCGGTGAAGGCCTACCGTCCACCATGATCACGGCTGCTCCGCCGCTGCATTCCAGGTGTGCGGCCGGTTGCTCAGCGCGTCCCTGCTGCCTCACCCGCTCTTGAGCAGTGTCTGTGCGATCCGGTCGGCGAACCCGGCCGGGTCTTCCAGGGCGCCGAGGTGGCCGCCGGGGAACTCCGTGAAGGCCGCGCCGGTGTGCGCGGCGACGAACTGTGCCGTGCGGTGCAGGAGTTGGCCCGTCGAGTCGCTTCCGGCCGCGATCGTGAGGCGGGGCAGGACGGCCGGGGGGCGGTAGGCGGTGAAGGGGCGCAGGACGTGGGCGAGGAAGACGGCCATCGGGGTCCCGGGAGCCGGGCGGGAGCCGTCGAGCTCCTCGATGAGCCCGGTGCGCAGCCGCTCGCCGTCCGGCAGCAGGGTGACGCACGGCGGCTCGTGCGCGACGACGTGCCGGAGCCGGTCCGGGTGGCGGGCCAGCAGGTCGAGGGCGGCGATTCCGCCGGCACTGGTGCCGAAGACGTACGCCGGCTCGCCGTCCGCCAGTACCTCGGCCAGCACCCGGTGCGCGCCTTCGCTCCAGTCCCCTACGGTCTGGTCGGCGACCGGGTCCCCGAGGTGGCCGTGGGCGAGGCCCAGCGGGTCGTACGTCGCGACGGTGAAGTGCGGGGCGAGTCGCTCCGTGAGCGGACCCAGGCCCATGGGGTGCCCGGCTCCGCCGGGGAGCACGAGCAGCACGGGGCCGCTGCCGGTGACGTCGTAGTGCAGGTCAGACATGGTGGTCGGGCTCCTCGCGAGGCCAGTTCTCCAGGGCGATGTGCAGGGCGTCGACGGCCCGGTCCCAGGATGCGCGCACGTCGCGCGGCGCGTTGAAGCCGCCCGAGGCCTCCAGGGCGCAGTAGCCGTGGAAGGTGGCGCGCAACAGGCGTACGGCGTCGGTGAGATCGGGCTCGGCCAGGCCGTAGCCGCGCAGCATGCCGTAGGTGATCTCCACGGTGCGGCGCATGGCGGGGTTACCGGGGTCGACGAGCGTGGGGTCGATACGGATCTGGGTCGCCGCGTAGCGCCCGGGGTGGGCGAGCGCGTACGCGCGGTACGCGTCGGCGTAGGCGGCCAGCGCGTCCCGCCCGGACCGGCCGGCCACGGCGACGGCGATCCCGTCGATCATCTCGCCGCCCGCGCGGAGGGCGAGCCGGTGGCGCAGGTCCTGGAGGTTGCGGACGTGCGAGTAGAGGCTCGCGTCCCGTACGCCGAAGCGGCGGGCCAGCGCCGACAGCGAGACCTGCTCGAAGCCGCACTCGTCGGCCAGCTCGGCCGCCGCCGCGACCAGCCGGTCGGCGGTGATCCCGGCACGTGCCATGTGACGCCCTCCGTCCAGGTGAACCAGGCACGAGCCTAGAGGCCCTAGGTTTTGGGGAGCAAGCGATTATGGCGCCTGGCCGGCGGCATAAGGTGGTGCGCGGGCGGAAGGGGGATCCGTGACATACGGTGCGCGGCGGGCGGCGCGGTCGGCGGCGCGGAGGGGTGCGGCGGACGGCCGCCCCCTGTGGAGACAGCGGGACTTCGGGTTCTTCTGGCTCGCCCAGACCCTCTCCGTGCTCGGGGACTCGTTCAGTCTGATCGCACTGCCCCTGCTGGTGCTCCAGGCGACCGGCTCGGTGGCCCGGATGGGTCTGCTCACCGGTGTCGGCGGTGCGGCGATGGTGCTGGCGGCCGTCTTCGCCGGGGTGGTCGTGGACCGGGTCGACCGGCGCAGGCTCCTCATCGCCTGCGACCTGGTCCGGATGGTCCTCTACGGCCTGGTCCCGCTCGTCTGGCTCACCGGGCCGCGGCTGTGGCTCCTGTACGTGGTCCTGCCCCTGTGCGAGGCCGTCGGAATGCTCTTCGCCGTCGGGTACGTCACCGTCGTCCGCGGGCTGGTCGGCACCGGACTGCTCACCGAGGCCAACGGGCGGTTGAACGCCACGGCGGCCGCGGCCGGTGTGCTGGGCCCGCTGGGCGCCGGCCTGGTCGCCGCCTGGACGGGACCGGCCGATGCGGTGGCCGTGGACGCGGCCAGCTACGCGGTGTCGGCGGGCTGCCTGTTCTTCGTACGGCTGCGGGAGCGCGCCGGAGACGACCGCGTGCCCAAGGACACGAGCGTGGGGCGCGACCTGCGCACCGGCGTCGCGTACCTCGTCCGCCATCCCGTGCTGCGCTCGCTCACCGGCCTCCTCTGCCTCTTCAGCTTCCTCACCCTCGGCATCAACGACCTGATGATCTACCACCTGAAGCACGACCTCGGCCACGACGACGGGACGGTCGGCACCGTGCTCGCGGTCGGTGCGGTCGGCACGATCACCGGGGCCCTGCTGGTCGCCCGGCTCCGCCGGCGGCTCGGCTTCGGGCCGACCTGGATCGGCACGACCGCGCTGTGTGGACTGGCCTTCGCCTGCCTCGGCCGACTGCACGCGGTGCCCGCCGTGGCCGTCGTGACCGCGGTCTACCTGGCCTGTGTCGGCATGGCGGGCACCTGCTCCATGTCCCTGCGCCAGGAGATCACCCCTGAACCTCTCCTCGGCCGCGTCACCTCCGCGCACTGGACGCTCCAGTTCTCGACGGCCCCGGTCGGCGCGGCCGTCCTCACCTGGGCCGCCGAGCGCTACGGCACCGCCCCCGTGGCCGCCGTGGCCGGAGTGGGCTGCACCCTGATCGCCCTCGCGGGCCTGGGCACCCCAATCCGTGGCGCGGGCCGCACCTGACACACGCGGGCAGGTCAGCCGTTGACCCCCGTGTAGTGCCCCAGCGACCACCGCCACAGCAACCGGGCGGCCAGGTAGGCGAGCACACCCAGGAGAGGGGAGGCGGCCGCCAGCCAGTAGGGGGCGCCGGTGGAGTGGCCGTGGCCGGTGAGCACGGCCGCCGGGAAGTAGGCGACGAAGGCGAGCGGAAGGCCGTAGGTGAGCAGCCCGCCGACCGCCCGGGGCAGCACGTTCAGCGGGTAGCTGCCGAAGGTGCCGAGGAGTTCCTCCAGCCAGCGGCTCCAGTAGTCGGCGGCCGGGTAGCGCAGGGAGGCGCAGGCGACCACCGTGAACAGGGCCGCCTCCAGCAGCATCCCGCCCAGGACCGCCGCGACCAGGTACGAGACCCGGCCCGCCGTCCAGTCGAGGTGGCTGCGGCCGAGCGCACCCGCCATCAGACCCGCGGCCACGGTCAGATCACCGAGGGCGTTGGTGGGGAAGTACTCCAGCTGCACCTGCCGGTACACGGGCATCGGGCGCAGCAGATAGGCGTCGATCCTGCCTTCCTGGATGTACCGGCCCACCCCGTGCACCCGGCCCAGGACCAGGACGAACAGACCGTGCGCCAGCATCCGTGTCGCCGGGATGAGCAGGACGTCCGAGCTGTCCCAGCCGCCCATCCCGGAGAACCGGGTGAGCAGCACGGTCGCGAACACGATCACCGACACCTGCCAGACGGCGCCGATCGCGATCATCATCAGGAACTCGGTGCGGTACTCCAGCTGCGCACGGAAGTTGAGGCGCGTGATGCGCCAGGCGATCCGGACGGCGTTCAACGGCCTCAGCCTCCCTGGGAGATGACTCGGCGGGCGGCGCGCCGCCACACGAAACGGGTGAAGAGGTACAGCGCCACGGCCCAGCCGGCCTGGACCCCGAGCTGCCGGCCGGCGTCCGACAGCGGGATCCGGCCCACGTACAGCGACAGCGGCACACTCAGCGTCGCCTGGAAGGGCAGGAAGGAGCTGAGCGTGACGAACCAGTGCGGGAAGAACCAGAGCGGCGCGTACACCCCGGACAGCAGGTTCTGCGCGAAGACCAGGATCAGCATCGCCGCGCTGTTGCGCAGCGTCCAGAAGCAGAACTGGTCGATGAGGAGCATGACGTAGTAGAGGACCAGCTGGCCGAGCAGCAGGCTGAGCGCGAACACCGCCGCCGCCGCGGCCGACCGCGGCGGATCCACCACCCCGGCCGCCAGACAGACCGCGTATCCCGCCAACACCCAGGTCAGCCCGTACAGTTGCTCGCCGACCGCGCGCAGCGCGTGATAGCGCTGGGGCGGCAGCGGGCGCAGGTACCAGTAGACGATGGTGCCGAAGTGCATGTGCTGCATCACGGAGTCCCGGCCCGCGTACTGGTCCAGCTCCCGCAGCCGGGAGGCGAGCACGGCCAGCACCGCGTAGGTGACGGCCTGGCCGCGGTCCAGACCCGCGGTCGTACCCGACTGGGCGTACAGGCCCCGCCACAGCGAGGCGACCAGCACCACCTGCACGGTCAGCCGCAGCAGGACCCCGGTCATCCGGGGCGGGGTGTACAGCTCGCCGAGCGGGGTGACCCGGGCGGCGCGCCAGGCGTACAGGAGGGCCATGTCAGACCGCCTCGGCCTTCGCCTGCGCGTAGGCCGCCCGCATCACGTCCTCCAGGTCCGCCTCGTCCACCGCCACACCGGTCACCTCGTGCCGCTCGATGACCAGCTTCAGCGCCTCGTGGACCGTGGGCGCGGCCGGACCGTCCGGGCCGAACACCACCTGCGGGCCCTCCCGGCGCACCAGGGTGATGCCGGGCAGCGGGACGACCGGCGTGTGCGCGTCGGCGAGCGTGGCCCGCACCTGCCAGGTCGAGCCGAACCGGCGCCGCATCTCGTCCAGCGAGCCGTCGAGCACCAGCCGCCCGTGGTTGACCAGCACCACCCGCTCGGCGAGCCGCTCGACCTCGGTCATGTCGTGCGTGGTCAGCAGCACCGTACGGCCGCGCTCGGCCACCTGGTACCGCAGGAACTCGCGGACCTGCTCCTTCACCACCACGTCCATGCCGATGGTCGGCTCGTCCAGGAAGACGACCGGGGGGTCGTGCAGCAGGGCGGCGGCCAGGTCGCAGCGCACCCGCTGGCCGAGCGAGAGGTGCCTGACCCGGGTGTCCCAGAAGGCGGAGAGTTCCAGCAGGTCGTCGAACTCCGCGAGGCGCGCGGCGTGTTCGGCCTTCGGCACCTCGTAGATGTCGCGCAGGATAGCGAACGACTCCCGCACCGGCAGGTCCCACCACAGCTGGGTCCGCTGCCCGAACACCGCGCCGATGTTGCGGGCGTTGCGCTCCCGTTCCCGGTACGGCACCACGCCCGCGACCCGGGCCTCGCCGGCGGTCGGGGTGAGGATCCCGGTGAGCATCTTGATGGTGGTCGACTTGCCCGCGCCGTTCGGGCCGAGCAGGGCGAGGAGTTCGCCCGGGGCGACGTCGAAGGTGATGTCGGAGACCGCCTGCTTCTCCACGCGTTCGGGGTTGACCAGGGATCGCAGGGCGCCCGCGAACCCCGGGCGCCGGACGGTGGTGTGGAAGGTGCGGGACAGACCGCGGACCTCGATGGTTCCGGCCACGCTGGGTACTCCCTCGTTCCGTGCACGACGTACGGCCGGTCGGCTGGGAAGGCCGACCGGCCGCGGATACGCCACGACGGTCGCAGAGCGCCGAGGGGCCCGGCAATGGACTAATCGTGCCGCGATTTGGACTGTTCGATCACGGGCGGGACGGCGGTCCCACGGCCGGGACGTCCGCGTCGGTCAGCGGGAGGCCGGCACGGTGCGGCCCGGCCGTCCCCCGTTGCGCAGGCCCACCGACCGCAGCGCGCCCTCCAGGGCGAACGTGGCCGCGCCCAGGCAGACCGGGTCGGTGGGGATGGGGGACAGGACGATCTCGGTGGCGGTGAACGGCCGCCCGAGCGCGTGCCGCCGGACCGCCTCGCGCACCTCCGCCAGCAGCGGCTCGCCGAGCTTGCGGGCCACCCAGCTGCTGAGCACGACCAGTTCGGGGTTGAGCAGGTTCACCAGGTTGGCGATGCCGGCGCCAATGTAACGGGCCGTGTCCCGTACGACCGCGACCGCCACCGGGTCGCCGTCCGCCAGGCCCCGGGCCAGCGCGCCCACGGTGGCCGTCTGGTCCTCCGGGTGCAGCAGCGGGCTCTGCGGGCTCAGCTCCCGCAGGTTCAGCATGATCCCGGGGGCGCCCACGTACGTCTCGACGCAGCCGCGGTTGCCGCAGTGGCACGGCCGCCCGTCCAGGACGAGCGTCGTGTGGCCCCACTCGCCGGCGCTGTTGCTGACCCCCCGGTGCAGCCCGCCGCCGAGCGCGAGCCCGGCGCCGACCCCGGTCCCGAGGTTCACCACCACGGTGTCCCCGCGGCCCCGCGCCGCCCCGAACCACTGCTCGGCCACCGCACACGCCCGCAGCGGGTTGTCCAGGTGGAGCGGATAGGCGATGTGCTCGGCGAGCAGGCCGAGCAACGGCACGTCGTGCCAGTCCCAGTTGGGCGCGTACTCGGCGATGCCGGTGGCCCGGTCCACCTGCCCCGGCACGCTCACCCCGACGCCCAGCACCCGCGCGCCCTCGATGCCGGCCTGCGCCACCACCGCTCCGACCGCCGCGGCCACCTGACCCACCACCTGCTCCGGCCGGTTCTCACCGGGGCGCATGTCCTCCTCGGCGCGGGCCAGCACGTTCAGGGCGAGGTCGAACAGCTCGACGTGGACGTACGTCTCGGCTATGTCGACGCCGATCAGCGCACCCCCCGAGGCGTTGACGGCGACGAGTCCCCGGGGGCGGCCGCCCGCCGAGTCCTCGAAGCCGACCTCCGTGATCATCCGCAGCTCCAGCAGCTCCCCGACGAGGGTGGCGACCGTGGCCAGGCTGAGCCCGGTGACGGCCGCCAGCTCCTGCCGGGAGGTGGGAGACTCGGCGATGATGTGCCGCAGTACCTCGTAGCGGTTCGCGGTGCGGATGTCACGTGATGTGTGCTTCACGCGGCGCAACGCTATGGCCTGGGAAGCGCTTTCGACAAGGCATTACGCTAAGGGTTTGATTAAGTCTGACCTGCCGTCCTGCCGGGTCCTGCCGGGTCCTGCCGGGTCCTGCCGGGTCCTGTCCGGTCCGTCAGCCGTCCAGGAGATCCGCCACGAAGGGGTTCGTGAACTTCCCGTCGGGGTCCAGCTCCCGGGCCAGCGCGCGGAACTCGCCGAGGCGCGGATACCGTTCGCGCACGTCCGCGGCCGGCACGGCGAAGACCTTGCCCCAGTGCGGCCGCGGACCGAAGGGCTCCAGCGCCTCCTCCAGCCGCCGCACCACGGGCAGTACGGCCGCCAGGTCGTCCACCCACGTGAAGTGCAGGGCGACCGAGTCACGGCCGTGGGCGGGGCTGAGCCACTGCGGATCGGCGGCGATCGTCCGCACCTCGCAGGTCTGCAGGACCGGGGAGACCGTCTGCCGGACGGCGTCCACGGCGTGCAGTGCGTCGAGGGCCGTCGTCCTCGGCAGCAGGTACTCGGACTGGAGCTCGTCCCCGCTGCTCGGCGTGAACTCCGCCCGGAAGTGCGGCAGCCGCTCGTGCCAGGGTCCCGGCACCCCGAACTGCTGGGTGCAGTTGCCGGCCGGCATGCCCGGCACCGGGTGCATCGCCTCGGTCGCGGGCGCGGCCCACTCGAACTCCGTGGCGGGCTGGTCGGTGCGCCGCTTCACCCACACCTGCCGGAAGCCCGGCTCCCGCCAGTCGGTGAACAGGCTGACGCTGTAGCCGGCGCCGGAGACGGCCGGGAAGTCCAGGCCGGCCAGGGGGAGTTCGGTGTATACAGTCTGCGCCATGTCATATGCCGCCTCCAGGTCCAGGGTGAGCGCGGTGACGGCCCCCAGCGCCCCCAGCGAGGTCACCGCCCCCTCGAACCCCGCCTCGCCGCGCGCGATCCTCGCCGTCGAGCCGTCGGCGAGGACCAGCTCCACCTCCCGCACCGGCGCCGCGAGCGACCCGTTGGCCACCCCCGAGCCGTGGGTGCCGGTGGCGACCGAGCCGGCCACCGAGATGTGCGGCAGCGAGGCCATGTTCGGCAGCGCGAGGCCGTGCGCATGGACCGCGCGGGCCAGCTCGGCGTACCGCACCCCGCCCGCGACCCGGACCGTGCGGGCCGCCGTGTCCACCTCGGTCACCGGCGGCAGCCCGGCGAGCGAGACCAGGACGCCCTCCGGGCCCGGGTCGGCGATGCGGTTGAAGGAGTGCCCGCTGCCCAGCACCCGTACCCGCGCACTGCCCGCCACCAGCGACCGCAGCGCGTCGAGCGAGTGCGGGCGGTGGAACTCCTTCGCGGTGTACGTGACGTTGCGCGCCCAGTTGGTGACCGTCTGCGCCGGATCTGTCATCTCTGCCGTCCCATCCCTGTCGTTCGCCGGAGAGTGCCGGCCGTTCCTGTGAGCAGTGTCCGTCCCCGCCGGGCGGTGCCTGTCCATTGACCCTCTCATTCGCCGAGACCTACCGTAGAGACCGGTTGCTACCCGTGCGTCACCGAGCCGGAAGGTCACTTCCTTGCCCGAGCGTCCCCAGGCATTGTTCGCCATGACAGCCCAGAACGTGCCGCACGTCTTCCCGCCGGAGGTGCTCGCGCGCCTGCGCGAGTACGTAGAAATCGATACCACTCTGGTGGCGCACGACTTCACCGACCCCCGGGTACGGGAGACGCTCGCCCGCACCGAGGTCCTGGTCACCGGCTGGGGCTGCCCGGTCCTGGACGCGACCGCCCTGGACGCGGCGCCGAGACTGCGTGCGGTGCTGCACGCGGCCGGGTCCGTCAAGGGCTTCACCACGCCCGAGGTGTGGCGGCGCGGCATCGTCGTCTCCTCGGCCGCCGCCGCCAACGCGCTGCCGGTCGCCGAGTACACCCTGGCGATGATCCTGCTCGCCGGGAAGAACGTCTTCGCCTTCCGTGACCTGCTGCGCACCCGCCGAGCCTTCCCCTACGGCGGCATCGTCCCCGGCATCGGCAACTTCCGCCGCCGGGTCGGCATCGTCGGCGCCTCCCGCATCGGCCGCCGCCTCATCGAACTCCTGCGCCCCCACGACCTGTCGGCCGCCCTCGCCGACCCCTATGTGGACGAGGCGGAGGCCGCCCGGCTCGGCGTTCCCCTGCTGCCCCTCGACGACCTGCTGCGCACCTCGGACGTCGTCACCGTGCACGCCCCCCAGACCCCGGAGACCCGGCATCTCCTCGGCGCCCGCGAACTCGCCCTGATGCCGGCCGGATCGGTCCTGATCAACACCGCGCGCGGCTCCCTCGTCGACCACGACGCCCTGGTCGAGGAGCTGCGCACCGGCCGCCTCACCGCGATCCTCGACGTGACCGACCCCGAGCCGCTGCCCGCCGACTCCCCCCTGTTCGACCTCCCGGGCGCCTTCCTCACCCCGCACCTGGCCGGCTCGCAGGGCAACGAGGTGGCACGGCTCGGCCTCACCGTCGTCGAGGAGGCCGGCCGGCTGCTCGCCGGCGCCGGTCTCCTGCACGCCGTCGACCACTCGGCCCTGGACCGGGCCGCGTGACGGGCCGTCCGCCGGGCGTCCCGGGCCGTCTCGTAGGGTGACCCGAACACATGACGAAGGGGAGCCGAGCGGTGGCGGAGCGGACACAGCCGGCGCCGAACGGCGACGCCTCGACGGTACGGGACGTGGCCGCGCGGGCCGGGGTCTCCGCGTCGACCGTCTCCCGGGTCCTCGGCGGCACCTACCCGGTGGCCGCGGCCACCCGCGACCGGGTCCTGAAGGCCATGCGCGAGCTGGACTACGTGGTCAACGCGCACGCCCGCGCCCTCGGCGGCGCCACCAACAACACGGTCGCGTTCGTCGTCGACGACGTCACCGGCCCCTTCTACGCGCACATCGCCCGCGGGGTCGAGGAGCAGGCCTCGGCCGAGGGCCGGCTGTGCATGCTGTGCACCACGCACGGCGACCCGCGCCGCATCCTCGCCGTCGTGGAGACCATGCGGGAACAGCGCGCCGACGCGGTGATCGTGGTGGGCGGCGCCCTTCAGGACAAGGCCTACCACGACCGGATGACCCATTTCGCGCACGCCCTTGACCGGTCCGGCTCCCGGCTGGTGCTCGTCGGCCGCCCGCCGCTCGGCCCCGGCGTCCCGGCCACGGTCGTCGACTACGACAACGAGGGCGGCGCCTTCGCCCTCACCGGCCACCTGCTCTCCGGCGGCCACCGGCGCATCGCCTACCTCGGCCGGGTCCCCGGCCTGTCCACCAGCGCCCAGCGCATCGCCGGCTTCACCCGAGCCCACGAACTCCTCGGCCTCGCCCCGGACCCCGGCCTCGTCCTCGACGGCGTCTTCTCCCGCGCCTACGGCTACCAGGCGACCCGTGAACTCCTCTCCGCCAGGCGAGACTTCACCGCGATCTTCGCGGCCACCGACATGATCGCCACCGGCGTGATCCAGGCGCTGCGGGAGTCCGGCCGCCGCATCCCCGACGACATCGCCGTGGCCGGCTACGACGACATCCCGGTCGCCCGCGACGTCTACCCGACGCTCACCACGGTCCACGTACCCCAGGAGGAACTCGGCCGCGCCGCCGTCCGCCTCGCCCTGCACCGCGACGAGCTGCCGGACGGACAGCACCTGGTGCTGGGGACACATGTGGTGCTGCGGGAGTCGACGCGGCGGGCTGCCGGTAGCTGACACCTGGCGTACTGACTGCGGATTTCGTTGCGATGCGCACTGTCGTTGTCGTAATCGTCGATTGTGTGGCTATCGGTCTGCGATATCGGTAGCGTGCGAGCATGACGTCCGACCCGCTGCCCCCGCGCCTTCCGGTCACCGACCTCACCCGCCATCGCCGGCTGCGCGAGCAGGGCAGCCTCGACAGGGCCGAGCTGGAGGCGATCCTCGACGCCGGCTTCGTCTGCCATCTGGGGGTGGTGGTCGAGGGGCGGCCGCTGGTCGTGCCCACGGTGTACGGGCGGGACGAGCGGCAGCTGTACCTGCACGGCTCGGTGGCGAGCCGCAGCCTCGAGGGCGGGACCCCGGTGTGCGTCACCGTGACCCATGTCGACGGCCTTGTGCTGGCGCGGTCCGTCTTCGAGCACGGCGTCAACTACCGCAGCGCGGTGATCCACGGCACGGCCCGCGAGGTGACCGACCCGGAGGAGAAGCTGGCGGGGCTGCGCCTGCTCACCGAGCACACGGCCCCGGGCCAGTGGTCGTACGCCCGGCTGCCGAACCGCAGGGAACTCGCCGCCACCACACTCCTCGCCCTCTCCCTGCAGGAGGCCTCCGTCAAGATCCGTACCGGTGCGCCGGAGGACGGCGAAGGACCGGACGCGGAACTGGGGCTGTGGGCCGGCGTCCTGCCGCTGGCCTCGGTCTGGGGTGCGCCCGTGACGGACCCCGCACTCCCCCCGAACAGCCCCGTACCGGGACACATCGCACGCCGAGAGGGGACCCGGCACGGCTGACGGCTGGGCGGGGGCATACCGTGAGGAGCCGAACGCCTGAGCCGGGAGGAGACACGGGATGGGCAGCCGTACCGCACTGGTCGAGGATCTGATGGAGAGGTTCCCGCACGTACCACGGGAAGCCGTCTTCAAGGAGGACCTGCTCCGGGGCGGTGTGGCCTTCGACCCGTCCGCGCTGAGCGACAACGAGAGCGGCGAGGTCAAGCCGAAGTCGTACTTCATCTTCTCCTTCGACCACGGCACCCTGCCCGAACTGGGCGAGGCCGCGCTGCGCCGGCCCCCGGAGGAGATCATCCTCACCGGCGGCCCGTACGACCTGCGGCGGACCGTGGTGTCGGTCCGGGTGAACCCGACCTCGCCGTACCGGGTGGCCGCGGACGAGGAGGGCATGCTCGGGCTCTACCTCGACGGGAAGCGGATCGCCGACGTCGGTGTGCCGCCCATGCCGGAGTACTACCGGCACAAGCTCTCCAACGGGAAGTCCGTGATGGAGGTCGCCCCGACCATCCAGTGGGGCTACCTGATCTACCTCACCGTCTTCCGGGTCTGCCAGTACTTCGGCGCCAAGGAGGAGTGCCAGTACTGCGACATCAACCACAACTGGCGCCAGCACAAGGCGGCCGGGCGGCCGTACACGGGCGTGAAGGACGTCGAGGAGGTCCTCGAGGCCCTGGAGATCATCGACCGGTACGACACCGCCAAGGCGTCCACCGCCTACACGCTGACCGGCGGCGCGATCACCAAGACCGTCTCCGGGCGCGACGAGGCCGACTTCTACGGCCACTACGCCAAGGCCATCGAGGAGCGGTTCCCGGGCCGGTGGATCGGCAAGGTGGTCGCGCAGGCGCTGCCGCGCGACGACGTGCAGCGGTTCAAGGACTACGGCGTGCAGATCTACCACCCCAACTACGAGGTGTGGGACGAGTACCTGTTCAAGATGTACTGCCCGGGCAAGGAGCGGTACGTCGGCCGGGACGAGTGGCACAAGCGGATCCTGGACTCCGCCGAGATCTTCGGCGCGCGGAACGTGATCCCCAACTTCGTGGCCGGCGTGGAGATGGCCGAGCCGTTCGGGTTCAAGACCGTCGACGAGGCGATCGCGTCGACCACCGAGGGGCTCCGCTTCTTCATGTCCCACGGCATCACGCCCCGCTTCACCACCTGGTGCCCGGAGCCGACCACCCCGCTCGGCAAGGCCAACCCGCAGGGCGCCCCGCTGGAGTACCACATCCGGCTGCTGCAGGCCTACCGCCAGACGATGGAGGACTTCGGGCTCTCCTCCCCGCCCGGCTACGGCCCGCCCGGCCCCGGCCGCGCCGTCTTCTCCGTCAGCTCCTTCATGGACAGCCTGCCGGCCAGGGAGACCACGGAGGCCACGGAGGTGTGACATCCGTCGGGCGCAGGCGACTTTCGGGAACGGTGAGTCGAAACGCGGTCGCTGTCCGTACTAGGGGCCGGAGTGGTGGGCCTCGGCGGGCACGAACGCGCTTTCCGGGAGGCCGGCACGGCGGTTGACGTGACACCGGGGACCGGTGGTACGGGTGACGGGCAGAATCCGTGGCACGACCATCGGTAACCGGTTTCTCATATGCTGCTTGTCAGTTGTGCAGGAGACGTGAAAAGCTCTGGCCCTGCCGTGAGGTTCCCCCCAACTCCGTTGCCGATACGGTGAGTTGACCTCGCTTTGGATGCAGGAGACCCATGCCCGACCTGCCGACCCCTCAGGACGCCGCCGAGGCAGCACTGTTCTCGGAATGCTGGGACGCGGTGCTCTCCTATGCCGACCTGTGCACCTCCGGCTCCCTGGCGGCCAATCAGCTGGCCACCGAGGCCTTCACGCTCGGCATGCGCGAGGCCCGGGAATCGGACCTCGCGCCGGTCCGCAGCTCCGGACGGCGCGCCGCCCGGCTCCCGATGATCCCGCTGCTGCTCACCGCCGTGCGCAACACGGCCGCCGGCTGGGAGTCCGGCGGGCTCGGGCACAAGCTCGACCCGGACCTCAGGCTGTGGCTCAACTCCGAGAAGGCCGAACGCTACACGGGTCCGCCGCTGCAGCGGCCCGTCGCGCTGCGCGGCCTGCGCGACATGCAGGAGGCCGACGCCTCGCTGCTGTGGCTGGCCGAGGTGGAAGCGCTGCCGCTGCCCTCCGTGGCGCGCCGGCTCGGCCTCGACCAGACCGCCGTCACCCAGGAGCTGGAGCAGGTGCGCGGGCTCTTCCGTGACCGCTGCCACCGCGCCCATCTCGACACGCCGATGGCCGCCGAGTGCCGCAGCTATGCCCGGCTCCTCGACGCGGTCACCCGGTCCTCGGCCGCCGACACGCCCGAGGACCTCTCCCGGCACCTGGCCACCTGTGTGCAGTGCGCCGAGGCCGCCGCCTGTCTGCGGCTGCACGGCGGCGGACTGCCCGCGGCACTCGCCGGCGGGGTCATCGGCTGGGGCGGCCTCGCCTACCTGGAGCGCCGCCGGCGCGCCGCCGAGGTACGGCTCGGCGCGGGCCGTCCGGCCACCGCCGACAACGACGGCGGCGACCCCAAGGAGAGCGGCGGCCGGGGCAAGGTGCTGCGGCACGGTCTGCTCGGCGCGGCGGTGCTGATCTCGCTGGTGGCGCTCGGCGTGTCGATGATGCCGATGGGCGGCTCCGGTGACGACACGGCCACCGCCTCCCACGACGACCGCCAGCCGGTCGCCGACCCCACCGCCGACGTCCCCTCGGCCGACCCGACCGCCACCCACACCGCGTCCGCCTCGGCGGCCCCCTCCGCCTCGGCCACCACCGGGAAACCGGGCCACAAGAACCCGGACCCGGAGCCCCAGGGCACCGCCTCGGCCACGGCGAGCACCGGCCACCACGGCACCGCCTCCGCCTCCGCCCGCCCCACCACCCCCGCGGCGGCCACCTGCAGGGTCTCCTACGACCTGGTCAACCAGTGGACCGACGGCTTCCAGTCCACCGTCACCGTCACCACCACCCGGGCCCTGACCGGCTGGCGGGTCCAGTGGTCCTTCCGGGACGGCCAGAAGGTCACCCAGATGTGGGACGCGACCGTCAGCCAGGACGGCGGCCGGGTCACCGCCGACGCCGCCGACTACAACCAGTCGGTCGCCGCGAACGGCACCCTGTCCTTCGGCTTCCTCGGCACCTGGAGCGGCAGCAACTCGGCGCCGTACGCCTTCACGCTGAACGGCGACACCTGCTCGGTGAACTGACCGGGGCCGCCCGCACGGCCGGCGGCCGGGCGGACCCGCCCTCCTGGTCCCGCCCGGCCGCCGGCCGTACGTCAGGCCGTTTTCCTCAACGCCGCGCTCAGCACTGCGACTTGTAGAAGTACTTGCTGACCGACGGCTCGTTCATGTTGTCCTTGGTGATCGCCACCATGTTCGTGCCGATCGACTTGCTGACCGACTTGCCCTCGAAGGCGCTGGCGAGCTGGTCCACCGCCTGCCGGCCGATCGCCGCCGGGTCCTGGGCGACCAGCACCTGGAGGGTGCCCGCCTTCAGGGAGGCTATCTCGTCCGGTTCGGCGTCGAACGCGGCCACCTTCACCGCGCCCTCCTTGCCGGCCTGCTTCAGACCGGTGGCGATGCCCTGACCGGTGTTGGTGTTGCCCGCGAACACCCCGCCGAGGTCCGGGTGGGCGGCGAGCGTCGACTGGATCTGGGAGGCCGCGGTGGCCGGCAGGTCGTTGTCGTACAGCGTGGGCAGCACCTTGATGTCCGGGTACTTGCCCATCTCCTCGGTGAAGCCCTTGATCCGCGCGTCGGTCGTCGACACGCCGGGCTTGACGCTGATGACGATGACCGAGCCCTTCTTGTTCATCAGCTTGGCCAGCGCGTCGGCGGCGACGCGGCCGCCCTTCTCGTTGTCCGACGAGATCCGGGTGATGCCGACCGACGTGTCGGTCACCGTGGTGTCCACCAGCGCCACCTTGGTGCCGGCCGACTGTATCTGCTTGAGCGACGGCGTCAGCGCGCTGGTGTCGACCGGCGAGATCAGCAGCCCGTCCGGCCGGGACGCGGCCGTCGAGTCGAGCAGCGGCCGCTGCACCGACACGTCCCACTGCGCGGAACCGTCGGCCGTGAAGTCCATCCCCTTGGCCTTCGCCTCCGCCTGCGCGGCACAGGTCATGGTGATGTAGAACGGGTCGCTCTTCACCCCGGTGATCAGCCGGACCTTCTTGCCCTTGGCGCTGCCCGAACCCCCCGAGCCGCCACCGTCGTTCGACGAACCGCACGCCGAGGCCCCCGCGCCGAGGGCCAGGACCGTGCCCACCGCGACCAGCAACCGACGCCTGCTGCGAATGCTCCCCATCACCGAGTCCTCCTTAGTCACGAGCGATTCCGTCATGCGCGTTCCCGGGTCTTCCTGCGCAGCTGGTCGACGTAGACCGCCACGACCAGCACCACACCCACCGCCACGTCCTGCCAGTACTGCTGGACGCCGATCACGATCAGCCCGGTGGTCAGCACCGCCGGGATGAACACACCGATCACCGTGCCCAGCACCGAACCCCGGCCGCCGAACAGGCTGGTGCCGCCGAGGACCACCGCGGTGATCACCTTGAGGTTGTCGGTGGAGTGCCCGGCGATCGACGTCGTGCCGTACGAGGCCAGCCACATCACCGCGCCGAGCCCGGCCAGCAGCCCCATCAGGCCGTACACCTTGACCAGTTGACGGCCCACCGGAATGCCCGCCCGCCGCACCGCGGTCGGGTTCGAGCCGATCGCGAGGGTGTGCTCGCCGAACCGGGTGCCGGCCAGCACCGCACCGAAGATCGCCGTCACCACGGCCGCCAGGACCACCATCCACGGGATGCCCAGCACCTTGCCGAAACCTAGGCTGTTCTGCAGGTGCGTGGAGGCCGCCCCGGCCGGGTCCTGGCCGCCGGTGGCCAGCTCCGCGATCCCCAGGGCCGCGCCGAGCCCGCCCAGCGTCACGATCAGCGGCGGCACCTTGCCGGTCGCCACCACCGCGCCCTGCAACGCCCCCCACGCCGTGCCCACGGCCAGCGCGATGACCACACAGAACGCGACCGTGCCCCAGCCCGACGTCGCGCCGCCGTGATGGATGTTGTACTCGCCCGCCGCCACCGCGGCCAGCACCAGCACCGAGCCGATCGACAGGTCGATGCCCGCCGTGATGATCACGAACGTCATGCCGACGCCGAGCACCAGGTAGATGGCCGCGTTCACGGCGATCTGGGTGATGTCGTACGTGGTGAAGAACTTGCCAGGCGCCGCGATCGTGAAGAACAGGACCAGCGCCACCAGGATGACGAAGGTCCACAGTTCGTTGAGGGTCGCCGCGCGGCGCACCCAGTCGGGCACCGCGGACCGGCCGCCCACGGCCGCCGGGGCCTTCTCGCTCTGCGCGGTCATCGTGCGCCCTCCGCTTTCCCGGTCCCGTTCTCCCGGGTCCCGTTCGCCCCGTCCAGCGAGCCGGTCATCGCTCCGACCAGCTCCTCGATCGTCGTGTCGGCGGCGGTGTACGACGCGACCCGCCGGCCCAGCCGCAGCACCTCCACCCGGTCCGCGACCGACAGCACCTCGGGCATGTTGTGACTGATCAGCACGACGCAGATGCCCCGGTCGGCGACCCTGCGGACGGTCTCCAGGACTCGGGCGCGCTGGACGACGCCCAGCGCGGCGGTCGGCTCGTCCATGAAGATGACCTTGTGGGCGAAGGCGACGGCACGGGCCACCGCGACGGACTGCCGCTGGCCGCCAGACAACGTTGTCACAGCGGCCGTCACGTCCTTCAGCTCCACACCGAGTTCGGCGAAGGCCTTGACCGCCTCCCGGCGCATCGCGGGCCGGTCGAGCACGCCGAGACGCCCGAGCAGCCCTCCGCGCACGATCTCCCGGCCGAGGTAGAGGTTGGCCGCCGCGTCCAGGTCGGGCGCGAGCGACAGGTCCTGGTAGACGGTCTCCACGCCCTGCCGCTGGGCGTCCATCGGACCGGAGAACCGCACCGGAACGCCGTCCAGGCGGACCTCGCCGGCATCGGGGGCGAGCACGCCCGACAGGACGTTCACCAAAGTGGACTTGCCGGCACCGTTGTCACCGATGAGGGCGACGACCTCGCCGGGGTATGCCGTGAAATCTGCGCCCGAGAGCGCCTGGACGTGGCCGAAACGCTTGACCACCCCATGTGCCGTGAGCAGTGGTTCCCTTGCAGAGGCCATGTTGTGCCTTCTGGTTGGTATCGTTAACAGCTTGGCTGATTCTTGGGGTGCCCACAGCGGGGTGTCAAGGGTGGTGCAGCCGGTTGCCGGTCGCACGGGTCGCGGCTCATCTCCCGCTGTTCGCAAGGCCGTTGATACGCGTGCGAGTTGGTAACGTTAACGAGTCGACGCTCAAACGTGACGCAGCTGGAGGACGTGGCGTGGCAGCCACCCGGCCGACCATGAAGGACGTTGCCGCGGAAGCGGGCGTCAGCACGATGACGGTGTCCCGCGTCGTCAACGGCGATTCGGCCGTCGCCCCGCGGACCGCCGCGCGGGTGGAGGCGGCGGTCCGCAAGCTCGGCTACCAACGCGACGACGTGGCACGGCAGTTGCGGCGCACCCATGAACTCAGCCAGATCATCGGCCTGTTGGTCGACGACGTGACCGACCCTTTCATGGCCGCGGTCGCCTCCGCCGCCGAGGACGTCGCACGGCAGCGCGGCAGCATCATGCTCATCGGGTCCAGCCGCGCCGACCTGCGCCGCGAGCGCGAGGTGATCGCCGCGTTCACCGCCCGCCGCGTCGACGGCCTGATCCTCACCCCGGCCGCCGGCAGCCACCGCTTCCTGCGGCCCGCGCAGGCGCAGGGCACGAAGATCGTCTGCGTCGACCGGGCGGCGACCGGTCTGGACGTGGACGCCGTGGTGGTCGACAACTTCGGCGCGGTGCGCGGGGCCGTGGAGCAGTTACTGGCGCACGGCCACCGCAGGATCGGCTACGTGGGCGACACGCCGAGGATCTGGACGTTCGGCGAACGCCGGCGGGGCTACCTCGCGGCGCTGGCGGCCGCGGGCGTCACGGTCGACCCCGCGCTGGTCAGGGACGGCGTGCGGACCGGCCCGGAGGCGGCCGCGGCGGTCACCGCGATGCTGGCGCTGCCGGACCCCCCGACGGCGCTCCTCGCCGGCAACGAACTGCTCGCCTTCGGCGCTCTGACCGCGGCCCCCGGCGACCTCGCCTTCGTCGCCTTCGACGACTTCGCCCTCGCTGCCCGGCTGACCCCACCCGTCACGGTCATCGCCCAGGACCCGGTCGCCCTCGCGACCAGCGCGGCCCACCTCCTCTTCGCCCGCATCCACGGCGACATCTCACCCCCACGCACGGTGGTCATGCCGACCCGACTGATCCGACGGGGCTCGGGGGAGATACCCGGCCCCTTCGCCGGGGGCCGATAGACACCGACGCAAGGAGACCCGACTGCGGGCCGGCTGCGGGCCGGTGGGGGCTGGCCGCGCAGTTCCCCGCGCCCCTTGTGGGGTGCGATGTGTGTGCTGCGTGGTTGGTGGGTGCGGGCTGGTGGGGGCTGGTCGCGCAGTTTACCACGCCTCCTGACGGGGCACGACGAGGTGCCCTGAAGGGGCGCGGGGAACTGCGCGAGCGGCCACGACGGTGCTGCAGTTGGGGGACGGCCTGTTTGGGGGTTGTGTGCGGGGCGCGCTTGATGGGGCGGTGTGTTGTTGCGCCCCTGAAGGGGCGCGGGGAACTGCGCGGCCGGCCACGACGGTGGCGCGGTCATGGGACGGCGGTGTGTCGCGGTGCTTTCGGTGGGGGCTCAGTTGGCCGGGGTGCGGCGGCCGCCCCGGCGGCCGGAGCCGTGGGGGTTCTTGCCGGACGCGTTGCCGGTGGTGCCGCCGGGCGGCGTGCGTCGCCGGGACCCGCGGTCGTCCTTGCCGGACGCGGTGCCGGCGGTCGTACCGGCCGCGGCTCTGCGCTCGGCACCACGGCCACTCGCACCGGTGGCGGTCCCCTGGCGGCCGCCCTCCGCCCCGGCGGCCCGGCGGCCCGAGCCGCGACCGGTCGCCGTTGCGGCGGCGCCGCCAGAACGACGGCGTCGGCTGCCGGACTTGTCCGGGCGGGTCGTCGCGGGCGGTGTCGGCTGGGGGACCTCGATGACGACGGGCACGCCGGAGGGCTCGCGGGCGCCGGTGAGGGTGGCCAGTTCGGCGTCGCCCGACGCGATGCGGGCCGTGCGGGGGCGGATGCCCGCGTCCGACATGAGCCGGGTGACGTCCCGCTTCTGCTCGGGCAGCACCAGGGTGACCACGCTGCCCGACCCCCCGGCGCGGGCCGTACGGCCGCCCCGGTGGACGTAGTCCTTGTGGTCGGTCGGCGGATCGACGTTCACGACCAGGTCGAGGTCGTCGATGTGTATGCCCCGGGCCGCGACGTTCGTCGCCACCAGCGCGGTGACCTCGCCGCTCCTGAACTGCTCCAGGGTGCGGTTGCGCTGCGGCTGGGAGCGGCCGCCGTGCAGTGCCGCGGCGCGGACACCGACGGCGAGGAGCCGCTTGGCGAGCCGGTCGGCGGACCTCTTGGTGTCGAGGAAGAGGATGACCCGGCCGTCACGGGCCGCGATGCGCGTGGTGACGGCCTTCTTGTCGGTCTCGTCCTGGACGTGGAGGACGTGGTGCTCCATGGTGGTGACCGCCCCCGCGGACGGGTCCACGGAGTGCACCACCGGGTCGGTCAGGAACCGCTGCACCAGCCGGTCGATGTTGCGGTCGAGGGTGGCCGAGAAGAGCAGCCGCTGTCCGTCGGGCCGTACCTGCTGGATCAGCTTGGTGATCTGCGGCAGGAAGCCCATGTCGGTCATCTGGTCGGCCTCGTCCAGCACCGTGATGCGGACGTCGCCGAGCACGCAGTCCCCGCGTTCCACCAGGTCGTTGAGCCGGCCGGGACTCGCCACGACCACCTCGGCACCTCGCCGGAGGGTGGCGGCCTGCTTGGTGATCGACAGCCCGCCGACGACCGTGGCCACCCGGAGGTTCACCGCCGTCGCGTAGGGGGTCAGCGCGTCCGTGACCTGCTGGGCGAGTTCACGGGTGGGCACCAGCACGAGCGCGAGGGGCGCCTTGGGCCGCGCACGCAGCCCTGCCGTACGGGCCAGGAGCGCCAGCCCGAACGCGAGGGTCTTGCCGGAGCCGGTGCGCCCCCGTCCCAGCAGGTCCCGGCCGGCCAGCGAGTTGGGCAGCGTGGCGGCCTGGATCGGGAACGGGGTGGTCACGCCCTGCGCGGTCAGGGTCTTCAGCAGCGCCGCGGGCATGTCCAGGGCGGCGAAGTCGTCGACGGCGGGGAGTCCGGGCGTCGTGTTCTCCGGCAGCCGGAACTCACGCGCCGCCGCCCCGGGCGGTGGGGACGCCGCGGCGGACGTGGACGACGAGGTGCGCCTGTTCGGCTTCTGGGGCCTGCGGGACATGCGGCTGTCTGCCTTCCTGGAACAGCACAAACCGGGGTCCGCACCATGACGATACGGACCCCGGCGGGTGGATGAGCGTCCGGCGATCAGGCGGGGACGATGTTCTCCGCCTGCGGGCCCTTCTGGCCCTGCGTGACGTCGAAGGAGACCCGCTGGCCCTCCTGGAGCTCACGGAAGCCCTGGGACTGGATGTTCGAGTAGTGGGCGAACACGTCCGGGCCGCCGCCGTCCTGCTGGATGAAGCCGAAACCCTTTTCGGCGTTGAACCACTTCACGGTTCCCTGTGCCATGACCTTCTCCGATCTGTAGGCAGAGGCCCCATCCGGAGATGCCGGTAAAACAACTAATGCGCCTGCAGGAGAAACATTCCCGTCAGGCGCACATAGGTTCATGGGTACCACAACTGCAACTCCGCAACCGTAGCACAGTCCTCAGACCCGGTCCGGAGCGCGCGCCGCCTCCGGCCCTTCGAGGCGCTCCGCGGCCGTCCACCGCGGAAGCGTCACCAGCACCGTGCCCAGCGCCAGGCCCACGGCGGGCAGTACGGGGAACCGCCCGTCGGGCGCGAAGCCCCGCACGGCGAAGCGGGCCAGGGCGGTGACGGCCAGGGCCAGCCCGGCCCACAGCGGCCAGGCACCGCGCAGACCGGCGTCCGGGACGGTCCGCTCGTACAGCACACCCAGCCCGCGCTCCAGCGGCCGGAGCGCGCGGACGACACCGGCCAGGACGGCGCCGAGCACCAGCAGCCAGGGCACGCGCAGCGCCCACCAGGCCGCGGACCCGAGCGCCGGCTCGGGCGCGAGTCCGGTCAGGTAGAACGCGGCGGCGGCGACCAGGACCGGCAGCATGTGCCACAGGTACAGCGTCATGCTGGCCGCGCCCACGGGGCGGACCGCACGCCACACCCGCTCGCGGTCCAGCAGCCGGCGCAGCGGTGGCGCGGCGAGGAGGCTCACGCCGACCTGGGCGACCAGCCACGCCAGCATCGCGGCCGACGGCGGATCGGTGTTGCTCGGACTCTGCCCGGTCACCAGGATCAGGCTGACCGGGAACGGCCCGAGGGCCACGAGCGCGGCGAAGGCCAGGGCGCCGCCCGCCGCCATCGCGAGCGGCACGCGCCGGCGGCCGGTCAGCAGCCCGTCCCGCCAGCAGAACCCCAACTGGTAGGCGACACCCCACACGAGCACGTAGTTCAGCAGTCCGACCCAGGGCGTGTGCACGGCCACCACGAGCCCGTCGGCCACCAGGGCGACCGCCCCCAGCACCGGCGGGACCCGCGCCCCCCACCGCAGGTGCGCCGCGTACAGGACTGGGGTGAGGGCGCTGAGCAGCAGATACACCGGAAGGAACCAGAACTGCATTCCCATCGCCCAGCCCACCAGCGCCAGCGTGTCCGCGTCCACACCGGCCGCCGCGCAGATGCCGACGGCGAGCAGCACCGCACCGCTGTAGACGGCCACCGGCAGCAGCAGCCGCAGCGCCCGCCGCCCCAGCCACCCCGCGGGCGTCCCCCCGGCTGCCCGGGCCCGCGCCCAGGAACCGCCCGCGGCGTGGCCCCCGGCCAGGAAGAACAGCGGCATGATCTGGAACCCGAGGGTCAGCCACTGGGTCCAGTGCACGGTCGCCAGCAGCTCCGGGGCGTCGATCCGCCCGTCGGGCTCCCGGACCAGCGCGGTGATCAGCCAGTGGCCCAGCACCACCAGCACGATCGCCCACGCGCGCAGGAATTCGACGTACCGGTCTCTGGTCATGGCCCTCATGATCCCCGGGCCCGTCGCCCGGCGCGGCGAAAAGCCCCGGCCGCAACCGATCCGTGCCCGGTACGACACCGTCCGCGGGCCCCGGTCGCCCAGAAAGTCGCCGTGCCGCGAGCCGTAATTCGGTGGCGGCGCGGTGCGGGCGGCCTCTAAGGTCGGTGACGTCGGAGCGGCTGCCCCTCGGGGTGCCGCAGGTGACCGGGGCCGACCGGGCCCGACCAGGTTCGATCAGGTTCGATCAGGTTCGATCAGGGAGGTGTTGACCGATGACTGTCGTTGCGATGGGCGCTGCCCGCGACCAGAAGTTCATCCACTCCACCTCCGCGGCCACCGGCTGACCTCTCGACATCCCGGGGCCGCCCTGTGAAGGGTCACCCTTGACTTCCAGCTCCGCTGTTTTCTCCGCGCTCGCTCCCTACGGCTGGGACGAGACCTGGGCGAAGGAGTTCGCCCCCTACGACGCCGAAGGCCTGCTCGCCGGGCGCGTCGTCCGCGTCGACCGCGGGCAGTGCGACGTCGTCACCGCCGGCGGGCCGCTGCGCGCCGACACCGCGTTCGTCACCCCGCACGATCCGATGCGCGTCGTGTGCACCGGCGACTGGGTCGCCGTGGAACCCGGCGGCAACCCCCGCTACGTACGCGCGTATCTGCCGCGCCGTACCGCCTTCGTGCGCTCCACCTCCTCCAAGCGGTCCGAGGGGCAGATCCTCGCCGCCAACGTCGACCACGCGATCGTCGCGGTGTCCCTCGCCGTCGAACTCGACCTCGGCCGCATCGAACGGTTCCTGGCGCTGGCCTGGGAGTCCGGGGCGCAGCCGGTCGTGGTCCTCACCAAGGCCGACCTGGTCCCGGACCCCGTCACTCTCGCGCACCTCGTGCAGGATGTGGAGACGGCCGCTCCGGGCGTACCGGTCCTGACGGTCAGCGCGCACGCCGGCGACGGCCTGGACCTGCTCGTCGCCCTCGTCGGCTCCGGCACGTCCGTCCTGCTCGGCCAGTCCGGCGCCGGCAAGTCCACCCTCGCCAACGCGCTCCTCGGGGAGGACGTGATGGACGTCCGAGCCGCCCGGGACGTCGACGGCAAGGGCCGCCACACCACCACCACCCGCAACCTCCTCGCACTCCCGGCCGGGGGCGTGCTGATCGACACGCCCGGACTGCGGGGCGTGGGGCTGTTCGACGCCGAGACCGGGGTCGGGCAGGTGTTCGCCGAGATCGAGGAACTGGCGGAGGACTGCCGGTTCTCCGACTGCGGACACGAGAGCGAACCGGGCTGCGCGGTGCGCCTCGCGGTGGAGACCGGAGAACTGCCCGTCCGCCGGCTGGAGAGCTACCGCAAGCTGATGCGGGAGAACCAGTGGATCGTCGCGAAGACGGACGCCCGGCTCAGGTCCGAGATGAAGAAGGACTGGAAGAAGCGGGGCGCGGAGGGGAAGGCGGCGATGGAGGCGAAGCGGGGGCGGTGGCGGTAGCAGGCCCGTTGCGGGGGGCGTGGGGTGAGCGCGCACGTGCGGCGGCAGCCGGCCGTCGGCCCAGCCCCCGCCCCTGACGGGGAGCTCCGCTTCCGGGCGGGGCACCGGCGTCGTGTCCGATTCCCGCCAGAGCTCCTTCCTCCGGTCGCCCACACTTGAACCGTGATGGACGAGGACACCAGGTACGAGGCGGTCCGCAGCCGGGACGCCCGGTTCGACGGCGCGTTCTTCTTCGCCGTCGAGACCACCGGCATCTACTGCCGTCCCAGCTGCCCCGCCGTCCCCCCGAAGCGGCGCAACGTCCGCTTCTTCCCCACCGCGGCCGCCGCGCAGGGCTCCGGGTTCCGGGCCTGCCGCCGGTGCCGCCCGGACGCGGTTCCCGGTTCCGCCGAGTGGAACGTCCGGGCCGATGTCGTCGGCCGGGCCGTACGGCTGATCGGCGACGGAGTGGTGGACCGGGAGGGCGTCGGCGGGCTCGCCGACCGGCTCGGCTACAGCGCACGCCAGGTGCAGCGGCAGCTCACCGCGGAACTGGGCGCCGGCCCCGTCGCCCTCGCCCGCGCCCAGCGGGCGCACACCGCGCGCACGCTGCTGCAGACCACCGAACTGCCCATCACGGAGATCGCGTTCGCGAGCGGGTTCGCCAGCGTGCGGCAGTTCAACGACACCGTCCGCGCCGTCTACGCCACCACCCCGAGCGGGCTGCGCGAGGTCGCGCCCGGCGGTCGCGGCGCCCGGCGCGGCTCCCCGGCCGCCGGTATCCCGCTGCGGCTCGCCCACCGCGGCCCGTACCGGGCCGGCCCCGTCTTCGACCTCCTTGCACACGAGGCCGTTCCCGGCGTGGAGGAAGTGACGGGCGCCCCCGGCACGCGCACCTACCGCCGCACCCTGCGACTGCCGTACGGCCATGCGGTCGTCGCCGTCGACGAACGGACCGGCACGACGCGCGCGTCCGGTACGGGCCTCGGCGCCCACCCCGGCGGCTGGCTCGAAGCCCGGCTGCGCCTCACCGATCCACGCGACCTGACCACGGCCGTACAGCGGCTGCGCCGGCTGTTCGACCTCGACGCCGATCCGTACGCCGTCGACGAGCGGCTCTCCGCGGACCCGCGGCTCGCCCCGCTGGTCGCCGCCCGGCCCGGGCTGCGGTCACCCGGCGCCGCCGACCCGGCCGAGGCCGCCGTACGGGCCCTCGTCGGCACCGCGGGCGCCGAGCGGCTGGTCCGGCGGTACGGCAAGGCACTGGACGCGCTGTCCGGCGGCCCCGCGCACCTGTTCCCCGAGCCCGATGTGCTCGCCGCGGCGGAGCCCGACGGCAGCCTCGGCGCGCTCGCCGCGGCGCTGGCCGACGGGACGCTGCGGCTGGATCCGGGCGCCGACCGGGACGAGGCGGAGGCGGCGCTGCGGGCCCTGCCCGGGATGGACCCGGCGACCGTCGCCACCATCCGCGTCCGCGCCCTCGCCGACCCCGACGTAGCCCCGCCCGGCCTCGACGCCCCGGACGAGTGGCGCCCCTGGCGCTCGTACGCCGCCCGGCACCTGCTGGCAGCTGGGTAGCTGGAAGCTGACGCGACCGCGGCGCCCCGTCAGGGGCGCGGGGAACTGCGCGACCAGCCCAGGCGTCCCCCAGTCTTCGGCCGGGGGACCCCCGGCGCCCATCAGCTGGGTAGCTGGAAAGCTGACGCGACTGCAGCGCCCCGTCAGGGGGCGCGGGGAACTGCGCGACCAGCCCCCACGCGCCCGCACCCCGGAACGCGCCGTCACCACCCCTCCGCTCCCACTCACCCACCCGGACAGACGACGAACAGGCACCGTCCCCACCTCCGTCGGCCCCCTCCCCACGCTCCGCCACCCGGGTGGTCTCCTGGTCGAGTCGCTGTTCAGGGCACCGCCCGTATGTCACCTTCCCCTCCAGTAGGCCTCGGAAGGGCAGGTGTGGATGGGCAAGGTCGGGCGCGTGCTCGTCGTGGCGTTGTTGTCGGTGATGGGGGTGGGCGGGCGGGCCGGGGCCGACCCCGAGCCCCCGCTGTGGGCCGGGAGCTGGGAGGCCGCGCCCTCCGGTACCGAACCTGCGGTGCCCGGCGCCGCGTACCGCAACGTCGTTCACCTGAGCGTCGGCGGCGGCGAGGTGCGGGTGCGGGTCAGCAACCGGCTGGGCGGCGCCCCGCTCCGGCTCGGTGCCGTCACCGTCGCCCTGCGGCAGGGCAGCGGCCCGGCCGCCGTACCCGGCTCGATGCGCGCCGCCACCTTCGCCGGCGCCGGCACCGCCGTCGTACCCGCCGGACGGGACCTGGTCAGCGACCCGGTGCCGCTCGCCGTGCAGGCCGGCGCCGACCTGCTGGTCAGCGTCGAGACCCCCGGCGACTCCGGTCCCGCCACCTACCACCGGGTCGCCCTGCAGACCAGCTACCTCGCCGAGGACGGCACCGGGCGGGCCGACGACGAGGACGGGGGCGCCTACACCCGCACCACCGGCCACTGGTACTACGTCACCGGCGTCGACGTGCGGGCCGTGACCCGCGGCACCGTGGTCGCCTTCGGCGACTCCCTCACCGACGGCAACGGCACCAGCATGGACGCCAACCACCGCTGGCCCGACCGCCTCGCGGAGCGGCTGCGGTCCCTCCGGGTCGGCGTCCTCAACGCCGGCATCTCCGGCAACCGGCTCCTGCTCGACAGCACCGGGGGACCGGCGGCCCTGAACCGCCTGGACGCCGACGGGCTCGACCGGAGCGGGGTCCGCACCCTGGTCCTCCTCGAAGGCATCAACGACATCAAGGGCACCCCGGAGGTCACGGACCCCGCCGACCTCGTGCAGGCCTACCGGGCCATCGTGGCCCGCGCCCACGAGCGGGGGATCCGGGTGGTCGGCGCGACCCTCACCCCGTACGAGGGGTACAGCGCCTACACCGCGGCCCGGGAGGCCGTGCGCCTGCAGGTGAACACGCTGATCCGCACCGGACACGTCTTCGACGCGTACGTCGACTTCGACGCCGTCGTACGGGATCCGCAGCAGCCAGGGCGTATCCGGCCCGCCTACGACCCCGGCGACCACCTGCACTTCAACGACACCGGCACCCGCGCCCTCGCCGACGCCGTCCGCCTCGCCGACCTGCTCTGACCGCTCAGCCGGCCCAGACCACCGCGGTCAGCCAGCCGGCCGCGACGAGCAGGCAGGCGAACAGCTCGGCCAGCACGCTGGAGCCGCCCGCGTCCATCGCGGTGCGCAGGGCGGCCCGCGCCTCGGCACGGCGGCCGAGCCGGAGGCGTTCGTGCAGGTAGATCCCGGCCATGAAACCGGGGATCGCACCGAGCACGGGGACGAGGACGAAACCGAGGACGGCGCCGGTACCGGCGTACACGCCCATCCGGGGAGTGGCACCGCTCGCCCGGAGCCGGCGCGGCGGCAGGACCCAGCGGACCACCAGCGCCAGCAGCAGCACCAGGGTCGCCCCGACCAGGACCGTCCAGGCCACCGGGCGCGGGTCGTACAGCGCCCACCACAGCACCGCGGCCCACACCAGCCCCGTCCCCGGCACCCCGGGCACCAGCACCCCGCACAGGCCGAGCGCCAGCACCAGGCCGACCAGCAGGAGTTCCCCTGCTCCCATCTGCCCAGAGTGCCGGACGGCGGGCGGACGCGCAGGTCAGTTCCGGGTCACCCAGCCCCGCTCGTACGCGTGCCAGCCCAGTTGCATGCGGGTCGACACGCCGGCCAGCTCCATCAGCCGCCGCACCCGGCGCTGCACGGTCCGCAGGCCCACGTCCAGCTGCTTGGCGACGCTGGCGTCGGTGAGGCCCGCCAGCAGGAGCGACAGCACCTCCAGGTCGGTGGCGTCGGGACCGTCCGGCTCCTCCTCGACCACTCCGGTCACGCCGAGCCGCAGCGGCAGCGCCTGCCGCCACACCGACTCGAACAGGCCGCACAGAAGTTCCAGCAGCCCGCTGGCGTGCACCACCAGGGCGGCGGGCTCCGCGGCCTGCGAGGTGAGCGGGACCAGCGCCAGCGCGCGGTCGGCGACGACCAGTTTCGTCGGTACCCGCGCCGTCACCCGCACCTGCTCGTCCCGGCCGAGCGCGGCCTTCAGTTCCGGGACCGCGTCCGGCAGGCCGAGCGCCGACCGCTCCACCACCACCCGGTAGCGCACGCCCCGGCGGGCGGCCTGTTCCTCCGCCTCGTTCTCCGTCCCGGTGACGGCCACCGGCGTGTCCGTGACCAGCGCGCACACCTCGTCCAGGGCGCCCAGCTGGAGCTGGCGGAACCGCCGGGCGACGGCCGGGGCGCCGGTCACCACCTCCACCAGGTCGTGCACCGCGGGCTCGGCGGCCGCCGCCCGGTACTCCTCCGCGAGCAGCGCCGCCGTCAGCTCCGCCTTCTCCAGCTCGTGCCGCTGCTGGGTGAGCAGGGCGCCCAGCGCGACCCCGGGCGGCGCCGCCACCCAGCGGTCCGGCCGGCCGGGGGACCGGGCCGCAAGCCCGTGCCGCTCCAGCCGGCGCAGCGCGCGCTCGGTGTCCTGCTCCGCCAGCGCCAGACGCCGTGCCAGGCCCGGTACGTCGGCGGCGCCCGCGGACACCAGCGCCCGGTACGCCGACTCGTCCCGTTCGTCCAGCCCGAGCGCTGCCAGCATCGGCCCGTGTCCCTCCCTCGAAGTCCGGTGGCATGGCGGGAACCGGCCACGGCGCAAACCCGCCGCGACACATCATCGCCGTACCGCGGGTCACTCTGCCAAGATCACGTCACCGCAGCAGCTTCGCACGGGAAACCGGTGCGCCCTTCACAGCTGACCACCAGGAAGACCCGTCACAATCTGGCCTTCCGGCCGGCGCCGTGGCGTTCGGCCGTGCGAACGGTGACCGGCCCCACGACGCGCGTACGCGTAGGGGATCCGGGGCCGGTCACTCCGGTGTCGCCGGGTGGTTCTCCCGTGGGGGGTGGGACCACCCGGCGACTCACACGTGTCAGCTCCGGCACCCTCGCCACTCCGGCCACCCCTGTCCGGCAGGCCTCTTCCGTGCCCTCCGTGCCCTGCGCCCCGCGCGTGTCGGCGATTCCCTTTCCTGGCACGGGTGTTCGGGATGTCCCTCGCCGCGCCCTTCGAGAGGGGGTCGGGTGCGGGATTTTCCTGGTGCCCCGTTTTCATCCGGCCCCCGCGGTGGACAATTAGGGGCATGAGCCAGCCAGGGGGTAGGCCCACCCGTCACGACGACGACTGGTGGGGGCAGTTGTACGACGACTCCACCGAGGACACCGGACCCACGGCCGCACCCGATTCCCTGGACGACCGCTTCGCCTCGGCGAAGAAGACGGTAGGGGGACGGCGGGGCGTCACCGCGGAACCGGGCGACGAGCCGCCGGCGCCGACGGTGCCGGCCCAGCGGGCGCCCGCCGCCCCCGCCGAGAGCACCGGGGCCGCCGCGCCGGCCTGGCCCTGGGACATGGAGGACCCGGAGCCGCCCGCGGCGGACGACGGCCCGTCGGACCTCCACCCCGCCACCAGGACCGACCTGTCCGGCCCGCCCGCGGATGCGGCCCAGGAGACTCCGCCTGCGTATGCGGCCCAGGAGACCCCGGCCGCGTATCCGGCTCAGGACACCCCGGCCGCCTACGCCGCCCCGGCCGCCTACGCCGCCCCGGACACCCCGGCCGCCCATGCCGTAGAGGAGACCCCGGACGCTTGGGCCGCCCTGGCCGTCCCGGCCGCCGCCTCGGCCTCCTCCGTGGACTACGTCGGCTCCGGACCGCCCACCTACGACGCCGAGCCCACCGCCCTGCCCGCCGCCGACCCCGACGAACTCGACGACCTGGTCTCCGACACCGTCCTGGACGGCGCCCGGTACGGCGCCTGCACCCTGCGGGCCGTCTCGCAGCGCGGCGACTCCGCCCGGTACCGGGGCGAACCGCGCCGCGACGCCCTGCTCACCGCCCGGTTCGGGGCCGGCGAACAGGCCCTGGTCCTGGTCGCGATGGCCACCGGCGCCCGTGCCACCCCCGGCGCCCACCGGGCCGCGGCCGAGCTGTGCGAGTGGATCGCCCGGGCCGTCGGCCGCAGCCACCAGCGGCTCACCGACGACATCCACGCGGCCCGGCGCGGCGACCTCAAGTCCGGCCTGCACCGGCTCACCGACCGCAGTCTCGGCAAGCTCCGCGCCAGCGCCGCCGAACAGGGCATCGCCGCCGAGGAGTACGCGGCCAGCCTGCGCTGCCTCCTGCTGCCCGCCCACCCCCAGTGCCGTACCCGCGTCTTCTTCGGGGTCGGCGAGGGCGGCCTGTTCCGGCTGCGGGGCGGTGAGTGGCAGGACATCGAACCGCGCGTCGAGGTGGACAGCGCCGGTGAACCCGTGCTCGGCTTCGGCTCGCTGCCCTCCGAGACCCCGGCCGGCGACCGGCTCACGATGGACCTCGGCATCCCGACCCCGCCGAGCCCCTACGAGCCGGCCCCCGAACCGCCCCGCGACCCGTTCCTGTTCCGGGCCTCGGTAGCCCGCCCGGGTGACGCCCTCGTGATGTGCACGGGCGGCCTCGCCGACCCGCTGCGCGGCGAGCCCGCACTCTGCGCCTACCTGGCCCGACGCTGGTCAGGCCGCACCCCTCCGGGTCTCGCCGCGTTCCTCGCGGACGTCCAGGTCCGGGTCAAGGGGTACGCCGACGACCGAACGGCGGCGGCCGTCTGGGAGGCGTGAGCGCGGCCTGTGTGGATACATGGAAGGGCATCGCGGGGGAGCCGGAGATCCGTGCAGCCGAAGGGTGCCCGACCGTCATGGCCAAGCAGAACGTCGCCGAGCAGTTCGTCGACATCCTCGTCCGCGCCGGGGTGCGCCGCCTCTACGGCGTCGTCGGCGACAGCCTCAACCCGGTCGTGGACGCCGTCCGCCGCAACGCAGCCATCGACTGGATCCACGTCCGCCACGAGGAGACCGCCGCCTTCGCGGCCGGCGCCGAGGCCCAGATCACCGGCACCCTGGCGGCCTGCGCCGGCTCCTGCGGCCCGGGCAACCTGCACCTCATCAACGGCCTCTACGACGCCCACCGCTCGATGGCCCCGGTCCTCGCCCTCGCCTCCCACATCCCGTCCAGCGAGATCGGCCTCGGCTACTTCCAGGAGACCCACCCCGACCGGCTCTTCCAGGAGTGCAGCCACTACAGCGAACTGATCTCCAGCCCGAAGCAGATGCCCCGGCTGCTCCAGACCGCCATCCAGCACGCGGTCGGCCGCAGCGGGGTCAGCGTGGTGAGCCTGCCCGGTGACATCGCCGACCAGCCCGCCCCGGAGCAGTCCGCCTCGGCGGCCATCGTCACCTCCCGCCCCACCGTCCGCCCGGGCGACGCCGAACTCGACAAACTGGTCGCGATGATCGACGCGGCGGACAAGGTGACCCTGTTCTGCGGCAGCGGCACGGCGGGCGCCCACGCGGAGGTCATGGAGCTGGCGGAGAAGATCAAGTCCCCGGTCGGGCACGCCCTGCGGGGCAAGGAGTGGATCCAGTACGACAACCCGTACGACGTCGGCATGAGCGGGCTGCTCGGCTACGGCGCCGCCTACGAGGCCACCCACGAGTGCGACCTGCTGATCCTGCTCGGCACCGACTTCCCGTACAACGCCTTCCTCCCCGACGACGTGCAGATCGTCCAGGTCGACGTGCGCCCCGAGGTGCTGGGCCGCCGCTCCCGCCTGGACCTCGCGGTGTGGGGCGACGTGCGCGAGACCCTGCGCTGTCTCGTGCCGCGGGTGCGGGCCAAGGAGAACCGGCGGTTCCTCGACCGGATGCTGAAGAAGCACGCGGACGCGCTGGAGGGGGTGGTGAAGGCGTACACGCGCAAGGTCGAGAAGCACGTCCCGATCCACCCGGAGTACGTGGCCTCGGTCCTCGACGAACTCGCCGACGACGACGCGGTGTTCACCGTCGACACCGGCATGTGCAACGTGTGGGCGGCTCGCTACCTCTCGCCCAACGGCCGCCGCCGGGTCATCGGTTCCTTCTCGCACGGCTCGATGGCCAACGCGCTGCCGATGGCGATCGGCGCCCAGTTCACCGACCGGCGGCGGCAGGTCGTGTCGATGTCCGGGGACGGCGGATTCGCCATGCTGATGGGCGACTTCCTCACTCTGGTCCAGTACGACCTGCCGGTGAAGGTGGTCCTGTTCAACAACTCCGCGCTGAGCATGGTCGAGCTGGAGATGCTGGTCGCGGGGCTGCCCGCGTACGGCACCGGCAACACCAACCCCGACTTCGCGGCCGTCGCTCTGGCCTGCGGCGCCTACGGGGTGCGGGTCGAGAAGCCCAAGCAGCTCGCGGGCGCGCTGAAGGCCGCCTTCAAGCACAAGGGCCCGGCCCTGGTCGACGTGGTCACCGATCCCAACGCGCTGTCCATCCCGCCGAAGATCAAGGCCGAGATGGTCACCGGGTTCGCGCTCTCCGCGTCCAAGATGGTCCTCGACGGCGGCGTGGGCCGGATGGTCCAGATGGCCCGCTCGAACCTGCGCAACGTGCCGCGGCCGTGAGTCAGCCGGTGGTCGGCACCCACTGGCGGACGCCGTCCACGAAGCCGTACCAGTAGTGCGGCAGACCCTTGATGGAGCTGGTGCGGAACGGCCGGCCGTGGTCGTCGATCCGGACCGTGCCGCTGCGGCCCTGTGACGACCAGTCCAGTTCGAGGTACCAGCGGCAGTCGCAGCCCGCGGTGCTCGCCTTGACGCGCAGCACCTCGGGGTCGGTCGCGGAGACCCGGTAGGGCAGGTGCATGGTCGAGACGGTCTTCCCGTCGGGACCCTCACCGGCCACCGGGCGGGCGATGGGGCGGTCCTTGTCCAGGTTCACGTCGAAGTACCGCGGGGTGAGCCCGCCGCCGCAGCCGTCGGCCATGGAGTAGGCGATGCCGGGCGCGGGAGCCGTACGGCCGACGACGCGCACCCGCAGCGCCTCCAGGACGACCGCGGTGGACGAACGGCCCTGCACGGAGACGTCCACGATCGTGTTGCCGCCGTGCACCGCGTTCTGGGTGGCCGCCCAGGTGCCGGCGTCCTGCGGGGCGGGCGGCGGCGGGACCTGGGACGGCTGCTTGTCGATGACGTAGTCGTGGTCGCAGCCCAGCTCCCACAGCTGCGAGTTCGCGGTCCAGGTGAGGGGGGTGCCGGCCGGGGCAGGGGTGACGGGCGCGCCGCCGGCGGGGGAGGAGGCCTTCGCACCGCCCGACGCGGACGGCGAAGCCGAGGAGGACGAGGACGGGGACGAGGGTGACGGGGTGGCGGAGTGCGGCGCCGGGCCGGTGGTGCCGCTGCCGCGGCGCTCGGCGTCACCGGCGGCGGTCGTGCCGGCGGAGCCGGGGCCCCGGGCCGCGGCGCCTGCGGCCTGCCGGTCGTCCGGGAGGGCGGCCAGGGTGCCCAGCGTCGCCAGCACCACGGTGGCCACGGCCGCGGCGACCAGCGGGCGACGCCGTCGGTACCAGGGCCGGGCAACAAGGGCCGACTCCGCTGCCGGGGTCACTTCCGGGGCCGCTTCCGGCAAGGGTTCCGCGGCGGCTTGCGGGGGCTGCACGGATGCGGAGGTGCGGGTGTCCGTCGGCCCGGACTCCGCGCTTTCTGCGCTCTCCGTGCTCTCCGCGGGCTCCGCCGGCTCCATTGGCTCCGCGCCGCGTGGTCGCTGGCGGGCCGCCACCGCGCGCAGCCAGCGCTCGTGGAGTTCGAGCCGTTCCCGCGGTGTCGCCCCGCAGAACGCGGCCAGGCGTTCCACCGGCGCGAAGTCCAGCGGGACCGCCTCGCCCGCGCAGTAGCGATGCAGGGTGGAGGTGTTCATGTTCAGGCGGCGGGCCAGCGAGCCGTAGCTCCGGTCCGTACGGTCCTTCAACTGCCGCAGCAGTGCCGCGAACTCCTCGACGTCGTCGCCCACCGGCACCTTCCCCCGCTCGTCCGTATCCCAGGCACTCATATACCTGCACGTCAGCAGGGCTGGGATGGTTCCAGGCCGGCGAAACCGGCGGTGGCCGTTGCGGTTCGCCGAGGTGACGGCCGATGCTTCTGGTGTCGCACCGACCAGGGCCGGACCGACCATCCGGCGCCGTCGGCGGCATCCCACACCCATGCACCGACCCACGGGGGAACACCCATGCCCAAGCGCACCCGAGCAGGCGCGCTCACCGCAGTCGCCGGCGCCGCACTCGTCGCCGGCACCGCGCTCGCCGCTCCCGCGGCGGCCGCACCCAAGGCGCCCGGCTTCCTCACGGCGGCCGACCTGCCGCCGCGGGCCGGCACGTCCTGGACGGCCGGCAAGGTCACCGCCGGCATTCCGGAGGAGGCCAGGCAGGACATCTGCATCGGCGTCGGGCTCGGCGGCGGCCAGGACTCCTGGTACCGGAAGTTCCGGACCGACCTCGACACGAGCGCCCGTCAGGTCAGCGCCGAACTGCCCAGCGTCCGCCTGGCGAAGGGCCGGTTCGCGAAGCTCGACGAGGACATCGTGTCCTGCGCGGACCGGATCGAGATGGCGGACCCGCAGATCCGGGCCACGTTCCAGGACCACGGCACCCTCCCGGTCGGGGACGGCGCCCACGTCTACGCCCTGCGCACCGTGAGCGCCTGGGGCACCAGTGACATCCGGCTGATCTCCATCGGCCGGGAGGGGCGCACCGTCACCGTCGTGGACTGGGGGCAGCTCGGCGGCTTCGTGGACGCGCCCGTGAAGGCCTTCAAGAAGACCACCACCACGGCCGTGAACAAGCTGCACTGACGCCCGGTCACCAGGACCGGGGCCGCCCTCTCCCTCGGGGGAGGGGAGGGCGGCCCCAGACGCAGGACGCAAGACGCAAGACGCAAGACGCAAGACGCCAAGCCACTAAGACACTAAGACACGAAGACACAGAAAACGGGGAACAGACATGAGCAGCAAGAGCCGCGCCGTCCTCACCGCCGGCGTCCTCGCCGTGGCCCTCGGGCTCGGCGCCACCGCTCAGGCCTCGGCCGGCGCACCGCGTAGCGTCAGTGGCAACCCGGCCGACAACATCACCCGCATCGCCGACTTCTACGGCGCCTACATCGACGCGGAGAGCGACCTGGACGGCAGCGGCAACCTGCCCACCGCGCTGCGTGCCTACTACATCGCCCCGACCTACCTGAAGAAGCTGAAGGCCTGGGAGAACCGCGAGCACGCGGACGGGGTGCTCCGGGCCCAGAACACCCCGCTCAAGTGGAAGGTCACGGACAACGGCACCGGAAAGTACACGGAGGCCGTCATCACGCTCACCTGGAGCCGCAACACCACCTCGAAGCTGGTCGTCGACATGACCCGTGACACCCACAAGATCGTCAACATCGGCACCAAGGGCCTCGGCAGCAAGTAGCCGGAAGGACAGGTTTCGGCCAGGTTCGCCGGTGCCGCGGACCGCGTGAAACAGCCCGGGGGGTTGCGTACGGGGCTGAATCACGCCGGGTCCGCGGCACCCTTGGCGCGTACGGGACGGTCCTGGCGGCGACGTACCGGCCGGAGCGGGCGCGGGACATGGCCGAACACCCGGTCGTCATCGGCGTGACATGACTGGCCCGTGCCCGAGCGGGCATGGATCCCCGTGAACGTGTTCGATCAGGAGGGGAACCGGCAGACAGCGTGCGGGCGGGGGTCATGAACAGTCAGGCACGAGGGGGCGGTCCCGTGGCCATCGGGGCCTCCTCGGCGCAGACGGCGGGGGAAGAGACCGACACGACGGAACGGGGGAACCCGTCGCAGTTCAGGCGCCATCTGGGACGGTCGGACCTGCGGGCGGTGCCCGAGGCGCGCAGGGAACTGCGCGAACTGCTGCGGCACTGGGGGCGGCCCGGCCGCTCCGAGATAGCGGAACTGCTCACCAGCGAACTCGTCACCAACGCGCTCGTCCACACGGACCGGGAGGCAGTGCTGACGGCCGTCGTGGAACCGGGCCAACTAAGGGTGGAGGTACGGGACTTCGTGGCCCGCAGGCCGCGGATGTGCGCCCCGGGCACCGACTCCGACGACGGCACGCACGGCCGGGGCCTCGTACTGGTCGACGCCTTCGCCGACGCATGGGGCGTCCAGGCGCACGAGATCGGCAAGTCCGTCTGGTTCGAACTGGACGCGGAGGCCGCCTAGCCGGCGCCCGACACCGACGGGACGGGGGCGTGACCGTCATGGTCACGCCCCCGTCCCGAGGTGCTGTGCGGCAGCGGCAGGCGGTCAGCCGAACTGCTGCTCGAGGTCCTTGAGCTTGCGCTCCAGGGAGTCGAGGCGCGGCAGCGCCATCGTGTCGTCCTCCGCGGTCAGGTCGACCGTGATCGGGTCAGACCCTTTGCGGACGGGCTGAAGGGAGGGCCGCTGGCGTACGGGCAGCTGCTCCGGCGCCGCTATGGCAGGCTCCGCAGTGGGCTGGGAGGCGCGCTCCACCTGGTGCACCTCGTCCTGCCTGCCGACGCGTCCGACGAATCCCCGGTGGCCCCGGCTTATGGCCTTGAGCTGAGCCTTCTCCAGACGGTGCTGCTCGCGGCGGCGCAGTCGGTTCTCCTCCTTCTGCCGCTTGTCGTCGCGCACCTCCTCGACCGCCTCGTCCAGGCTGCGCACACCCTCCAGGAGCATCAGCGACCAGGCCCGGTAGGTCTCGACGGGAGCGCGCAGCCAGCGCACGATACGGATCTGGGGGAGCGGACGCGGCACCAGACCCTGCTCGCGCAGCGCGGCCCGGCGGGTCTGCTTCAGCGCGCGGTCGAAGAGCACGGCCGCCGAGAGCGACATGCCGGAGAAGAACTGCGGAGCGCCGTCGTGGCCGCCGCCCCTCGGCGCGTGCACCCAGTTGAACCAGGCAGAGGCGCCCGCGAACGTCCACACCAGAATCCGGGAACCGAGCGCCGCGTCACCGTGGCTGGCCTCACGCACCGCGAGGACGGAGCAGAACATCGCCGCGCCGTCCAGGCCGAACGGCACCAGGTACTCCCAGCCGCCGGACAGGTTGAGGTTCTGCTGGCCGAAGCCGACCAGCCCGTGGAAGGAGAGCGCGGCGGCGACCGCCGCACAGCAGAACAGCAGGACGTAGGAGGCGGTGGCGTATATGGCCTCCTTGCGCCGGCGGCGCTCCTCGCTGCGCTCCCACGAGTCGTCCTTCGCGTGCTCCCCGCCGGACCGCTTGGAGCGCGCAAGCACCGCCACCGCGACCAGCATGCCCAGGAGCAGTACGGCGCCGGGAAGCAGCCAGTTCAGCGATATGTCGGTCAGTCTCATCTAGGGGTCCCTTGCATTGGGATAGGGCGTATCGCCCGCCATAGTGGCCCAATCCCACGGGCCCTCAGGGGGTTTCGGGGCAAGAGGCCGCCAAGGAAGTGCAAGGGGATGCCCCAGGACGGCATTCTGCTCGAACTGCCGCATGAGGGGCGGGAGTTGAGTTCGAGTAAGACTACCCATACGGGTGGTTCCTCGGAAAGTTCCTGCGGCAAGTGGGGAAGTTGTGAATTTCCTGTCCGCGCAGGGGGGATCTTGCCACCGGCGATCTTAGTGGATGCCGGCGCGTGCCGAGTACCGGGGGGTGCGCCCTGCGGAGCCTGAGGGGCCCTCAGGCCGCCGCGGACGCAGCGAGTTTGGCGATCCGTTCGTCGTCGCAGGTGCGCGGGCAGGTGGCGCAGGTGTCCTCGGGGCGCAGCGTGTAGTACATGCAGCAGCTCGCCCGGTCCCGGGTCGGCAACGGCTCCCCGGCAGGTCCCGACAGCACCCGGAAGGCGGCCGCGCCGACGTACGGCCTGGTCGCACCCGGGAGCAGCCGTTCGAGTTCGCGTACCGCCCGTTCCTGCTCCCCGAGCAGTCCGGCGACGTACCAGAGCCCCTCTACGACCTCGTCCGTCGCCATCCCCCACAGCGCGCGCCCGCGCCGCCGCATCCGCGGCCCGAAGCCGGCGAGGACCGGCTCCAGGTGCTCGGCGACGGCCGCCCGCACCTCGGCCCGCAGCGCCTCCTCGCCGGCCACCACGACCGCGCCGGGCAGCGCCGCCGCCGGGTCGCCCGGGAGGCAGGCGAAGGAGTCGACCCGTACGGCCATCCGGCCCGCCGTGCGGTCGTACGACACCGCGGTCGCGGGCAGGCGGGGGACCCGGCGCTCCAGGAACCAGGGGAGGGTGATCAGGAGGCAGGCGGCCCAGCCGTAGCGGTGCAGACCGAAGGTGGCGACCACGTCGGGGCGGGCCGGCTTCCCCTCGTCCCGCAGGATCTGGTCCTCGTCCCAGGCCAGGAAGGTGTCCAGGCCGGGGCCGCCGGCCGCCAGCTCGGCGGCGCCGACCCGGCCGCCGCCCCGGGGTGCCGGTTCGCCGGGACCCAGCTCCGTGACCGCCAGGTCCGGGCAGACCTCGGTGAGGCGCGCGTAGGCGGCGGAGACGGGGGAGGACATGGGCTACCACCGATCGGGTGCGGGTCGACAGCCGGATAAGTAAGCCTTACCTTACCCGCCGGTTCGGAAATTTGAACCAGCGCCTTGTGCGCCTAAGGTGCTTGACGGACAAGTAACAACCCGCCGTTAATGACCCGAGTGCCGACGAGCCGGAGGAGGACCTGTGAACCAGCGCGCGCACCCGGCTCCCGCCGGGACGGCCAGGGTGCCGGCGCAGTTGCGGTCCGAGGAGTCGGCACGGGAGGCGCCGGATTTCCCCGTCGGCCGGCCGGCCGCCCGGGGTGAGCACACCCACAGCGAGCCGCCGCTCCCACAGCCCAGGCCCGCCGTGCAGCGCGCGTCCGTGCGCGGGCAGATCCTCGACGCGCTGCGTACCGCACTGGTCAGCGGCGAGCTTGCGTCGGGCGAGGTGTACTCGGCACCGGCGCTGGGGGAGCGGTTCGGGGTCTCCGCGACACCGGTCCGCGAGGCGATGCAGCAGCTGGCGCAGGAGGGCGCGGTCGAGGTCGTGCCCAACCGCGGGTTCCGCGTCGTCGAGCGGGGCGCCCGCGAGCTCGCGGAACTGGCCGAGGTACGGGCGCTGATCGAGGTACCGGTGCTGCTGCGGCTGGCGCGCAGCGTACCCGCCGAGCGGTGGGCCGCGTTGCGGCCGCTCGCCGAGGAGTCGGTGCGGGCCGCGACGACCGGCTGCCGGGCGACCTACGCCGAGGCCGACCGGGCCTTCCACCGGGCGGTGCTGGCCCTTGCGGGCAACGAGCAGCTGGTCCAGGTCGCCGAGGACCTGCACCGGAGGGCTCTGCCGTTGCGCGGGGCCCGGGCGGAGCTGATGGCGGACGCCGCGGAGCACGCCGCGTTGCTGGAGGCGTTGATCGCGGGGGAGCTGGATGCGGTGCGCAGGCTGGTGGCCGGGCATTTCGCCGCCGCGCGCTGACAGGGGAGGGCGTTTGCGCGGCCTCCCGCCGTGGGGGTGGCAGCGGGGGCCGGGTGCGGGTGCGTCGTGGCTGGTCGCGCAGTTCCCCGCGCCCTTTACGGGGCGCTGCAGTCGCGTCAGCTCCGTAGCTGCGGGCAGGCTGGGGGAGGAACCCTGCAAGCGCCGGTGAGCGTCCCCACCCCCGGGCCCCATCCCCCGCCCAGTTCAGTTGCCCTGCGCCGTCTTCTGGTACGCGTCGTGCCAGGCCGCCTTGGCGCCCGAGTCGCCTATGCGGTAGACGTCGACGACCGCGCCGGCCGCCACGGCCACCGACAGCACGCCCACCACGATCCGCACCGGGAGGGCCGACCAGCGGGCGCCCTTCCCGGGAGCCTGCTCCTGACCGGTGCGTCGCGTTGCCCACCACACCACCGTGGCCAGTACGAACAGACCCAGGGCCCACGGCAGCAGACCGTCGCCCAGTTCGGTGTGCCGGCGGACCAGGGTGTCCTCGGTCACGTGCCGCTCCAGCCACTCGCCGGCCTGGGTCGTCAGCGGCACGCTGACCAGCGCGACCAGGGCGAGCCCCGGCAGCAGTACGCCCAGCCGCCGGGCGGCCCGCGGCCACAGCGCGGCGGCCACCAGGGCGAGGGCGGTCAGCGGGACCAGGACGACGACGATGTGGACCAGCAGGACATGGGCCGGCAGCCCGTTGACGGTGCTCATGGCGAAGCGCTCCTGAGGGGGGTGGGTCGGGGCGCGTCAGCCTGGCACAGCAGATTCTCAGTTTCCTCTGAGCCGGGTCTCAGGCGGTCGCCGCCCCCGGTGCGGGCGGAGACAGCTGCCTCGCCAGCCAGGTCGGGACGCCGCCCAGGAGGCGGAACAGGCGTCCGGCCTCCTCGCGCAGGCGGGACGCCTCGGGCTCGGACTCCGTGTCGGCCAGGGACGCGAGCGCCGGCGCCGTGCCCACCAGGTAGCCCAGTTCCTCCCTGATCCGCAGCGACTCCGCGAAACCGTGCCGTGCCTCCGCCAACTCCCCCTCCCGCAGCGCCAGTCCGGCAAGGTGACGCCAGGTGAAGGAGAGCAGGAGCGGGTCGGCGTGGGCGGTGGCGGCCGCGTGCGCACGGCGGTAGGCGGCGCGGGCCGCCTGCGGGGAGCCGGTGAGGTTCTCCGCCAGCAGACCCCGGCGGAAGTCGAGGAGGGCCCGGCCCGGCGCCCCCGGCGGGATCAGTGCCGCCGCCCTGCCGAGCGCGGCCCGCGCCTCGTCCGCCCGGTCGCGGACCCCGTGCAGGGTCGCGGCGTAGGCGAGTTGGCCGCGTTCACAGGCCGCGGCACCCCGCTCCTCGTCGGTCCTGGCCACCGCCTCCGCCGTCCGCAGCGCGTCCTCGGCCTCCTCCCAGCCCCCCTCGGTGTACAGACACCGCTCGACCATCAGCCCTGCCCGCTGCAGGGTGTACGACGCCGTGTCCGAGGGCAGCAGAGCCGCCGCGTCGGCCCAGCAGGCCCGCGAGCGCAGCCGCCACACCGCGGTCTGGAGCGGATCGTCACCAGCGGTCGTTCCGTTCCCAGACATGGCGGAGTACGCCACGTTGCCCTCCCCTAGCGCGCCGTCGAGCAGTGAAGTGGTGGCCGCATTCCAGCACCGATCGCCGCGCGGGGCCAAGAGGGTGGGTGAATAATTTCACAAAGTCGTGGGACGGTGGCGCCACTTGGCACGAGCCCGCCGCACGCCCGCGTGACCTCAGCTCATCCGCAACGCCAAGAAGAAATCGAGCTTGTCCTCCAGCCGGGACAGGTCCCGGCCCGTCAACTGCTCGATCCTCCCCACGCGATAGCGCAGCGTGTTGACGTGCAGGTGGAGACGGGTCGCACAACGGGTCCAGGAGCCGTCGCAGTCGAGGAACGCCTCCAGGGTGGGGATCAGTTCGGCGCGATGGCGGCGGTCGTAGTCCCGCAGCGGGTCCAGGAGGCGGGCGGTGAAGGCACGGCGGACGTCGTCCGGGACGAAGGGGAGCAGCAGGACGTGCGAGGCCAGTTCCTGGTGACCGGCCGCGCAGACCCGGCCCGGCCGGGCCGCGGCCACCCGGCGGGCGTGCCGGGCCTCCTCCAGGGCACCGCGCAGCCCCTCCGCCGAGTGCACGGCCGCGCTCACGCCGAGAGTGACCCGGCCGTCGTCGTCGAGACCCGCCGCCAGCGGAGCCCGGACGGCCTCCAGGAGAGCGTCGGCGTGGATGCCGGACTCGGAACCGCCGTGCTCGGCGGTGACGGCCGGCAGCGGGACGAGGGCGATCGCCTCGTCGCCGGTGTGGGCCACCGCTATCCGGTCGGAGGGCTCAGGGCCGGTCGCCAGGGGGTCGACCAGGATCTCCTCCAGCAGGGACTGCGCGACCGGGCCGCCCTGGACCTCCCCGCCGTCCCACTCGACCCGGGCCACGACCACCTGCCAGTGCGGGGCCGCGCCCAGCCCGGGCAGCAGGACCGGGGCGGCCACCCGCAGCCGGGCCGCGATCTCGGCCGGGGCCGCGCCCGTCTGCACCAGCTCCAGGACCTCCTGTGCGAGCCTGCGCCGCACCGTACGCGCCGCGTCACGCCGGTCGCGCTCCACGGCGATCAGCTGGGTCACGCCCTGGAGCAGGTCGAGCCGCTCCTCCGGCCAGTCACCCGCGTCCGCCTCCACCGCGAGCAGCCAGTCCGACAGCACGGTCTCGCGCACGTCCCGCGCGCCCTGCGGGGAACGGCTGCTGGAGCGGATCGGGAAGAGGGAGTACGTGGTCCCGCCGAGCAGCACGCGGTGCGGGCCGCGGCGGCCGGTACGAGTCGCGGCCAGGTGCTCGGCGGCCAGCCCGGCACAGGCGTCGGCGGGCAGCGCAGGCCCGGACACCTTGGAACCGGCGATCAGGCGGCCCGCGGGGGAGAGCACCCACGCGCGCAGGTCCAGGTCGGAGCCGAGCAGATCGAGGACCACGTCCGGGCCGCCGCCCGCCGGACCCGACGTCATCATCCGTCGGTGCCGGTCCACCACCGCCGCCAGATCCCCGGCGCGCTCGCCGCTGACCTGCCGTACGACATGCTCGGTGATCGTCGCGAAGGCCACCGACTCGTGCACCGCGAAGAGCGGCAGACGATGGCGCGCGCAGGCCGCGGCCAGGTCGTCCGGGATGTCGCCCAGCTCCGCCTCGCCGGCCGCCAGCGCGACCACCCCGGCCTGCACCAGCAGTCGTACGAACGGCTCGGAGTCCGCCGCGTCCCGGCGCCAGGCCAGGCCCGTCAGCACCAGCTCGCCGCCGGAGAGGTAGCGGCTCGGGTCGCGCAGGTCGGTGGTCATCACCCCGCGCACGGTGCGGTCCAGCTCGTCCTCGCCGCCGAGCAGCCGCAGGCCCAGCGCATCGGTGTCCAGCAGTGCGCGCAGCCGCATCTCGTCGCCGCCGTTCTGTGTCTCGAAATCTACGATGAATCTTGAAGGGTCACGGGGGAGGTCCCCGGCGGGCGCCTCCGCGGGCCGTCACCAAGGGCTGCCGGGCCGTCACCGGTGGTCGCCAGGACGTTTCCTGCGTTTCCACAGGAAAACCAAGAGGTTACTGATGACCTCCGTTCATACGAATCTACAAGATGCCCGTGCTGGCCAGCCAACTCCTTCATGGTTTCGGTGACTGACCCCGCTGGAGTAAGGGGCGGTGTACTGGCGTCATTCCGCGTTAACAGGACATGAACGAGCCGCGCCCGCCGCACACGGATTGGCTCAATCCACACGACTCACGAGACTCACGAGACGGAGAAGAGAGCCGGTCATGGACTTCCTTCGCCCCGCCAGCTGGGAGGAGGCGCTCGCCGCGAAGGCCGAGCACCCCACCGCAGTGCCGATCGCGGGTGGCACCGATGTGATGGTCGAGATCAACTTCGACCACCGCCGGCCCGAGTACCTCCTCGATCTCAACCGCATCGGCGATCTCTACGAATGGGAGGTCGGCGAGGAGAGCGTACGGCTCGGCGCCTCCGTCCCGTACACCCGGATCATGGAGAACCTCCGCGCCGAACTCCCCGGTCTCGCCCTCGCCTCGCACACCGTCGCCTCCCCGCAGATCCGCAACCGCGGCGGCGTCGGCGGCAACCTCGGCACCGCGTCCCCGGCCGGCGACGCCCACCCCGCGCTGCTCGCGGCGGGCGCCGAGGTCGAGGCGGAGTCGGTGCGCGGCACCCGGCTCATCCCCATCGACGAGTTCTACACCGGCGTCAAGCGCAACGCCCTCGCGCCGGACGAACTGATCCGCGCGGTGCACGTGAAGAAGGCCGACGGACCGCAGCAGTACTCGAAGGTCGGTACCCGCAACGCCATGGTGATCGCCGTGTGCGCCTTCGGGCTCGCCCTGCACCCCCGGACGCGGACCGTGCGGACCGGGATCGGCTCGGCGGCCCCGACGCCCGTGCGGGCGAAGACCGCCGAGGAGTTCCTGAACGCGGCGCTCGACGAGGGCGGCTTCTGGGACAACGGAAAGATCATCACCCCGTCGGTCGCCAAGCAGTTCGCGGACCTGTGCGCCGCCGCCTGCAACCCGATCGACGACGTCCGGGGCACCGCGAGCTACCGCCGCCACGCGGTCGGCGTGATGGCCCGCCGGACCCTGACCTGGACCTGGGAGTCGTACCGCGGCACTACCGGGCAGAACCCTGAGCAGAAGGGGAGTGTCGCCTGATGCGCGTCAACTTCACCGTCAACGGACGTCCGCAGGAAGCCGACGACGTGTGGGAGGGCGAGTCCCTGCTGTACGTGCTGCGGGAGCGGCTCGGCCTGCCCGGTTCCAAGAACGCCTGCGAGCAGGGCGAGTGCGGGTCCTGCACCGTCCGGCTGGACGGCGTGCCCGTGTGCTCGTGCCTGGTGGCGGCGGGGCAGGTGGAGGGGCGGGAGGTCGTCACCGTGGAGGGGCTGGCGGAGTTCGCGGAGCGGCGGGCCTGCGGCGGCGGGACGTGCGACAGTGCTATGTCACATGTCACGCGTGACACCTCACAGAACTGGCAGCCCAAGCCCCCCACCGACTCCCAGACCGGCGAACGAACCCAACTCTCCCCCATCCAGCAGGCCTTCATCGACGCCGGCGCCGTCCAGTGCGGCTTCTGCACCCCCGGCCTCCTCGTCGCCGCCGACGAGATGCTGGAGCGCAACCCCAACCCGAGCGACGCGGACATCCGCGAGGCGCTCTCGGGCAACCTGTGCCGCTGCACGGGCTACGAGAAGATCATGGACGCGGTCCGCCTCGCGGCCGCACGGCAGGGAGAGGCGGTCTGAACCGGATGCCCACCAACGGCGCCCCCCTCGGCACGCCCACCAAGGTCACCCAGGGCTCCCAGACCAAGGGCGGCATCGGCGAGTCCACGCTCCGCCCGGACGGCACCCTCAAGGTCACCGGCGAGTTCGCGTACTCGTCCGACATGTGGCACGAGGACATGCTCTGGGGCCAGATCCTCCGCTCCACGGTCGCGCACGCCGAGATCGTGTCGATCGACACCAGCGAGGCCCTCGCCCAGCCCGGCGTCTACGCCGTCATGACCTACGACGACCTGCCCACCGAGGTGAAGAACTACGGCCTGGAGATCCAGGACACCCCGGTCCTCGCGCACGGCAAGGTCCGCCACCACGGCGAGCCGGTCGCGATCGTCGCCGCGGACCACCCGGAGACCGCCCGCCGCGCGGCCGCCAAGATCAAGGTCGAGTACCGCGAGCTGCCCGTCATCACCGACGAGGCCTCGGCCACCGCGCCCGACGCGGTCCTGGTCCACGAGGGCCGCGACGACCACCACATCGGCCACGTCCCGCACCCCAACATCGTGCACCGCCAGCCGATCATCCGCGGCAACGCCGACGAGGCCGCGAAGAAGGCCGACGTCATCGTCAAGGGCGAGTACTACTTCGGCATGCAGGACCAGGCCTTCCTCGGCCCCGAGTCCGGGCTCGCCGTCCCCGAGGAGGACGGCGGCGTCCACCTCTACATCGCCACCCAGTGGCTGCACAGCGACCTGCGCCAGATCGCTCCCGTCCTCGGCCTGCCCGAGGACAAGGTGCGGATGACGCTGTCCGGTGTCGGCGGCGCGTTCGGCGGCCGCGAGGACCTGTCGATGCAGATCCACGCCTGCCTGCTGGTCCTGCGCACCGGCAAGCCGGTGAAGATCGTCTACAACCGGTTCGAGTCCTTCTTCGGGCACGTCCACCGCCACCCGGCCCGGCTCTACTACGAGCACGGGGCAACGCGCGAAGGCAAGTTGACCCACGTCAAGTGCCGGATCGTGCTCGACGGCGGTGCCTACGCCTCCGCCTCCCCGGCCGTCGTCGGCAACGCCTCCTCGCTCGGCATCGGGCCGTACGTCGTCGACGACGTCGAGATCGAGGCCATCGCCCTCTACACCAACAACCCGCCCTGCGGCGCGATGCGCGGCTTCGGCGCGGTCCAGGCGTGCTTCGCCTACGAGGCGCAGATGGACAAGGTCGCCCAGCAGCTCGGCTTGGACCCGGTGGAGTTCAGGAAGCTGAACGCCATGGAGCAGGGCACGATCATGCCGACCGGCCAGCCGGTGGACTCGCCGGCCCCGGTCGCCGAACTCCTGCGCCGGGTCACGGCGATGCCGCTGCCGCCCGAGCGCCAGTGGGAGAGCAGCGAGGGCGCGGACGTACGGCAGCTGCCCGGCGGTCTGTCCAACACCACGCACGGCGAGGGCGTCGTACGCGGCATCGGGTACGCGGTCGGCATCAAGAACGTCGGTTTCTCCGAGGGCTTCGACGACTACTCGACCGCGCGGGTGCGCATGGAGGTGGTCGGCGGCGAGCCGGTGGCCGTCGTGCACACCGCGATGGCGGAGGTCGGGCAGGGCGGGGTGACCGTCCACGCGCAGATCGCGCGCACCGAGCTCGGCGTGGCGCAGGTGACCATCCACCCGGCCAACACCCAGGTGGGTTCGGCGGGTTCGACCTCGGCCTCCCGGCAGACGTACGTGACCGGCGGCGCCGTGAAGAACTCCTGCGAGCTGGTCCGCGAGCGGGTGCTGGAGCTGGGCCGCCGCAAGTTCGGTACGTACCACCCCGCCTGGGCGACGGCCGAACTGCTCCTGGAGGGCGGCAAGGTGGTCACCGACGGTGGTGAGGTGCTCGCCGATCTGGTCGACGTGCTCGGTGACGAGGCCGTGGAGGTCGAGGCGGAGTGGCGGCACCGGCCGACCGTGCCGTTTGACCTGCACACCGGTCAGGGCCACGGCCACGTCCAGTACAGCTTCGCCGCGCACCGCGCGGTCGTCGAGGTGGACACCGAGCTGGGCCTGGTCAAGGTGATCGAGCTGGCCTGCGCCCAGGACGTCGGCAAGGCGCTCAACCCGCTCTCCGTCGTCGGCCAGATCCAGGGCGGTACGACCCAGGGCCTGGGCATCGCGGTGATGGAGGAGATCATCGTCGACCCGAAGACCGCGAAGGTCAGGAACCCGTCCTTCACGGACTACCTGATCCCGACCATCCTCGACACGCCGACCATCCCGGTCGACGTCCTCGAACTCGCCGACGACCACGCCCCGTACGGGCTCCGTGGCATCGGTGAGGCCCCGACCCTGTCCTCGACCCCGGCGGTCCTCGCGGCGATCCGCAACGCGACCGGCCTGGAGCTCAACCGGACACCGGTCCGCCCAGAACACCTGACGGGCAACGCGTAACACTGCCGAACGGCAGCCCGGCGCCGGGCAGTTGCCCCACCACCCGGCGCCGAACCCACAAGCGTGCACCTCCGGGCCGTCCCCCGGGTCATGCACTTCCCAAATCCCGCGTGCCGCCGAAGACATCGGCATGCGCGGGGGCCCCTGTGAACCTTGGGAGACGGCACCATGACCCAGCAGTCACTCGAACCCAGGGCGACGGCCGAAGACGCGGGAGAAGGCACCCGCGTCCCGGCCGGACGGTCCTGGCTCGACCGCTACTTTCACATATCCCGGCGCGGATCGAGCGTCGCGCGTGAAGTCCGCGGCGGCGTCACCACCTTCATGGCGATGGCGTACATCCTCCTGCTCAACCCCCTGATCCTGTCCGGCAAGGACGCGGCCGGGGACACGCTCGGCCAGAAGGCCCTGATCACCGCGACGGCGTTCGCGGCGGCCTTCACCACGCTGCTGATGGGCTTCGTCGGCAAGGTGCCGCTCGCGCTCGCCGCCGGCCTCTCGGTCTCGGGCGTGCTCTCCTCGCAGGTCGCCCCGCAGATGACCTGGCCGCAGGCGATGGGCATGTGCGTGATGTACGGCGTCGTCATCATGCTCCTGGTCGTCACCGGCCTGCGCGAGATGATCATGAACGCGATCCCGCTCGCGCTCAAGCACGGCATCACCATGGGCATCGGCCTGTTCATCGCGCTCATCGGCTTCTACAAGTCCGGCTTCGTGCACCAGGGCAAGGCCACCCCGGTCACCCTCGGCCCCGCCGGCGAACTGGCCGGCTGGCCGGTGCTGCTCTTCGCCGGCACCCTGCTGCTGATCTTCATGCTGCAGGCGCGGAACGTTCCCGGTGCGATCCTGATCGGCATCATCAGCGGCACCGTCGTGGCGGCCGCGCTGAACGGGCTCGGGGTCGTCGACCCCAGGCAGTGGGCCGACGGCGCCCCCGAACTGCACGGCTCCGCCGTCTCCATGCCGGACTTCTCGCTCTTCGGGCACGTCGAGTTCGGCGGCTGGGGCAAGGTCGGCGCGATGACGGTGGCGATGATCGTCTTCACCCTGGTGCTCGCCGGGTTCTTCGACGCGATGGCCACCATCATCGGCGTCGGCACCGAGGCGAAGCTGGCCGACGACAAGGGCCGGATGCCGGGGCTGTCCAAGGCGCTGTTCATCGACGGCGCGGGCGGCGCGATCGGCGGGGTCGCGGGCGGCTCCGGCCAGACCGTCTTCATCGAGTCGGCCACAGGGGTCGGCGAGGGTGCCCGCACCGGTCTCGCCTCCGTCGTCACCGGCTTGTTCTTCGCGGCCTGCCTGTTCTTCACGCCGCTCACCGCGATCGTCCCGCAGGAGGTGGCCTCGGCCGCCCTGGTGGTCATCGGCGCGATGATGCTGATGAACGCCCGGCACGTGGACTGGGCCGACCGGGCCACCGCCATTCCGGTGTTCCTGACGGTCGTCCTGATGCCCTTCACGTACACGATCACCACCGGTGTGGCCGCCGGGGTGATCTCCTACACCGCCATCAGGACGGCTCAGGGCAGGGGGCGGGAGATCGGGGCATTCATGTGGGGCCTGACAGGGATCTTCCTGGTCTACTTCGCCCTCAATCCCATTGAGAGCTGGATGGGCGTCCACTAGTCGCTCCGCTGGTTCAGCCGTGACGGGCCGGTGGTCGGGTGCCGGTCCGTCGTGGCTGGTCGCGCAGTTCCTACCCCCAGCCTTCGGCTGGGGGTACCCCCAGCGCCCCTTGCGGGGCGCCTGTCCTCAACCTCGTTAAGGAGATCTGGACATGTTGGACATCGCCGAGGAGCTGAACCGGTGGGTCGCGGACGGCCGTGACTTCGCCGTGGCCACGGTGGTGGCCGTTGGCGGGAGTGCGCCGCGGCAGCCCGGTGCCGCTCTCGCGGTGGATGCCGAGGGGACCGCCGTCGGTTCGGTCTCCGGCGGCTGTGTCGAGGGTGCCGTGTACGAGCTGTGCCGGGAGGCGCTGGAGGACGGGGAGACCGTTCTGGAGCGCTTCGGGTACAGCGACGAGGACGCCTTCGCCGTCGGCCTGACCTGTGGCGGCGTCATCGACATCCTCGTGACCCCGGTCCGGGCGGACGACCCTGCCCGGCCGGTGGTCGCGGCGGCGCTGGCCGCGGCCGCGGGCGGGCGGGCTGCGGCCCTCGCGCGGGTCGTCACCGGGCCCGCGGAGCTGCTGGGCCGCGCCCTCCTGGTGGACGCCGACGGTGCCCACCAGGGCGGCTTCGGCGCCCACCCCGAGCTGGACCGCACGGTCGCCGCCGACGCCGCCGCCTTCCTGGACGCGGGCCGCACCGGCACCCTGGAGATCGGAGAGCAGGGCTCTCGGTGCGGAGCACCGCTCACGGTGCTGGTCGAGTCGTCCGTCCCGCCGCCCCGGATGATCGTCTTCGGCGCGATCGACTTCGCGTCGGCGCTGGTCAGGGTCGGCAAGTTCCTCGGCTATCGCGTGACGGTGTGCGACGCGCGGCCGGTCTTCGCCACCAGGACCCGCTTCCCGGAGGCCGACGAGATCGTCGTCGAGTGGCCGCACCGGTACCTGGAGCGCACGCGGGTCGACGGCCGTACCGTCCTGTGCGTCCTCACCCACGACGCAAAGTTCGACGTCCCGCTGCTCCGGCTCGCCCTGCGCCTGCCGGTGGCCTACGTCGGCGCGATGGGCTCCCGACGCACCCACCTGGACCGCAACGAACGCCTGCGCGAGGTCGGCGTCACCGAACTGGAGCTGGCCCGCCTCCGGTCGCCCATCGGCCTGGACCTCGGCGCCCGTACGCCGGAGGAGACCGCGCTGTCGATCGGCGCCGAGATCGTCGCGAACCGCCGGGGCGGCAGCGGGGTCTGCCTGACCGGCGCGCACACCCCGATCCACCACGACGTGACGTCCGCGGCGCTCCCGGCGCGGCGGATCGGATCGGTGGCGTAGAGCCCCCGGTCAGGGCTGCCGGAGGAGTGCGTTGACCGCCCGCCCGAACACGGCCCGGGAGGCCCGGCGGACCAGCGGGTCGAAGAGCGAGGGCAGCCCCCGGACCCGCAGTTCCTCGTGCCAGACCACCCGGGTGCGGCCGCCGGGCCCGGGGTGCACCTCCAGTTCGGCCCAGCCGAGCACCACCCGGCCGTGCTTGACCAGGCGGCACCGGCCGGAGCCGCCGTCCCGCGGGGGCTCCCAGACGGTCACCTCCATGGGGTCGTCGAACGACAGCGGCCCGAACCCGGAACGGGCCACGAAGACCGTGCCCTCGTGGGTCGGGGGGTCGGTGAGCACGGTGACCCGGGTCAGCGGAACCACGTCGGCGTGCCGGGACCACTGCGTGAGCCGGCGCCAGGCCTCGTCGATCGGCAGCGGAGCCGTCCGCTGAAGGAGGAAGTTGACCACGGCACGATCGTAGGGAACCGGCCACCGTGCGCGGGTCGCACACGGGATGTTCACGGGACCGACAGATGCGTCCAGGTCGGGCCGGCGCCGGACCTTGCGCCGTACGACCCCGCAATGGCGGGCAAACCGCCTGCCTGCAGCCCGCACCACCGGACGGATCCACCGCACCGGCGAGTCGGGCGCCCGGCCGGGGTTCGGGGGCCGGGCGCCCGGGCGGTCCGGGCCGGTGGTCACCTCCCGGTGACGGACTCCACCCAGCTGATGAAGTTCGTCGTCGGGTCGCCGGTGCGCTCGGCCTCGGTGTGTCCCTGGGCCCAGACGGTGGCGAAGTCGACGTCGCGGATGCCGTAGTTGCGCAGGGCCAACTGGAGGTTGATCTCGGTGGTGTTGGCGGTGTCGCCCTGCATGATGCCGGTGCGGATGCGCCAGTGACGCGCCACCCGCGACCGGCGGTAGCCGTCGAAGGCGGGGGAGAGGAAGTACAGCGGGTTGTACGCGTCGGCCCGCCAGCCCATGTCCTTGCCGACGCTGTCCTTCTTCGCGAAGTCGCTGTCGTACGCCGCGGAGCCGTAGTCGGAGCTCCAGTCGGCGTAGGTGGCGTACGTCGTCTCGTTCGCCCTGACGACGTCACGGGTGAGCGGGGCGAAGTGCGCGGGGGCGTTGAGCCCCGTCGCGAAGACGCCGTTCTCGGTCTGCCCGCGGGAGTACCCGTCGAACGCGCCGACCGGCTTGCTCGCGGTCTTCTGGCTGGTGACGAAGCCTTCGAGGCCGGACACCGTCGCCGTGTTGGTCGTGGCGTCGTACGTGACCCACGTACTGCCGGTGTTGAGGTAGGCGATGTAGTCGTCGACCGTCTGGTACGTGGTCGAGGTACCCGGCCGGCCCGAGCCGGGCGGACCGCCCATCGTGGTGACGGTGTACGGGAACGTGGTGTCGGAGAGGAAGTTGTTCAGCGAGGTGGTGATCACCTCGACCAGGTGGTCGTAGTAGCTGCCGGCCAGGTAGGTGCCGCTGTCGGACTCGGTCAGCTTCAGGCGCCTGCCCTGCTCGTCACGCAGTCCCAGCCGGTCGAGGTACCTGGGCCAGGCCTTCGCGAGGTCCGCCGAGTAGGCGCCGGTCCAGGTGCCGGACGCGCGCGTGCCTTCCGAGGCGAACTGGCCCATGTTCCACTCGTAGGACAGGTTGGCCTCGTGCAGGCTGGTGATCGGGCACCAGGCCATGACGGCGGCGACCGCGTCGCTGAGGGGCCTGCCCTGGGCGTCCGCCATCGCCGCGCCGATCGTACGCAGGTACGGGTGGTACAGGGGGCTGTCGCCGGAGGCGCCCGCCACGGTGTCCTGGGCGCCGCCGCCGCTCATGCCGAACAGGACGATGTCGTCCGTGCTGCCGGGCAGGACGCTCCGGTTGTACCGCAGGAAGCGGACCGCGGCCTTGAGGTCGGTCACGCCCCAGGGGGCCGCGTCGGAGCGGGTGCTGGTCGAGCTGTCCCGGCCGCGCAGGCCCGGCCACACGTAGATGTGCCCGGCCGCGAGGTACTGCGCGACGCTGCTGTAGCTGTAGGACGTGGTCGGCTTCTGGGCGGCGTAGCCGGGGGTGTTGACCGGGATCACGATCGGCGCCGTGCGCCCCGAGCACGCGCCGACGGTGCCCTTCGGGTCGACCGTCGCGGTGTACGTGGTGCCGTCGCTGTTCACGGTTGCCTTGAGGTAGGCGCCCGGCACGTAGACCGAGAGGTTCTCGATGTCCGTGGCGGCCGGGTCGGTGACGTACACCTTCCCCAGCTGGTAGTACACGTCGTTGGCCGAGTCGTACGACCAGGCGGTGGGATCGAACTCCAGCGAGTACGCCGGGTCCGCCGTGGACGTGCCGGACGAACCGGTCGACGACGAGGTGCCGGCGAAAGCCCTGCCTGCCGCGCCCTCGGCCATTCCGAACGCGGCCATGGCTGCGGCGCCCCGGACAACGGTTCTGCGGTTGATCTCCACCCGTGGACCTCCTTGTGCATCGGGTTGCGGTGCGGCTCTTCCGAGTCCCCGACTGTAGGCAAGGAGGCATGAGATTGTTGACAATGTTGATGATTATTTTGTTAGAAGGTTGCCGGGTGTCGTGCGGAGCCGGCGGTCGTTCCCCCGGGAGGGTTCGGCCTTCGGGGCCTCGTGGTGTGAGCATGGAGGAAGGAGACCCGACCCCGCCCGGAGAGGACGAACCGTGCGCTACCGGGACCGCGCCCACGCGGGCCGCGAACTCGCCGCCGCGTTGGGCGAGTTGCGTGACGAGGGCGCCCTGCCCGACCCGATCGTGCTGGCGCTGCCCCGGGGCGGAGCGGCGGTCGCCGCCGAGGTGGCGCGCGAGCTGTCGGCCCCGCTCGACGTGCTCGTCGTACGCAAGATCGGAGCCCCCTACCACGAGGAGTTCGGCGTCGGTGCGATCGCCGGGGACGACCCGCCACTCCTGGACCTGGCGACCCTGGCCCACCTGGACCTGAGCGAGGACTCCCTCGCCCCCGTCGTCGAGCGGGAGCGGCAGGAACTGCGCCGCCGCGAGCGCCGCTACCGTGAGGGCCGGCCGCCGCCCGCGCTGCGCGGCCGTACCGTGCTCGTCGTCGACGACGGCCTCGCCACCGGCTCCACCGCCCGCGCCGCGCTGCGTCACGTACGCGGGCGGGGCCCCGCGCGGACCGTCCTGGCCGTCCCGGTCGGCGCCCCCGACTCCCTGGACGCGCTCGCCGCCGAGGCCGACCTCGTCGTCTGCCCGTACCGTCCGGCCGTGTTCAGCGCGGTCGGTCAGTGGTACGACGACTTCGCGCAGCTGACGGACGACGACGTGCTCGACGCGCTGCGCCGGGCCTGACCGGGACGGGGCGCGCGGTGCCGGAGCTGGCCGACGACGAGGCACGACGCCGGTTCGCGGCGGCCCGGGTGGCCCGGCTCGCGACCGTGGACGGGAACGGCCGCCCCCATCTGGTGCCGGTCGTCTTCGCCCTGCACGGCGCCGACGGGATCGTCACCGCCGTGGACCACAAACCCAAGACCACCACCCGTCTCAAGCGGCTGCGCAACATCGCCGCGCGGCCGTCCGTGTGCCTGCTCGCGGACGACTACGACGAGAACTGGGACCGCCTGTGGTGGGTCCGGGCGGACGGCGAGGCGGCCGTGGTTCCCGCCGGCGCGGAACTCGTCGGGCCGCTGAGCGCGAAGTACCCGCAGTACCGGGAACACCCGCCGGCCGGCACGGTCGTCCTCGTGACCGTGACCCGCTGGACCGGCTGGCAGTCGGCGCCCCTGTGACCCGGCCGCCTCCGGTCCGCCGGAGCGCGGCCTTCTCGCGGGCCCCGGGCCCGCTGGATACGATGGGAGCGATGGCGACGCGCATCGCGGGCTACGAGGTCCAGGGCGAGATCGGGCGCGGCGGCATGGCCGTCGTCTACCGTGCCAGGGACCTGCGTCTGGACCGGACCGTCGCCCTGAAACTGCTGGCCCCCGAGATGGTGCGCAACGACACCTTCCGCCGCCGTTTCACCCACGAGTCGCGGGTCGCCGCCGCCATCGACCACCCCCACATCGTGCCGATCTTCGAGGCCGGCGAGGCGGACGGCGTGCTCTACATCGCCATGCGGTACGTCTCGGGGCCCGACCTGCGCGCCCTGCTGGACGAGGAGGGCGTACTGCCGGTGGACACGGTCCTGCGGATCGCCGCCCAGGTCGCCTCCGCGCTCGACGCGGCGCACGAGCACGACCTGGTGCACCGGGACGTGAAGCCGGGCAACGTGCTGGTGGCGCGAGGCACGGACAGCGACCACCCCGAGCACGTCTACCTCACCGACTTCGGGCTCACCAAGAAGTCGCTGTCGCTGACCGGGTTCACGACGGTCGGCGAGTTCGTCGGCACCCTGGACTACGTGGCACCGGAGCAGATCTCGGGACGCCCGGTGGACGGGCACTGCGATCTCTACAGTCTCGCCTGCGTGGTCTTCGAGATGCTCGCCGGCGGTCCGCCGTTCGTCCGGGACGAGGACATCGCGCTGCTGTGGGCGCACCAGTACGACGCCCCGCCCGCGCTGAGCGAGGTGCGGGCCGGGCTGCCGCCGGCGCTCGACGACGTGTTCGCCAGGGCGCTGGCCAAGGCCCCCGAGGACCGGTACGGCTCCTGCCTGGAGTTCGTGGCAGCGCTGCGGGGCGCCGCGTACGGCCCCGGACCGGCCGGGCAGGCCCCTGTCCACCGGGATGCCCGGGACGCAGGCGGCGCCCCGACGGTCGGCCGCGACACCGTCCGCACCCCGACCGTCGTCCGGGAGACCGCGGACCCCCCGCACCCGCCTGCCTGGGCCCGCCCGGTGTTCCGCCGGTAGTCGAAGCCGCCTACCGAAGCCGCCTACCGAAGCCGCCTACCGAAGCCGCCGGCCGGAGCCGGTGGCCGGAGCCGGTGGCCGGGTCCGTGGTGGGCAGCCGCCCGCGGCCGCGTCAGTCCTCGGTGAGGTGCTGCTCGGCCCAGACGGTCTTGCCGGTGCCGCCGTGCCGGGTGCCCCAGCGCCGGGTCAGCTGGCCGACCAGCAGGAGTCCGCGTCCCCCCTCGTCGTAGGTGTGGGCCCGCCGCATGTGCGGGGCCGTGTTGCTGGAGTCGAACACCTCGCAGGTGAGGGTGTGGTCGTCGTGGATCAGGCGGAGCCGGACGGGTGGGCGGCCGTACCGGAACGCGTTGGTGACCATCTCGCTGACGATGAGCTCGGTGATGAACGCGGCCTCCTCCAGCTGCCATGCGGCCAGCTGCTCGGTGGCCAGTTTGCGGGCCTCGGCGACCGCGGCGAGATCGAAGGGGAGCTCCCAGGTGGCGACCCGGTCGGCGTGCAGGGCCCGGGTGCGGGCGACGAGCAGGGCGATGTCGTCGTCGGGGCGGTGGGTGAGCATGGACGTCAGGACGCGGTCGCAGACGGTGTCCAGGGTCTCGGCGGGGCGGCCGAGCGCGGCGAACATCGTGTCGAGGGCGTCGTCGATGTCGTGCTCGCGGGGTTCGAGCAGGCCGTCGGTGTAGAGGGCGATCAGGCTGCCCTCGGGGAGTTCCGTCTCGTACGACTCGAAGGGCAGGCCGCCGAGGCCGAGCGGGGGCCCGGCCGGGATGTCGAGGAAGCGGACGGTGCCCGCGGCGACCACGGCGGGCGGCGGGTGCCCGGCCCGGGCGGCGCAGAGCCGCCGGGTGACGGGGTCGTACACGCTGTACAGGCAGGTCGTGCCGACGCCGCCGGCCGCCTCGGCGGCGTTGTCGGCGCCGGCCTCCTCGGCGGAGAGGTGGACCACCAGGTCGTCGAGGTGGCTGAGGAGTTCGTCGGGCGGCAGGTCGACGTCGGCCAGGGTGCGGACCGCGGTGCGGATCCGGCCCATGGTGGCGGCGGCCCGCATGCCGTGGCCGACGACATCGCCCACGACGAGCGCGACCCGGGTCCCGGACAGCGGGATGACGTCGAACCAGTCGCCGCCCACCCCGGCCTGGCTGACCGAGGGCAGATAGCGGGAGGCGATGTCCAGGGCCGCCTGTTCGGGCAGGGTCTGCGGAAGCAGGCTGCGCTGCAGCGTCATCGTGGTGGTGTGCTGCCGCTGGGCGCGGGCGGCGCTCTCGATGCTGGTGGCGGTGCGCGCCGCGAGCTGTTCGGCGAGCCACAGATCGTCCACGTCGAACGGCTCGGTCCGCCGGTTCCGTCCGAAGAGGGCCACGCCGAACGTGACGTCGCCCACCCTGAGCGGCACCGCCAGCAGCGAGTGCGTCCCGCTCTCCCGGATCCACCCGGCGGCCCGCGGATCCTCCCGCTCCCAGCGGCTCACGACCTCGTCGCCGCCCCGGTACACCGTGCCCCGCCCCTCGGCCAGGCACCGGCCCGACGGTGACCACGCCGGGCAGCACAGCACGTCGCCCGAGGGCTGCGGGAGCGGCGGCCCGTCGGGCAGCGACCGCACGGCGGCCCGGCGCAGGGCGACACCGTCGCCCGACGGCGCGTCGGGCCGTCGCGCGTGCCCCCGGGCGAGCTCGTCCGCGCGTGGGGGAGCGTCCAGCAGGTCCACGGCGCACACGTCGGCGAACTCGGGGACGGCGACCTCGGTCAGCTCCCGCGCGGTGCGCTGTACGTCGGAGCTGGTGCCGATGCGCACCCCGGCGTCGCCGAGGAGCAGCATCCGGCGCCGTACCAGCTGCTGGGACGCGTCGGCGTGCGCCGTCAGGGCCACCGCCCGCACCCGGCCGCCCGAGTCCGTCAGCGGCATGAGCCGGGCGTGCCAGGTGCGCTCCGGCTCGGCCGGATCCAGATGGAGCCGGATCTCCTGCGGTCCGGCGCCGTCCAGGACCCGCCGCATGCTCGCCTCGGCCTCGGCGCTGCCCTCGTACGGCGCGATGTCCGTCAGCCGCAGCCCCCGCATCATCCCCTCCGCCAGCGACAGCGTGCGCTGCGACGCGACGCTCGCCCGGGCCAGCCGCAGCTCCTCGTCGAAGACGGCGGAGACGCAGGGCGACTGCTGGAAGGCCCACTCGCCGAGCGCCTGACCGGCGGCGGTGGCCGCAGGACCGGTCACCGCGGACACCACCTGCCACTGTGTGCCGCCCGCCCGTTCGCCGGCGGACCTGCGGTGGACCAGGACGTCCCGGTCCACACGGTGCCCGTCGCGGTGGCGCAGCGCGACGGTCCCGCTCCAGCGTGGCCCGGTCGCCGCCTTCCGCCAGGCGTCCAGGTCCGGTTCGGCGAGCAGGCGGGCGGCCGGCTGTCCCAGGATCTCGGCGGGCGCGTAGCCCAGCAGCAGCCGCGCCCCGTCGCTCCAGCCCGCGACGGCACCCTGCTCGTCGACCGTGACCGAGGCGGTGCGGGCCCGCTGGGGCACGGCGTGCGTCTGCGCCGGATTGCTGGGAGGGGTGGGAGGTCGTTCCATCGACGCTCATCCTTCGCGGAACCTGCACGGCCGGCTCTCTCCCCAGGATGATCCCGGCCGCCACGGAGCACCAATCCGCCCCGGCTGCCACTGCGGGCTCTGCCGCCGCTGCCACTGGGGCTCCGCCGCCACGCCCGCGGGAGGTTCCTGTGACGCGCCCGTGACAGTCGGGGGACACCGTCATGACGTCGGCTTGTGAGGCTTTTGTAAACGGACAAACCGCCCTTATCGGATCGATCGGCCAAGGAACCCCCCATGAGTTTCACCGCACTCACCCAGCACACCGAGACCGCCGCGGCCGCGCTGGCCCCGCGTGAGCGCGAGACGCTGAAGCACATCGCCGCGGGCTGCACCTACCTCCAGGCGGCCCGTCAGATGGGGCTCTCCAGGCACACGGTCGACGCCTACCTCCGCCGGATCCGCGCCAAGCTCGACCTCAACACCACCGCCGAGCTCACCCGGCTGGCCATCTCCCTGGGACTGTGATCCCGCTCCGCCCGACAGATCCGCCCGCGCCGTGACAGCGTGGGAGCAGCGGCTGAGCACGGTGGTGTCCTGGAGGCGGAGATGACGGTGAACGGGCTCGGACTGGTGGTGCACGGCGGGCGCACGGAGGCGGTGGACGCGGCTCGTACCGTACGGGCGTGGGCCGCGGAGCACGGCGTGCGGTGCACGGACATCGACGTGTGGCACGACGGCGGACGGCACCACTCGGGGGAGGAGGTCGCGGCCGCCGGCGATCCCGACCTGATCGTCACCCTCGGCGGGGACGGCACCTTCCTGCGCGGCGCCCGGCTCGCAGCCCGCAACGACGCGCTGGTCCTCGGCGTCGACCTGGGCCGGGTCGGCTTCCTGACCGAGGTGCCGGTCTGCTCGGTGCGGGAGGCGCTGGACGCGATCCGCGAGGACCGCTACACCGTCGACAGCAGACTCCTGCTGACCATGCGCGCCTCCCGGCGCCTGGAGGTGCCGGCCGACATGGAGCGGCTGATGCAGTACGGCCGAGGCCCGCTGCTGCCGCCGCCCCAGGTCCGCACCGACTGCGAGCAGGACCGGGACTGGGGCGTCCCGCTGCACGTCGCCGCGGTCAACGACATCGTCCTGGAGAAGCTGTCCCGGGACCGCCAGGTGTCCGTCGGCGTCTACGTCTCCGGGCGGCTGCTCGCCTCCTACTCCGCCGACGCGCTGCTGGTGGCGACGCCGACCGGTTCGACCGCCTACAGCTTCGCGGCCGGCGGCCCCGTCGTCTCGCCGTGCGCGGAGGCCCTCGTCTTCACCCCGGTCGCCCCGCACATGGCGTTCAACCGCTCGGTCGTCACCGCCCCGAACGAGGCGGTCGGGCTGCGCGTCCTGGAACGCTCGGGACAGGCCGCGGTCAGCGTCGACGGCCAGGTCCGGGGCGTCCTGGAGCCGGGGGACTGGATCGGCGTCTACGCGGCCCCGACCCGGCTGCGGGTGGTCCGGCTCGCGGCGATGGACTTCTACGGCCGGCTGCGCGAGCGCATGAACCTGACCGACGCCCCGGCCGCTGTCGCCGACGGCACCCCCGCCCCCCTGTGGTCGCTGCGCACGCCCCCGCCCGGCGACCTCTCCCACCTCTCGCTGCCGCTCATGACGGCGGACCACGCCGAGGCGGAGGATCCGTGCGCCGACTGGAAGGACGGCGTCGCCCCCGCGCTGGAAAGGCCGGCCTTCCCGGGCCACGCGGAGGAAGGCGACGGCAACCCGTGACCGCCGGCTCCCCGGTCCCGGCCCTCCCGACGGGCCCGGCCCTCCGTGGTCCGGTACCCGTCGGCGAACTCGGCACCGTGCTGCTGCACGAGCACGTCCTCGTGCTCAGCGAGGAGTTCCGGCAGAGCCTTCGGCCTCGTGCCGGGCAGCCGCCCGGCGGGTGGCCGTCACGAAGCGTGTCACCGCGTCCGCGAAGGCCGCCGGCTCCTCCAGGTGGCCGAAGTGCCCGCTGTTCTCCAGGATCACCAGCTCCGCACCGGGTATCAGGGTGTGCAGTTCCTCGGCCCACCCCACTCCGCAGACGACGTCGTGCCGGCCGGCGAGCACGAGCGTGGGAACGGTGAGCCCGCCGAGGCCGGCGCGGTCGTCGAAGAGGACCGGGGCCAGGTCCTCGTCGAGACCGGAGACGTACGTGGTCCGCACGGCCGCCCGGACGGGCGCGAACTCCCCTTCCCGGCCCCAGTAGTCGGCGAAGTAGGCGGGGAACAGCCCCCGGGCGACGGAGAAGTTCGAACCGGGCCGTGTGAGGGCGGTCACATGCGAGGGGAGTCAGTAGCGGCCGCCCACCGTCCGCGCGGCCAGCCCGTCCAGCGCGGCGGTCTCGTCGGCGGTCAGCTCGACGCCGGTGGCGGCCACGTTCTGCTCCAGCCACTTCACGCGCTTCGTGCCCGGGATCGGCACCACGGGCACCCCGAGGTGCGCGCTCCGGGCCTGCACCCAGGCCAGTGCCAGCTGTGCCGGGGCCACGCCCTTGGCCGCCGCCAGGGTGCGGACGGCGTCCGCGATCACCTCGTTGTCCGTGGTCCGGAACCGGGGCAGCCGCAGGCGCGCGTCGCTCGCGGGCAGCGCGGTGACGTCGACCGTGCCGGTCAGGAAGCCGCGGCCGAGCGGCGAGTACGCCACCAGCGCGACGCCCAGTTCGCGCAGGGCGTCCCCGACGGTCGTCTCCACGTCCCGGGACCAGACCGAGTACTCGCTCTGCACCGCCGTGACCGGGTGCACGGCGTGGGCGCGGCGCAGCAGGTCGCCGCTCACCTCGGACAGGCCGATGTGCCGGATCTTGCCCTCCTTCACCAGCTCCGCCATGGCGCCGACGGACTCCTCGATCTCGGCGTTCTGCGGCGGCCGGTGCAGGTAGTAGAGGTCGATGTGGTCGACGCCGAGGCGCAGCAGGGAGGCCTCGCAGGCGCGCCTGATGTAGCCCGGGTCGCCGCGCAGGGTCCAGGTGTCGGCGCCCATGCGGTCGATGCCGGTCTTCGTGGCGAGCTGAACCTCGTCCCGGCGGCCCGCGAGCGCCCGGCCCACCAGCACCTCGTTGTGCCCGAAGGCGTAGGCGTCGGCGGTGTCGATGAGGGTGACACCGAGGTCGAGGGCCCGGTGGATGGTCCTGATCGCGTCGTCCCAGCTGGTCGGGCCGTAGCCCTCGCTCATGCCCATGCAGCCGAGCCCCTGGGCGGAGGTGGTGAGGTCACCGAGAGAAACCGTGTTCACGGCAGGACTCCGTTCGATGTGCGCAGTGCGTACGATGGCAGATACCGGAGGATCCTCCGGTAGTGGTTGACGTTAACGGAGGATCCTCCGGTAAGCAAGTGGGCAGAATGCCCGGTACGGTGACCGGCCTGGAGGGGAGTACGGCATGAACGAGCAGGGACCCGGGCGGCCGGTGCGCGCCCACGCCCGCCGCAACCGCGAGAAGCTGGTGGCGGCGGCGCTGGCGGAGTTCACGCGCAGCGGCAAGGACGTGCCGCTGGACAGCATCGCCAGGACGGCCGGGGTCGGCATCGGCACCCTCTACCGGCACTTCCCGACCCGGGACTCGCTGGTCCTCGCGGCCTACGAGCACGAGGTGGACCAGGTGTGCGCCGACGCGGCGGACCTCCTCGAGACCCTTCCGCCGGACCGGGCGCTGCGCGAGTTCATGGGCCGGCTGGCCGGCCTGCTCGTCACGAAGCAGCACATGTCCGAGGCGCTGCGCTCCGGCGGGACGGAGGGCTCGTACGCGAAGGTCTACGACACCATCGACACGCTCTTCACGGCGGGCGTCGCCGCCGGGACGCTGCGGTCCGACATGGAGACGGCCGACGTGGTCCGGGCCATGGGCGGTCTGCTGCGGCTGGACGCGGCCGGCGACTGGAAGGGCCAGGCCGGCCGCCAGATCAGGCTCCTGATGGACGGCCTGCAGACGGGAACTCCGGCCCGCGCCGAAGGGCACGAGCCGGAGCGGTAGTTCGGTTCAGGCGCCGGTCAGTCCGCGGACCGCACCGTCGGCATGGCGAGCGGGACCGGGCCGGTCTTGCAGGAGTCGTGGCAGTCCTTCTCCAGGCTGCAGCACAGCGAGCAGATCGCCCCGGAGTGGAACGGGCAGCCCGCCACGTCCGGCCGCTCGAAGTCGGTCGCGCACACCGTGCAGGTCAAGGTGGCCGCCGACGGCAGCCCGTCCGGGCCGAGCAGCGGCTCTTCGAGGTCGTCGACGCGGGCGATGTAGTACTTCCCCTTGGTCAGCACCGCGAACAGCGGCGAGAGCACCATCGCCAGGAACAGCGCGACGAACGGCGAGTACGCCTTGCCGTACGCCCCGAAGGCGTTGAAGTACGCGGCGATCGACACCGCCGACGCGATCAGCATCGAGCCGAAGCCGACCGGGTTGAAGTTGTGCAGGTGGGCCCGCTTGAACTCGATGTACGACGGGCTCAGCCTCAGCGGCTTGTTGATGACCAGGTCGGCGACGACCGCGCCGATCCAGGCGATCGCCACGTTGGAGTAGAAGCCCAGCACGGTGTTGAGGAAGCCGAAGACGCCGCCCTCCATCAGGGCCAGCGCGATGCCGACGTTGAGGAAGATGTAGACCACCCGCCCGGGGTGGCGGTGCGTCAGCCGGGAGAAGAAGTTCGACCAGGACAGCGAACCGGAGTACGCGTTCGTCGAGTTGATCTTTATCTGGGAGAGGATCACGAAGAACGTGGCCAGGCCCAGCGCGACGGGCGCGGCGAAGGTCCTGAACCCGGACACGTACTGCTGGATCGGCTCGTTGGCCTTGGCGAGGCCCACGCTGCCGGCGATGAAGAAGGCGAGGAACGCGCCGCCGATCTGCTTGGCGGCGCCCAGCACCACCCACCCCGGACCGGCGGAGAGCACCGCACCCCACCACTTCCGGCCGTTCTCCGGCGTCTTGTCCGGCATGAACCGCAGGTAGTCCACCTGCTCGCCGATCTGCGCGATCAGCGACAGCGCCACACCGGCACCCGCGCCCACGCCGAGCATGCTGATGCCGGAGCCGGTGGGGGAGTTGCCCGCGAAGTGCGTGAACTCCGAGAACTTGCCGGGCTCCTGGATCGCGATGGACACGAACGGCGCGACCATCAGCACCAGCCACACCGGCTGCGTCCACACCTGCATCTTCGACAGCGCGGTCATGCCGTAGATGACCAGCGGCAGGATGATGACCGAGCAGATCAGGTAGCCGACGGCCAGCGGGATGTGCAGGCCCAGCTCCAGGGCCTGCGCCATGATCGAGCCTTCGAGCGCGAAGAAGATGAAGGTGAAACTGGCGTAGATGACCGAGGTGAGCGTCGAGCCGAGGTAGCCGAAGCCCGCGCCCCGGGTCAACAGGTCCATGTCGATGGAGTACTTGGCCGAGTAGTACGAGATCGGGATGCCGGTGAGGAAGATGACCACCGCCGCGGTCAGGATCGCCACCATCGCGCTGGAGAAGCCGTTGGAGACGGCGATCGAACCGCCGATCGCGAAGTCCGCGAGGTAGGCGATGCCGCCCAGCGCGGTGGTGGCCACCACATAGGGGCTCCAGCGGCGGAAGGACTTCGGCGCGTACCGCAGCGAGTAGTCCTCCAGCGTGTCGTTCTGCGCCCAGTCGTTGTACGTCCGTTTGCCGTCCGTGCCACCGTCCGTGCCGCGGCCCGTCCCGCCGTCCGCCACGGCCGGTGGCGCCTCTTTCCCGACGATCTCCGTCACGACTCTGCCCTCTCTCGTCCCCGGTCGTTTGCACGGAAGAGTCGCGGCGCGCTGTTTCCCGAACGTTTCACCTGCTTTAAAAGACAAGGCTTGATACTTCCCATGGGAAGTAACGGGTCGGGAGGGGGAGTTGGGTTCAGAGCTGGGCGACGACGTGGAAGTCGAAGGCGTCCGCCCGCGCCAGGTACAGCCGTTGGGCGAGATGGTTGCCGCGCAGCCGTACGGCACCCCGCGGACCCTCGTACGACACCGCGTCCCCGACCGCGCACATCGCCCGCACCTCCAGCGACCGGGCCCGCTCGGCCAGGGCCGCCAGCAGCCGCACCCCCTCGAAGCAGGACTCGCCGAGGCTCCCCACCACCGGGGCGTGCACCCCGAACCGGGCCGCGTGCCGGGCGCCGAAGTCGAGGCTCTCGGCGGTCGCGAGGGTCTCGAAGAAACCGGCCGCCGCCCACAGCCCGTCGGTGCCGTCCGCACCGGTGGCCAGCAGGATGTTCTCGTCCATGTGGGTGCTCAGCCGCAGGCAGCGCTGGTGCAGCCCGTACCCGGCGAACGCCCGGTTGAAGCGGGCCGCGTCCGCGCCCACCAGCAGCATCAGCACCGCGTCCGCCTCGCACCGCTCGATCCGGCGCAGTACCGGCCCGAACCCCTCCGTCCCCAGCGGCACGAACACCTCGTCCCGCACCCGCCCGCCGCACTCCCGCACGTACGCCCGTGCCGTGCGCGCGGTCACCCGGGGCCACACGTAGTCGTTGCCCACCGTGCACCAGCGCCGCACCCCGGCCGCCTCCGCCAGCAGCCGCATCGCGGGCAGCAGTTGGGCGACGTCGGTCTCACCGGTCAGGAAGACGCCGGGAGTCCGCTCGCCGCCCTCGTACTGCGCGGTGTAGACGTACGGCACCCGGCCCGCGATCCGGGGCAGCAGCGCCTGCCGTACCGCCGAGGTGTGCCAGCCCACCACCCCGTCCACGGCGCCCAGCGACACCAGCGTCCCGACCTCGGCCGCCACCCGCGCCGGAGGCGCCCCGCCGTCCACGGTGAGCAGCCGGACCTCCCGGCCCAACACCCCGCCCGCCGCGTTGAGTTCCTCCACGGCCAGCCGGGCGGCCGACTCGCACGACGGCCCGAGGACCCCCGCCGGCCCCTGCAACGGCACGACCAGGGCGAGCAGCAGGGTGCCGCTCCCGTCGTCGGACGGCGCCGGACGCATCGGCCACCTCCGTACGGGCATGGGGAACGCGGATTCCGGTCCCGGGCCCCGGCGCCGTCGCCAAGACTCGTATTCTGCGCGCACAGTAGACCTAGCGGAAGGACACCGGCAATGCCGTCCGTACCCTCCTCGCCGGACCTCGCCCACCTCCTCAGCCATGCCGAGCGGCGGGTCGTGCGGCGGCTGGCCGCGGTGCTGGCCGAGGAGGACTGCACGGTCGAGGAGTGGCGGGTCCTGTCGCTCGTCGGGGACGGCCGGGGGCACCCGATGTCCGAGATTGCCGAGCACGCCCTGATGCCGGCGCCCAGCCTGACCAAGCTCGTCGACCGCATGGTCGCGGACAACCTGGTGCACCGCCGACCCGATCCGCACGACCGCCGCCGCGTCCTGCTCCATCTCACCCCGCGCGGCGAGGACCTGCACGGACGTGCCGCCCGCCGGGTCCACGGCGACCAGGCCCGGCTGCTCGAGGAGGTCGGCGACGGCGCGGCGCTGACGGACCTCCTCGCGCAGCTCACGACGGCGGCCGAGGCCCGGTCGGCCGACCTGGGGCCGTCAGTCCTCCCGTAGCCGGATCGCCGCGGCGGGGCAGGTCGCGCGGCCTCGGGGACCCGGCCGGCGGGGTCACCAGCCGGTGAACAGCAGGTGGTTCAGCAGCAGCCCGAGCAGTGCCTGCGCAGCGAGCCAGGCGCGCGGCCGGGGCAGGAACGCGCAGGCCGGCAGCAGCCACATCGCGAACGGCAGCCAGATGCGCTCCGTCTCCGCCTTGCTCATCCCGGACAGGTCGGCGAGCAGCAGGGCCAGCAGGGCCGCGCCCACGAGGAAGGCGAGCCGCCGCCGCGCGACGGGCGCGGTACGGCGGTGGACGAGCACGGCACCCGCCCGCCGCAGCCCGGCCACCGTCGCCAGGCCCGTGATGACCACCGTGCAGGCCAGGTTGGCCCACACCCAGTAGCCGTACGGCCGGGTCCCGCCGACCCCCTGGTAGTAGCGGGTGACCAGCAGCCGGTACCCCTGCCACCAGTCGAACCCGGCCAGGGTGAACACGAGCGGGACGACCGCCGCCCCCGCCGCCAGCAGCGCGAGCACGACCGGGCGGGCCCGGACCCGGCGCCGGCCGAGCACCAGCACCGCCGCCCCGATCAGCGCGAAGAGCGTCAGGCCGTACGACAGGTAGCAGGTCAGCCCGTACAGCAGCCCCGCACCCGCCGCCCAGGCCACGGACCGGCCGGTCACCGCGAGCGCCAGCAGGGCCACCGTCCAGGCCGCGACCGCCGCGAAGTACCCGTCCGCGGAGGCACCCACCCACACCGCGGCCGGGGCCATCACCAGGAAGGGCGCGGCCCGCCGGGCGAGCCGCTCGTCGGCCAGGGCCCGCACCGCCACCAGCACGGCGACGCAGGGCGTCGAACCGACCGTGATGCACCAGGCCCCCGCCCAGCCACCGCCGCCCAGCCCGATCCGGTCCAGGAGGACGAAGGTGAGCGTGGCCGCCGGCGGATGCCCGGCGATGTGCGCCGGCCAGGGCGCCGGTGTGCCGCTGACGATGTGATGGGTGAAGTCCCGCAGGGTCGCCGGGATGTCGTGGAAGCGGGAGATGACCGTCAGGTACTCGTTGGGGCTGGTCAGCCGGCCCGCCACGCCCCGCTGCCAGCCGTCGACCAGAGCCAGCGACCAGGTCCAGGCCAGACAGGCGCCCCAGGCCGCGCCCAGCAGCCCGCGCCAGGGCAGCCGCACGGCCAGGTTCGGCCCGTACGCCACCACGGCGCCCGCGACCAGCAGCGCTGCCGGGGTGCCCGGGCCCACGTGCGGGTCCCAGTCGGCGAACAGCGGCGGCCAGTGCACGAACAGGACGCGGTAGGTGTCCTGGAGGTGCCGGCCGACCAGGACGGCGACGAGCACCAGCAGGGCCGCGGCGAGGACGGCGAGCAGATCGGCGGTCGAACGGACGGACGGACCGGGGGACGTGTCGGTGGAGGGATCGGCGGGCCGATCACGGTGCGGAGCGCGGGTCACACCGGAACGCTAGGCCGGGGATCGCGCCGAACCGTGCACCAGGCGGCTGACGTCAGACTTTCGTCATGGGTCGCGCACCCGTTCCGGGGGTTCTCCCGGCCTACGGTCGGACCATGCGAGACGACGATCCACGGCTCCCCACCTCACCCGGCTTCTGGCGCAGTCCGCTGCGCGGCACCTGGTTCACCTCGGTGCTAGGCCTGGTGCTGCTTGTCGGCGTCACCGTGCTGTTCGTGACCGGGCTGGTGTCGTACGCCGCGTACAACCCGGACCTGGCCCCGGTGAACGACCAGACCCCGGACAAGGGCATCCTCGGCTTCTACCTCTTCTCCTGGCCGACGAACCCGTACTGGCTCTACCGTCTCACCCAGGGCCTGCACGTCACCCTCGGCATCGTCCTGATCCCGGTGCTGCTCGCCAAGCTGTGGTCGGTGGTGCCCAAGCTGTTCACGCTGCCCCCGGCCCGCTCGCTGGCCCACGCCCTGGAGCGGGTCTCGCTGCTGCTGCTGGTCGGCGGCGGCCTCTTCGAGTTCACGACCGGCGTCCTCAACGTCCAGCTCGACTACGTCTTCCCCGGCTCCTTCTACCCGCTGCACTTCTACGGCGCCTGGGTGTTCTTCGCCGCCTTCGTGGCGCATGCGGCACTGAAGGTGCCGACGGCACTGCGGGCCGTCCGGGAACGCCGGCAGCACCGGGACGAAGGGGACGAGGGGGAGTTGGCGACCCCACAGCCGGACGCGCCCACCGTCTCCCGGCGCGGGGCGCTGTGGTTCACGGGCGGCGCGTCCCTGCTGCTGCTCGTCATGACGGCGGGGCAGAGCATCGGGGGCGTATGGCGCCGCACCGCGCTGCTCGCACCGCACGGCGGGGCCGACCCGGGCAGCGGGCCGAACGGCTTCCAGATCAACAAGACGGCCGCGTACGCCGGGATCGACGCGCAGGAGACCGGGCCGGAGGCGTGGCGGCTGGTCGTCACCGGACGCGACGGCCGGACGGTCCGCCTCAGCCGCGCCGAACTGCTCCGGCTGCCCCTGCACAGCGCCGCGTTGCCGATCGCCTGCGTCGAAGGCTGGTCGACCGCCGACCAGTGGTGGCGCGGGGTGCGGCTGCGCGACCTCGCCGCGCTCGTGGGCTACGACACCGACCCGCCGGACGTGCTCGTCGAGTCCGTCCAGCGGCACGGCGCCTTCCGCCGCGCGGCCCTGCGCGCCAACCAGGTCGCCGACCCGCGCTCCCTGCTCGCCCTCCAGGTGAACGGCGAGGACCTGTCCCCCGACCACGGCTACCCGGCCCGCGTGATCGTGCCGGCCGCACCCGGTGTCCTCAACACCAAGTGGGTGGCCCGGATGACCTTCGGAGACCTGTGATGCGCCCGCGCCCGCGCCTCGTCATCGGCAGCCCCCTGCAGATCCTCCTGCTGGCCTGCTCGTTCGCACTCGCCGCCTATGCCGGGGTACGGCTGCTGGCCGGCGACTGGCTCGGCGTCGCGCTGTGGGTGGTGGGCGCGGCGCTGCTGCACGACCTCGTCCTGCTGCCGCTGTACGCGCTGGCCGACCGGGCGGTGGCGCGGGGACTGGGCGCCGCCGGGCGCCGGGAGTGGGTGATGTACGTCCGGGTCCCGGCCGCGCTCTCCGCGCTGCTCCTGCTGGTGTGGTTCCCGCTGATCAGCGGGATGGTGGCCGGGCACTACCGGTCGGCCACCGGCCGGTCCGTGGACGGCTACCTGGCCCGCTGGCTGCTGATCACCGCCGTGCTCTTCGGCGGCTCGGCGCTGCTGCTGGCGCGCCGGTCGCGCAGGGCGGCGAAGCGGCGCCCGCCGGTCTCCCACTGAGCCTCCGGCTCCCAGCCCCGCGCGTACCGCAGCAGGGCCGGGGTGCCCAGCCGCGCCCAGCGGAAGGGGGCGCCGACGGCCTCCCGGGCGTCGGTGAGGTGGACGTCGGCGCGTTCGTCGACGTCCACCGGCGCGGTCTCGGCGATCAGCAGCCCACCGGGTGCGAGGAGTTGAGCCGCCCGGCCGAGCAGGACGCGCGGGTCGCCGCCGATGCCGACGTTGCCGTCCATGAGCAGGACGGTGCCCCAGCGGCCCTCGCCGGGCAGCGGCTCGAAGACCGAGCGGCGCAGCGCCTGGCCGCCGAGCCGCACGGTGTGGTCCACGGCGGCCGCGCTCACGTCGATGCCCAGGACGGTACGGCCCCTGGCGGCGAGTTCGGCGACCAGCCGCCCGGGGCCGCAGCCGACGTCCAGGACCGCGCCCTCGCAGCGGTCGAGGACCGACCGGTCGACCGGGTCGGCCCGCGCGCACCAGCGCTCGATGTCCAGGGGCAGCAGCCAGCCGTCGGTGCGGCGCAGGAACAGCGGGCCGTGCCCGGCGCGCAGCGCGGCGGCGTAGGGGTCGGCGCCGGTCCAGCCGGTCCGGGGGACGGGCGGCGAGGTGGTCATGAGCGGTCCGTTCCGCTGTACGCCGTGCACCGGGACAGCAGGGCGGCGAACCGGCCGCGCGGGACGAGGGCGGCGACCGCGGCCGCGTCGGCCGCGGTGTCCACGTCGCGCAGCCGGGGCAGGTCGCACACCCGCAGCCCGGCGCCGACGAGGCGCTGCCGCTGGACGGCGCCGGTCTCCGGCGTCGACATCGGCACCCCGCGGAGCAGGGCGGGGTCCGGGTCGGCCAGTCCCAGCGCCCAGAACCCCCCGTCCTCGGCGCCGCCGAAGTACGCGTCGCACTCCGCGAAGTCCACGGTGAGCAGGGCCGGGGTGACCTGCGGGGTGTCCATGCCGATGAGGAGCGCCGGGCCGGAGCAGTGCGCGAAGGCGTCCGCGAGCCGCTCGTCCAGCCCTCCGCCGCACTGCGGCACGACGTCGAAGCCGGGCGGCAGCCAGGGGCCGGGTTTCCCGTCGAGCACCAGCACGCGGCGGGCGGCCGGGGTCGCGGCCACGGCGTCCAGGGTGTCGGCGAGCGAGGCCTCGGCGAGCGCGGCGGCCTGCGCGGGCGAGAAGGGCGGGGTGAGCCGCGTCTTGACCCTGCCGGGGCGGGGTTCCTTCGCGATGACTAGGAGGGTGGTCATGGGGGGTCCCTTGGGGGTGCGGGTGGGTGTGGTGCGGGGGTGGGAACGCTCACCGGCACCTGCCGGCTGCCGCTGCGCCCACCCGTGCCGCCCCAGCGGCACGACTGCCCGCAGCTGAGCAACTACCGACGCTGCGCGCGCCTGCGCGACCGCGACGCTGCGCGCCGCCGAGCATTTGCTGACGTTGTGTGCGGCTGAGTGGCTTCGGTGCTGCCCACGGCTGGGCAGCTGTTGACGTTGGGCGCTGCTGAACAGGTGTTGACGCTGCGTGCGGCTGGGTGGCTTCGGTGCTGCCCGGGGCTGGGGTGGGCGCGATGCCGGGCGCGGCTGCGCAGGTGCGGCGGGCGTGGTGCCCCGTGAGGGGCGCTGGGGGTACCCCCGGCCGAAGGCTGGGGGAGGAACTGCGCGGTCAGCCCCCACCCACCCGCACCCGGGGTGTCTCGTGCAGCACCCGGCTCATGTCCCGCACCGCATGCCACGTGCCCCGCCAGGTCCCGGTGACCTTCGAGGCCCCCACCCGCGGCCGGTACGGCACCTCGTGCTCGGCGATCCGCCACCCCGCGTCCGCCGCCCGCACCACCATCTGCAGCGGATAGCCACTGCGCCGGTCGTCCAGCGACAGCCCGAGCAGCCCCTCGCGGCGAGCGGCCCGCAGCGGACCGAGGTCGTGCAGGCGCAGCCCCGTGCGGCGCCGCAGCATCCGCGCCAGCGCCAGATTCCCCGCGCGGGCATGCGCGGGCCACGCGCCCCGCCCCTCGGGACGCCGGCGGCCGAGCACCAAGTCAGCCTCGCCGTCCAGGACTTCCCGCACGAACGGCACGAGGAGGCCCGGGTCGAGCGAGGCGTCGCAGTCGCAGAAGCAGACGATGTCGGCGGTCGCCGCGGTCAGCCCCGCATGGCACGCCGCGCCGAAGCCGCGCCGCGCCTCGTGGACGACGGTCGCCCCGTACGCCCGGGCGATGTCCGCCGAGCCGTCGGTGGAACCGTTGTCCACCACGAGGGCCCGCCAGCCCGCCGGGATCCGGCCGAGCACCCAGGGCAGGGCCTCCGCCTCGTCGAGACAGGGCAGGACGACGTCCACGTCCGCCGCCGGGGACGGAGAAGGAGAAGAAGGTGAGGTGGTCACGGCCTTCACCCTACGAACGCGAACCGGACATTCCGGTCCTCGACTGCTTACGAAACGCGGACGTCGGCGCCGGGCGGCACCGGCGCCCCCGGCTCCGCGGTTCCTTACGAAACACGAACGTCGCACCCCGAGTCCTGGCCCGGCCGCGACACCCGCGACAGCCCGGTGCGAGGGTGGAGGCATGCAGCAGCCGTACGAGCTCACCGAGGCCGGGACCACCACCGGTGCCGCCCGGGTCCTGGTCGTGGACGACGATCCGACCGTCGCCGAGATCGTCGCCGGGTACCTGGACCGCGCCGGGTACCTGGTCGACCACGCCGGTGACGGTCCCACCGCCCTGACCCGCGCCGCCGCGCACTGGCCCGACCTGGTCGTGCTCGACCTGATGCTGCCCGGCATGGACGGCCTGGAGGTCTGCCGGCGGCTGCGCGGCCACGCCCCCGTCCCGGTCATCATGCTCACCGCGCGCGGCGACGAGGACGACCGCATCCTCGGCCTGGAGGTCGGCGCCGACGACTACGTCACCAAGCCCTTCAGCCCCCGGGAGCTGGTCCTGCGGGTGGAGTCGGTGCTGCGCCGCAGCCGCCCCGCCCCCTCCGACCGGTCCTTCTCGTCCGCCGGTCTCACCCTGGACCCCGGCGCCCGGCGTGCCACCAAGGACGGCACCGAACTCGCCCTCACGCTGCGCGAGTTCGACCTCCTCGCCTTCTTCCTGCGGAACCCGGGACGGGCGTACAGCAGGGACGACCTGATGCGCGCGGTGTGGGGCTGGGACTTCGGCGACCTGTCCACCGTCACGGTCCACGTCCGCCGGCTGCGCGCCAAGGTGGAGGACGACCCGGCCCGGCCGCGGCTGATCCAGACCGTGTGGGGCGTCGGCTACCGCTTCGAGCCGGACGGAGAGCACGACCGGAGCGGCCAGGACGGCCGGAACCACCAGCACGGCCCGGACGGACGGGAAGGGGCGGCCTGACATGCGCGACACCCTCCTCATCGCCCTGTACGCCTTCGCCGGAGCCGCCGGCACCGGACTGCTCGGGGCGGCCGCGCTGCGCCTGCTGCGGCGCCGCTCGCTGACCGCGTCCCTCACGGTGGTCGCCGTCGTCGGCGTGGTCGCGATGCTCGCCGGCACCCTGGCGGTCGCGTGGGCGATGTTCCTCTCCTCGCACGACCTCTCGGTGGTGACGACGGTCGTCGCGATGGCGGCCGTGGTGTCCCTGGCGACCGCGCTGATACTGGGCCGCTGGGTGGTCGCCCGCAGCCGCGAACTCGTCCTCGCGGCACGCTCGTTCGGCGAGGACGGCGACTTCGCCGCGCCGCCGGTCCCGGCCACCGCCGAGCTGGCCGAGGTGAGCCGCGAGCTGGCGGCGACCAGCGCGAAGCTCGCCGAGTCGCGCGAGCGGGAGCGGGCGCTGGAGACCTCGCGGCGGGAACTCGTCGCCTGGATCTCCCACGACCTGCGCACCCCGCTGGCCGGTCTGCGGGCCATGTCGGAGGCCCTGGAGGACGGCGTCGCCACCGACCCCGACCGCTACCACAAGCAGATCCGCACCGAGGTCGAGCGCCTCAACGACATGGTCGGCGACCTCTTCGAACTCTCCCGCATCCACGCCGGCACCCTCGCCCTGAGCCCGAGCCGGATGTCGGTGTACGACCTCGTCGGCGACGCCCTCGCCGGTGTCGACCCGCTGGCCCGGGAGCACGGCGTACGGCTGGTCGGCGACCGGGTGGACCCGGTGCCGGTCGAGGTGGACGGCAAGGAGATGAGCCGGGTGCTGGGCAACCTGCTGGTGAACGCCATCCGCCGGACGCCCCCCGACGGCACGGTCGCGGTCGCCGCCGAGCGGTCGGCCGAGGGCGCCGTCGTCCTGTCCGTCACGGACGGCTGCGGCGGCATCCCCGACGAGGACCTGTCCCGCGTCTTCGACACCGGCTGGCGCGGCACCCACGCCCGGACCCCGCCGGCCGGAGCGGGCCTCGGTCTCGCCATCGTGCGCGGAATCGTCGAGGCCCACCAGGGCCGGGCCACGGTGCACAACATCCCCGGCGGCTGCCGTTTCGAGGTCACCCTCCCGGCGGCGCCATGACGCCGGCGGCTACCGCGCCCGCGCGAACTCCCGCATCCCCTCCGCGAACCCGACCTCGGCCTTCCAGCCCAGTTCGGCCCGCAGCCGGGCGGAGTCGGCCGTGATGTGCCGTACGTCGCCCAGCCGGTACTCCCCGGTGACCACCGGCACCGGCCCGCCGTGCGCCTCGGCCAGCGCGCGGGCCATCTCGCCGACGGTGTGCGGCTCGCCGCTTCCGGTGTTGTACGCGGTCAGCACACCCGGCGCGGAGCCCGCCTCAAGCGCCGCCGCGTTGGCGGCGGCCACGTCCCGGACGTGCACGAAGTCCCGGCGCTGCCGCCCGTCCTCGTACACCCGGGGCGCCTCGCCCCGGGCCAGCGCGGAACGGAAGAAGGAGGCGACGCCCGCGTAGGGCGTGTCGCGCGGCATCCGGGGCCCGTACACGTTGTGGTAGCGCAGCGACACCGCCGAACCGCCCGTCGACCGGGCCCACGCGGCGGCCAGATGCTCCTGGGCCAGCTTGGTCGTGGCGTACACGTTGCGCGGATCGACGGGCGCGTCCTCACCCACCAGCCCCGGCGTCAGCTCCTCCCCGCACACCGGGCAGTTCGGCTCGAACCGTCCCGCGTCCAGATCGGCGACCGCGCGCGGCCCGGGCCGTACGACACCGTGCCGCGGGCACTCGTACCGCCCCTCCCCGTACACGACCATCGACCCGGCGAGCACGAGGTGGCCCACCCCCGCCTCGGCCATCGCGGAGAGCAGTACGGCCGTGCCGAGGTCGTTGCGGGAGACGTACTCGGCCGCGTCGCCGAAGCCGACCCCGAGGCCGACCATCGCGGCCTGGTGGCAGACCGCGTCCACGCCCGCGAGGGCCCGCCCCACCGCCACCGGGCTGCGCACGTCGGCGCCCGGATCGTCCCGTACGTCGAACACGACCGCCTCGTGCCCACGCGCGGTCAGCGCCTCGACGACATGGGACCCGATGAACCCGGCACCGCCGGTGACCAGTACACGCATGAGGCCACGCTAGGCGCGCGCGGCCCCCGGACCACGTGCCCACGCCCGCACGTCACGACTCCGTAAGGCGCCGGGCGGCCGGCACGCCACCTCGTTCGGTTCAGTAGCCGCTCAGCAGCGCGCGCACCCTGCGCAGGGACTCCGGTCCTGCGGTGCTGTGCCAGCGGGCCGGGTCGGCGGGGCGGCGGCCCCACAGCAGCAGGACGCGGACGGCCGCGTCGCTCTCGATCGTCGCGGGGCCCTCGGGCGCGGCGAGCCGGATGCCGGTGCCGTCCGCGTCGGCGGTCACCACGACGTCGTCCGTGCCGGGGGTGCGCAGCCGGCCCTCGATGCGCCCCTCCGGGCCCAGGTCGAGACCGGTGCGGCCGCGCTCCAACAGCGGCCCGACCGACGTCACGCTGTGCTCCGTCATCCAGGGCTCGTTCAGCGACCGCACCGCCGTACCGTCGTCGCCGGTCAGGTCCCAGCGGTGCAGGATCAGCTCCTCCCGCATGTGCTCGGCGAAGAAGGGGACCTTCACCGTCCGGCCGGTCCACGTCACCTCGGTGTCCGGGGAGAGGTCCTGGGCGGCGGCCGCGGCGACCTCGCTGAGCTTCTCGCACCGGCTCAGGAACGCCGCCCACAGTTCGGTGTCCGACATCAGCCGGTAGGGCTCCTCGCGGTCGAAGCCCCTGGTCTCCACCGGCGCGCCGGCGAGGAACGCCTGCAGCACCCGGGCCAGTTCCTCGGCGTTGCCGGTCTGGTGGACCAGGACGTCCCGCACCGTCCACGCCTCGCACCACGTGCCGCCGTCGGGCCGCCGCGCCTGGACGGCGTGCACGAAGGGGGCCAGCTCCGGCAGGGTCTCCTCGACCCGAGAGGGAATCATGCGCCATGGGTAGCCGGACCGGCCGCCGCCCAAACGCCGCCGGAGACCTCGGGGGGCGACCGGGCTTGGCGGTTGAACGGCCCGGCCGGGGGTCACGTACCTGTCGCTGTGGGCGGTTCCGAGCCGCCCGAAAACACCGGTGCCGCGCGGCAGCCGGTGGTCAGAGGAAGGGCCGAACCATTTCCGTGGATGCGAGTCGCCCGGCCGGCAGTGCTCTCGACCTGGCCGTCCCCGTACCCCGGGAGGAGACCGGGACCGGGGACGGGAACGCGGGCCGGCCCCGTCGGCAGGCGCCGGCGCAGGTGCGGGGCCTGGACGGCCTCCGCGGCCTGGCGGCGCTGTACGTCGTGCTGTTCCACTGCTGGCTGTACACCTTCCCCGGCTACCCGCACAGTTCGGCGCCGCCGTGGCTGGGCGGGCTGATGTTCGGGCGCCTCGCCGTCGTCTTCTTCCTCGTGCTGTCCGGGTTCTCCCTGGCGATCTCCCCCGCGCGGCACGGCTGGCGGGCGTCCGGTGTCGGCGAGTTCCTGCGCCGGCGTGCCTGGCGCATCCTGCCCCCGTACTGGGCGGCGCTGGCCCTGAGCCTGCTGGTCTCGAGGTTCGTGGTGCCGGCCTCGCACTTCGGGCCGCCCACCGGCGCGACGGTCCTGGTGTACGGCCTGGTCGCCCAGGACATGATCACCGCCCCGACGCCGAACGGCGCGTTCTGGTCGATAGGGGTGGAGGCCGAGCTCTACCTCCTCTTCCCTCTGCTGCTCCTCGTCCGACGGCGCTGGGGCGCCGCGATCCTGGCCGCTTCGGTGACACTCCCGGTGGTCGCCCTCGGTCTGACGGCGCCCGGCGCGAATCCGGTGGAGGGTGACAACTGGCTCGCACCCCATCTCGCCCCGGTGTTCGCCGCGGGCGTCGCGGGCGCGGGCATCGTCACCGCGTCGGACCGGGTGCGGCGACTGCCGTGGGGGTGGTTCGCCGTCCTGGCCGCCCTGCCGGTCCTGGCCCTCGGCGCCGTCCGCGGCTCCGCCTGGACGGTCAGCCACTACTTCTGGATCGACCTCGCCGTCGCCCCCGCCATGACGATGCTGCTCGCCGCCGTCGCCACCGGGAAGCCCGCCGTCCTCGTACGGCTCCTGACCGCACGCCCCGTCCACGGCCTCGGCGGATTCTCCTACAGCCTCTACCTGATCCATCTGCCGGTCGTCCTGGCCGTGATCCGCCGGGTGGCCCCGCACGTCGTGGCGCCGGGGCTGCCCACCTTCTGGTTCACGCTGTCGGTGGGCCTGCCGGTTTCGGTCGTCTCGGCGTGGCTGTTCTCCAAGGTCTTCGAAATTCCGTTCAAGCGGAACAGGTCCTGGAAAACGTTTGTCGCGGCCCGTTCCGGTGCCTGAGAAAAGGCCCGGCCCTCTCCTTCGGGCCGGGCCGCCGGTCCGTCAGCCCGTCGCCGTCGACTTCTGGCCGGAGGGAGTGACGGCGTACCACTCCTGGTCCTTTCCCTGGCCGTTCGTCTGCCCGGCCGCCGTGTCGCCCACGTACCGGTAGAGCGGCCAGCCGGCGAGGGTGAGCTGGGTCCGGCCGTTCCGGTGGACCGTGCCGAGGAGGCTCTTCTCCACCCCCGAGGCCTGCACGGACTCCGGCACGATGACCGGCAGCCAGGTCTTGGTGCACGTGCCGGAGCACGTCCACTTGGAGGGGTTGGGCTGGTCCTTGTCGTAGCGGTAGAGGGTCAGCCCCCTGTCGTCGGTGACGATGCTGCCCAGTCCCTGGGCCGACCTGGTCAGCACGGCCGCGGTGGTGGCCGGCTGCCCGCTCGTGTCGCCGGCGCCGGCGGCCGTCGTGGCGGCGGCCGGATCCGACGCGGCCGGGGTCGCCGACGTGACCGGGGCGGCCGGGGCGGCGTTGCCGGTGCCGTTCGAGGAGCCGCACGCCCCCAGCAGGAAAGCGGAGGCGAGCCCCAGAGCGAGGCTCGGACCGATGCGTCGCGGGATCAAGGAAGTTGCCCTTCGTCGGAGTCGCGTCTACCTGCCCCTTCAGTACGTCCGTCGGCTCCGGCCCGCTCAGCCGCCGTGCTCACGTGACGCACTCTTGACCATCCCCCGGCACCCGCTGCGTGACCGGAGCCGGTCCGGGCGCGCCTGGGCGCCGCCGGCCTTCCGACGGCCGGCTGTTAGCGTGCGGACGCATGGCGGACAGCGTGTACGTGGGCAACGCGGGCAAGGACGCGGCACTGGACCGGGGATGGCTGCTCGGGCACTTCAAGGAGCCCGACGACCCCCGGCACAGCCAGGCGGTCGAGGTCAAATGGGGCGTCCACGCACGCGGCGAACAGCGCACGCAGTGGGTGGAGGGCGACGTGCGCACAGCACTCCTGGTCCTCGTCACGGGCCGCTTCCGCCTGGAGTTCCCCGGCCGCAGCGTGCTCCTGGAGCAGCAGGGCGACTACGTCGTCTGGGGCCGGGGAGTCGACCACTCCTGGTTCGCCGAGGACGAGTCCGTCGTCCTGACCGTGCGCTGGCCTTCCGTGCCGGGATACGCCGCCGGGTAGGACGGCCGCGACCGCCGCGATCTCGGAGTACGTCCGCGGCGTCGTTCGCGGCGCCTTCCCCGGAGCCGACACCGACGCGCTGGCCGTCACCGTGTGGGCTCTTGTCCACGGCCTGGCCTTCCTGCACCTCGACGGCAAGCTCGACTCTGCCACCCCCGAGCTGGTCGCCGACCAGGTGCGCACCGCCGTTCGCGCACTGTTCACCGCCTCCGCGGCGATGTGACGGGCCCTTCTCGCGCACGGCGGGGCCGGGGGAGTCGGTGCCGCGCACGTGCGTGAAGCTCCTGGCAGAAGGGGCTGTTCATGTTCGACAACCCGTCTGCCAGGAGCTTGGCCGTGCTGACAGGGCAACCTGCGGGCTTCACCAGCAGTTGGGCAGCCACCCTGGTCCGGTGCTGGGAGGCGGTCAGCAGGTGAGGTTGGAGCCCGCGGGGACGCCGAGGACGGAGGTGAAGGAGAGGTAGTCGTTGACGCGGTCCTGCATCTCGGCGGTGTTGCCGCCGTTGCACTCGATGCTGCCGTTGATGCTGCGGATGGTCTCGCCGAAGCCCGCGCCGTTGACCATGGCGTTGTGTCCGGTCATCGTGCCGGGACCGGTCTGGGTGTTCCAGTACCACAGGCCGGTCTTCCAGGAGATCGCCGCATCGGTGGCGACCAGGCCGGGGTTGTCCAGGAGGTCGATGCCGAGGGCGTCGCCGGCGGCCTTGTAGTTGAAGTTCCAGCTGAGCTGCATCGGGCCGCGTCCGTAGTAGGCGTAGGTGCCGGCGGGGCAGCCGTAGGGCTCGCTCGCGCAGTAGTTCCCGGACTGGTCGACCTCGTTGATGTAGACGAGGCCGCCGGTCTCGTGGTCGACGTTGGCCAGGAACGCCGCGGCCTCCTGCTTCTGCACGGTGGTGCTGCCGGTGGTGGCGAATCCGGGGTAGGCACTCAGCGCGGCCACCAGGCCGCTGTAGGTGTAGAAGGAGTTCCGGTTCGGGAACATCTGGTTGAACTGGGCTTCGCTGACCACGAATCCACCGGTGCCGCCGCCACCGCCTCCGCCGCCGGAGCCTCCGGTGCAGGTGTAGGGGGACCAGTACCAGGTGCTGATGGTGGGGTCGTATCCGGGGTTGTCGTGGGTGGCGACGTAGTACTGACCGTTCGGGGTGTACTTCACGATGGCGCCGGTCGCATAGGACTGCCCGGCGACCCAGGCGGGGTAGTTGCAGCTTCCGCCGGTGCCTCCGCCGCCGGAGCCGCCGCAGGCTCCCTGATCGGCCCAGACCGAGGCGACGCCGGGCGTCTCGCCCTGCGTCCACCACTTGGCCTGCCAGTTGTCGCCGTTGTAGGAGGCGGTCATGCCGCCGGTGTAGACCGCGCTGGAGCTCCAGGCCGCCGCGCAGTCCGCCGCCGCCGCGGGGCTCGCGGTGCCGAGGACGGTGAAGGCGCCGAGAAGACCGGCCAGGACGACGAGCAGTGCTGTCATGGACCTGCCATACATGGGTCTGCGAGACCCGCGGGGCATGGTGGTGCGCATGCGCCACTCCAGAGGTAGGGGGTGAGTGGTACCCCAGCAGCAAAGCGTGATTGGTCCAGACCAGTCAAGAGCCGGATACGGACTTTTGCCTGGGCATGAGCGGCGGGTACTTCCGGAAAGGAATCACCGGCAACGCCGCCGCGGCCTCGTGAGGCGGCTGGGGAGCCGCGGCCTACCGCGCATGAGTTGGGGTCGCCATGTCGACGTCCGCAGCGATGCCGGGGCGATCCTGCGACTCGCGGCAGCCGGCGTGCCGGAGACGGACGACCGCGTCGAGTCCGCCGCCGGGGGCCGCCTCCAGGGTGACCTCGCCCCCTCCGGCGCGGGCGAGGTGGCGGACCAGGGGCAGGCCGAGGCCGGTGCCGTCGTGGTCGGCGTGGGGGGCTCGCCAGAACCGGTCGAAGGCCCGGTGCCGTTCGGTCTCGGTCATGCCGGGGCCCTGGTCGGTCACGTGCAGCTCGGTCGTGGGCGGGGTGCGGGTGCCTTCCGCGGGGGTGGTGACGACGGCCAGCGTGACGGAGGTTCCCGGTGCGGACACCCGGAGCGCGTTGGAGAGCAGGTTGTCGATGATCTGTTCCAGTGCGCCGGGGACTGCCAGCACCGGCACGGAGGCGCTTCCGGACACGATGATGCCGACCTGCTGTTCGGCGGCGAAGGCCGTCCAGATGTCCGCGCGGTCGCGGACGACGGCATTGAGATCGGCGGCTGCTGCCCGGATCTCGGTGTTCTCCATCCGGGCGAGAGCGAGCAGCCCCTGCACCATGCGGCTGAGCCGCTCCAGCTCGCCGAGCGCCGTGTCGAGGCTGTCCTGGGCGCAGGGGGCGAGGTGCGGCTCGAAGTTCTCCAGGCGCAGGCGCAGTGCGGTCAGGGGTGTCTTCAGCTGGTGCGACACGTCGGAGGCGAACGCCTGCTGAGCCTGCAGCAGGTGCTGAAGGCGAGTCGCGGTCCGGGTGAACGACGCGGCGAGCCTGCGCAGTTCCGGTGGCCCGTGGTCGGTGGCCGGGGGGTCGGTGATCCGGCCTTCGGCGAGCTGCGCGGTGGCGCGTTCCAGGGCCTGCACGGGGCGGGTGATCGAGCGCGCGAGAGCGAACCCGATCAGGGAGGCCGCGGCGAGCACTCCGAGACCGACGGCGGCGAGGACCAGCCAGGTGGTGCGCACCCTGGCCTTGAGCGGGCCCAGTGCGTACACCGTGCGCACCACACAGGCGACGGCGGGGTTGGACCCGCCCGGCACGGTGACGAAGAGGAGTTCACCGTCCGCGGACGGGGCCGTGCGCGTGCCGACGGTGGGGCGGTCGTGCAGTGCCGTGGAGATGTCCGGCTCGGCGGAGAGGTCCTCGCCGACCACGGCGCGGTCCGCGGTGTCGGTGAGGACGATGCCCCGGCGGTCGGCGACGAGCACGGTGCCGCCGGTCCGCCGCCCGTACGCGAGGGCGAGGTCGGGCAGGTCAGCCGTCAGTCCGTGCTCCATCTTGTCCTCGCAGACCTCGGCGAGCGTCATCGCCCCCTGCTCCGCCGTGCGGGAGAAGCGGGCCAGCTCGCTGCGGGCGTAGAAGACGCCGAAGGGCACTTCGAGCGCGAGCAGGACGAGCAGTATCAGGCTCAGGTGGCTGAGCAGGAGGCGACGGGTCACCGGAGCTCTCCGCCGCGCGTCCGCACCGCGGCGGACGGGACGTCGGAATGTGCCGGGGGGACGAGGCGGAAGCCGATTCCGCGGATGTTCTCGATCCAGGAGGCGTCGCCCAGTTTGCGCCGGAGCGCGGCGATGTGGACGTCCAGGGTCTTGGTGGGGCCGAAGAAGTGAGGTTCCCAGACCGCGTCGAGAATCTGCCGGCGGGAGCAGACGGCGCCGGGGTCCTCGGCGAGGCAGCTGAGCAGGTCGAACTCCTTGGGCGCGAGGGCGATGGACGTCTGGTGCAGGCGAACCTGCCGCGTGCGGCAGTCGATGGTCAGCGGGCCGATCCGCTGGATGCCGGGCGTCGCGGGACGGCTGAGGCCGTCGGAGGGGTTCGAGGAACCGGACCGGGGGTCCGCAACCGCTGGGCGGGCGCGGCGGGTGACGGCCCGGATCCGGGCGACGAGTTCCCGTACGCCGAACGGTTTGGAGACGTAGTCGTCCGCCCCCAGTTCGAGCCCGAGGACACGGTCCACCTCGTCGTCCCTGGCCGTGATCATGATGATCGGTACGGACGAGCGGGACCGCAGCGTCCGGCACACGTCGATGCCGTCCATGTCCGGCAGCCCGAGGTCCAGCAGCACCATCGCCACCTCCGGCGCGGCCAGGCCCTCGGCCCCCGTTCTGGCGTGTTCCACGGTGAACCCGAAACGGCGCAGCCCCTCCGCCAAGGGCCCGGCCACCCGGTCGTCGTCCTCGATCAGCAAGACACGCATGCCGAAAGGCTCACAGACACCGGCCGCGGCGCGTGGCGCAAACGCCGCAAGCTCCCCCGAGTCAGTGATCTTCCACGGTCGGCTCAACCGCTGTGGCGCGGCTTCTTGACGACATCAAGGGCCCGGCCAGCGTGGCGTAAGCAACGAGTTAAGACGTCGGACGCCGGCACGCGGCCTCCCAGGCGACAGCCGGAATCTGATCCAAGGTCAGTGCGCCGGCCCCTGTGCCGGCCTCGGCCGGACCGGCCGGAACCGCGCCCGGCGAAACGCTGTTCCGGAGGTGTCCGCGACCTCTCGCTGTATTCGCTCTGGCAATTCCCTTGATCGTCTTCCCGTAGCGTCGGCCGGGCGGTCGGTGCCACCGGAGCACCACCGGACAACCCGCCACCGCGAGAACCAGGGACACCGCATGCCCATGGACGACCGCATGCCCGTTGACGAACTGCGCCGCATCCGCCCGGACCTGGTGGAGCCCTTCGCGAGCGCCCTCCCGGGAGCACGCGCCACCGTGCTGTCCCGCCTGTGGGGCGCCTTCGGACGAGAACCCCTGCCCGGTGTGACCAGGCGACGCCGCGAGTCCGGGTCTCTGCTTGTCGAAGTGCAACGGGGCGGTTCGCTCTCGGCACCCGAGGACGGCGCGCGGCCCTTCGCCGACGTTCCGCAGGACTTCGCCGTGTCGGGACCGGAGGGGCCGATCGGCGACCCGGCCCGGCTGCTGGCACAGCTGGGCCTGCGCACCCCCGCGGCGGAGCGACTGGCCACCGAACTCGGCAACAGCGTCGTCAACCTGGCCCTCGCCAGAGCCGCGAACGCTGACCGCAAGGCCGCTCCGGCCGACTCGGCGGATGCCGAGCAGGCGGTCGTCGACGGCCACCCGCAGCACCCCTGCTGCCGGACGCGCACCGGCATGTCCGTCGCCGACGTGCTCGCCTACGCGCCCGAACACCACCCGGTCGTCCGACTGGCCCTGGTCCGGGTCCCGGCCGAGCGCTGGCAGGGCGCCGGCGACTGGCCGCGGGCGCTGCGGGACGGCGACGCGTTCCTGCTGCCGGTGCACCCCTGGCAGCGGGACCACGTGCTCCGGCACCACCGCGACCTGGCCGTCGTGGAGGAGACGGTCCCGGCCCGCCCGCTGCTCTCGCTGCGTACCCTCGCACCGGTGGGCACCCTGCCCGGCTGCCACGTCAAGACCGCGCTCGACGTCCAGGTCACCAACTACCGGCGCACCATCTCCCCGGCCGAGGTCGCCGACGGGCCCCCACTGTCCGAGCTGGTCGCGGCCGTCCTCGACAAGGCCGGGCACAGCGGCAGCCTGCGCGTCCTGCGGGAGCTGGGCGGTGGCTCGGTACGCGTGGACGGACAGCCCTCCGCGAGCCTGACGGCCATGATCCGGGAATCGACCGAGTGCCACCTCGACGCCGGGGAGGTCGCGGTACCGCTCACGGCCGTGCACGCGACAGGAGCCGCCATGGTGTCGGGGGACCCGGTGAGCTGGCTGGCGGACCTCGCCGGCCTCGTCCTGCCGCCCGCCCTGACGCTGCTGTCCATGGGGGTGGCCCTCGAGGCACACGGCCAGAACACCCTGGTCGTCCTGCGGAACGGGCGGCCGGTGCGGGTGCTGTACCGGGACCTGGACGGCGTACGGGTCAGTCCGCGCCGCCTGGCCCGGTGCGGCTTCACGCTGCCGCCGTTGCTCGGCACCCGCGCGGGCGACGACATCGGCGCGCTGCGCACCAAGCTCTTCGGCGGCCTGGTCAGCGGGGTCTTCAGCGAGCTGGTCGACGTCCTCGGCCGGACCCGGGCGGCCGAGCCACGGGCGCTGTGGGGCACGGTCGCCGAGGCCGGACGCCGCGTCTTCGCCGACCTGCCGGACCAGGAGGACGCGGCAGCGTTCTTCGGGGACACGATGCCGCTGAAGGCGACCATCGCCATGCGCCTGTCCGAGAACCCGGGCGCCGCGCAGTGGACGTCCGTTCCCAACCCCCTGGCGCTGTGCCGTTGACCCCTGACCTCGACCGCTGTCCCACTGGAGCGACCACATGAACATCGGCACGGCCCCCCACACCGACAGTGCCACCACCGTCCCTTCCCCGGCCACGGAGCCGTCGCGGACGGCCGACCTCGTCACGACCCACACGCTGCTCAACTGCCTGATCCGCGAGGTGTCCGCCCCCGAGCACCAGGTGACGGTCGCCGGCGATCACCTCCTGCTACGACTGCCCCGCCGGGGCCTGCTGCTGCGTGCCGCGCTGCGCCGGACCTCGTTGATCGGGGCCCACCGCTTCGAGGGCTCGGTGCAGCGGCTCGACGGCGATGCCTGGGTGACCCTGGACTGGCGCGAGCTGGCCCTGTGCATCCAGGACGAACTGGAACAGCGCACGGGCCTGGCCAACGAGGAGTTCCTGGGGCAGGTGGCGGACAGCCGGGAGACGATCCGCGTCGTACTGGAGGAGCGGGCGGGCGCCCGGACGGCCGCGGACCCGTACGTGGCCTCGGAGCAGTCCCTGGTCTTCGGCCACCGTTTCCACCCCACTCCCAAGGCCCGTACCGGTGACCCGGCGGACTGGCTGGCGTACGGCCCGGAGACCGGTACCCGCTTCCGGCTCCGCTACCTGGCCGTACGCCGCCACCTTGTAAGGGAGGAGGGCGAGCCGCACGTGCTGGACGCGCTGCACCCCGTGGCCGACCCGGAGTTCGCCGTACTCCCCGTCCACCCCTGGCAGTACCGGCTGCTGAAGGACCACGACCGGCTGCGCGAGGCGGTCGCCGCCGGGGACGTCGTGGACACCGGCACGGGCGGCCCGGAGCTGGTGCCGACCGCATCGGTGCGGACGCTGTACGCCCCGGAGACCGACGCGTTCCTGAAGTTCAGCCTCGACGTCCGCCTCACCAACTGCGTCCGCAGGCACGCGAGGTACGAGCTGTCCGGGGCCGTCGCCCTCAACCGGCTGCTCCAGCCCGTCTTCGCCCGGCTCACCGACCGCTACCCGGGCTGCGCGCTCCTGGCCGAGCCCGGCTACCGCACCCTCGGCACGGCCGGCGACACCGCCCTCCTGGAGGGCTTCGGCGTCATCGTCCGCTCCGGCCTGCGCCGCCATCTGCGTCCCGGGGTCACACCCCTGCTCGCCGCCGCGGTGGCGGACGAGTATCCGACCGGCGCAGCCCACGTCTCCCGGCTGCTCGCCCGCGGTGACGGTGACATCCTGGCCTGGTGGGACGCGTACCTCGGGCTGTTGCTGCCGCCGGTACTGGCCGCCTACTTCGAACACGGCGTCGTGCTCGAACCCCACCTGCAGAATGTCGTCGTCGGCGTCGGGGCCGACGGCACTCCCGCGCAGATGTTCTTCCGCGACCTGGAGGGCACCAAGCTCCTGACCAGCCGTCACGGTCCGGCCCTCGACGAGCTCCCGGACGACGTGCGCGAACCCCTCACCTACGATCCCGAACACGGCTGGAACCGGGTCGCTTACTGCCTCCTGGTCAACCATGCCGCGGAGATGCTCAGCGCCCTGGCCGACCTCGCCCCTGCCCTGGAAGCCGCCCTGTGGGGCCTGGTCCGCGACCACCTCGCCGGCTACGCCCGCACCGCCGCCGAACCGCCCCGCCTGCGTGCCCTGCTGTCCGGCGTACCGCTGCCGGCCAAGGCCAACCTCCTGCTGCGCTGGTCCCGCAAGGCCGACCGGCACGCGACCTACGTGCCCCTGCCGAGCCCGCTCGGCGCGGACTTCCCCCGCGAGGTGGTCCGGTGAGGCCCGGGACGTACGACCTCGCCGCCGCACTGCCCGAGGACGATCTGCCCGCCTACGTCTACGACCTGCCCGGCCTGCGCGAACACGTGCGCACGATCCGCGCCGCACTGCCGGACCGCGTCGAGCTGCTGTACGCGGCCAAGGCCAACTCCGACCCCCTGATCCTGCGCGCCCTCGCCGAACACGTCCATGGCTTCGAGGTGGCCTCCGGAGGCGAACTGGACCACGTCCGCGCCGCCGTCCCGGGCGCACCGGTCGCCTTCGGCGGCCCGGGGAAGACCCAGCAGGAGCTGGCCCGCGCGCTGGACGCGGGAGCCGAGCGGCTGCACATCGAGAGCGAACACGAACTCCGCGTGCTCACCACCCTGTTGGGCGGCCGGACCGTGGACGTCCTGCTGCGCGTCAACCTGCCCGTCGACGTGGGCCGGGTCGCCCTGGCCATGGGCGGCGGGCCGTTCGGCATGGATCCCGTACAACTGGACCGCTGCCTGGAGGTGATGGAGCCGGTCCCGGGTGTCCGACTGCGAGGCCTTCACTTCCACCTGGCCAGCGGGCTCCAGGCCCAGGCCCAGGTCCCGCTCGCCGACGAGGTCCTCGCCTGGGCCGGGAACTGGGCCCGCGCTCGCGGAGTGGACCTGCGCGAGGTCAACGTGGGCGGCGGGATGGGCGTCGACTACACGCATCCGCCCAGGGTGTTCGACTGGCCCGCACTCGGCGCCGGACTGCGCCGGATCCTCGGCCGCCACCCCCACCTCACCCTCCGGATCGAGCCCGGCCGCTCGGTCACCGCCTACTGCGGCTGGTACGTCACCCAGGTCCTGGACATCAAGTTCAGCCGGGGGCACGCGTTCGCCGTACTGCGCGGCGGCACCCACCACCTGCGCACCCCGGCCGCGAAACAGCACGACCAGCCCTTCGAGGTGATCCCCGACGACACCTGGCCGCGGCCATGGAAGCGTCCGGAGGTCCGGGACGAGCCGGTGACGCTGGTCGGGCAGCTGTGCACGCCCAAGGACGTCCTGGCGAGCCGGATCATGACCGAACGGCTGCGCGTCGGCGACCGCGTCGCCTTCGCCATGGCCGGCGCCTACGCGTGGAACATCTCCCACCACGCGTTCCTCATGCACCCCCACCCGACCTTCCACCACCTCGACGACGGCGATGCCTGCAGGCCCGTCGCGGGCGGCACGTATGCCCGTCAGACGTCATGAGCGCCGGCTTCCGCCTGCCGGCGACGCACGCGCTCGCCGTCCCGGACTTCCGGCGCTACCTGCTCGGACAGCTGGTCTCCAACACCGGCACCTGGATGCAGCGCGCGGCCCAGGACCTCCTCGTCCTCCACATCAGCGGCGACAGCGGCAGCGCGGTCGGCATCGTGACCGCGCTGCAGTTCCTGCCGCAGACCCTCCTCGGCCTGACCGGAGGCGTGCTGGCCGACCGGTACCCCAAGCGACGGACGCTGCTCCTGACCCAGACGGCGATGGCCGCCCAGTCGCTCCTGCTGGGGCTGCTCACGCTGACCGGGGCGGTGAACCCGCTGTCCCTCTACGCGCTGGCCTTCGCCCTCGGCACCGCCACCGCCGTGGACAGTCCCGCCCGCAACGCCTACATCCGCGAACTCGTCTCCCACGAGCACACGGCCGGCGCGGTCAGCCTGAACGCCGCCCAGTTCAACGCGGCCCGCGCCGTCGGCCCGGCCCTCGCCGGCCTGGCCGTCGCGGCCTTCGGCACCGGCCCGGTGTTCCTCCTGAACACCGCCTCGTACCTGGCCGTCCTCTACGGCCTGATCACCATCCGTACCCACGTACCGGACGCCCCGGTCCGCGCGCGACCGGGCCGCGTCCGAGCGCGCGAGGCATTCCGCCACATCGCCGCCACCCCGGAACTGCTGCTGCCGATCAGCCTCGTCGCCCTCGTCGGCACCTTCGGTCTCAACTTCCAGGTCACCGTCTCGCTCGTCGCCGTCACGGTGTTCCACACGGGCGCCGCCACCTTCGGCTGCCTCTCCGCCGCCTACGCCCTGGGCAGCCTCCTCGGCGCGATCCACTGGGCCCATCACGGCAGGCCCCCCACCGCACGCCGTCTGCTCTCCGCCACGACCGGCTTCGGCGCACTGGAAGTCGCGCAGGGCCTCATGCCGGGCTACGGCTCGTTCCTGGTCCTGCTGTTCGTCACCGGATGTGCCGCGGTGACCGTGACCACGACCGCCAACGCGATGGTCCAGCTCCATGCCGACCCAGGGCTACGGGGTCGCGTCCTGTCGGTGTATTTTGTCGTCCTCCTCGGGGGCACCCCGGTCGGCGCGCCGCTGGTCGGCCTGGTGTCCGACGCTCTCGGGGCCCGCTTCACCCTGGTGCTGGGCGGTGTCGTCTCGCTCGCCACCGCGCTCGTGCTCTCCGTCGTGTTCGCGAGCCGAAACGGACGGCGGGTCCGCATCGCGGAGCCGGCACCGGTGACCAGTTCACCCTTTGCCCCGGGCCGGCCGGAGCGAGAGCGGCAGCCCGAGCTCTGACCGGGGCTGCAGGGGGGCGGCTGCATGCGCGGTGCGGGAGCAGCCTACTCTTACAACATGTAGGAGAAGGTGGGGGGCACCGATCGAGGAGTGGCGAGAATGAGCGAACACCGGCGCCGATCGTCGGGGAGGACCACACCGTCCGGCCCCGACGGCATGCACGGCGGTGGCCGGGCCGCGGCGCGCAGGGCTGCGCAGTCCCGGGGCGGGCGCGCCCGCCGAGCCGCCGGCACCCGGCATGCGAACGTCGCGCGGCCCGGTCGGCGGAGCCTGATCGACTACCCGCGCGCCGGACGACGGGGTGTCCGGCGGTGGCTGCCGTCGTGGAAGCTGGTGTCCGGCACCTTCCTGCTGTTCGTCGGGGGCCTGCTGGGGCTGTTCGGTTACGCCTACGCCACGACGACCATTCCCAGTGCGAACCCCAGTACCCAGGCGCAGAGCAACACCTACTACTGGTCGGACGGCTCGGTGATGACCACCCAGGGGGCCACCAACCGGCAGAACGTCGACCTCGCCCAGGTGCCGAAGCTGGTGCAGTGGGACTTCCTCGCCGCGGAGAACGCGACCTTCTACTCCGATCCGGGCGTCGACACGCAGGGCATGCTCAGGGCCGTCTACCACATGGCCACGGGAGGTGAGGTGCAGTCGGGGTCCACCATCACCCAGCAGTTCGTGAAGAACACCTACCTCAGCCAGGACCAGTCGGTCACCCGCAAGCTCAGGGAGATCATGATCTCCCTGAAGATCGGCGGCCAGCTGTCCAAGCAGCAGATCCTGCAGGGCTACCTCAACACCTGCTACTACGGCCGGGACGCCTACGGCATCGAGGCCGCGGCCCGTACCTACTACCACGTGCACGCCTTCCAGCTGAACGTCAGCCAGGGGGCCTTCATCGCCGCCACGGTCAACGAGCCGAGCCTGCTGATGCACGCCGACACCGATCCGCAGGCCAAGGCCCAGGCCAAGGCCCGCTGGACGTACGTGCTGGAGCGGATGGCCAAGATCCACAAGATCACCGACGCCCAGGAACAGCGGTACCTCGCGGCGGGCTTCCCCACGCCCAGGCCGTACGCGCCGTCGGCGGGCATGGCCGGGCAGACCGGGTACCTGGTGCAGGCCGCGGAGAAATACGTCGAGGCCCACACGTCCCTCACGGACCAGCAGCTGGGTCACGGCGGCTACCAGATCTACACCACCTTCGACAAGAAGAGGGTCGGCGCCCTGTCGACGTCCGTCACGGCGATGGAGCGCAAGCATCTCGATCCGCAGCACCGCCCGGCCGACAAGGACGTCCAGGTCGGCGCGGCGTCGATCGATCCGTCGACCGGCGCGATCGTGGCGCTGTACGGCGGGGCCGGCTGGAACAAGGGGCACTGGACGGACAACGCGGACGCGACCGGTGTGCCGGTCGGCTCCACCTTCAAGCCCGTCGACCTGGCCGCCGCCCTCGACCACGGTGCCGTCCTCTCCCCGGGGCAGCCGCCCTCACCGATCACCCCGTCCTCGAAGTTCGACGGCGACGACGGCATCACCATCAAGAACCAGCAGGGCCAGGAGCTGCCGGACTCGAACGACCCCACCGGTCTCCTGCACCAGCGCAACGACGTGTCCACGAAGTGGGGTTACATCACCCTGCGCAAGGCGATGGAGCAGTCGGTCAACACCCCCTACGTCCAGCTCGGCGAGTACGTCGGCTACGACAACGTGGAGAGCGAGGCCCTGAAGGCGGGCCTCCTGCACACGAGCCTGCAGTACGACACCCCGGGCTTCTACATAGGTACCTCCACACCGTCGGCGATCCGGATGGCGGACGTGTACGCCACCTTCGACGACGGCGGGGTCCAGCACGAGCCGTACTCGGTGACCAAGGTCGTCGCCGACGGCCGGCAGCTGGCCGGCTTCGACAAGCCCAAGGGCACCATGGCCATGCCCGCCTCGACCGCCGACACCGTGACCGACGTCCTGCGAGGTGTCGTCAAGAACGGCACCGGTACCAACGCCCAGGCCCTGGGCCGCCCGGCAGCCGGCAAGACCGGTACGACCGACGACTACAAGTCCGCCTGGTTCATCGGCTACACCCCGCAACTGACCACGGCCGTGAGCATGTTCAAGGAGGACCCGAAGAACGCCGGCCTCCAGTCCATGCAGGGCGTCGGCGGCTACGCCAAGGTCTTCGGCGCCGACATGCCCACCGAGGTGTGGACCGGCTACATGACCGCCGCCCTCCAGGGGCAGCCCGTCCAGCAGTTCCCGCCCGCACCCGCGCTCGGCCAGTCCACGGACGAACTCGGCGCGCCCTCGCCCACCCCCTCCGCCACCGCGACCCAGAGCACACCCCCGGCCACCCCGACCGTGCCGGCCACTCCGACCCCCAGCACCGCACCGTGCCACGGGCACGGGCACGGGCAGCACTGTGTCAGCCCGACTCCGACCGACACCTCCGGAACCACCGCCGGTACCGGCGGCGGCCTCCTCGGCGGCACGACCGGCGGCGGAACCTCACCCACACCCACGCCGACGGGCAGCACACCCGCGCCGGCAGGCGTCCGCGGCCGGCCCTGAGCCGTCGCGTCGTCCGAGGCCGAGAGCGTGGCTCAGGCGGCGTTCACCCGCGGGGCAGGCCGGGGACGCCGTGGTCGCGCAGGGGGCCGACCTGCCAGCCGCGTTCCTGGCAGGTGTCGAGGATGCGGGGAAGGGCGGCGAGGGTGGTGCGCCAGGAGCCGGTGGCGGAGGTGCAGTCGGAGTCGTGCAGCAGGATGGTGCCGCCACCGCGCAGGTCGGTCAGCACGGTGCGCTCGACGGACTGCCGGGTGGCCCGGCCGCGCCAGTCCTCGCCCCAGCAGGTCCACAGCACCGGGGTCAGGCCGAGGCGCCGGCAGGCCAGATGGGCGGCGGTGCTCATCACCCCGTACGGCGGCCGGAAGAGCACGGGCGGCCTGCCGGTGACGTCGGCCACGGCGTCGCGGGCGCGGGCGAGGTCGTCGTGGGCGGCGCGGGGACCGCGGAGCAGCAGCGGGCGGTGGTGCCAGCCGTGGACGGCGATCTCGTGCCCGGCGGCGGCCATCTCCTTCGCCAGGCCGGGAGAGCGGGCCAGCATGGAGCCGAGCAGGAAGAAGGTGGCCCGCAGCCCGCGTGCGTCGAGGTAGTCCAGGAAGCGCGGGGTGGACAGGTGGTCGGGGCCGTCGTCGAAGGTGAGCGCGACGTGATCCGGCCGGCCGCGGCCTGCCAGGCGCGGCATGGCCGCGTTGCGCAGCGGCCCGAAGGTGGAGATCACGGGTGCCGCGTGCAAGGCCGCCAGCGCGGGCACCGCTGCGGCCGAGGCGAGCGCCGTGGCACGGACGAGACGGGCCGGGGTCACCGACCGTCTCCGTCCAGGTAATGGGCGACGGCCGTGAAGCGGGCGGGCGTCTCGTTGTAGGCGTGGGCCAGCGGGGCGGCGACGCCCAGACAGGCCGTGGCCGCCACGGTCGCGGCCGTCAGGGCGATCCGCCGCCGGCCGGCGAGGCGCCGCATGACGGCCTGTGCGTGCGGCGCGGGGTGCGGCCCGGTCCTGGTGGCGATGGCGGTGGCCGGTCCGGGGGCCAGGCGGTGCAGGTCGAGTCCGGCCGCGCGCTGGGCCCGACCGCGGGGTCCGTGGAGGAGCTCGGCCAGCACCCGGCCGAGGTCCGCCGGGTCGCGGACCCAGGCCGCCAGGCCCGCCTCGTCCAGGGCGTCCGCGTTGGTCTGGCCGTGACCGGGGATGCAGCGGTAACTGGCCACCGGCAGCCCGGCGGCGAACGCCTCCAGCGAGGTCAGCCCGCCCGCGTTCTGCACCAGGACGTCGCAGGCGTGCATCAGTCCGGGCATGTCGTCCACCCAGCCGAAAGCGTGCGCGATGCCGTCCGCGCGCAACTCCGCCACGAGAGAGTCGTTGCGTCCGCACACCACCACGGGCACCGCGACCCCGGTCTCCCGTATCTCGACGGCGGCCCGTCGCACCGGTCCGACGCCCCACGACCCGGCGACCAGCAGGGCCAGGGGCGCGTCCGCGGGCAGGGCGAACCGCTCGCGGGCGGCGGTCCGTTGCCCGGCGGTGGCGGGGGTGAAGCGCGCATCGGTGACCGGACCGACGACGGTGGCGGCGGCCGCGCCCTGTACGTGGGCCTGGGCCGCCGGCACCGCGTGCACGGCCAGGTGGGCGTCGATGCCGGGGGCGACCCAGAGGGCGTGGACGGAGAAGTCGGTGAGGTAGGTGAAGGCCGGTACCGTCAGCCTGCCGCGCCGGCGCAGTGCGCCGAGGACCTGGCTGGCGCCGGGGTAGGTCGAGACGACCGCGCGGGTGTCCGGCGCGAGCGCCCGCAGGGTGCGCCGCTCGGCCGCGCGGAACAGGGCCCGCCACAGCGCGCCGGGCCGGGCGGCCCGGTCGGTGGCCGCGTACAGGCGCTGGTAGCCGCTCGGCATCCAGGTCAGCATCCGGTGGTAGGTACCGCACAGCAGCCGGCCCGTACCGGGGGGCAGCAGGTCGAGGAAGTCGTGCCGGTCCACCAGGTACCCGTGCTCGGTCAGCCGCTCCGCCAGCCCCGCGGCCGCACCGTCGTGTCCCGCGCCGACACCGGCCGAGATGATCGCGATCCGCCCGGCACCGCCCTGCGGCGGTGCGGCGGGCAGCGAGGGTGCCGACTCCGGCACCAGGTCGTCACGGTGGACCACGGTGGATCGCCTCCTGATGGGCTACGGGGCACGCCGGGCATGCCCCGGCCCGAACGGCGCTGCGGGCAGGCCGAGGCCGCGCCTGCGCGCGGGCCAGGGCCACGACTCGACCGCTGTGGTGCCGAGAACGGAAGCTACTACATGATGTAGAGCTTAGGAAATGATCGTCGCGGGGCCGGTGTTGGGCGACGGCTCGGACCCGCCCCGTTCGCATCTACAAGTTGTAGTAGATTAGCCGGGTGGTCACTCTGGCGTCGTCGCCACGTCATGCGAGCGTCACCTCGCGAGCGCGAGGCGACCGGTGACAGAGCCCGGGACCCATGGCCGTTCGCTCATCCCGTGAGCACTCGGCGCCCTCACTTGGACGGAAGGACCCCCGCTATGGCCGCGGTCGCCACCGCGCAACCGGCCCTCGACGGATCCGGCATCGACGGCTCGTTGTTCACCTCGGTCACCGACTTCGCCCGGGACACCAAGTGGCTCAACACGCCCATGGAGGTGTGGACCAACCTCGGTCTCGGAGTCTTCGCCGTCCTCATGGTCGCCGGCTGGTGGACCGCACGGCGCCGTGGCCCGCGGGCGATGACCGTCGCGCTGGCCGCGCCGGTCGCCGTCCTGACGGCCTTCGCCGCCGCCGAGGTGGTCAAGAAGCTCGTCGCGGAGGTGCGGCCCTGCCGGTCGATGCCCCACGCCTACTTCGTCGACACCTGCCCGGCACCTTCGGACTACGCCTTCCCCAGCGGGCACGCCACCGTCGCCGCCGCGACCGTGGCGGCGCTCTTCCTGCTCGACCGCCGGCTGAGCGCCGTCGCCGCCGTGTTCGCCGTACTGGAGGGCTTCAGCCGGGTCTACGTCGGCGCCCACTACCCCCACGACGTCCTCGGCTCCGCCGCGGTCGCCCTCCCGGTCGCCTTCCTCGTCAGCTCGGCCGCGAGCCGCTGGGCCACCCCGCTGGTCGGCTCCCTGAGCCACGGGCGGCTGCGCCCGTTGCTGGCGGCCGAGCTCATCGCCACCACAGCGCCGGCCCGGGAGGCCGCTTCGGCCGGGGATCCACTGTGACCACCCGCCGGGCGGCGTGACCTCGTAACACCTTGCGGCGGCCGGAACGGGCAGGACCAGGAGGCCGGCAGCAGAGGGCCGGCGCCCGGCAGGTCAGACGTGCCGCTCTCCGTGATCCGGACGATCAGGGACGGCACAGCAGCCGTCCGGCCGGTGCCCAGGGGCATCGTCGTGGCCGGTGGGCGCGGCGGCGGTGGTGGCAGGGGCCTGTGCGCTGCACAGCGCCCAGTGCGCGCTGTCCAGCATGCGGTCGCTGTCCGAGGCGGCGTTGGCCAGGCTCGCGCAGCAGACGGCGAGCAGCACACCGCCCACCAGCAAGGGCAGGCTGCGACGGGCGGGCGGCGGTGCCAGCAGGGCCCGTACCCGCTGCGGCACCACCCCGCCGGTCGCGGCCAGCGCGGCGGGACGGGAGGCACCGACGGATGCCAGAGCGGCGCGGCCCACGGCGTGGGCGACGACCCTACGGTCACCGACCCGCTCGGCGGCCTCCTCGTCGGCCCAGCGCTCCAGGACGAAGTTGCCCGCGACGGCCACCGGCCGCAGCAGCGGGTTCAGGGCGGCCGTGAGCCGCCACACGCTCTGGAAGACGTGGTGACGTCCGCGCAGATGCGCCCGCTCGTGGGCGAGCAGTGCCTCGCGCTCGGCGCCATCGAGACGGCGCAGCATCCCCCGGGAGACGACGATCCGGCCCGGTGCCCCAGGCAGTGCGAAGGCCAGCGGGACGTCGTCGTCGAGTACGGCAAGCTCCGTGTGACCGGGCAGGCCGGCGCACTCCCGCCGGGCCCGGAGCAGGTGGCGGCCCTGCCGGACGGCGGCCACGCCGAGGGAGACGACACACACCGCGAGCACCAGGGTGCTGACGGCGGCGACCACGGCATAGACGGGGTCCTGGGAGCGCAGCGCGGACACGGACCAGCGGCCCTCCTCGGCGATCTCCGGGATCTGCGCCACTCCGGTGAAGGCCAGCAGGGCGAGGGACCCCGCCCATCCGGCCGCCGTCACCAGCGCGGCGCAGGCGAGCGCCAGGGCCGCAGGGCGCGGGGGCAGCCGGTGCGCCACAGGCGGCGCGAGCACGGCGAGCGCGGCCGTGACGAGGAACGGGATGTAGACGCTGATCAGCACCGGCTCACCGCTTCCCGGGCGAACGCCGGCTCTCGGAGGGTACGTCGTCGTGCCCGGCCAGCAGCTGCTGCAGCAGGTGCTCGTCCTGTTCGGACAGCTCCGAGACGAAGCGGGCCAGGACCGCCTGGCGGTCAGAGCCACCCGTCAGCAGGGAGTGCATGCGCTGGGCGGTGTGCGACGCCTCGTCGCGGGCCGGCTCGTAGGCATAGCCACGGCCCTCGCGGTGCCGCACCAGCATGCCCTTGTCATGCAACCGGGACAGGATGGTGAGGACCGTCGTGTAGGCGAGGTCGCCCGGCAGCTGCTCCCGGACCTCCCGTGCAGTGCGCGGACCGTCGGCGGCCCAGAGCGCGGCGAGCACATCGCTCTCCAGTTCGCCGCGCGCCCGCCTGCCGGACCCCTCGTGGGCTTCCTCGTCTGCCTGGCCCGTCACCTCGCCGTCCGCCTTCCCTCGCCGTCGTCGGGTCCAGGCTACCTGTCCGTTTCCTACTTGTTGTAGGACGTGTCCCTGCGTGAGACGGCCAGGTAGCCGACGAAGCAGGCGATGGCGACCGTCCAGGCGAGAGTGACCGGACCGAGTCCGAACCCGAGGCCGCCACGGCTGTGCCCGAGTGCCATCCAGTCCGCGAGGGATGCGCCCAGGGGGCGGGTGATGACGTACGCCGTCCAGAAGGCGGGCACGGCGGCCAGGATGCCGAAGCGGTGGGCGACTGCGGGCACGCAGATCGCCACGGCGAAGAGGACGGCCGAGCCGAGGTAGCCGAGTCCGGCGGTCGCGGTGAGGTCGCCGGCGGCGGTGCCGAGGGCGAAGGTGGCCAGGACGGCGGCCCAGTAGAAGAGCTCCCGGCTGCGCGTGGTGATGCTGTGGATGGACAGGGTGCGCTCGACGGCGTACCAGAGGGCGAAGACCGCGGCCAGCGTGACGAGGAAGAGCGGGGTGGACACGATGTAGGGCACGCCGAGACCGACGTGCAGCACGTCGGCGGCCATCGTGCCGAAGACGCTGACCATGACGACGGCCGTCCAGTAGACCCAGGCGACGTAACGGCGCACGGCGAACTGCACGGCCAGGGAGGCCGCCAGGGCGAGACCTCCGAGGCCAACCGCCGGCACCGGGCCGAGGACCTTGGCCAGCAGGTCCGACGCGGTCTCGCCCATTCCGGTGGTGAGAACCTTGATGATCCAGAAGTAGGCGGTCACTTCCGGCACCTTGTTCGCCATGGCGCGCACGGAGGTGAGGGGGCGGTCGTCGAGGAGACGGTCTGTGGTCATGGTGCGCACGATGACATGGCCTTCTCCCGCTGCCCCCGGCCCCTTTACCGTCGCTTGGGTACTTCTGGTGCATGAATTTCACTACCGCGCGTTCAACCTGACCACAACCTGAACGCTTCGCCGAAGCCCCTGGTCACAGCCCCCGTGGGGATGATATGACCGCCTGTTGGCCTCTCTCGTCCCGCCCGGCGCCCCGGCGACATGTGAGACTCCGTACGGCTCCCGAGTGCCTACTACATCACGTAGAGGCAGGGCGTATGGTGGGCGCATCGCAGGAGCCGGGCAGCCTTCCGGCCGGTGCCGACCCTCTGTCGTCGGCAGCGCCGGGGTGACGTGCGGGAGCGGATGCTCCCGGCGGGCGCCCAGGGTTCCGGAAGAGGTCCACAAGGCTTGGGCCGGCCAGTATCCGTCTGCACTCATCCACCGAAAGGACCCTGCTCCATGACGGCACCGATTCCGGCGGCGTCCCAGTTGGCTGTGAACGTGCTCGACGCCCACTCCCTGCTGGCGGCCTTCGGCGTGCTGGGCGTCGCGGTGGTGATGTTCGCCGAGACAGGACTGCTGGTCGGGTTCTTCCTGCCGGGCGACTCCCTGCTGTTCACCGCCGGCCTGCTGTGCACGGGGTCGGCGCAGGGAAGCCTGCACCTGTCTCTCGGCCCCCTGCTCGTGGCGGCGGCGGCAGGCGCGCTGGCCGGGGCCCAGTGCGGATACCTGCTCGGGCGGAAGGCCGGCGGAGCGCTGCTGGCTCGCAGCCGCTCCCCGCGACTGCACGAAGGAGCGAAGCGCGCCGAGGAGCTCCTGGAGCGCTACGGGTACGCCAAGGCCGTCGTGCTGGCCCGTTTCGTGCCCGTGGTGCGCACCGTCCTCAATCCGGTGGCGGGCGCGCTGGAGGTGCCGGTACGGACGTTCACCCTGTGGCAGGTCGTCGGCGGGCTCGTGTGGAGCGTCGGCCTCACCCTCGCGGGGTACGCGCTCGGTTCGTCGATCCCCAACGTCGACCGCTACCTGCTCCCGTTGGTGGCGCTGATCGTCGTCGTGTCCCTGGTCCCCCTCGTCGCCGAGGTGTACCGCGGGCGCCGGGCGGCGCGGGCGGATGTCGCGCACCGCCAGGGCGCCGGCCAGGAAAAGTAGAGAACCGTTGCCGGAGTACCTGGGGTCAGCCTGTGGCTTTCATTGCGGTCTGTGAGGATGACGCGGCGGTCCGTGGCGTCCTCAAGCGGGCACTCGAGCACGACGGCCATACGGTCGCGGTCGCGTCCACCGCGGACAGCCTGCTGCGGCAGCTCGAACCGGTCCCTCACCTGGTCGTCCTGGATCTGGGACTCCCGGACGCCGACGGCCGCGACGTCTGCCTGGCGCTGCGGGCCCGTGGCGTCGACGCCCCGGTGCTGATGCTCACCGCTCTGGACGGCGTGCATCACAAGGTGGGCGGCTTCGAGGCGGGAGCCGACGACTACCTGACCAAACCGTTCGACATCCCGGAGCTGCTGGTGAGGGTCCGTGCCCTGCTCCGCAGGACAACCGCGACGACCCTACCGAGGGGCGTCGTTCTCGATCCGGCGAAACATGTCGTGACCCACGGTTCGACGAGCGAGAGCCTGACGCCGACCGAGTTCCGGTTGCTGGGCAGGCTCATCGCCTCGCAGGGCGACGCGGTACGCCGCCACGCCCTCGTCGCCGCGGGCTGGCCGCACGGCGCGCAGGTCAGCGACAACACCCTGGACTCCTACGTTCGCCGGCTACGGACGAAACTCGGCGCGCTGGGCGTGGCCGACCGTCTGGCGACCGTCCGTGGGGTGGGCTACCGATGGGAGTGACGGGCTTTCGCGGGAGGGTCGTCGCTCTCGCGGTTCTGATCGCGACGGCGGTGGTCGCGGTGCTGGTGGTGGTCTCGCACGTGCTGCTGAGCCAGGTGACCGACGCGGACGCGAACGCCCTGGCCCACACCCGTGCGGAGGCGGTCGCGGCGAACGTGGCCGTACGCGGCGGCCACGTCGTGCTGATCGAGGGCGGCAACGAAGCGCTGGACACGGTCTCGTGGGTGTACGCCGACGGGCACCTCATCGACGGAATCGTGCCGGGCAGCGTCCTGGGACGCGTCGACGCGCTCGTCGGCTCCGGACAGTCCCAGACCACCACGGTCGGCAGTGACCTTCTGTACGCCCAGCCGATCCGGCTGCAGGGCCACCAGGTCATGGTGGTCGTGAAGGTGGATCTGACACCGTACGAGACGTCGGAGCAGCGCAGCCTGACGATGTCGCTGATTCTGGGCGGCATCTCGATCGTGCTCGCCGGCGTCGTCGCGCGCCTCGTGGTGGGGCGTGCGCTGCGGGTGGTCCACGAAATGGCCGCTCTCGCCGACGAGTGGGGCGATCACGAACCCGGGCGCCGATTCGACCTCGGCGTGCCCCGGGACGAATTCGGGGAGCTCGGGCGAACTCTCGACCGCCTGCTCGACCGCGTGGACAACGCGCTCGCGGACGAGCGCCGGCTCACCGACGAGATCGCCCACGAGTTGCGGACGCCCCTGACGGCCCTGCGGGGCGAGGCACAGCTGGCGCAGCTCTCCGGTCAACAGGTGGCACCGGAGGCCGTTCTGACCGAGGTCGACCGCCTGAACACGGCGATCACCACGATCCTCGGTGCCGCCCGGACCCGGATCGACGGCGGTACCCGCTGCGATCTCAGGGCGGCGGCGCGGCAGGCGATCGCCGGTCGCTCCATCGAACTCGCCGTCCCGGCCGACGTCGACGTCGCCGTGGCGGCGGAGCTCGTCGTGGCCGTGCTGTCACCCCTGCTGGAGAACGGCCTGCGGCATGCGAGTTCGCGCGTCTGGGTCACGGCGCGCGTCCAGCCCGAGGGGGTCGTGATCGATGTCCTCGACGACGGCCCTGGGTTCGACCCCGAGGAGGTCGACCGGGTCTTCGAAGCGGGCGTGACCAGCGGCGACGGGAACGGGTTGGGGCTGGCGGTGGTGAAGCGCCTCGCCGTGTCCGCGGGAGTGGCGGTCCGCGCGATCGCGGCCGGCCACGGTCGCGTCGAGGTGACCTTCCCCACGGCAGAGGCGATCGCGTAGTCAGGTTGTGTGCAGGTTGGTCACACCAACCTCATTGCATGACAACGACAAGCGAAGTCCGCACACGCCACAGCGGGCGGCTGATGCTGAACAAGGTTCCCGAGGTCACCATCTGGTTCTGGGTGATCAAGATCCTGTGCACGACCGTCGGTGAGAGCTTCGCCGACTGGATCAACATGAAGCTGGGCGTCGGCCTGGTGAACACGGCCTGGATCTTCACCGCGGTGTTCGTCGTGGTCCTGGGCGTCCAGCTGCGGCTGAAGCGGTACGTCCCGTTCCCGTACTGGCTGACCGTGGTCGTCGTCAGTGTCACGGGCACGCTGTACACCGACATCCTGACCGACCAGCTCAACGTGCCGCTGTGGATCAGCACCACGGTGTTCTCGGTCCTGCTCGCCGTGGTCTTCGGCGCGTGGTGGCTGCGCGAGCGCACCCTCTCGATCCACTCGGTCAACACGCTGCCGCGCGAGTCGTTCTACTGGCTCACCGTTCTGGTCACCTTCGCGCTCGGCACCGCGACCGGCGACTGGACCCTCGAACTCACCGGCTGGAGCCCGGGCGTCTCGGTCCTGCTGCCGCTCGGCCTCATCGCGGCGATCATGCTGCTGTGGAAGTTCGGCGCGAACCCGGTGCTGTCCTTCTGGCTCGCCTACATCCTGACCCGCCCGCTGGGCGCCAACATCGGTGACTGGCTCGCCTCCCCGAAGGTCGCCCAGCCGGGCGAGCCGACCGGCCTGGCACTGGGCACCTTCACCACCAGCGTGATCTTCCTCGGCCTGATCCTGGCGACGGTCGTCTACCTGACGGTGACACGCTCCGACGTGATCGAGACCTACGACGCCACGCACACCCCGCAGACCACCGCCAACCCGCAAAGGGAGCGCACCGCGCTGGCGGGCTTCGGCCTCCTCGCCGTCGCCACCGTGGGCCTGCTGATCTGGGCGCACAGCCAGCCGCACGTCGGACCGGCCCCGGAGGAGGACGCCACCTCCACCGTGCACCTCGCCCCCGGCCAGGCCGTGAAGAAGTTCCCGGCCACGAAGGTCGACGCGCTGCGGACGCTCGCGTCGACCTCGCTCAGGGACGCACAGTCCGGGAACGCCACCGGGGCCCACACGGCCGCCCAGTCGCTGCGGGACCTGTGGGACGCCGACCAGGCTTCGCTGCAGCCGCTGGACAACACCGGATGGACGTTCCTCGACGCCCAGATGGACCAGGTCCTGAAGACCTTCGGCATCGACCACTCCAACCCGCCGATGTCGTCGGCCCACCAGGAGGCCGAACTGCGCACCCTCCTCACGGACATGCGCTGACGTCCCCACCCGCCCCCTCGGCGCGGCCGTCGGCGACCACCTCTCGCCACCGGCCCGCGACGGCGGGGCGGGCCCGGGTGCCTGACGTCACGCTGCCGCGGGAAACCGTGCGCCACGCCGCCTGAACAGGGCAGGAGCAGGCGTTCAGAAGGTGTTCAGGTCGTTGCTGCCAAGGTCGTTGACCGCGGTCGCCCCACCGCGGTCGCCCCTTCACACAAGGAGCCCCCCACCTTGCAGCAGCCGAACCACCTCACTGATCTCGACGTCGCGAGCACGACGACATCGGTGATGAAGAAACTGCCCGAGGTCACCCTCGCCTTCTGGATCATGAAGATCGCGGCGACGACCCTGGGCGAGACGGCCGGCGATCTCTTCTCCCAGACCCTGAAACTGGGCTACTTCCTCACCACGATCGCGCTGTTCCTGATCTTCGTGGTGACCCTCGTCGTCCAGCTCAGGTCCCGCCGCTACAACCCGTTCTTCTACTGGACGGTCATCCTGTCGACCAGCATGGCCGGCACCACGATGTCCGACTTCATGAACCGCGACGCCAGCACCAGGTACCTGTCCGCCGGCGCCACCTCGCTCGGCTGGGGACCGCAGGGCCTCGGACTCGGCTACCCGGCCGGCGCGGCGATCCTCGTCTCCATCCTGCTGGCCGTCTTCGCCGTCTGGCGGCTGAGCGGGATGACGTTCCAGATCCGCGACATCGTCACCTTCCGCGGCGAGGCCCTGTTCTGGTCGGCGATCCTCGTCTCCAACACCCTCGGCACCTCCATGGGCGACTTCCTGTCCGACAGCTCCGGCCTCGGCTACGCGGGCGGCGCGCTGCTGGTGACCGGGCTGCTCACCGTACTGGCTGCCCTGATGAGGGTGCCCGTGGTGCCGAACGTCCTGCTGTTCTGGATCGCGTTCGTCCTCACCCGCCCGCTCGGCGCCACCGCCGGCGACTTCCTGACCAAGCCGGCCGCCAAGGGCGGCCTCGATCTCGGTACCCCCGGTTCGTCCGCGGTCCTGCTTGCCGTCCTGTTCGGCCTCATGGCCTACGCGCACGTCCAGGAAGGCAGGACCCGCGGCGAGCGGGTGTGAGACCCACGGCGCACAGACGTGTAGTACCGCGGTACGACCCGGTGGGTGTGGATCAGCCCGCGGTACCACCGAATCGAGGCGTTTCGCCTCCTAGCGTGGTCGGTGAGGCGTCAGGGCGACAGACGGGCGCCGGCTCCCACAGGAAGAGACGCGCATGATCGACGCACAGCAGCTGACCAAGAGATACGGCGAGAAGACGGCCGTCGACGGGCTGGACTTCGCCGTGCGGCCGGGTACGGTGACCGGCTTCCTGGGGCCCAACGGCGCGGGGAAGTCCACGACCATGCGCATGATCGTCGGGCTCGACGCGCCCACCAGCGGGTCGGTGACGGTCAACGGGCAGCACTACGCCGGCCACCAGGCACCGCTCCAGGAGGTCGGTGCCCTCCTGGAGGCGAAGTCGATCCATCCCGGCCGCTCGGCCTACAACCACCTGCTGGCGCTCGCGCTGACCCACGGCATTCCGCGCCGCCGGGTCGACGAGGTGATCGAACTGGCCGGCCTCGGCAGCGTGGCGAAGAAGCGGGCCGGCGCGTTCTCCCTCGGCATGGGGCAGCGGCTCGGCATCGCCGCGGCGCTGCTGGGCGATCCGCAGACGGTGATGCTGGACGAGCCGGTCAACGGGCTCGACCCCGAGGGCGTCCTGTGGATCCGCAACCTGCTCAAGGCCCTCGCGGGCGAGGGCCGGACCGTGTTCGTGTCGTCGCACCTGATGAGCGAGATGGCCCTGGTCGCGGACCATCTGATCATCGTGGGGCGCGGGCGGCTGCTGGCCGACACCACCGTGGCGGACCTCGTCCGGGAGGCGGGCGGCGACACGGTGCAGGTGGCCACCCAGGAGCCGGCACGGCTGCGGGAGGCACTGGCGGGTCCCGGTGTCGACATCACCGGCCGGGCCGGCTCCGAGGAGCTTCAGGTGACCGGGCTCAGTGCCCGGGAGATCGGCCTGAAGGCGGCCGAGCACGGGATCGCGCTGTTCGAACTGACCGCGCGGACGGTGTCGTTGGAGGAGGCGTTCATGAACCTGACCAGGGATGCCGTGGAGTACCACGGCTCGACCGGCATCGAGAACCGCGTGGCCGAGGGGAGTGCGGCATGAGCACCCTCACCGCGCCCGTCGACGCGTCCCCGGCCGCCCCCGCCCGTCCCGCGTACCGGGTGACCGGACGGCGCGTACTGGCCTCGGAGTGGGCCAAGCTGTGGTCGCTGCGCTCGACCTGGATCACCCTGGGCCTCGGTCTGCTCTTCCTCGTCGCCTTCGGCCTGATCGCCGCGAACCACTACAGGTCCGGCGTCGGCTCCCCCCACCAGGACCGCGACTTCGCCACCGCGACGGCCCTGAGCCTGTCCCTCTTCGGCACCAACTTCGCCCAGCTCGCCCTCGGCGTGCTCGGCGTGCTGGTCACGGCGGGGGAGTACTCCACCGGGATGATCCGCTCCACGCTCACGGCCGTACCGCGCCGGCTGCCCGTGCTGTGGTCCAAGGCGGCCGTGTTCGGGCTGGTCGCGCTGGTGGTGGCCACACTGGGCGCGTTCGTCGCCTTCCTGTTCGGCAGCCAGATCGTGTCCGGCACGCCCGCGGCCATGAGCCTCTCGCACGCCGGTGTCGTACGGAGCCTGCTGGGCGCCGGGCTCTACCTCGGCCTGGTCGGCGTCATCGGCACCGCCCTGGGCGCCCTGCTGCGGTCGGTGGCCGGCGGCATCTCGGTCCTGGTCGCCTCCCTGATGCTGGTCCCGGGCCTGATCTCGCTGCTGCCGAGCTCCTGGCAGGACAACATCAGCCCCTACCTGCCGTCCAACGCGGGCGAGTCGATGTTCGCCCTCACGCACGACTCCACGACCCTGTCGCCGGGTGCCGGACTGCTGGTCTTCCTCGGCTGGACGGTGCTCGCGCTGGCGGGGGCGGCGTACCGGCTGGTGCGCTGCGACGTCTGACCGCCTGCACCATGGGCAGGTGACAACCTTGACCACCAGCACGATCACTGACGACGTCGGCGCGATGGGCCCGCTGGTCGCCCGGTTCGCCCGGGCCGGCCAGCGGCTCCGCCAGGCGGACCGGGCCCGCCCGTGGGTGCTGGACACCGCGGTGGTGGTGCTGGTCCTGCTCATGTTCTGTCTGCCGGACCTGCTGCACCACGGCGGCGCGGGGGACGGGGACGGGGACGACCGGCACAGGTTCCGGTTCGTCTTCACCCAGCTTCCCCTGGCGGCCGTGCTGGCCCTGCAGGCCGGGCTGGTGCTGCCGTTGCTGTGGCGGCGGCGCCGGCCCCTGGCGGCCTTCGGCGCCATCGCCGCGGTCTTCGTCCTGCAGTGGTCGCTGGATGCCGTGCTGCGCGCGGACGTCGCCCTGTTCGTCGCCCTGTACAGCCTGGCCCTGCACGGGCAGCTGCGCCGGCTGCCGTGGGCCTGCGCGGTCATGGCCGCGGGGATGGTGCTGGTCGCGGTGCGGGTCTCGCCGGCCGTGTCCGTCTGGGACGCCCTGTTCTTCCTGCTGAGCACGGCGACCGCGGCCCTGGCCGTCGGCCTGATGGTGCGGACCCGGCGGGCCCGGCTCGCGGGGCTGCGGGAGCGGGCGGCGCGGCTGGAGACGGAACGCGACCAGCGCATCAGACTCGCGACCGCCACGGAACGCGCCCGGGTCGCCCGTGAGATGCACGACATCGTCGGGCACAACCTGTCCGTCATCATCACCCTCGCCGACGCCGGCGCGTACGCCTGCGACACCGCTCCCGAACGCGGCAAGGAGGCCCTCCAGCTCATCGGCGACACCGGCCGCACCGCCCTCGGCGAGCTGCGCAGGGTGCTCGGCGTCCTGCGCGAGGCGTCGGACGGCGCCCGGCAGGCACCCGAACTCAGCCCCCAGCCCGGGCTCGCGGACATCGAGACGCTGTGCGACGGCGTACGCACCGCCGGACTGGAGATCGTCTACCGCACCGTCGGCGAGGTGGACGCCCTGGACCGCGGGATGCAGCTGACGGTCTACCGCATCGTCCAGGAAGCCCTGACCAACACCCTGAAGCACGCCGGCGCCGGCACCCAGGTGAACCTGACGGTCGTCGTCGAGGACGAACGGCTGGTCATCCGGATCCGGGACAACGGCCCGGCCGGACCCGCCGGACCATGGAACGAGGAAGGACACGGACTGGTGGGCATGCGCGAACGAGCGGCGCTGTACGGAGGGACCGTGAGCGCCGGACCCGCGGCCGACGGGGGCTGGGCCGTGCAGGCCGTCCTCGACCTGGCCCCGCAGGGAGGCACCCGGTGACCACGGTGCTCGTCGTCGACGACCAGCAGCTGCAGCGCTACGGCTTTCGGGTGCTGCTCGACTCCATGCCCGAGACGGAGGTGGTCGGCGAGGCCGCGAACGGCGCCGAGGCCGTCCGCAGGACCGCCGAACTCCGTCCCGACGTGGTGCTGATGGACGTACGGATGCCCGGCATGGACGGCATCGAGGCGACCCGCCGGATCGCCGGGGCCGGGGGGCGGTCCCGGGTCCTCGTGCTGACCACCTTCGACGTCGACGAGTACGTGCATGCCGCCCTGCGGGCCGGGGCCAGCGGTTTCCTCCTCAAGGACGCGCGCCCCGACGAGCTCCTCGCCGGGATCCGCGCGGTCGCCGGAGGCGACGCGGTGATCGCGCCGGCCCTCACCCGCCGCATCCTGGACGAGTACGCCCGGCACGTGCCGGCCGGCCGGGGCGACCCCGGCGAGGACCCGCGCCTGGCCTCCCTCACCGAACGCGAGCGGGAGATCCTCGTCGCCATCGGCAAGGGCTGGACCAACGGCGAGATCGCCGCCCGCTTCGTGGTGGCCGAGTCCACGGTGAAGACGCACGTGGGCCGCGTCCTGGCCAAGATCGGCGCCCGGGACCGCGTCCAGGCCGTGATCTTCGCCTACGACCAGGGAATCGCCCGCCCCGGCGCCGGCTGAAGGGAACGGGCGCCGAACGGAACGGCCGTCTTCTCACCCGCCTCTCACCCTGTGAGCCGTAGGGTGGGATGTCCTCCTACGAGCTGTAGGAGGATCCGGCCCCGCGGCCGGTTCGACGGAGTGCGACGACGAGAGGCACACGATGACCGAGGGCCCGACCGCCACGACGACCGGCGTGCCCCGCATCGGCCTCCCCGCACGGGCCGTCCGGACCCGGCGCCCTCGGGGCGAGCCCCGGCTCGGGGCCGTGGCAGCCGCCTTCACGCTCGCCCAGCTCGTCCTCGTACGGCCGGATCTCGGTCTCGGCTGGGACGAGTCCGTCTACGTCAGCCAGGTCAGCGGTCACGTTCCCGCCGCCTACTTCAGCGCGCCCCGCTCCCGCGGCATCTCACTCCTCGTGGCGCCGATCGCGTCGTGGTCCGACTCCACCGTCCTGCTCCGGATCTACCTGGCCGTCCTGTCCGGCCTCGCCCTCTACCTCGCCCTGCGCGTCTGGCGAGGCCATGTCGGTCGCGGCGTCCTGGCCCTCGCCGGCGCCCTGTTCGCCTCGCTGTGGGTGACGCTGTTCTACGGTCCCGAGGCCATGCCCAACTACTGGGTCGCCATCGGCGCCCTGGCCTGCGTCGGCTGCTTCCTGCGGGCCCGCGCGAACGCCCGGGACCGGGCGGCCTGGTGGGGGGTGTTCGCGGGCGCGGCGCTGATGGCGTGGATGCGCCCGATGGACGCGGTCTACGTCGTGCTGCCCCTGCTCGCTCTCTGCGTGCGTCGGCCGCGTCTGCTCGTCGTGCTCGGCATGGGCCTGGCGGCCGGTGCCGGCGAGTGGGTGATCGAGGCGTACACGAGCTACGGCGGCCTCGCTCAGCGCCTGTCCGCCGCCTCCGCCATCCAGGGCGGACTCGGCTGGCACCTCGCGGTCGTCGACCAGCTGCGCAGTCTCGGCGGACGTACTCTGTGCCGGCCCTGCACCGGAGCGGCCCCCAGCCCTGTGGTGACGTTGTGGTGGTTCGTGCTGCCGCTCCTCGCCGTCCTGGGAGCGGTGGCCGCCGTTCGCGTCCGGCGCGCGCTGCCCGTGCTGCTTCCACTGGCCTGCGCGGTCACCGCTGCCGTCCCCTACCTGTTCCTCATCGGCTACGCGGCCCCCCGCTTCCTGCTGCCCGCCTACGCCCTGCTCGCCCTGCCCGTCGCCCACGGCCTCGCCCACCTGGTCACCGCCCCGGCGGGCCGGACGGCGCGCACCGTCGCCTTCGGCCTGGTGGCGATCGGTGTGGCGGGTCACCTGGCCGTGCAGTACGTCGTCCTGGAGCACACGGTGGACAGCTCCGCGGCCTCCCGCGCCGACTGGTCCCGCACCGCCGCCGCCCTCCATGCGCTCGGTGTACGGCAGCCCTGTCTGCTCAGCGGGTACGACGCCGTGCCGATCGCCTTCTCCGCCGGCTGCGGCTCCGCCCAGACGACGGGGCACGACGCCAGCACCACCGTGGCCGAACTGAGGCGCGCCGCTCACCGCACGTCCTTCGCCGTCCTCGCACCACCCGGGGGCCGCCCGCCCGCGTACGCGCGCACCTGGCCCGCGGAACAGGCCGGCGGGCTCCGGGCGTACGTGGCACCCGGTGCAGGGACGGGAAGGTGAGCGTGGTGACCGCCACCGAGAGCCCGCCGATCCCTGTGGGCAGGCGCCCGTACGTCCAGCTGGGCGTCACCCTGATCGTGCTCGCCGCCGCCGGCTGGGTGCTCGCCGCGCACCGGGCCACGCTGGACAGCGGCACCGACCGGCTGGCCGCCGCCGACCGGGAGTGGCTGGTGCTCGCCTGCCTCGCCGCCATGGGCACCTGGGTGTGCGCGGCCGTGGCACAGCAGGGGGCCGTGGTCGAACGGCTGCCCAGGGGGCGGCTGGTGGCGGCGCAGTTCGCGGCCGGCGCCGCCAACCACCTGCTCCCGGCGGGGGCCGGGGCGACGGTGGTGAACCTGCGGTTCCTGACGCGGTGCGGGCTGTCCACCCGGCGCTCGGCGACCGCACTGGCGGTGAAGGCGGCCGTCGGCGGACTGGTGCGGTGTGCGATGGGCGTGGCTCTGCTGATCGCCTCGCCCGGCACGGTCCCTCTCTCCGTGCGGGTCCCGCACGTCCTGGTCCTGCTGCCGGTGGCGGCCGGAGCCGTCGTCCTGGCGGCCGCGGTCAGCGGCCGCCTCAGACGACTGGTGGCCCGCGCCTTCGCCGACGTGCGGGACGTGCACCAGTGCCGAGCGCGGGCCTGCGCGCTGTGGGGCGGGTCGGTCGCGTTCGCCCTGCTGCATGCCAGTGTGGTCCTCGCCGTGATCCATGCGATCGGCCTCGGCCTCCCTGTGAACCGCGTGGTCATGGCCTACCTGGTCGCCAGTGGCGCGGCAGCGCTGCTGCCGACGCCGGGCGGGCTGGGGTCTCTGGACGCCGCGCTCGCCCTCGCGCTCACGGCGGCCGGCGCGCCGGGAACGGCGGCGGTGACGACGGTCCTCGGCTACCGCCTGCTGACCGGCTGGCTGCCGATGGCCCCCGGACTGCTGGTCCTGGCGCTCCTGGCCCGCCGCTCGGCCCTGTGAGCCGGCGCGGTGTTCGCCGTCCCGGGGTACTCCGCCCGCCCCCTGCCCGGCCGAACTCCCCGGCCCCCGGCGGAACTTCGGGATCGCGCAGGGCACGGCGGTAAGAGACGGGTGCCTTCCCGGTGGGAGGTTTCACGCGAACCGCTTACCGACTACGTCCTTGTAGACGCCAGGTGAACTGGAGAGGATCGAAACGGGACGCCCATGCGTCCCTGCCCTGAACGACGGGAGCGCGAACTCCGTGCCGGGGCGGTCGGACGAGCCTCCGGCCCGGCGGAACCGGCCGGCCCCACACCTGCGGTCGCCGCCCGGCGGGGACGAGGCAGAGGAGGCAGATCTTGGCTGACACCCATCGGGGCGGAACGGGCGTCGAGATCCGTCCTCGTGCCACGACGCACCTGGCGGCACCCCCCTCCACCCGGGCCCCGGCCCTCGGCGTCCCGGACGCCGGACCCCAGCAGTGGCACCGGGGGATGACCCTGCTGGCCGCGATCAGCCTCTTCATCGGCACACGCGCCGCCTGGACGACCGCGATGGACTCGCGTCCGCCGGTCGCCGCCGTCATCTCCGTCTGCTACGCCTCCATCCTCGTCTGCGCCGTCCTCGCGCTCCTCGTACCGAGCCGACGGGCCCTGGTCAGGGTCGACGCGGCGGTACTGCTCACCGCCGTCGCACTGGTCATCTGCGGCTACCTGCTCGACCACGCGGGCGCGGACGAGGCCGCGCTGACCTCCCAGGCAGCGGACCAGATCCTGCACGGCCGTCCGGTCTACGGCCAACCGTGGCCCTGGTTGTTCGGCACACACGGCGTCGCTGTCACCAAGACCATGTCCGGCGGCGCCGACTACACCTACGGCTACCCCCCGCTGACCGCCCTGCTGGCCGCCCCGGTGGACGCCGTCCTCCACTCGACGGCAGCCGCGACCCTGGTTCCCACCGCCGCGCTGCTGGCCTCCTCGGTCCTGCTGTGGTTCCTGCTGCCGGCGCCCTGGCGCTCCGCCGGCACGGCCGTCTGCCTCGGCTTCGGCCTTCTGCCCCACTACGCCTACGCCGGCTACCCGGCGGTCACGGCCCTCGCCCTGCTCGTCCCCGTCGTGGTCCGCTGGCCCGGCACGGGCGAGCGCGGTGTCCTCGGACCAGGGGGCGTCCTGCGGGCGGCCTGCCTGGGCGCCGCCTGCGCCGCCCAGCAACTCGCCTGGTTCCTCGCCCCGTTCCTCCTGATCGGCCTCTACGCCGTCCGGCGCGGCGAACTCGGCCCCCGGCGCGCCCTCGCGGTCACCGCCCGCTACACGGCCACCGCCGCCCTCACCTGGTCCGCGGCCAACGCGTACTTCGCCGTCCAGGACTTCCCGGCCTGGCTGAACGGAATCCTGCTGCCACTGGAGCAGAAGGCGATCCTGCACGGCCAGGGCGTGATGGGCATCTCCTACTACTTCACCGACGGCAGCAGCCGCCTCGACTACTACTCCTACGGCAGCCAACTGCTCCTGCTCGGCCTCCTCGCGGCCACCCTCCTGTTCGTCCGACGGCTGGGTCCGGCGCTCACCGTCCTGCCGTGGCTCGCGTTCTACCTCGCCACCCGCTCCCAGGACGGCTACTTCCTGATGATGACCCCGCTGTGGCTGGCGGCCGCCGCCACCGTCCCGGCCGCCGCGTTCGCCACCGCCTGGCAGCCCCGCCTGCCCCGCCTATCCCGCCGCCGCGCCAAGGCCGTTGTCGCGGCCGGCCTGCTCGCCCCCGCCCTCGCCTGCGTCGCGATCGCCGCCGCGAGCCCGCCGCCGCTGCGCATGAGCCTCGCGCCGCACTTCGCGGAACACGGCGCACGCATCGGGGTCACCGCCATCGACGTCCGGGCCGTCAACACCACGGGCACGGCACTCCGGCCGCACTTCGCGAGCCGCACCGGCCAGGGCGCCTCCGACTGGTGGACGATCGCCTCGGGACCGGCCGTACTGGCCCCGCACGCCTCCGCGGACTACCGCGTGAAGCCAGAGGGCGGCTTCCTCGCGATGCCCCGTGGCCACGGGCCGGGCAGCTCCCTCATCGCCGTCACCGGCACGCCGATGACGATCACTTCCGCCCACATTCCCGTCAGCCGGAAGCCGAGGGCGCGTTGACCGCCGAGAACGGCGCCGCCGGTGGGTTCGGGACTCCGGCCGACCGCGGCGACCGACGGTGAACGAGTGGCAGCAGGCGCTCCTCGACTCGCGGGTCTCCGGCGACCTCTGGTGCCCGCACCTTCGTCATGCGAGCCACGCGGACTCCTTGTGACGTATGCGCGGGGAGACGTCCGAGTGGCCCGAGACGGCCGACGTGCCCGTGGTGCCGGGTGCGGCCGAGTGCCCCAGGTGCCGGTGCACGAAGTGGATGGCCATGGCGCCCTCACCGGCCGCGGAGGCCACCCGCTTCACCGAGCCGCTGCGGACGTCCCCCACCGCGAAGACCCCGGGGAGGCTGGCCTCCAGGGTCATGCACGAGCGCCCGCGGCCGTGCCACACCTCGGGGGAGGCGCAGGCTTCCTGGGCCTCCGGCCCGGTGAGGACGAAGCCGCGGGCGTCCAGGGCGACGGTGCCGGCGAGCCACTCGGTGTGGGGCTCGGCGCCGGTGAAGACGAACAGGCTCCGTACCGCGAGCCGGCGGTGGCCGCCCGTGCGGTTGTCGACCACGTCGAGCTCCTCCAGCACTTGCTCGCCGATGACCTCGGTGACCTCGGTGTGCAGCATGACCTCCACCCGCGGATGGCGCTCGACCTGGTCGATCAGGTAGCGGGACATGTTGGCCTCAAGGCTGGCTCCTCGGACCAGCAGGTGCACCTTGGGCGCGTACCCGGCGAGGAACAGCACCGCCTGGCCCGCCGAGTTGCCGCCGCCGACGACGGCCACCGGGTCGTTGCTGCACTGCTGGGCCTCGTAGACGGTCGCCGAGTAGTGCACGCTCGTTCCCTCCAGGCGTTCGATGCCGGGCACCTGGAGCCGGCGGTAGCGGGCGCCCATGGCCAGGACGACGGCGCGGGCGGCGATCTCGCTGCCGTCGGCGAACGCCACCACGTAGTGGTCCTCGTCCTTGGCATGGAGGCCGGTCGCCTCCAGCGGAAGGCTGATCCTGGCGCCGAACTTGTCCGCCTGGAGCACGGCGCGTTCGGTGAGTTCGGCGCCGGAAATGCCGGACGGGAAGCCGAGCAGGTTCTCGATGCGGGACGACGTGCCGGCCTGGCCGCCGGTGGCCATCGCCTCCACTACCGTGGTGCTCAGGCCCTCGGAGGCGGCGTACACCGCGGCGGCGAGGCCCGCGGGTCCGGAGCCCACGATGAGGACGTCACCGTGACGGTCTCCGGCGGGCAGTGACGGCAGGCCGATGAGCCGGGCCAGTTCCGCGTTGCTGGGGTTGCGCAACAGGGTGGTGTCCCGCCAGATGACGAGCGGTGTCTCCGCCGGGCCGACGCCGAAGCGGCGCAGCAGCTCCTCGGCCTCCTCGTCGGTCTCCAGGTCGATCCACCGGTGCGGCAGCCGGTTGCGGACGGCGAACTCGCGCAGCCGTCTGGTGTCGGGCGAGTAGCGCGAGCCGACGATGCGGAAGCCGGCGCCCTGTCCGACGAGCAGCGCGCGCCGGCCCAGACAGGCGCGCAGCACGACGTCCCCGATGCCGGAGTCCCGGGCCACCAGGCGGCGCAACTGGTCCAGGGAGACGACGAGGACCTCGCCGGGCTCCCTGGCGACAGCGGTGTAGAAGGCCACCTGTCCGTACAGCAGGCCGAGTTCGCCGATGAAGCGACCGGGGCCGTGCACGCGCAGCACGTGCTCCTCGGGAGTGCCGTAGTCCTCGACGACAACGACGGTACCGCTGAGGACGACGAAGAACGTCTCGCAGCGTTCCCCCTCCCGGATCAGCACGTCGTTCGCAGCCATGCTCCGGCGTTGCCCGTGCTCCGCCAGCCGTGCTATCTGGTCCTCCGTGAGGCGCGGATACGCGCCGTAGATGTCCGGGGTCTCCCAGAAGGTGGCCTCGTCCGCCGTCTCCGGCACCGGCTCTTCGCCCGGCAGCGACCGCTCGCCGGACATCAGACGAACGCCTCGTGGACGTAGCACCAGCGCCAGTCCTCGCCGGGCTGGAACGACTGCACGATCGGGTGGGCGACAGCAGCGGCGTGCTTACGCGCGTGCTTGTTCGGCGAGGAGTCGCAGCAGCCGACGTGTCCGCAGGTCAGGCAGAGCCTCAGGTGGACCCACGGGGAGCCGAGCATCAGACACTCCTGACACCCTTCTGGGGTCAGCGGCTGGACCGGCCGGACGAGCGCGAGGTGGGGGTCTGCGTGCAGGGTCATCCGGATCACCCTTTCCGGGCGGTGAGCGACTGTTCCACCCACTGGCGCAGAGCGGGGGCGGGCGCCGCCCCCGCCTGCCGGGCGACCGTCTCGCCCCGGTCGAGGATCAGCAGGGTCGGTACGGCCTGCACCTCGAAGCGCTGCGCCAGTCGCGGGTTTTTGTCGATGTCGACCTTGACGAGTTTGATGCGGCCGGCGAGATCGGTGGCGACCTTCTCCAGTGCGGGGCTGACCATGCGGCAGGGGCCGCACCAGGTGGCCCACAGGTCGACCACGACGGGGATGCCGGCCCGCTCGGCGACCTCGGCGAAGTCGTCGTCGCCCGCGTCCACCATCCACGGCAGGGGCTGCTTGCAGTGGCCGCACTTGGGGCGGCCCTCCGCGGCCACGGGCACCCGGTTGGTGCGCCCGCAGTGCGGACATCTGACGGTCGTCGCCTGCATCGTGCTCATGCCGCCCGCGCTCCCTTCACGTCCTCGGGCTGGTCGTAGGTGACGACCAGTTCTCCGTGTTCGGCGTCGACGCGGACCGTCGCGCCGTCCTGGACGTCACCGCGCAGCAGGGCACGGCCGATCATCGTCTCGACCTCGTGGGAGATGTAGCGGCGCAGCGGCCGGGCCCCGTACACCGGGTCGTAGCCCTCGTGGGCGATCACCTCGCGTGCGGCATCGGTGAGTTCGACGGTGACGCGGCGTTCGGCGAGGCGGCGGCGCAGTTCGTCGAACTGCAGCTCCACGATCCGCTCGATCTGCCGCTCGCCGAGCGGCTTGAACAGCACGATGTCGTCGACGCGGTTGAGGAACTCCGGGCGGAAGTGCCCGCGCAGCTCGCCCATCACCAGAGCGCGGGCGTCCGGCTTGATCTCGCCCTCGGCGGTGGCGCCGTCGAGGAGGTGCTCGGAGCCGATGTTCGACGTCATGATGATCACGGTGTTGCGGAAGTCGACGGTGCGGCCCTGGGAGTCGGTGATGCGGCCGTCGTCGAGGACCTGCAGCAGGGTGTTGAAGACATCGGTGTGCGCCTTCTCGATCTCGTCGAACAGCACGACCGAGTACGGCTTGCGGCGTACGGCCTCGGTGAGCTGGCCGCCTTCCTCGTAGCCGACGTATCCGGGCGGTGCGCCCATGAGCCGGCTGACGGTGTGCCGCTCCTGGTACTCGCTCATGTCGAGGCGGACCATGTTCTCCTCGGAGTCGAACAGGGCCGCCGCGAGGGTCTTGGCCAGCTCGGTCTTCCCGACGCCGGTGGGCCCGAGGAAGATGAACGAGCCGATGGGGCGGCGCGGGTCGCGGATGCCCGAGCGGGCGCGGATGATGGCGTCGGCGACGAGCTTGACGGCCTCGTCCTGGCCGATGACGCGCTCGCGCAGGATCTCGTCGAGGCGCAGCAGCTTCTCGCGTTCGCCCTCCTGGAGACGGGCGACCGGGATGCCGGTCCAGGCGGCGACGATCTCGGCGATCTCCTCCTCGGTGACGACCTCGCGCAGCAGCCGGTTCTGCCCCTGTTTGGCGGCCAGTTGCTCCTCCTCGGCCGCCAGCCGGCGCTCCAGGTCCTGGAGGCGGCCGTAGCGCAGTTCGGCGGCGCGGTTGAGGTCGTAGGCGCGTTCGGCCTCCTCCGCCTCGAGGCGGACCTGCTCCAGTTCCTGGCGCAGTTCCTGCACGCGGCGGATGGCCTGCCTCTCGGCCTCCCACTGGGCGCGTTTGGCGTCGGCCTCGCCGCGCAGGTCGGCCAGTTCCCTGCGCAGTTCCTCCAGGCGGGCCTTGCTGGCGGCGTCGGTCTCCTTGGACAGGGCCGCCTCCTCGATCTCCAGGCGGGTGACGCGGCGGGTGATCTCGTCGAGTTCGGCCGGCATCGAGTCGATCTCGGTACGCAGCCGGGCGCACGCCTCGTCGACGAGGTCGATGGCCTTGTCGGGCAGGAACCGGTCGGTGATGTAGCGGTGGCTGAGGGTGGCCGCGGAGACCAGGGCGGTGTCCTGGATCTTCACGCCGTGGAAGACCTCCAGGCGTTCGCGCAGTCCGCGCAGGATGGAGATGGTGTCCTCCACGCTCGGCTCGTCGACCAGCACCTGCTGGAAGCGGCGTTCGAGAGCGGCGTCCTTCTCGATGTGCTTGCGGTACTCGTCGAGGGTGGTGGCGCCGATCATGTGGAGTTCACCGCGGGCGAGCATCGGCTTGAGCATGTTGCCCGCGTCCATGGCCCCTTCGGCGGCGCCCGCACCGACGACGGTGTGGAGTTCGTCGACGAAGAGCAGGATGCGCCCCTGGGCGGCCTTCACCTCGGCCAGCACGGCCTTGAGGCGTTCCTCGAACTCGCCGCGGTACTTGGCGCCGGCGACCAGGGAGCCCATGTCGAGAGCGAACACCGTCTTGTCGCGCAGGCCCTCGGGGACGTCACCGCGGACGATGCGCTGGGCCAGGCCCTCGACGATGGCGGTCTTGCCGACGCCGGGATCGCCGATGAGGACGGGGTTGTTCTTGGTCTTGCGGCTGAGGATCTGGGTGACGCGGCGGATCTCCGCGTCACGGCCGATGACCGGGTCCAGCCGCCCGGACCGGGCCTCCAGGACCAGGTCGCGGCCGTACTTCTCCAGAGCCTCGTAGGCCACTTCGGGGTTGGCGGAGGTGACGCGCTGGTTGCCGCGGACCTGGGTGAGGACGTTCAGGAACGAATCCCGGGTCACGCCGTGCTCCTTGAACAGGCGTCCGGCGGCGGTCGCCGAGCCCTCCTCGGCCAGGGCGAGCAGGAGGTGCTCCACGGACACGTACTCGTCCTTGAGGCGTTTGGCCTCCCGCTCGGCGGCGTCGAGCAGGCGGGACAGGCGCTGGGTGACGAAGACCTGGCCGGGTGCCGCGCCGGGGCCGGTGACCTTCGGGCGACGGGAGAGTTCCTCGCGCACGGCCGCGCGCAGTTCCTTGGGCTCGGTGCCGGCCTGCTGCAGCAGCCGTGGGATCAGGCCGTCCTCCTGATCGAGGAGCGCGAGCAGCAGGTGTTCCCCGTCGACCTCGGTGTGCCCCATGCCGATGGCCGCGCTCTGGGCCTCCTGGAGGGCTTCCTGCGACTTCTGGGTGAGACGGTTCATGTCCATGGGGGTGTTTCACTCCTCGTGCCGCGGCCGCGCAGGGCGGCTTCGAGCAGGCTGATGCGGTCGAGCAGGTCGAGCACCAGGCCGATGGATGCGTAGTTGAGGCAGAGTCCGGTGCGCAGCCGCTGGATACGGGCGAGAACCGCCGGGGCCGTGGGGTCGAACACCAGTCGTCCCGCCGAGTCGCGTTCGGCGTCGACCAGGCCGAGGGCGACGAACCGGCGGATCAGATCGGGGTGGAGGCCCGAGCGAAGGGCCACGGCGGCCAGGGAGAGCCTGGGGACGGGTACGAGCGCGTACCGGACAGCCGTCGCGGTGCTGATGTCGGCGCCCGTTCGTACCGGGCGGGCGCCCACGCCGGTCCGGCCGATGCCTCCCGCTCCCGCGGGTCGGTCGTTCATCGCGTCCTCCTGGGGTCGAACGAGGAAGTGGCGGCCAGTTCCTCGAACAGTTCGCGCTCCCGGTCGCTGAGGACGGGAGGCACCATCACGCGGAGCTCGGCGTACAGGTCGCCGTTCGGGCCCCGCGGGTTGGGCATGCCCTCGCCGCGCAGCCGCAGCCGCCGGCCGCTGGAGGAGCCCGCGGGCACCGTGACCTTGGCCGTGCCGCCGCCGGGCGTGGGCACCGGCACGGTCGCGCCCAGGGCCGCCTCCCACGGGGCGACCGGGACCTGGACGTGCACGTCACGGCCGTCCAGCCGGAACCGGGGGTGGGGCTGGATACGCACCCGCAGGTACAGGTCGCCCGCGGCGGCGTCACCACTGCCCCGGCCGCCCTCGCCCGCCAGCCGGATGCGCTGCCCGTCGGTGACGCCCGGCGGCACGTCGACCTCGTACCGCCGCGGCTGCCCGGTGGGGCCGGCGAGGGTGACGGTGCGACGGCCGCCCCGGTACGCCTCCTCGACGGTGAGCGGCAGTTCGGCCTCCTGGTCCGCTCCGGGGACGCCGCCCCGGGCGGCGCCGCCTCCGAACATGGAGCCGAGCAGGTCCTCGATGTCGATGCCCTCCGCGCCGAAGCCGTCCCCGAATCCGTCGCCGAAGCCGGTGGCGTACCGGACGCGAGGACCGCCACCGCCCGCGGTCCGGCCGCGGAAGCCGCCGCCCGCCCCGGCCGCGACCCGCTCGTCGAAGTCCTCGGGGATCTTGCGGAAGTCCTCGCCGAAGCGGTCGTAGCGGGCCCGGGTCTTGGGATCGGACAGGACGCTGTACGCCTCGTTGAGGTCCTTGAAGCGTTCCTCCGCCTCGGGGTCGTTGTTGACGTCCGGGTGGTACTTACGGGCGAGTTTGCGGTACGCCTGCTGGATCTCGTCCTGGCTCGCGGTCCGCGACACGCCCAGTACCTCGTAGAAGTCCCGTGCCATCGCCGTTCACTCCCGCTTCGCGACGGTCACGGCGGCGGGCCTGAGCTGCCGGTCGCCGTCCCCGTAGCCGGGGCGCAGCACCTCGACGACGGTGCCCGGTGCGGCGTCGGGGTCCTGGACGACGCCGACCACCTCGTGCCGGGCCGGGTCGAAGGCGACGCCGGTCTCCGCGTGCCGCGGGTAGCCGAGCAGTTCGAGGACGTTCACCGCCTGGTCGCGTACGGCCCGGACGCCCTCCACGATCGCGCCGGGATCGGCGCCGGCGTGGGTCAGGGCGAGTTCGAGGTTGTCGAGGACGGGCAGGAAGGCGGCCGCCGTGCGGGCCCGCTCGACCGCCCGTTCGCGCTCCAGTTCCCTGGCGTGACGCTTGCGGAGGTTGTCGAGGTCGGCGAGTGCGCGCCGCCAGCGGTCCTCCAGTTCCCGGATCGCGGTCGTGTACTCGTCCTCGGCAGGCGCGGGGCCCGCGGCATCGGGCCCCGGTTCGCCGTTCGCCCCTTCGGGCCCGGCCGGGCCGGGCCGGGGCAGATCCTCGCGAGGAGGAGGCCCGGCGCCTTCCGGGACCCGCACGTCCGGATCCGACGCGGTCCGGTCGGGTTCCTGGGGTTGGGTGGGCATGGCGCGCCTCAGCCCTTGTCGAACTCGGCGTCGATGACGTCGTCGTCACCGACACCACCACCGCCACCGCCAGTCGTGGGACCACCGGTGTCGGTCTCCTGGCCGGGACCGCCGCCCGTGGCGGAGGCGCCCTGATGGGATGCCAGCCCGGCGAGCACCTGCTGGAGTTCGGAGGTCAGAGGCCGCACGCGCTCCACGCCCGCCTCGTCCTTGACCGCCGCCCGGGCGTCGGACACGAGCATCTCGGCGCGTGCCCTCTCGTGCGCGGGCGCCGCGTCGCCCAGTTCGGCGAGACGCTTCTCGACCTGGTACGCGACGGCGTCGAGTTCGTTGCGGGCGTCGACGGCCTCGCGGAGTGCCTGGTCCTGGCCCTGGTTGCGCTCGGCCTCCTGGACCATGCGTTCGACCTCACTGCGGTCCAGGTTGGAGCTCTCGCTGATGGTGATGCCCTGTTCCTTGCCGGTGTCCCGGTCGCGGGCCTTGACGTCGAGGATGCCGTTGGCGTCGATGTCGAAGGTGACCTCGACCTGTGGTTCGCCGCGCGGCGCCTGCCGGATGTCGGTGAGCTGGAACCGGCCCAGGGCCCGGTTGTCGGCGGCGCGCTCGCGCTCGCCCTGGAGGACCACCACGTCGACGGCCGGCTGGTTGTCCTCGGCGGTGGAGAAGGTCTCGCTGCGGCGCACCGGGATGGTGGTGTTCCGCTCGACGATCTTCGTCATCACTCCGCCGCGCGTCTCCACGCCCAGCGACAGAGGCGTGACATCGAGCAGCAGGACGTCCTTGACCTCGCCCTTGAGCACCCCGGCCTGGATCGCGGCGCCCAGGGCCACGACCTCGTCGGGGTTGACGCTCATGTTGGGTTCCTTGCCGCCGGTCAGCCGGCGGACCAGGGCCTGGACGGCGGGGATGCGGGTGGAACCGCCGACGAGGATGACCTCGTCGATGTCGCTCTCGCCGACCTTCGCGTCGGCCATGGCCTGCTCCACCGGTCCCAGGCAGCGCTCCACCAGGTCGCTGGTGATCTGCTCGAAGGTGGACCGCATGATCGAGTCGGTGAGGTGCTTGGGGCCCGAGGCGTCGGCGGTGATGAACGGCAGGCTGACCTGCGTCTGCGTCACCGAACTGAGCTCGGTCTTGGCCTTCTCCGCCGCCTCGAACAGCCGTTGCAGCGCCTGCGGGTCCTTGCGCAGGTCGATGCCGTTCTCCTTCTGGAAGTCGTCCGCGAGGTAGTCCACCAGACGCCGGTCGAAGTCGTCACCGCCCAGGTGGCTGTCACCGGCGGTGGAGCGCACCTCCACCACGCCGTCGCCGACGTCGAGGATGCTCACGTCGAAGGTGCCGCCGCCCAGGTCGAAGACGAGGACGGTCTCGTGCTCCTTCTTGTCCATGCCGTACGCGAGGGCGGCCGCCGTCGGCTCGTTGATGATCCGCAGCACCTCAAGACCGGCGATCCGTCCGGCGTCCTTGGTGGCGGTGCGCTGGGCGTCGTTGAAGTAGGCGGGCACCGTGATGACCGCCTCCGTGACCCGTTCCCCCAACTGCTTGGACGCGTCGTCGGCGAGTTTGCGCAGCACCTGTGCGCTGATCTCCTCAGGCGCGTACAGCTTGTCGCGCACCTTGAAGCGGGCCGCCCCGCCCTCGCCCTCGACGACGTCGTACGCCACCGCCTTGGCCTCGTCGGAGACCTCGTCGAAGTGCCGGCCGATGAACCGCTTGGCCGAGTAGATGGTGCCCTTGGGGTTGAGGATCGCCTGGCGCCGGGCCAGCTGGCCCACCAGACGTTCCCCCGTGTCGGTGAAGGCCACCACGGACGGTGTCGTGCGGTTGCCCTCGCTGTTGGGCACGACGGACGGCTCGCCGCCCTCCCACACGGCGATCACCGAGTTGGTGGTGCCCAGGTCGATGCCCACTGCCTTGGCCATGAGGAACTCCTTCCGCGGCGGTCGACGTCCGTCGGCGACCGTTCTTCCTCCGGGCCCTGTCCGCCCGGCTTCGAAACTCGTTCAGCTGGGAGCGGGGTGGCTGCGCGGGCGCCGGCCCCCGGAGGAGGCGCCCTCCGTGTTCGTGCCGGCCCGGCTGTCCAGCCCGGCGACCAGCCGGACGGCCTCATCGGCGACGTCCTCGTCCGCCACGACGTCGTACCGGCTGGGCTCGATCGAGCGGACCGATGCGAAGTCCCGGCGGCCGCCCTGGGCCGCGTGCAACAGCACGGCGAACAGCGCACCGACGACCGCTCCGAAGATCAGCCCGTACAGGGCGAGGAGCAGACCGGAGACGACCGGATCCAGCCAGTTCAGCAGCCCGAAGATCCAGCCGACGAGCACGCCGGGCAGCGCTCCGGTGGCTGCGCCGTGGAGAGCGGTGTCGCCATAACCCATTCGACCGATGACCTGTTCGACCAGGCGCATGTCCCGACCGATGATCGCGACCTTTTGAACGGGAAAGCCGTGGTCGGCGAGGTGATCGACCGCACGTTCGGCTTCCTGGTACGTGGAGTACGAGGCGAAGGCCCTGCGGGCCTGCTCGGTCATGGCCACTCCTTCCGCCGACGGACCGCCGAGCGGTCCCGACAGGCCCCAGAGTGGCTGTTCGCCCGGTCACCCCGCCTGCGCCCAGCGGGTCGAAAAGTGGCACCGGCGGTTGGTCTGCGAGGACAGGAGGCGGGACGAAGGCCCTTTCTCCCCGCTTGTGAGCGAACGGCCCCCGTCATCGGGCAGGTCGCCGTACCGCTCCGGCCCGGCGGTCCCGCGCACCGGCGCGGTGCGCGAGCGCGCCGACGTTACGGCAACCGCGGGACCCGACCTGGCGTGGCAGTCCCGCAGCCCGGCGTGCGCGGTGGCGTGTGGCAAGAATGGCGCCATGCGCATGGTGATCGCGGGTGGACACGGAAAGATCGCGCGCCGGCTGACCCGGCTGCTCTCGGCGCGCGGCGACCACGTCACAGGGCTGATCCGCAACCCGGAACACGCCGACGACCTGCGCGCGGACGGCGCGGAACCGGTGGTGTGCGATCTGGAGCACGTCTCGGTGGACGAGGTGACCGGCCACCTCCGCGGCGCCGACGCGGCACTGTTCGCCGCGGGCGCCGGACCGGGCAGCGGCGCGGCTCGCAAGCAGACGGTGGACCGGAACGCGGCCATCCTCCTCGCCGACGCGGCCGAGCGCGCCGGGGTACGCCGCTTCCTGGTGATCTCCGCGATGGGCGTGGACAGCCCGCCGCCGCCCGGCACGGACCCGGTGTTCGCCGCCTACTTGAAGGCCAAGGGCGAGGCGGACGCCGACATCGACTCGCGCCCGGGACTTGACTGGACGATTCTGCGCCCGGGGATGCTGACCGACGACCCCGGTAGCGGCCGCGTCCGGCTCGCCGAGCACACGGACCGCGGCCAGGTGCCCCGCGACGACGTGGCTGCGGTACTCGCCGCCCTGCTCCACGAGCCCAGGACCGCCGGGCGCATCCTCGAGCTGATCAGCGGGTCCACCCCGATCGAGGAGGCGGTGCGCGCCGTGGTCGGCGGCTGACGCCGCACTCCGCCCTCACCCGGGCGCGGGTGACTCCTCACGTCCAGGCGCCCCGATTCTGCTCGAACGGCCAGACCGCGGACGCCGCATCACGGCCTGAGAGGGGAGGATGGAGGTGAGCGAAGCGACGAAAGGAGGCCCGTCATGAAATCCCGGTCCCCTGATGACGACGCCTGGTACGCGCGCACACCCTCGCAGGCCGAGGGCGAGCGGGACGAGGCGAGTGAGCGCACCGCAACCGAACAGCACCCGGACGTCCCCCGGAGCGAGCCGTCCCAGGCGGAGGGCGAGCGGGACGACGACGCCTAGCCGGCGCCACTCGACGACACCGTCGCCGGGGGCGGGTGAGGGTGGTGCACTTTCCGGCACTGTCACCTGTTCCCGGCCCGCCTGCCGTCCAGCAGTCCGTGCAGGTGCGCGACGGCATTCCCGATGTCCGCGTACTTCTGCTGTCCGGCGCGCACCGCGGCGGAGAGCACACCGCAGCGGTGGACGCGCTCGAAGTCGCCGTAGGGGAACTTGTACCGGCCCTTGCTCTCCTCTCCCATCTCGTCGTCGATGCCCAGGTACCACCTGGCGTACTCGGTGAATCCATGCTCCTCGAGGTAGGCGTTCTCGTCCGCCGTCGAAGGCCGGTGCTCGCTCCAGTCGTCCCGGTCGTCCAGGACGATGCGGCCTTCTTCGGTCAGTTTCTTGGCGTGGCCGAACGCCGTCGCGTTCAGTTTCACTGTCATGCCGTTCACCGCCCGATCGGTTTGAAGTGGTGCCGCCGGCACCGCCCACTACGCGTACCCCGTCCAGCTCGTTCTGGCCGGCCAAGGCGACGCGAGCCCGCTGACTGCGGAACGAGCCGGCGTGGTCTCGAGCACTCCCCGGGGTGGCGGACCGGGTGGCTCCACGGCCTGCGTCCGGCGAGTCGGCCCCGAGAGAAAGGATCCTGGCATTTCGGGTATTCGGACCGTGAGCGGGTACGCGACATGCCGCTCGGTTCTCTGCTCTCCGAAGGCGTCGAGGGACGGAGTGATCCCATGGTCAGCAGGCGGGCGCACAGCCTGTACCGCCGCCCCTCCCACCGGAAGGGAAGCCTTGCACGGGGCGGCGTCGGGCGGCGCCCCACGTCCGCGCGCGGAGAGCCTCGTCCGCCCGCCCGCACCCCGGCCGGCCACGCCCACCTCGATCTGGTCGCGCTCTCCCGCGCCCTGTTCGGCGCTCCGGACGAAGTCGAGATCCTGCGCCTGGCCATGGACCACGTGGCCGCCGCGGGGCCGTACAGCGCCGAGGCCGGATACCTCCAGGTGGGCGGCGACCTGGTCCCCAGTCCGAGGAACGGCCAGACGCATGCCTCGGCCGTGGGCCGGAGGGTGCGGGAGCTGGCCGGGCAGGACGGTGAGGTGGCCTTCCCCGGCAGGCGCTGGGGCTGGGCCCTGGGGCTACGCGGACCTGCGGGACTCCACGGCTACCTCGTGGTCACGTCCCGCTCCCGGCCCACCGAGGCGCAGCGATCCCTGCTCGCCCTGCTCGTCCGGCACACCGCCGCCGCGCTGTCCGCCGCCGTCGCACACCGCCGCCAACGCGAGGACGCGCGGGAGCTGTGCCGGCTGCGGGAGGAACGCACACTCCTCCAGCGGCAGCTGATCTCCGTGATGGCTGAGCTGAGCTACGAGCGAGCCGTGCACGCTGTCATGGCAGACGTCGCCGCCTCGGGTGACGGCGTGGATGCTGTCACCCGAGCCCTGCACAGGCTCACTGGGCTTCCCGCGCTGGTCGAGGACCGGTTCGGCCGGCTGAGGTCCTGGTCCGGCCCCAGCCGCCCCGCCCCCTATCCCGAACCGGACCCCGTGCACCGGGACGAGATGCTGCACGCCGTCGCCCGTCAGACCGGGCCCGTGCGGATCAGGGACCGGCTGATCACCCTGATCCGCCCGCACGGCGAGATCCTGGGCGTGCTGGCCCTGGTCGATGCCGGGGACGAGGCCGACGAGCACACCGTGCTCGCGCTGGAACACGCCGCCGCGTCGCTCGCCGCGAAGCTGACGCACGTACGCGATCTGGCCGAGGTGGAGCTGAGACTGCACCGCGAGTTGACCGACGACCTTCTGGCAGGGACGGACGAGTCGAGCGCGTACGCCCGGTCCGAGGCAGTCGGACACGACCTGCACCGCATCCACTACATCGTCGTCGTGCAGTGGTCGAACCGGACCGCGGACGATCACTTCGCGCAGACCGTGAGCCGGGCGGCCGCTGCCGTGGGCATGCGCTCGCTGCTGACCCGACATGCCGACCACGTCGTCCTCATCGCCGACGACAGGCCGCACACCCGCGCGTTGTACGAGGAGCTCGCCCGCGAGACGGGGACACGGTCCGGGACGATCGGGGTGAGCGCCCCCTGCGACTCCGTCAACGACATCCCCCGCCACTACGAAGAGGCGCAGCGCGCCCTGGAGGTGCGCCGCCACTGCCGCGAGCGCTACGGCACGTCGTTCTTCGACGAGCTCGGCCTCTACCGCATCCTGGGACCCGGCAGCGACTACCGGGAACTCGAGGCATTCGTACAGGAGTGGCTCGGGCAGCTCATCGACTACGACTCCCGGCACCACGCGACCTTGGTGGAGACCCTGTCCCGGTACTTCGACTGCGGCGGCAACTACGACGAGACCGCCGACTCCCTCGCGATCCACCGCAGCACACTGCGCTACCGGCTCCAGCGCATCCGCGACATCAGTGGCAACGACCTCGCGGACGTCGAGGACCGGCTGAACCTCCAGGTGGCGACCCGAGTGTGGAGGATCGTGCTGGGCGGGCCAGGCTGACGCCTCGCTGGAACACAGGTGGCAGCGGGAGTGGGTGTGGGCACCGCCGTCCGTGCGCGGGCGCGGCCCGGGCCGGTGTGACAGGCTTGCAGGGGTCCGCGCCGTTCGTCGCACCACAGCAGCGAAGGAGGACCACACATGGATGAGCAGGAATTCGTCCGTACCGTCGCCGAGCGCACCGGACTGGGCCGGCAGGAGGCGGCGGACCTGACCCGGGCCACGCTCGAGACGCTGGCCCACAGGCTGAGTTCGGGGGAGGCCAGGGACCTGATCACCGAACTCCCCGAGGGCCTCGCGGAGGCGGTGCGCCGGGGAACCACGGACCGCATCGAGCGCTTCGGCCACGGCGACAGCGTGCGGCGCGTTGCCGAACGCACCATGCTCAAGGAGGAGGAAGCCGACCGGGGTGTGCGGACCGTACTGGCCGTGCTCCGGCAGGCGATCAGCGAGAAGGAGTTCAACGACCTGATGTCGCAACTCGGAACGGACTTCTCCGAGGCCGTCGAATCCGCCGAGTGAACCCGGATCCTTCGGCATGCCGACCGCGCCACGGCGCGTGAGTCCGTCCCGGGCACGTCCATCCGACGGCAGGTCGGCGCCCGGAGGCGGCCGGGCGTCACAGGGCGATGACGTGGAGATCGACCAGGTCGAGCAGCGCCCGCAGAGCGGCGCTGGGCCGCCGGGTCGACGACGTGCCGAGATGCATGCTCCAGCGGAGCATGGTGCCGTCGACGTCCAGGACGTGCAGGCCGGGGGTGCGGGCCACGGCGAACGCGGGCAGGAAGGCGATGCCCAGACCGTGCCGGACCAGTGCCGCCCCCATGTCGATGTCGGGCACTTCCAGTGCCACCCGGCGTACGACGCCGGCCGCCGCGAACGCCCGGTCGACCACCTCGCGGTTGCCGTAACCCGGCGGGAAGTCCACGAAGGGCTCCCCCGCGAGGTCCGCGAGCGCCACCTCTCCCCGCCGCGCGAGCGGATGGGCGGCGCTCACCACCAGGACGAGCGGCACGGTGGCCAGCTCCCGCGCGTCGATCCCGGCGGGCTTGCGTTCGGGGAGCGACAGGAAGGCCACGTCAAGGTCCCCGCCGAGCAGCGCGTGCGCCAGTCCCGCCGAGCCGGCCGTCGCCAGCCGCAGCCGGACGTCGATCGCCGGGTGCCGCGCGTGCAGCTGCCCGAGGAGCGCGGGCAGGTCCACCACCTCGACCGAGGCCATGGCGCCCACGTTCACCGTGCCGCGCACCGTGTCCTGTGCGGCGCGCACGGCGTCCTGGGCGGCCTGGGCGGCGTTCAGGGTGGCCCGCGCGTCCGGCAGCAGCGCGGCGCCCGCACCGGTGAGCCGGACCTGCTGCGACGTGCGCTCGAACAGCGCGCAGCCGAGCTCGCGCTCCAGTGAGCGGATCGCGGCGGACACCCCTGACTGCACCACGTGCAGCCGACGGGCGGCACGCGTGAAACTCAGCTCCTCGGCGACCGCGATGAAGTGCTCCAGCTGACGTAGCTCCACACCAGAAGTATCACTCACATTGCTGGAGCTCAGCAAAAACATTCGTTGGCATTGATGGTGGCTGGTGAGGAGGATGGAAAGTGTCATCCACCGCCACCCGAGGAGGGGTACCCCTGCCTGCCGTTCCGACGCCGCTGAGCCGTCCCACAGCCGACGCTCCCGGCGACCCGACCCCGACCACGACCCCGACCCCGACCCACCGGATCCCAGCACCCGCTCCCGCCGTCCTGTCGCCCCGTGGCCCGGCCCGGCGCCGTGCCTCGCACACCACCGGCTTCTGGTTCGTGGCGGTGGCCTTCACCGTGCTGATGGCCTTCGGCACCGCACCGACCCCGCTGTGGCCGCTGTACGAGGCGCGGGACCACTTCGGCGCGACCACGGTCACGGTGGCGTACGCCTCGATGGTCGTGGGCGCGGCGGCCGCCTTCCTGGGGCTGGGACACCTGTCGGACCGGCTCGGCAGGCGGCGCATCATCGTCCCGGCGCTGCTGGTCGGCATCGTCGCGTCGGTCGTCCTGATCGTGTGGCGGGACCTGCCGGGGCTGATCGCGGGCAGGGTCCTGAACGGTGCCGGACTGGGGCTGATGGCCTCGACCGCGACGACGTACCTGCACGACCTCCACCACGAGGTCCGTCCGGAACGCACGGGTTCGGTACTGCCCGGCATCGTGGCCACCGCCGCCAACCTCGGCGGCCTGGCCACGGGGCCCCTGGTCGCCGGAGCCGCCGCCGAGTGGCTTCCCGCGCCCCTGATCACCACGCAGGCGATCTTCACGCTCGCCATGGCGGTGTGCCTGGCGCTGGTGCTGTGCACCCCGGAGACCGTGGACCTGGAGTTGCCCGCGGTTCGACCGCCCAGCAGGTTCGTCCTGCGTCCCGGCGGCCGGCGGTCGTTCGGTGCGGCCGGCGCGCTGGGCGCCTTCGCCTTCGCGATCCTCGGCCTGATCTCCTCCCTCGGGGCGAGCGTGCTCCACGGCACCCTGCACACCGACTCGCACCTCGTGGTCGGCCTGGCGGCCTTCCTCATGTTCGGTTCCGCGGCGGCCGCCCAGCTGGTGCTGGGCCGCCTCCCACTGCCCCGGCTCCTGACCGTTGGGGCAGTGGTCTTCCCGGTCGGCCTGGTGCTGTGCGCCGTCGCCCTCTACCACCCGGCGCTCTGGCTCTACCTGGTCGCCGTTTCCCTCTCGGGAGCCGGCTCCGGGCTGCTGTTCAAGGGAGGAGTCGAACGTGCCGGTTCAGCGGCCGAGCCCGCCTCACGCGCGGGGGTCCTCGCCGTGTTCTTCGTCGTCGCGTACCTGGGAATGGGCCTGCCCTCCGTCCTGTTCAGCATCGCCCTGCGGCACTTCGCCGTGCAGACAGCGATGATCGGCTTCGCGGCGGTCCTCTCCTGCGGCGCCGTTGTGTCGGTGGTCGTCGCGCTGCGGGATCGCGCACCCGGTCCCGGCGAGCTCTCGGCGCAGTCCGCTCGTCCTTTCTGACCTCCGTGCAGCGCATCCGGCAACGGTTGTCTGGGAGCCGTGGGCCTGGGCACCCGGTGCAGACGCGTGTGACGCAGACCCGCGGCGGACAGGAGGCCTGAGATGTCTGCAGCATCGGCCAGAACCATCACGCTCCCCTCCAGTGAGGAGATCGCGGCGCTCGGGCAGGGCACCTGGTACCTGGGGGAGGACCCGGCCCGGCGTGAACAGGAGATCGCGGCGCTGCGGCTGGGCGTGGACCTGGGCATGACCGTCGTCGACACGGCGGAGATGTACGGCGACGGCGCGGCCGAGGAACTCGTCGGGGAGGCCGTCCGGGGACGCCGGGAGGAGGTCTTCCTCGTCAGCAAGGTGCTGCCCGGCCACGCCGACCGGAAGGGCACCGTCGCCGCCTGCGAGGACAGCCTGCGGCGGCTCGGTACGGAACTCCTGGACCTGTACCTGCTGCACTGGCGGGGACGGTGGCCGCTCGAGGAGACCCTTGCGGGATTCGCCGACCTGATGGAGGCGGGGAAGATCCGTTCCTGGGGGGTGAGCAACCTGGACGTCGCCGACATGGCCGAGTTGACCACCCTCCCCGGTGGCGACGCCGCAGCCGTCGACCAGGTGCTGTACAACCTCTCCCGGCGCGGCATCGAGTGGGATCTGCTCCCCTGGTGCCGCCAGGCCGGGGTGACGGTCATGGCCTATTCCCCTGTCGAGCAGGGGCGGATCCTGGAGGCCGAGGCGCTGGATGCCGTGGCCCGGGCCCTCGGAGCGACGCCGGCCCAGGTGGCACTCGCCTGGGTGCTGGAACAGGGGGTCGCCGCGATCCCGCGTTCCGGATCACCCGACCACGTCCGGGAGAACCGCGGCGCAGCGGACCTCCGCCTTCCCCCCGAGGCGCTCGACGCCCTCGACGAGGCGTTCCCGCCGCCCGGCGGGCCCACGCCCCTGGAGATGCTCTGAAGGAGTTGACAGCATGACGCGGCCGCTCGTCGTCGGAATGGGAGGCTCGCTGCGCACGCCCTCGACCAGCCTCACCGCACTGCGTGTAGCGGTCGAGGGGGCGGCCGATGCGGGCGCCGGCACCCTGGTGCTCGACCTCAAGCGGCTGGCTCTCCCGTTCTACACGTCCGAGCACGGGATCCCCGCGTCCGCCCGCCGGCTTGCGGACACCGTTCAGGCCGCCGACGCCCTGCTCTGGAGCAGCCCGACCTACCACGGGTCGGTCAGCGGCGCGTTCAAGAACGCGGTGGACTGGCTCGCCCTCCTGGCCGACCACGACCCTCCCTACCTCAGCAACAAACCCGTGGGGATGCTGACGACCGCCGGTGGAGTGCAGGGCCTGCAGGCGATCAACGCGATGGAGTTCATCGTGCGGTCGCTGCGCGGCTGGGCCGTGCCGCTGGTGTTCGCGGTCCCGCGGTCCTCCAGGGTTTTCGACGGCGACGGACGCCTCACCGACCAGGCGGTCGCGGACCAGTTGCGCGGCCTCGGCGCGGAGGTGACCAGGGCGGCCCTGCAGTTCCGGGCGGAGGGCACGTGCGACTACGCGCAGGAGCCGCCTTCCGGGGCCGTGCGGTACTGAGCGCGGCCCTGACCCGCAGGCCCTTGTCGCAGGCCCCTGACCCGCAGGCCCCTGACCCGCAGGCCCCTGTCACGCAGATGTGCCGGGATCGTGCTTCCTCAGCGCCCGGTCCGCTCCACGGGCCTCCGGTGCTCCCCGCGCGCCCCGGGGCGCCCGGGCGGGAAGTGCGGCAGCACGTGTTCGGCCAGTTCGTCGATCACTTCGGCGACCGGACGGCGGCTGTGCTTGAAGTTGATCATCAGCTGGTCGATGCCGATGTCCTGCCAGGCCCGCATCATCGCCAGCAACGACACCCGGCCCACCGAGAAGCCCTGGTGGATGCGGCGGGGCAGGGCCAGCGGATCCTCGGTCAGATCCAGATAGGTGGCCTGCGCGTACGGCTTGAACCCACCGCCGTCGCCCCGGGTCAGCTCCCGCCACCGCTCGATGTTCTCGGCCTGTTGCTGGAGCGGCGGGGTGTAGTAGAGCCAGCCGTCCGTGTTCTCGGCGATCCACCGGACGTCCTGCCTGCCGCGTCCCGTCATCAGTACGGGGATCCGCCGGTACACCGGCTTGGGCAGCAGGTCGGTGCCCCGCATCCGGCCGAGCGGCGACTCCACCTGCGGGAAACGGTGCTCAAGGACGATACGGAAGTACTCCAGCGACTGCCGGAACCTCTCGGCCCGGACGCCCAGGTCCTGGCCGAAGGCCGGGAACTCCACGGGCCGGTCACCGGTGGCCACCCCGAGCAGGAGCCGTCCCCCTGACAGCCGGTCCACCGTGGCGGCCGCCTTGGCGGTGTGCAACGGATGCCGCAGCGGCATGACGATGCTGGCGGTCCCCAGGGTGATCGAGGTGGTGCGGGCACTGAGCTGCCCCAGGTACACCCACGGGTCGAAGACCTGCCCGGCGTCCCCGAAACCCGGGTCCAGCAGCGGCACGTCACGGACCCACACCGAGGCGAAGCCGGCCCGCTCGGCCTGCTGGATCCGCTCGATGTGCCCGGCCAGGGACGGCACGGGCCCGTCGAAGCCCTCCAGGGGCGTGATGGCGCCCACGGTCATCCGGCCGCCGGGATACGCCCTGGCCATGGCCGCGTGCTCGGAGAACGGCCGCTGCGCCCCGCCTTCGACGTCCACGGGTGCGCCGGCTGAGGGAACTGTCGACCGTGTCATGCGATCCTCCGGCGGTTTCATGCCGAGTCCGAGCCTGCGCGCCGTGTGGCGGGACGTGGAGACGAACATGGTGCTGTAGGGGGAGGGAACGGGGAGGTGGTGGTGCGCCGGTGGGCGTCGCGGAGGAACAGCCCCTGCGGTACGCCGGTCACGTTTCCTGCTAGCCCGGGGCGCCGACGACGGCCTCGAAGTCCCGGGGCAGCTGGGACAGCACGTGGCGGAACTCGCCGTCGCTGACCGCGTCCCTCAGGGTGCTCAGCTCCGCCCGTACGCCCTCGCGGGCCTCGTCCGGGCTCACCCCTGCTCGCCTGCTCACCCGATGGATGAACTCGTCGAGTCCGAAGGGCTCGGCCTCCGGAGTGGGAGAGACCAGCGGTTCCTTCAGCTGCTTGGGCAGTTCGGACGCGAGGTCCTCCGCCTCACCCCTGGTGAGCCGCTCGGCCAGCGTTTCCAGGGTGGCACGGGTGAGGGGCTCCGCCTTCTCCGGCGGGACGGGGGCGCGCCGGGTGATGGTGTCGAGGAAGGTCTTGTAATCCATGAGCCGTTCCCTCTCTGAAGCTCTGCAACTGCCTGGCGTGGGACCTGAGGCAGGCCCCGGAGGCCGCGTCGTGCGAGTGGGGGTGGTGGCCTGACACGCGTCCCGGTACGTGCGTGTCACCAGTGGCCCTTTCCATGCTCCGGATGCGGGCCCCTTCCGGCCTGCTCCCGGCGGGCGGAAAAGCGGCCGGCTCCATGGACCTCCGAGCACAAGTGCGGAGGCCTCCGCCACGGGACACGTGCGGACGGCCTCCGCCACGGGAAGGGGCACACCGGCGCCGGACGGGCGTCAGGGCGCCGTGCCTGTGGGCGCGGTCGACTTTCCCGCCGTCGCGTTTCCGGTTCCCCGCCGTCGCGTTTCCGGTCGGCCCGTTCGGCGTCGGGAGCGGTGGCCGATCTGCTGGGCGCCGGCTTGTCGAGGGGCCCGGTGGAGCCCTCTCATGCTGCTCTGCCAGGGCAGGAGGGGGCGCCCCTTTTCGGCCTGGAGTGCGGAGGCGCTCAGCAGGGGGCTCTGCGAATCTCGACCGGGTACAGCCGATGGCGACGCCGGCGGGAGCGAAGGACGCCGGCCGGTTTCCCGTGAGGAGGCGAGAGGCATGGCCGTGATGGGTGTGTCGAAGTTCGAGAGGTTCTTCCGCGCCGCCGCGGGCCTCGACGTGGACAAGAACGACCTGAAGCGGTACGGCGACTTCGTCGACGCCAAGCTCTACGACCTCCTGGTCGTCGGGCAGGCATCGGCCAAGGCCAACGGCCGGGACACCCTCGAACCGTGGGACCTGCCGATCACCAAGGGCCTCCAGGAGAGCATTCACCGGTTCCGGCGGCTCGACGAGGAGGTCGAGCTGAAGCCGATCCTGGAACAGCTGGCCGCGCACCCTCCCCTCGACAGGACACCCACCGAGCAGACCGAAGAGCGCTACCCCGAGATCATCGGCGGTCTCAGCGTCGCCCTCGCCGAGACGTTCAAGATCATGTATCCGGACATCAAGAACCCGCAGACCAGCCACTGGGACGGCGTGACCGCGGTGTTCGACCGGCTGCTTTAGCGGTCGCGCTCGCGGCCTGCAACCAGCGACTCGTGAAGGGAGCCTTGACCATGGCACAGGAACTCCGGGGGATGCGGGTGGGGATTCTGGCCACCGACGGGGTCGAGCGTGTGGAACTCGACCAGCCGCGCGGTGCGCTGGAGGGCGCCGGGGCGAAGACCGAGATCGTCTCGCTCCACCACGGCGAGATCCAGGCCCGCCAGTTCGACCTCAACGCGGCCGGAACCTTCCCGGTGGACCGCCTGGTCGCCGACGCCTCCGTCGGCGACTATGACGCGCTGCTCCTGCCCGGCGGCACCATGAACCCCGACCAGCTGCGCATGGACCGCGACACGGTGCAGTTCGTCAAGGACTTCATGGCCAGCGGGAAACCGGTCGCATCGATCTGCCACGGCCCGTGGACCCTGGCGGAAGCCGACGCCGTGCGCGGCCGCCGCCTGACGTCCTGGCCCAGCATCCGCACCGACCTGCGCAACGCCGGCGCGGAGGTGGTCGCCGACGAGGAGGTGGTCGTCGACGGACAGCTGATCACCAGCCGCAGCCCGGCCGACCTGCCGGCCTTCTGCGCCGCCATCGTGGAACAGTTCGCCCGGGCGCACCACCCCATGCCCGGCTGACCCGGCAGTCCGTTCGCGGGCGCCGCACAAGTCCGGCTGACCGGTGCTCAACCCCTCGCGTTGTCGTCAGGAGCGCGCGAGCCGGGCCGCGAGATAGGGCGCGGTGGCGCTGCGCCGGGTTCTTGCCACCTTGGCCGGCGGGCCTGCCGCGACCACCCGCCCGCCCGCGTCGCCGCCGCCCGGACCGAGGTCGATGACCCAGTCGGCGGTGGCGACCGTGTCCAGGTCGTGCTCGACGAGGACGACCGTGTTGCCGGCGTCGACGAGCCGGTGCAGCTGTCGCAGCAGCAGCGCGATGTCCGAGGGGTGCAGCCCCGCCGTCGGCTCGTCGAGCAGGTAGAGCGCGTGCCCGCGCCGGGCCCGCTGCAGTTCGGTGGCCAGCTTGATGCGCTGCGCCTCCCCGCCGCTGAGTTCCGTCGCGGGCTGGCCCAGCCTCAGGTACCCCAGCCCCACCTCGCGCAACGTCTCCAGACTGCGGGAGGCGGCCGGGACGTCGGACAGGAACTCGGCGGCGGCGTCGACGGACATCGCCAGTACGTCCGCGATGTTCTTGCCGCGGTAGGTGACTTCCAGCGTCTCGGCGTTGTAGCGGGCGCCTTCGCAGGTCGGGCACGGCGCGTAGGTGCCGGGCAGGAACAGCAGTTCCACCGCGACGAAGCCCTCGCCCTGGCAGGTCTCGCACCGGCCCTCGGGCACGTTGAAGGAGAACCGCCCGGCCGGGTAGCCGCGCGCCCTGGCCTCGTCCGTCGCCGCGTACAGCTTGCGCACCGCGTCGAACATCCCGGTGTACGTGGCCAGGTTGGACCGGGGGGTGCGGCCGATGGGCCTTTGGTCGACCAGGACCAGCCGGTCGAACGACTCGACCCCCGACGCGTCCTGGACGTCGACCTCCAGCTGCGCCTCGTCGGGCTCCTCGGGCGCGAGTCCGAGGTGGCCGCGGACGACCTCGGCGAGCACCTGCGTCACCAGCGTCGACTTTCCGGAACCGGACACGCCCGTCACCGCCGTCAGCACGCACAGCGGGACGTCGACGGACACGTCGTGCAGGTTGTGGCGGGAGACGCCGCGCAGGTGCAGCCACCCGTGCGGCGTCCGCGGGCGGTGGTCGAGCGGCTGGGCGCGCCCGAACAGGTACCGGCTCGTGGCCGACTCCTCGACCCGCTCGAGACCGGCGACCGGGCCGCTGTACAGCACCCGTCCGCCGCCCTCGCCCGCACCGGGGCCGATGTCGACCACCCAGTCCGCCCGCCGTACGACGTCCATGTCGTGCTCCACGACGAACAGCGAGTTGCCCGCCGCCTTGAGGCGGTCCAGCACGTCCAGCAGCGGTTCCGCGTCGGCCGGGTGCAGGCCCGCGGAGGGTTCGTCGAGGACGTAGACGACGCCGAACAGCCCCGAGCGCAGCTGGGTGGCGATCCGCAGGCGCTGCGCCTCGCCGGGCGACAGGGTCGTCGAGCGGCGCCCGAGGCCGAGATACCCGAGGCCCAGGTCGAGCAGTACGTCGATGCGCGCGACCAGGTCGCCGCAGATCCGGACCGCGACCTCGGTCGTCTCCCCGGACCGGGCGGTGGACGTGGTGGCGTCGGCCCCGGACCGCCCCGCGACGGGCCGCAGCAGCGCCACGACCCCGGTGAGCGGCATCGCGTTGATCTCGGCGATGGAACGTCCGGCGAAGGTCACGGCGAGCGCCTCGGGCCGCAGTCCGCTGCCGTGGCACTCGGGGCAGGGCACACTCCTGACGAACCGGAGCGCCCGTTCGCGCATCTTCTCGCTCTTGGAGTCGGCGAGGACGTGCATGACGTGCTTGCGGGCGCTCCAGAACTTTCCCTGGTAGCCGTAGTCGATGCGGTCCTCCTCCGGCTCGATGTACACGGAGGGCTGCTCGTCCGTGTACAGCAGCCAGTCCCGGTCCTTCTTCCTGAGCCTGCGCCACGGCCGGTCGATGTCGATCCCCAGGTTGCTCACGACGCTGCGCAGGTTGGCGCCCTGCCAGGCGCCGGGCCACGCGGCGATCGCCCCCTCGCGGATGCTCAGCGAGGGGTCCGGGACGAGCAGGTCCTCGGCGACGTCGTGCACGACGCCCAGCCCGTGGCACTCCGGGCAGGCGCCGGCCGGGGTGTTGGGTGAGAACGACTCGGCGTCCAGCCGGGCGGCCCCGGGCGGATAGGTGCCGGCGCGGGAGTACAGGATGCGCAGCAGATTGGACAGCGTGGTGAGGGTGCCGACCGTCGAGCGCGAACTGGGCGCCCCGCGTCGCTGCTGCAGGGCCACGGCCGGTGGCAGGCCGGTGATCTCCTGCACGTGCGGTGCGCCGACCTGTTGCAACAGCCTTCGGGCGTACGGTGCCACGGACTCGAAGTAGCGCCGCTGGGCCTCCGCGTAGAGCGTGCCGAACGCCAGCGAGGACTTGCCCGAACCGGAGACGCCGGTGAAGGCGACCATCGCGTCCCGCGGAACGTCGACATCGATGTTGCGCAGGTTGTTCTCACCGGCGCCCCGGACATGCACGAAGGGGTCGGTCGCGTCCTTGTTCACCGTTCCTGACTACCTGATCGTGCCGGGAACCGCGCGACAGACGCCGTCACCGGGCCTGTCACCGGGCCCCGCTCGCACGAGTGCCGACGTCCGGCGGCGCACGCAACCACCTGCGGGCAGGGGCCAGCGTGTCACGGGGAGTCGGTGTCACATCGGGGGGCATTCTGTGGGCACTCGCGGTCGCGGGGGCAGCCGACGAGCAGGAGGCATGCGGTGTCGTCTCAGGGCGTTACGGTCGTGACTCTTCTGGCGGATCCGGATGCGCCGACGGAGATCGCGCAGCGCATGGCCCGGATGCTTCCTGACCGGCTGGCCGACAGGTCGGGCCAGGGACGACGATTCGACGTCGAGGTGGTCAGTGAGCCCTTCACCGCAGCGGCCGAGGACCCGCTCACCCTGATGCAGCGGATCAGGGACCGCGGAAGTGCGGGGAAGTGGGACATCGTCGTGGCCCTCACCGACCTCCCGCTGCACTCACATGGGCACAAGCTCGTGGTGGATCTGAGCCACGAACACGGCTTGGCGCTGCTGTCCCTTCCCACGCTGGGGGGCTTCCGGCTGCAGGCCAGGGCCCAGCGTGCCGTGGAAGAAGCCGTGCTCAGTCTGGCGGGCCCGCAGGCCACCGGGCCTGAGGGGACTCCTGGAAGTCAGCCGCCGCGCGGGCGTTTCGTCGGTCGTCTCGCGCCTGTCCGTCCGGGCAGGATCGGTGAGCAGGAGATCGCCGATCTGCGGTACGTCGTCAGCGGGCCGCGCGGTTACCTGAGGGTGCTCCTCGGCATGGTCCGCGCCAACCGGCCGTGGCGCCTGGTGCCGGGCTTGTCGAAAGCCCTGGCGGCCGCACTCGCCACGGGAGCGGTCGCCACCGTGAACTCCACCATCTGGATCCTGGCCACCTCCCTGAGCACGCCACGACTGGTGATCGCCACGGTCGGGTCTGTGGCGCTGATGATCGGCTGGCTGATCGTGGACGCGGACCTGTGGCATCGAACGGACGAGGTTTCGCCGGAGGCGAGGAACAAGGCGGCTCTCTACAACGCCTCGACGGTCGTGACCCTGGGTATCGGGGTGATCGTCTGCTATGTGGGTCTGGTGGTCATCAACCTGGTGTGGGCGCTGTTCATCCTCAACGACCGGCTGTTCGCTTCCACGACGCGAACGCCGCTGCACGCCACGGAGTACTGGACGCTGGCCTGGTTCGTCGCCTCGGTCGCCACGGTGGGCGGCGCGCTGGGATCGGGCCTGGAGAGCGACGAGGCGATCCGGGCAGCCGCCTACTCCAAGCGCGAACAGGAGCGTCGCACCGCGCTGCAGGACGACCAGGGTGCTTAGCGGGCGCTCAGCGGGTGGCCTCGGTCGCCGGCCGTGCCGTCGCCCGGTGGTCGTCCAGGTCCGGAGATTCCGCTGATCGGCCGGTACGTATGTGTTTCGTGTGTTTCGTACCGGGTCCGACGGGGACTCGCACGGAACGCCGCCGAAGCGCCCAAGCCCCTTCTGGCGGGCCCACGGCGGAGCCACCGTTCCACCTGATCCAGGTGAACGGCTCCCAGAGGCGTGTTGGAGCCCCGGACCCCGTCGCAGCACTTCCGAGAGTCAGGCTTCAGGCGCCCTCCCAGCGTCATGAGACGACATCTAGGGAAGTCATCATGAAAGCAGCGGTATACGAAGGCCCGCGAACGGTCACAGTGACGGACGTGCCGGACGCGAAGATCGAGCACCCCTGCGACATCATCGTCAAGATCACCACCACCAACATCTGCGGTTCGGACCTGCACATGTACGAGGGCCGCACCTCGTTCGAGTCCGGCCGCACCCTGGGACACGAGAACATGGGCCAGGTGGTGGAGGTCGGCTCGGCCGTCCGCAAGGTCCAGGTCGGTGAGTACGTGGTCCTGCCCTTCAACATCGCCTGCGGCTTCTGCAAGCAGTGCGAGCAGGGCCTGACCAACTACTGCCTGACCATGCAGCCGGAACCGGCTCTCGCGGGAGCCGCCTATGGGTTCGCCGACATGGGGCCCTACCAGGGCGGCCAGGCGGAGCTGCTGCGCGTGCCCTATGGTGACTTCAACGCGCTGCGTCTGGGCGAGGACGCCGCCGAGCGGCAGACCGACTACGTGATGCTCGCCGACATCTTCCCCACCGGCTATCACGCCACCGAGATGGCCCACGTCAAACCGGGCGACCAGACGATCGTCTTCGGGGCCGGTCCGGTCGGGCTGATGGCGACCTACTCCGCCCTCCTCAAGGGCGCCGGGCGCGTCTGGACGGCCGACCACCAGCCCGACCGGCTGCGCAAGGCCGAGGAGATCGGGGCCATCCCGATCAACACCGCCGAGCAGGACCCGACGGAGGTCGTCAAGGAGGCCACCCTCGGTCTGGGCGCCGACAACGGCTGCGAGTGCGTCGGCTACCAGGCGCACGACCCCCAGGGACACGAGGACGCCAGCCTCACGCTCAACGGACTGATCGACTCGGTCAGGTTCACGGGCGACATCGGCGTGGTGGGCGTGTTCCTGCCCCAGGACCCCGGTGGCGCGGAGGCCCAGGGGGAGCTGGAGGCGCAGGGCAAGGTCCCGATCGACTTCGGCATGATGTGGTTCAAGGGCCAGCGCATGGGGACCGGGCAGGCGCCGGTGAAGAGGTACAACCGGGCGCTGCGGGATCTGATCGCCGGCGGGAAGGCGAAGCCGAGTTTCGTCGTCTCCCACGAGCTCAGCCTGGACGAGGCCCCCACCGCCTATGAGCACTTCGATGCCCGTGACGAGGGGTGGACCAAGGTGGTCCTCCATCCGAACGGGCACGGGAACGGCCACAAGCGGTAGGAGCCCCGGGGCCGCCGTGCCCCGTGTCTTGCCTGGACCGGTCCGGGGGACGGGTGGCGATCCGCCCGTCCGCCGGACGCGGTGCCGGGGGCATCACGGCGCTCCGGCCGGACAATCACCGCGCTCCGGCCGGACCTGAACCGACAACGCGTGCCCGAACTCCGGCCTGGACGGCGGACGGCGGACGCTCAGCGATGTCCGCAGCGGCAGCACCCCGTCCAGCGGCTGCGGCCGCCGGCCGGTCAACGGGCCGCATGGGAGGCTTCCTTGCCCGACGGCTACCGGACCCCCACCGGGCCGACGCGACGCGGCAGAGCGCTCCGGCCGGGCGGACACCCGTGACGTGGCTGCGGGCCTTCGGGGAGGTCGTGCGCTCCGGGCTCACGATCGAGGAGACGCGCCTTGAGCCCCTGCTCGCGCTGCGCGCGGCCGCCGGGGTGGCGATCGTCATCGGGCCGGCGCTGTGGCTGGTCTCCCCTGCGTACGCCGCGTCCGCAGCCCTCGGCGCCTACTCCGCGGGCGGGGCCACCTTCCAGCGCACCTGGCGTCCGCGCAAGGTGATCGCGCTCGGCGCGGGCGCGGGTCTGGCGCTCAGCACCTTCGTGGGCTACCTGGCGGCGGGGCGACTCGTGACGTTCCTGCCGTTGCTGGCCGTATGGGCCTTTGCCGCGGGAATGGCGTGGGCCGTCGGATCGACCGCCGGGATCGTCGCGGCGACGACCGTGGGCAGCATGCTGGTGACCGTCACCCTGCCCACGAGCGTCGGGCGCGCCCTGGAACACGCGGGGGTCATCGCACTCGGGGGCGTGACGCAGGCCGTGCTGATCCTGCTGTTCCCGATCCGGCGTTGGGGAGCGCATCGTGACGCGCTCGCCGACGCCCTGGCCGCCGTCGCGGACTACGCCCGCCGGTTGCGGCACGACCCGACCGCCCCGTTCGACCCCGAGCCGTTGATGACGGCCCGGGACGCGGCTGCCGTGACGCCGTCACAGGCCCGCACCCGTCCCCCCGTGCTGCACGGCCCCCGGGGACTCGCCGAGCGCATCCGGCCGGTGGTCGCGGCGCTCGCCGACCCGGACGTCGGAGCCCCGGCGGAGGGGCCCGGACGGGACCGCGCGCGCGAGCTGCTCGACGCGGCCGCCGACGTCCTGGACGCGGCCGCACGTTCGATCCGCCGCGGCACTCCCGCCGAGGTGCGGCCCGAGAGCATGGACGCCCTGCGCGTCGACGAGGAGCACGAGGTGCTGGAGGGCCCCGCGCGGCAGGCCGCCGAGCAGCTCGCGGAACTGCTCGGCGAGGCATTGGAGATCGCCGGGTGCGGCTGCGCGCCCGGGAGGACGCCCACGCCCGGCCGCGCCGGCGCCCAGTTCCTCGTGCGCCCGACCATGCTCCGGCTGATCCCGGTCGTCATCCAAGCGGCCCGCCGTGAGTTCCGCCCCGACTCGCCGGTCTTCCGGCACGCCGTCCGCCTGGCGGCGGTGGCCGTGCTCGGCTATCTGATCGCCGCCCGGCTGCCCCTGGGCCACGGCTACTGGGCGCCCCTGGCCTCGGTGATGGTGATGCGTCCGGACTTCCACCGGACGTATGCGCGTGCGGTGGCCCGTTTCGCCGGGACCCTGGCGGGGGTCGCGCTCGCCACCGGGGTGGTGCGGGCCCTGGGCCCGGACGCCCATGTGTCCGCCGCGCTCGCGGTGGTCTCGGCGGGCCTGTCGTTCACGCTGAACCGTACCGGCTACGCCTACACCCAGTGCTTCACCGCCGCGTACGTCGTCTTCCTGCTCGGCATGGGCGGCCAGGCATGGGAGCAGACAGTCCCGGAGCGGGTGTTGCTCACCCTGCTCGGCGGGGTTCTGGCGATGCTGGCGTACGTGGTGTTCCCCGCATGGGAGACACCCCGGCTGCCGGGCCGGCTCGCGGACTGGCTCGCCGCGAACGGCCGCTACGCGGCCGCGGTGCTCCGCGACTACGCCGAACCGACCCGGGAACATCACGCCGCCATGCGCAGGGCACTGCTGGAGAGCAGGGAGGCCCGTGCCACCTGGCAGGAGGCATATGAACGGGCAAGGCAGGAACCGGTCCGTCCCAGGGGTCTGACGTCGCGCGAGGCGCAGGAGGCGCAGGAGGCGCTCAAGGGGTTCGGCCGGGCGGCGATGCTCATGGAGGGTCACGTCCCGCGGGCCGAAAGCCGTTCCGTCCCCGAGGCGGAGCGGTTCGCCGAGGCGCTGGAGACGGACACCGCGAAGGCGGCAGCCGCCGTGCGCGAGCACAGGAATCCGGACTGGGGACGCGTGGAGGAGGCGCTCCACGCGTGGAAGGAGGCCGCCGCCGGCAATGGGAGCCCGGTCGTGCGGCGCGAAGCGGAACTGCAGAAACGGGCCTTGGAAGACCTCGCGACTGCCGTGAGCCGCACACCCCTGGAACGGGACGTCGGCTCCGCTCGCGAGGAACAGCGGGTGCGGGCCGCCGCGGCGGCGGAAGGCGACGGATCAGGCCCCGCGCACCGGAGTGGGTGACGAAGTCGGCAGCGCGGCGCGCGGCACGCGGACACCCCGCCGCGTCGGGCGCGGCCGCACTTACCCCGCTGTCGCGGGCCGGTCGGGTTGTGGCGGCGGGCGCGTGCCCTGAGCGAGGCCGCCGTCGGCATCCACGCCACCGCGGCTGCACCGGCCCCTGCGGCTCGGCCGGTTGCTCAGAGCCAGTCCTTCCGCTTGAAGATGAAGTACGGACTGGTGCACACGACCGCCATCAGGACGATCGCGAAGGGGCATCCCAGCGCCCAGTGCAACTCCGGCATCTCCCTGAAGTTCCTCCCGTAGATCGTCCCGACCAGCGTCGGGGCGAACAGAATGGCCGCCCAGGAAGAGATCTTCCTGAAGCCGTCTACCTGGTGGCGCTGAACTGCGGCGATGCTGCTGGGAACGTCTCTGGCCTGCCGCGCCGCTCAAACTCCCCGGATTCTCCCCAGGGATGGCCCGAGCGGGGGCGGTGAGGCGTACTGGCGAAGCTGCTTCGGTGGGTTCGACGAGCACAGACGGTCGCTGCCCAGGGCTGGGGCGGATGTCGTGAACAGCCGCTGCCACGAGCCGCGTTCCCCGCTTGCGCGTTCGTGCGCCTACGGCAAGGTTTCGTCGACCTTGTAGATCATGCTGCGGATCAGGGTGAGCTCCTGGAGGCGGGCCGTATCGGCTGCGGCGGCGCGCCCCTCGGGGGAATCGAAAGCTGCACGGAGTTCCTCCATCGTGTCCCATTCCAGTTCGGCGATCAGGTGGTACGGTCCGCCGCCGCGGACGGCGACCGCGTCGCGGCCGAGCGTGTAGCGGCGCAGCCCCGGGAGCCTGCGCGCGAGGGGGAGGTGGATGTCGCGGTAGTGGCGGTCGAATGCCGCGGGGTCAGCCGGTGTCTCGTACAAGACGATGAAGCGGGCGGTCATGCGGCAACCCTGCGGTGGCGGGTGAGGACGACGGGGCCGACCTGTTCCGCCGACAGGCACTCCACCTCCGCATGCGGGCAGCCCGCGGGGAAGAGCCGGTCGCCGGTACCGAGGACGGTGGGAAACGTCAGAAGCCGGTACTCGTCGATCAGCTCCTCGGCCATCAGCTGGTGCACGATGCTGAGGCTGCCGGTGACGACCACATCGCGCCGCTCGTGCTTGACGGCGTCGACGACGTCGCCCTCCAGAATCCGCGAGTTCGCCCACGCCGCGGCGTCCGTGCCGCTCAACGTGCGGGAGGCGACCAGTTTCGGGGCGGCGTTCATGCGTGCGGCGAACGGGCCCTCACGTCCGGGCCACAGCCGCGAGAAGATCTGCCAGGTCGTACGCCCGAACAGCAGCACGCCGTCGTCCAGCGTGCGGCCGAGCCGGAACTTGTCCCCGTCGATGGCTTCCCGGCCGTGCCGCAGCGCCCAGCCGCCCAGCTGCGTCCCCTCCGAACCGGTGGGGTCGGACATGATCCCGTCCAAGGTGACGAACCCGATCACGATGATGCTCACAGCGATATTCCTCTCGCTCAGGTCGAGTGCTCACCGGTACATACCGGCGGCCCCCGCCCGGCTCATCGCTCCGGCGTGAAATCCCCCGCAGGAATGTGCCGCGGCAGCTCGAAGACGTCGAAGACGCCCGGATCGGCGAAGACGACGTTGTGCGCCACCAGGCCGCCGGTGACGGTGAGCACCTGGAGGGTGTGCAGCCGGTGCCCTCCGCCGGGCTGTGGCGCGTACGCCGCCAGCGCGGGCTGCCCGTTCGCCGTGAGCTCCCGCACGACCCAGCCGGTGCCGCGCATTCGGAAGACGCGTTCCAGGAACAGGCCGTAGTCGGTGCTGCCCCGGTACCACAGCGCAACCGGCGGCATCTCCAGGGTCGCGTCCTCGGCCAGCAGCTGTACCAGTGCGGGCACGTCGGCGGCCTCGAACGCCCGCACATACCGCTGCACCACGGCCCGCGCCCCGGGATCGTCCGGCTCACGCACCGTATCGGGACCGCCCGCGCCCGCGAGGGTGGCACGGGCTCGCTGCAGCGCGCTGTTGACCGCCGCCACCGTGGTCCCCAGCTGCCCGGCGACCTCGGCCGCGGTGAACCCCAGCACCTCCCGCAGCACCAGGACGGCGCGCTGCCGCGCCGGAAGCACCTGCACCGCCGCCACCCACGCCAGGCGCAGATCAACCCGCGCCTGGACATCCGACCGTGCATCAGGAAACGGCTCCAGCCAGGGGATACCGAGCGACGGTGTCAGTGCGGCGTCAGGGTCGTCGCTCGGCGCACCCAGCCCGGACGGCAGCGGGCGCCGGCCGCGCCCCTCCAGCGCGGTCAGGCACGCGTTCGTGGCGATCCGGTACAACCAGGTCCGCACCGACGCGCGCGCCGGGTCATACCGATCCCGGGCCTTCCAGGCACGCAACAGCGTCTCCTGAACCACATCCTCGGCCTCGTGGAACGAGCCCAGCATCCGGTAACAGAACGCGAGCAGTTCACCCCGGTACGACTCGAAGTCCACCAGCCCATCATGCCGTACGCCAGTCTCAGCCTGACATCCAATCCAGTCCGCCCAGATCGGCACGCTGCACCCGACTGACTTCGCCGTCGAAGGACAAAGGCTGCGGCCACCGCTGATCATCGGTGATGGACTCGCGGGGATTGCACGGCGGCCGGATCGACTCGCTCGGGCTGGACGAGAACGGCTCGCCGGTCATCGTCGAGTACCAGCGCGGCACGGATGCCGGGGTGATCAAACAGAGCCTGTTCTACCCGGCCTGGCTGATGGACCACCGCGCCGAGTTCGAGCACCTGGTATCCGCGTCTCGGCTGCTCCGGCGCGGAGCGCCGGAGACTCGGACCCGACCTCGCCCTGTCCCTGTACAGCCTTGCCCTTCGCTTCGCCAAAGTGGGTCAATTCGAGGAAGCGCTGGCCGTCGCGCAGGAATCTGTGACGATTTACCGTCGACTAGAGGTTGTCCCGTATGGGGCGTGAGTTATCCGGTGAGGGCCAGGTTGTGGAGCCGAGCGATGCCGAGCATGGCCTGGTGCACGCCGTTGCCCCTGAGCCGGCAGTCCCGCAGGATTTTCCAGTTCTTCAGCCGCGACAGGGCGTGTTCCACGCGTGCTCGCGCCCGGCGATGAATGGCATTCTCCGCTTCCTGGTGTGGACTGAGGTGCGTCTGACCTCGACGTTTGCGGTACGGGATGAGCAGGCCGGTGCCCTGGTATCCGCCGTCGGCGAGGGTCGGTACGCCGCGGCAGACCTGGTCGACGCCGGACTCCGAGAACGCCCGGCAGTCGTTGCGGCTGCCGGGCAGCGGCAGGCCGATCGCCACGGCGGCTGTTGGCATCGATGACAACCTGAAGGTTGGTCGAGTACCGGTAGTTCTTGCTCGACGCGGCCACGCTGCGATCACGGGTGGGCACCAGGGTGCCGTCGACGATGTAGACGGTGTCCTTGCGCGGCCGACGGGCCGGCGAGATGGCCAGCAAGGGCGCGAGGTGATCGAGGATGCGGTCGGCCGCAGACTTCGAGACCCCAAACAACGGTGCCACCTGCCGCAACGTGAGGTTCGTGCGCCAGTACGTCGCCACCAGCAACACCCGGTCCTCCAGTGGTAGCCGCCACGGCCGGCCGCGCTGTACGTCGCCACCGCGACGCCGCACCAACGCCACCAGCTTGGTGAACTGCGACTCGCTCAACCCGGAAAACGGCTCGATCCACTTCGGATCATCTGCTGAGATCACCCCACCCATGCCCAGCCAACGCACCAACCGCCCCACCGGTTACGGGACAACCTCAACCGCGACCAGGTCCGTTCCCGCCGCATCGTTCCCGCCGTCGCCCGACGCGGAACCCTGCACGGCACCGGCCCGGGTACCTACCGGTGGGTGGTCGTGCGCACAATCGCCTGGCTCCACGGCTTCCGCCAGCTCCGCATCCGCCGGGAACGACGCGCCGGCATCCACGAGGCCTTCCTCAAGTTCGCCTGCTGCCTGAGTAGTCACCACCAACTCATATCGTTGTGTTAGCCCCTGTAAACGGACGCCCGCCTACTACGCCGAAGCCCTGGGACCCGCCGAAAATAACTTCATGATCAGCATGCCGCTGACCAGCGGTGCCAAGAGGCTCACCACGCCAGTTGTTTCCCGACCACGCCCTGCGGTTGCGGCGCCAGTCGACACGGGTTAGATTCGCACTACACGCGCCAGCTCGTCTCTGGTTTCGCGTCCCGGACCCTCAGCACCTATTCGTGCAGCCCGGCGCGTTTCAACGGCCTCTCCGTGCGCTGCGTCCCCCATTCCGCAAGGCCGCTTCAGGTGTGCCCGTGGTTATGATCCATAGGATGGGTGAGAAGTGTGAAGGACTATCAGGTTGTCTTCGATCTCGATGATTCCGCCTATAGGGATGTATTCCAGGATCAGGTCATCGACCGGGGTTACAGAATAGAAGACCTCAGTGGCTACGAGGTAAATGGAGAGGCCCGCTTCGCAGCGATATTTGCGGAGGGTCACTACCGTGATCAATGGTCGAATCACTTCATGAGGGAGAGTGACTGGCTGGATTCGTTCCTGAAGAGAACTCAAGACGGGTACCAGCTCGTCCGCGATCATTCCTTTGAGGTGGCTGGCCAGAGGTTCTATTCAGTGCTTTGGGAGAACTTCGGATACAACGATACTTCGGCGTGGCTGCTTAGTCATGATCAGCGCCTCCAGCGATGGGGGCCTATGGTCGATGAGGCGCTCCGGGATGGATTCAGAATCGTCGATATCGACGGAAACCCGCTTATCGGCGCTGAGGAGACATTCAACGCCACCCAGCACGTCAACGACGGACGCGACTGGAAGATCACGTTCGACACCTTCGCCAGTTTCGTTCAGACTCGCGACAGCATGAAGAATCAGGGCTACCGTGCGGTGCGAGTCAGTGGCTTCAATAACGCCACCTCCTACGGTAAGGACTTCCAGTTCATTGTCGCGCTCTGGGAGAAAAATGACGGGCGAACTTGGACTGTATTCCACGATATCTCCCCGAGTGCGCTGATGGACACGATCAAGCAAGGGGATGCTCTGCAGCAGAGACTGACCAGCCTGAGAGGCTTCTCGCGTGGGCATGGGAGCGATGCTGTTCAAAGGTTCAATATCGTGTGCGAGAAGCGTGACGCGGATCCAGTAGTGGACACTATGGTCAAGCGCTTCATGAACCTTCATCAGGTCCCTGGAATGGCGCTCGCAGTATCTCAGTACGGAAAGCTTGTCTACTCACACGCATACGGATTCAGCGACCAGGCGAGGCGAACGCCGGCAACACCCAACACCCTGTTCCGGGTGGCTAGCTGCACCAAGCCAATCACGGCCGTGGCTGTTCTGCGCCTGGTGGAGCACAACCAACTCAAGCTCAGTGACCACGTCTTCGGGACAAACGGGATCCTCAGCCAGTACGTGACAGCGGATACCAGAGCGCACGCGATAACGGTTGAGGATCTCTTGCACCACACCAGCGGCGGATGGCCGAACGATGATAGTGACCCCATGTTTTCGAACTATTCAATGTCCAGGGATGAGCTCATAACTTGGACTCTAGGCCATACTTCTCTCACTCACGATCCACATACGACGTACATGTACTCCAACTTCGGATACTGTCTGCTTGGGCGCATCATAGAGAAGATCACGCGGCAAACCTATGAGAACCACGTTCGGACAGCCATTCTAGCTCCTTGTGGAATCACTGACATGCGGATCGCTGGCAATACTCTGGCGAACCGCCTCTCAGGGGAAGCTGTCTACTATGGCGAAGGCCATGACGACCCCTACGGCATACATATTCAACGGACAGACTCTCACGGCGGGTGGGTCGCCAGCGCACTCGACTTGCTACGCTTCGTCCTAAGAGTAAATGGCTACGCTGATCCGCCGCAAATACTGTCCACCGATGCCATGGCCGAGTACATGGTGACGCCTTCTGGACTCCTCGACAAGAAGGGCATAGACGAGCACTATGCCTGCGGATGGTGGATCCAGAATCGTGACTGGGTATGCAATGGCGACCTTCCCGGCACCACTGCCACGCTTGGCCGAGCCTCCGACGACGTCTGCCTGGCAGCTGTGATGAACACGCGCCGACGTTCGCCTGCACACCTAGACACGCCAGCAGGTCTTAGTCACCTAATGTGGGGCATACATGACGAGGTGGACTTCTGGCCTCCGGGATCCCCGATCTAACCACTGGCGGTGAGTGCTCAGGCAACAGGCGGGCTTGAGGAAGTCGTCGTGGATGTCGGCTCGTCTTTTTCAACGGATGCGGAGCCGGCTGAAGCCGTGCAGCCAAGCGATTGTGCGCACGACCACCCTCGGCTCCAGAACCTGGCCCTCACCGGATAACTAACGCCCCATACGGGACAACCTCTAGCCGGAAGGAATGCCGCCGCTCATCGAGTGGACCTTGCCGATGCCATGCAACTCGTCGAGGACATTTCAATAGAAGGCCGCGCCGTAAGGCGTATAGGGGGAGGTCGGGTACCTAAATGGCTTTTTCCCCGAAGGGGTTCTCAGTAGGGTTGGGGACTGGTGCAATGCCACCTCAACCAGTGAAACGCGCGGGACGCCGACGCCACCGTGCGGCACATACGAAAATACGGCAGGAACGCATCGCGTCCGTCGTACGCGCTGGAGGTGGCCCTGTCCAGCGACGACTACCCGGCTGAGCTGGCAGAGCGGTACGGCTGGGTCAACCGCACGGTCCCCGACGGCGAACTCGACGCGCTGGTCGACACCCTCGCCCGCCGGATCGCCTCCTTCGACAAGGAATCGATCGCCGCGGTCAAGCAGCAGGTCAACCGGTACACCCTGCCGTCCGCAGAGGACCTGCAGTCCTCCTACGACCTCTACATGCACTCATTCAACTGGCCGGGCTCCCAGCGCAGGCTTCCGGCCGCGCTCGCCGCCGGACGCAACCAGGCAGGCGACTACGAGATGCACCTGGGCTACTACCTCGGACGCCAGCCGGAAGGAGACACACAGTGAAGCTCGTGAACTGGGCCGCAACGGTCGGACAGGATCCGGCATGGCCTCCGAAGGAGGGCCGGACGACGGGTACGCCATCGACGCCGCCGGCTTCGACGCAACCCTGACCGGCGTCGACGATGTTGGGTCCGGCTGCGGCACGGGCGTCGATGAGCCGGGAGACCGCGGGGTCCGACGACACCGGGCCGAACACGTCGGGTTCAGCCCGCAGCATGGCGACATCGGCGAGGCAGTCCCCGCCCAGAGTCGCCGCGAGCGCGACATCCAGCAGGACCTTGCCCGGGTCGTGCACTGCCCGAGACCTACGCCACGGCGCCAATGCCGCCGATATCGCGGTGTCCAGGCCGGACTTGCGGACTGTCTCGACCAGCAGCACTGCCCCGGCCTGCGAGACCGCCCCGCTGCCACCGCCCTCGACGCGGACACGCGGGTACAACCCGATCGCTTGCTTACCTGGAGAGTGCTTCTTTCCGTGCAGCCAACAGGACCCTGGACAAGTCCGCTGGGGCTGCACGGGCGGGTGGGTTGGCGAGGCGGATGGTGGGTGGCTGCCGTGTCGTCGGCCGCGGTCCTCCGGCCGTTTGAGGCGGTAGCTGTGGTGGCGGGTCCGTTTACTCCGGCCTCGGCGGCGAGCTGGACGACGACTTGGGCTCCAATGGAGCGGGTCGGTGTGCCGGCCAGGAGGCGTTGCATAGCCGCTTGGATGGCGTCGCGTTCGGCTGTGCGGTTCGTGCTCACGGCCGGGGCTCCTGCCCCAGATTCTCCCCAGCGTCCTTGGCCGGGTCCTCTGACGACTGCCTCGGCTCCCGCGAGGCCCTGGCGTAAGCCCTCGTCGACCGGTTACTCAGAGCCAGTCCTTGCGCTTGAAGATGAAGTACAAACTAGTACACACGACCGCCATCAGGACGATGGCGAAGGGGTATCCGAGTGCCCAGTGCAACTCCGGCATCTCCCGGAAGTTCATCCCGTAGATCGTCCCGACCAGCGTCGGAGCGAACAGAATCGCTGCCCAGGAAGAGATCTTCTTGATCTCCTCGTTCTGTTCGAAGCCCGCCTCCGCCAACGCTCGCATCTCCGCGTTCTGTTGCTGGGTGACGAGGGTCGCGTTGACCGTGAGGATCTCGGTGAGGGCCTGGCGGAAGCCGTCCACGCGTTCGCTGATGTGGGTGACGTGGTCGGCGACGTCGCGGAGGTAGCGCTGGAGTTCCTCGTCGGTCTCGTACTTGGTGAAGCCGGCCATCAGGCCGTGCAGCATGCCGACGAGGGGGCGCGTCGCTCGCTGGAACTCCACCATCTCGCGCGAGAGTTCGTAGATGCGGCGGGACACCGACGGGTCGCCGCGGAAGACCTCCGTCTCGATCTCGTCGATGTCGTTCTGGACGCCCTCGACGACCGGGGCGTAGCCGTCGACCACCGCGTCGAGTATCGCGTAGAGGACGGCCTCCGGGCCGAGTTTGAGGAGGTCGGGGGAGTCCTCCATGCGGCGGCGGACCGCCGAGAGGTCCGGGGCCGCGCCGTGCCGGACCGTGATCACGAAGTCGGGGCCGACGAACACGTGCAGCTCGGCGAAGTCGACCTCCTCGGGCGCGTCCAGGTAGCGGGCGGCGCGCAGGACCACGAAGAGCGTGTCGCCGTACCGCTCCAGCTTCGGCCGCTGGTGGGCCTCCATCGCGTCCTCGACCGCGAGCGGGTGCAGGTCGAACTCGCTTGCAAGGGAGAGGAGTTCGTCCGAGGTGGGCCGGGCAAGGCCGATCCACGCCATGCCCGAGGGCGTGTCGCGCAGTTCGCGGTAGGTCTCCGCGAGGGTCGCCGGGGCCGACACCCGCACCCCGTCGCTGTACAGCGCCGCCTCCACGATGCTCGGCGGCTCGGCGGACTCCCCGCCCGACGCGGACGCCGCCGCCGGCAGCTCGGCCGTGTCGTCGTGCTCCTGCGACAGGGCGCGACGCCAGACGGACCTTCTGGTGCCCCGGCCGTTCCGGCCGTTCGCGGTGTTCTTCGAGGCCGGGCTGGGGCGTCGCTCGGACATCGCGGCCGCCTCTCGGTGGAGCCAGTATCGGCGTGAGCTGTGTGATCCGCGTGGTCGGAGTGATCACACGTGATCGATGAGTCTCGTCGCAGGATATACGGGGCATACGGGCCCGGCGGAGGGAACGAGGACGGGATTCGGTGAGAGATGCGGTGCGATCGAGGACAAGTGCTGTCCTCATTCGGCGTTAGCGTGCCCGGTATGAAGAACCAGCCGTCCGGCCCGGTCCTCGGCACCCGCGCCCTCAACCGCGCCACCCTCGACCGCCAGCTCCTGCTGCGCCGCTCGTCCCGGTCGGCGAAGGAGACCGTGGCGCACCTCGTCGGCCTCCAGGCGCAGAACGTCAAGCCGCCGTACTACGCCCTCGCCGCCCGCCTCGACGGCTTCACCCCCGAACAGCTCTCCGGGCTGATGGCCGACCGGGAGGTGGTCCGGATCGTCACCCTGCGGTCGACCATCCACACCCACACCGCCGCCGACGCGCTGACCCTGCGCCCGTTGGTCCAGCCCGCCCGGACCCGGGAGCTGGCCGCCTTCCGCAAGGGGCTGGCCGGTGTCGACCTGGACCGGCTCGCCGCGCTCACCAGGGACCTTGTCGAGGCCGAGCCCCGCACCATGGCCGGGCTGCGGGAGGCGCTGCACGCCGAATGGCCGGACGCCGACCCGCAGTCCCTCGCCGTCGCCGCCCGCTGCACCCTGCCCCTCGTCCAGGTCACCCCGCGCGGACTGTGGGGCCGGTCCGGGCAGGTCGCCCTCACCACCGCCGAGCACTGGCTCGGCCGCCCTGTCGAGCCGGCCTCCGTCCTCGACACCGCGGCCGCCACGGACACCGCGGTCCTGCGCTACCTCGCCGCCTTCGGCCCGGCCTCCGTCAGGGACATGCAGACCTGGGCCGGACTGACCCGGCTCGGCGCGGCCTTCGAACGGCTGCGGCCCCGCCTCCTCACCTTCCGGGCCGAGACCGGTGCCGAACTCTTCGACCTTCCCGCCGCCCCCCGCCCCGACCCCGCGACCCCGGCCCCGCCCCGCTTCCTCCCCGAGTTCGACAACCTGCTCCTCTCCCACGCCGACCGCACCCGCGTCGTGCGCCCCGAGCACCGTGGCCGTGCCTGGCGGGGCAACCAGGCCCACCGCACCCTGCTCGTGGACGGTTTCCTGGCCGGCGTGTGGAAGCTGACGGAGAACGCCCTGGTCGTCGAGACCTTCGAGCCGCCACGCGGCGGGGCTGCCGAGCGGGCCGCGATCCTTGCGGAGGGCGAGCGGATGCTGGCCACCCTGCACCCCGGTGAGCAGTACGACGTCCGGTTCGGGACCGTCGTGGCGCAGACGGGGTGATGAGGGGGCGGCGCATCCGCCCGACCACCGGCGCGCCGCCGGAGGCGCTGCCCCACCGCAGCGGACTTCGCCAGGACCCGCTTAGAGTCGGGGCCATGGAACTGCGGCAGCTCAGCTACTTCGTCGCCGTCGCCGAGGAACTGCACTTCGGGCGGGCCGCCGAGCGCCTGCACATCGTGCAGTCGGCCGTCAGCCAGCAGATCCAGCGTCTTGAACGGGAACTGGGCGCCGAACTGTTCGACCGCTCGCCGCGCCGGGTCCGGCTCACCGGTGCGGGGGAGCGGCTGCTGCCCGAGGCGCGGGCGGTGCTGGCGGCGGCCGAGCGGGCGCGGGCCGCGGTCGCCGCGCCGGCCGGCCTGCGGATCGGGACCAGTACGGGACTCGGCGCCCACCTGGACCGGGTGCTGGACGCGTTCGCGCGCCGCGCGCCCGGCGTGCCCGTCGAGCTCTTCTCACTGCCTGCCGCGGAACGCCTCGCCCGGGTCGCGGGGGGCCGCCTGGACGCGGCGTTCGTCCGGGCCGTCGAGCCCGTGCCCGGCGTCCGGGTCCGGCCGCTGTGGCCCGACCCCCTGGTGGCCGCCGTCCCCGCCACCCACCCCCTCGCCGGCCGCGCCGAGATCGGCGTCGAAGAACTGGCCGGCCTCCGCCTCGCGCTCGTTGAGCGCCGTGCCAACCCCGCCCTCGTCGACCTGGTCGTCGGCGCCTGCCGCGAGGCCGGCTTCGAGCCGCTGCCCGGACCGTCGACCGGTTCCCTCCAGGACACCCTCGCCAGCATCGGCACCTTCCCCCACTCTCGGCTTCGCTCGAGCGGGGGGACCCCCATGCTCTGGACGGTCGTGTACGCGTCCCACGCGTGCGTGCTGCACAGCCCCCGGGTCGCCTTCGTGCCGTTCCGGGCACCGGGCCTGGCCCTCACCACGGGCCTCGCCGTGCCCGCGGCCGCCCCCTCCCCGCACCTGGCCGACCTGCTCCTGGCCTGCGGCGATCACGGAAGCTGATCGCTGCGGTCGGGATCTGCTCCTTGGCCGCGGACGCCAGGCGCGATGGACTGGACCCATCGAACAGGACCGAACGGGGCTCCCGGCAGCACTGCGGACAGGACCCCGAACGGGCCACCCACTCGAAGGAGTTCAGCGATGCCGATCGTCACCGTCCAGCAGGGACCCCGCGACCCCGAACTCAAGCGGGACCTCGTCCGGCGCGTCACCGGCGCGTTCGTCGACGCGTACAAGATCCCCGCCGAGACCGTGCAGGTCTGGATCCACGAGGTCCCGGCCGACAGCTGGGGTGCCGCGGGGAAGCTCACCGCGGACAGGTAGGCACCCGCATGGATAGGGGGCGCTGCGGGCTGCTCGTGGTAGCCCGCAACGCCCCCTGGTCACTCACCCGAGGGATGCTCGGGAGACCTTCTGGTTATGAGTTGACCTGCGCGGTCACCAGGTTCGAGAAGGTGGTCAGCCGGGTGTAGACACCCGGGTAACCGGCCTCCGCGCACCCCTCTCCCCAGGAAGTGATCCCTGCCAGGACGCCCCCGATGAGCAGGGGACCGCCGCTGTCGCCCTGGCAGGTGTCTACGCCGCCGGACGTGTATCCGGCGCAAACCATGTCGGTCTGGACGAAGTCCGAACCGTAGGAGCTCTTGCAGCTGGAGTCGGACACGATCGGGACGGTCGCGGTCCGCAGCTGGTTGGAGGAGCTGCCGTTCTCCGAGGTGGTGCCCCAGCCGAGGATGCGGGCCGTGGTGCCGGCCGCGTACACGCTCGTCTGGGAGGACGTCACGTACGACGCCGGGGTGTACGACATCGCCGTCGAGAGCGTCAGGACGGCCACGTCGTCGCCGTTGGTGGCGTCCGTGTAGTCCGGGTTGATCCAGATCTTGCTGACCTTGCTGACCGTGCCGTTGGTGCCGTTGAGGTACGTGCGGCCGCCGACCACGCGGACGCCGCTCGCCGACTCGCCCTCCATGCAGTGCGCGGCGGTCACCACCTTGGTGGCCGACACCAGGGTGCCGCCGCAGAACTGGCTGCCGGACGCGTCCGTGATCTGCATCATGAACGGGTACGCGGTCGTGGTCGTCGTGGTGCCGCCGACGATCGGCTGGGGGGCGGCTGACGCGGTGGGGGACGCGATCAGCGCGGTCGCCGCGGCGGCGGCGGTGGCCACCAGGACTGCGGCGGACTTTCTTGCGCGGTGGTGCCCGAACATGAGTCTCCTCAGTGGGGGTTGCCGGTGGGGGTCGCGCGGGTGTGGGGGGTGCAGCACGGGGGTCGCGGGACCGACCCCCGTATGCCCGGGCGAGCGGCACATCCATAAGCTAGGACCCGGAACCCCACCCTCCCAATGAGGGAACCCCCTAGGGGGATGGGGGAGGGAAAACCCTCGGTCCGCCTCAGTTAACCGGGAGCGTTCTCACTTCGCGCGTCGTCCCGCGGCCAAACGGACTATGTCCACGCGGGATCGGATGCCCAGCTTGCGGTAGACCCGGGTGAGCGTGGCCTCCACCGTCTTGACGCTGATGAACAGCCGGGCGGCGATCTCCCGGTTGGTGGCGCCCTCCATGACCAGCGCGGCGACCTGACGCTCCATCGCGGCCAGCCCGTCCAGGGCGTCGAGCGCGGCGGGTGCCTCGACCGGCGGCTCCGGCGCGGAGACGGCCTCGTCCACCTGCCGCAGCCACGGCAGCGCCCGGCACCGCCTGAACAGCCGGGTGGCCTCGTCGAACGCGGTCGGGGAGCGCCTTTCGCGCAGCACGGCCAGGGCGAAGGCGGCCCGCGCCTCCTCCAGGCCGTGGCCCAGTTGGGCGAACCGGTCCTGAGCCGAGGTCAGCAGGGCGACGGCGGTGTCGCGTTCCCCGTGCGCGGCCCGGACCAGCGCCTCGGCCCGGTCGAGCGCGGCCAGGACACTCTCCCGGCCGAGTCTGAGCGCGTGCTGACGGGTGACGTCGATGACGTCCTGCGCCTCGGCGGGTTCACCCACCCGGACGAGTGCCTCCGCGAGGTCGCCCTGCCAGCGGCCGCGGGCCGGGTCGGTGATGCCGAGGCTCTGCTCCAGCTCCCGCACCCGGCGCAGCGAGCGGACCGTGCCCGCCGGGTCGCCCGCCACCAACTGGGCGTATCCGAGGGCGCCCAGGGCCCGGGACAGGTACATCGTGTCACCGTCCTGCTCGGCGTGCTCCACCGCCTCCCGGGCCAGTGCCAGGCCCCGGTCCACGTCGCCGCCGGACGCCTCGGCCAGCGAGGTGAGCATCGCGGAGGCGGTCTCACCGATCCCGGAGTCGTGGGCGAGGCGCAGGCCCTCCCGGGCCAGGTCGAGGGCGCGCCCGCAGTGCCCGGAGCGCAGCTCGGTCTCGGCGAGCCCGCGCAGGAAGTGCACCTCGCTCTCCACCTGCCCGCGCCTGCGGACCTCGCGCAGCAGGGCGGTGACGGTGGTGCGCGCCTCGGCCAGCTGGTCGCCCATCACCAGCCAGCGGAACCTGGCGCTGCCCGCCCCGTTGTGGTGGCAGGCCACGTACGGGTCCTGTGGCTCCTTCAGGGCGCGCTTGATGGTGGCGGGCGCCGCCGGATGGCCCATCAGGGTCTCGACCTGGGCCTGGAGGGAGAGCGCGAGGAGTTCGGTGCGCCGGTCGCCGCCCTCGGCCGCGAGGTCCGCGGAGTGCGCCGCCGCCTGCCGGGCCTCGGTGAAGTCGCCGCCCACGATCAGTGCCCGCCAGGCCAGCTGGTAGTGGACCTTGCCGAGCAGCCGCGGGTCGTCGCCGGCGTCGGCGAGGGCGTGCGGGAAGGCCGCGTCGACCTCGGTCATGGTGTGGCCGGCGGAGTCGATCACCAGGATCCAGGCCCGCACCCGGTCCGCCGGCCGGGTGGCGTGCGTGAGCACCTCGCGGGCGATGTCCTGGGCGAGGTCGATCTCGCCCGCGCTGGTCGCGTCCTCGGCCGCCTGGAGCCGGCGTTCGTCCGGGGTGGGCGTGTGGTCGCCGGGGGTGTGCCGGGCGGCGAGCAGGCCGATCTGCGCGGCCACCGAGGGGGCGCCGCGGTCCCGTGCCTCGGTCGCGGCCTCGGCGAGCCGGTCGGCGACCTCCGGGTCGGTGCCGGTGGTGGCCAGCGCCAGGTGCCGGGCCCGCTCGATCGGGTCGGAGGCGGCCGTGGACAGCGCCGCGTGCGCGGCCCGGCGCTCCTGGGCCGGCGCCTCCGCGTACAGCGCGGCGGAGATGAGGGGGTGCGCGAACCGTACGGCGGGTCCCTCCGGCTCGGTGGCCAGCAGCCCCAGTTCGGCCGCCTGGGCGCACTCGGCCTCGGCGTTCTCCCGGCCGGCCGCGTGCAGCAGGGCGTGGGTGGGGCGGGCGCCGGCGCTGGCCACCAGCAGGGTGCGGCGGGCCTCGACGGAGAGCATGTCGAGGCGGCTGAGCACCAGGGCGCGCAGCGAGGTCGGCACCGGCAGCGGCTCGCCGGGGCGGGGCGGGGTCGGGTTCTCGGCGAGGGCGCGGCCCAGTTCGAGGGCGAACAGCGGGTTGCCGCCGCTGGTGCGGTGGATCTCCCGGACCGTGGACCGGCTCAGCCCGGTGTGGCCGCGGTGGTCGAGGAGGTCGGAGACCTGCTTGCGGTTGAGCGCGCCGAGGCGGACGGCGACGGTGTCCGGGGGCGACGCGCGTAGGTGACGGTCGTACTCCTGGCCCTCGGTGCGGACCGCGCTGAGCAGTTGGACCGGGGTGCCGCCGAGGCGGCGGGCCGCGAAGCCGAGGAGTTCGGCGCTGGCCGGATCCAGCCACTGGAGGTCGTCGGCGACGATCAGTACGGGCCCCTCGGCGGCCAGCGCGCGCAGCGTGGACAGCACGGCGAGGCGCAGGGCGAGGCCGTCGCGCTGGAGGGTGGACTCGCCGCGGCCGGTGAGGGCCGACTCCAGGGCGGTGCGCTGGGCGCCGGGCAGATGGGCGGAGACGTCGTCGAGGACCAGGCCGAAGAGGTCGGCGAGGGCGAGAAACGGAAGATGGGATTCGGACTCCGTGGCCGAGCAGCGCAGCACGGTGCGGGCGGTCCCGGCGTATTCCGCGTCCAGCGCCCGCAGGACGGTCGATTTACCTATTCCGGCGGGCCCGTGCAGGAGGACGCTGCCCCCCGAGGCGAGCTGCTCCCGGGCGGCCGCGAGCAGCTCCGCCCGGCCGATGACCAGGTCGGGGCGGCATCTGGCAGGCTCCTGGAAGTCCCGTCGCACGGTCACCGCTCCCCTCGTGTGTCGTGTCCGGGCCAAATTCTAGGCAATGAACCCTGAAATCCGGCCGAACGGCGTGGTGAGGGAAATAACAGGGGCTTCGCATAGGGCAATTCACCGCGCGTCCGCATGAATGGAATGGGTCCCCTCCGGCTATGGCAACACCCCCGTCCGACGAGCCGCCGACACCGCCTCCCCCCGGGTGTGCGCGCCCAGTTTCCGCATCGCGGAGCGCAGGTAGCCCTTGACCGTCTCGGTCCGCAGCCCCAGCCGCTCGGCCACCGCCGCGTTGGTCGCCCCCGCCGCCACCCACGTCAGCACGTCCACCTCCCGGGGCGCCAGCACCGCCTCCGCCTCCGCAACCGGCGCCGGCGCGGTCAGCAGCCCGCAGGCGGCCAGCAGTTCGGCGCGCAGCCCCGGGTCGGTGATCCGCGGCGCCAGGGCCCGCAGCGCGGCATGCGCCTCCCTCACCTGCTCCCAGGCGGTCCCCCGCTCCGTCACCGCACCCGGTGCCGGCCGCGCCGCCGCCAGCAGCCCCCTGGCCTCGTCCTGCACGACCAGCGCCTGCTCCACGTCCCGGGCCGCCGCCACCGCCGCGCCCAGCGTGCGGTCGCCCAGCGGCTGGGCGGTGCGCAGCGCGCCGTACAGCACGCCCCGCACCCGGCGCCGTACCACCACCGGTACCGCGAGCACCGAGCGGAGGCCCTCGGCCGCCACCGGGATGTCGTACTCGTGGCTGATCTGCCGCGAGGCCGAGTAGTCGACGACCGCGCAGGGGCGGGCCAGGGCCACCGCCCTGCCGCCCAGACCGTTTCCCGAGGTGACCGCGAGCGAGCGCAGCGAGGCCGTGTTGGTCCCGGTCAGCTCACTGATCCGGACCTGTGTCCGGCCCGCCTCGACCAGCCCGCCGAAGGCGATCGGAAGCCCGGTGGTGCGCCGGAGTCTGGACAGCGCACCACGTATCTCCAGCGCCCCCGCGACCTCTGCTGCCACCTGTCCTGCCCCTTCGACCCCGGCCTTGTGCGGTCCACACCCCCGTTCGGGGGTAGTGAGACCTGCATCACGGATTACACGATGCCAGAGAGCCGCCCGGCAATGGTCCGGTACTGAAGGAGACGCGAATGACGAGTGCGACGGAGGACTTCCGCAGGGCACGGGACTTCCTGCTGGAACACCGTGCGGACTACGCCACCGCCTACGAGGGCTTCGAGTGGCCGCGTCCGGACCACTTCAACTGGGCGCTGGACTGGTTCGACGTCATCGCCGAGGGCAACGAACGCACCGCCCTGCACATCGTCGAGGAGGACGGCTCGGAGACGAAGCTGTCCTTCGCCGAGCTGTCCGAGCGCTCCGACCGGGTCGCGAACCACCTGCGCGCGCGGGGCGTCGAGCCGGAGGACCGCATCCTGGTCATGCTCGGGAACCAGGCCGAGCTGTGGGAGACCGCGCTGGCCGCGATGAAGCTGCGGGCCGTGGTCATCCCGGCCACCCCGCTGCTCGGCCCGGCCGACCTGCGCGACCGCGTCGACCGGGGCCGGGTGAAGCACGTGGTCGTGCGGGCCGAGGACGCCGCCAAGTTCACCGAGGTGCCGGGCGGGTACACGCGGATCGCCGTGGGCGGGCTGCCGCCGTCGGAGGCGGGGCCCTGGGAGCCGTACGAGGACGCGTACACCGCCTCGGCCGACTTCGTCCCCGACGGCCCCACCCTCGCCGACGACCCGCTGATGCTCTACTTCACCTCGGGCACCACCGCCCGCCCCAAGCTGGTCGAGCACACCCACACCTCGTACCCGATCGGGCACCTGGCGACCATGTACTGGATCGGCCTCAAGCCCGGTGACGTGCACCTGAACATCTCCTCGCCGGGCTGGGCCAAGCACGCCTGGTCGAACCTCTTCGCCCCCTGGAACGCCGAGGCGACGGTCTTCATCCACAACTACGCGCGCTTCGACGCGGGCCGGCTGATGGCAGAGATGGACCGGCACGGCGTGACGTCCTTCTGCGCCCCGCCGACGGTGTGGCGCATGCTCATCCAGGCGGACCTGAGCCGGCTGGCGACCCCGCCCCGCGAGGTGGTGGCGGCGGGCGAGCCGCTCAACCCCGAGGTGATCGAGCAGGTGCGGCGGGCCTGGGGCGTGACCGTCCGGGACGGGTTCGGGCAGACCGAGACGGCCGTGCAGGTCTCCAACAGCCCCGGGCAGCCCCTGAAGACCGGGTCGATGGGCCGCCCCAGCCCGGGGTACCGGGTGGAGCTGCTCGACCCGGTCAGCGGCGCCCCCGGAGCGGCGGAGGGCGAGATCGCGCTCGACCTGTCGGCGCTGCCGGTGGGCCTGATGACCGGCTACCACGGGGACGCGGACCGTACGGCGGAGGCGATGGCCGGCGGCTACTACCGCACCGGCGACATCGGCTCCCGCGACGAGGACGGTTACCTCACGTACGTCGGCCGCGCCGACGACGTGTTCAAGGCGTCCGACTACAAGATCAGCCCGTTCGAGCTGGAGAGCGCGCTCCTGGAGCACGAGGCGGTGGCCGAGGCGGCCGTCGTGCCCGCGCCGGACGACCTGCGCCTTTCCGTGCCCAAGGCGTACATCGTCCTGGCGGCGGGCTGGGAGCCGGGCCCGGACACCGCGAAGGTGCTCTTCGAGCACTCCCGGCAGGTTCTGGCGCCCTACAAGCGGGTCCGGCGGCTGGAGTTCGCCCCGCTGCCCAAGACCGTGTCCGGGAAGATCCGCCGGATCGAGCTGCGCGAGGCCACGGCCGCCGGCTCGGCCGCCGAGTACCGCGAGGAGGACTTCCGGTGAACTCGTCGTACACCCAAGGGTCCTACGCGCACGGCACCAGCGGCACCACGCTGCTCGGCGACACCATCGGGGCCAACCTGGACCGGGCCGTCGCCACCTGGCCGGACCGCGAGGCGCTGGTGGACGTACCGACCGGCAGGCGCTGGACGTACGCGCGGTTCTCCGCCGACGTCGACCGGCTGGCGTACGCGCTGCTCGCGAGCGGGGTCGCCAAGGGCGACCGGGTGGGCATCTGGGCGGTCAACTGCGCCGAGTGGGTGCTGGTGCAGTACGCCACCGCGCGGATCGGCGCGATCATGGTCAACATCAACCCGGCCTACCGCACCCACGAGGTCGAGTACGTCCTCAACCAGGCCGGGATCTCCCTGCTGTTCGCCTCGCTCCGGCACAAGGGCAGCGACTACCGGGCGATGGTGGAGGAAGTGCGGGGCAGGTGCCCCGAGCTGCGGGAGACCTTCTACGTCGGCGACCCGAGCTGGGACGCCCTGACCGCGCGCGGGAGCGCCGACAGGGCCCCCGAACTGGCAGCCAGAGCGGCCGAGTTGTCCTGCGACGACGCCATCAACATCCAGTACACCTCGGGCACCACCGGCTTCCCGAAGGGCGCCACCCTCTCCCACCACAACATCCTCAACAACGGCTACTTCGTTGGCGAGTTGATCGCCTACACGGAGCAGGACCGGATCTGCATCCCGGTCCCCTTCTACCACTGCTTCGGCATGGTGATGGGCAACCTGGCCGCCACCTCGCACGGCGCCTGCATGGTGATCCCGGCCCCGTCCTTCGATCCGCAGGCCACCCTGGAGGCGGTCCAGCGGGAGCGCTGCACCTCGCTGTACGGCGTCCCGACCATGTTCATCGCGGAGCTGAACCTCCCCGACTTCGCGTCGTACGACCTCTCCACCCTGCGCACCGGCATCATGGCGGGCTCGCCCTGCCCGGTCGAGGTGATGAAGCGGGTGGTCGCCGAGATGCACATGGCGGAGGTCTCCATCTGCTACGGCATGACGGAGACGTCACCGGTCTCGCTCCAGACCCGGAGGGACGACGACCTGGAACACCGCACCGGCACGGTCGGCCGGGTACTGCCGCACCTGGAGGTCAAGGTCGTCGACCCGGCCACCGGGGTCACCCTGCCGCGGGGCACCTCGGGCGAGCTGTGCACCCGCGGCTACAGCGTGATGCTCGGCTACTGGAACGAGCCCGGGAAGACCGCGGAGGCCGTCGACGCCGGCCGCTGGATGCACACCGGCGACCTGGCGCTGATGCGCGAGGACGGCTACGTGGAGATCGTCGGCCGCATCAAGGACATGATCATCCGGGGCGGCGAGAACATCTACCCGCGCGAGATCGAGGAGTTCCTCTACGCCCACCCCAAGGTCCGGGACGTCCAGGTGGTCGGGGTGCCGCACGAGAAGTACGGCGAGGAGGTCCTCGCCTGCGTCATCCCGCACGACCCGGCCGCCCCGCCCACCCTGGACGACCTCCGCGCCTTCTGCGCGGGCCGCCTCGCCCACTACAAGGTGCCGACCCGCATCCAGATCCTGGAGACCTTCCCCATGACGGTCTCGGGTAAGGTCCGCAAGATCGAACTGAGGGAGAAATACAGCGCCCCGTAGGGGCGCGGGGCTGTACCGATGTGCGGCTCCGCCGCGTGGGCGTGGGGAGGCCCCCCCCGCCCGAAGATGCTCCCGCACCCCAAACACCCCACCCCCCGGCGCCCCCCTTTGCCCGCTTGGGGGTTCCCACTCAAGCC
>NZ_JBVJNZ010000007.1:0-84254 GCF_055583445.1 Streptomyces sp. NPDC104761 | reverse complement strand
TCCCCCCCCCCCCCCCCCCCCCCCCCCCCCCCCCCCCCCCCCCCCCCCCCCCCCCCCCCCCCCCCCACCCCCCCGCCCCCCCCCCCCCCCCCCCCTCCCCCCCCCCGGGGCTGTACCGATGTGCGGCTCCGCCGCGTGGGCGTGAGCAGCCTCCACCGGCCGGAGGCTGCTCACGCACCTGAACCGCGCAGCTCATCGGCGCACCCGTTGACCGGCTGAGGCGTCCCCGTGAAGTCCAGCACGAACAACGGCACCCCCAGGGCGTCGGCCCGCTCACGCGCCTCCTCGGCGTACCCCGCGAGGGAGAAGTACACGCACCCCGAGTCCTCCGTCATCGCCGTCAGCCACAGGCACTCCACGTCCCGCGGCGAGGCCGGCTGCACGGTCGGGTCCACCTGGGCCACCAGCCCCCGGGCGGCCAGCCCGATGCCGGACGGCGGCCGCTGGTCGGCCCGCCGTATGTCCCGGTAGCCGAGCCAGCGCAGGTAGAGCGCGGCCGCGGTGACCGCGTCCCGGGCGGTCCGGATGGTCACGGGATGGAAGGCGGCCCGCGGCTCGGGCCCGGGCCCGCCCCGCGCCGGCGGCACGGACAGGCCGCCGGCGACCGCGATGCGCAGCACCGCCCCGCACGGGCAGCCCAGCTCCGGCTGCGGCCACTGGTCCCGCCGTCCGCAGGACCCGCAGCTCACCGTCACCCAGTCCGCGTCCCAGGCGCGGTGCGCCACCGGCGTCGGGCCGGCCGTGCCGTCGAGGTCCGGGGTGACCGGCGCGCCGCAGGCGCACGGGTACGACGGCGCGGTGTAGACGTGCTCGCGCCGACAGGCCGGACAGCGCACCGGCACGCTCTCGGACATGGCCCCACCTCAGGCGTCGCGTCGCTTCAGCCGTCCCATGGTGCTCCCGCCGGGGCCCGGTTGTCCGTCCCTTGACGACGTTCGTCACCGCACCTACATTGATTTCAGATAGTAGAAGTTAGTTTCCGTAATGCGGAATAACTCGAACAGCTGGCACAACTGGAAACGATGCTCACCGCGGGGCGCGACGGGAGCAGGCATCCGACAGCCGAAAGCAGGAGTTCTCGATGGCTCGTATGACCGCTGCCCGCGCGGCAGTTGAGATCCTCAAGCGCGAGGGCGTCACCGACGCGTTCGGTGTGCCCGGCGCGGCGATCAACCCCTTCTACGCGGCGCTCAAGGCCTCCGGCGGCATCCATCACACCCTCGCCCGCCATGTCGAGGGCGCCTCGCACATGGCCGAGGGCTACACCCGCACGCACCCCGGCAACATCGGCGTCTGCATCGGCACCTCGGGGCCGGCCGGCACCGACATGATCACCGGCCTCTACTCGGCCACCGGCGACTCCATCCCGATCCTGTGCATCACCGGCCAGGCCCCGACCGCGGTGATCCACAAGGAGGACTTCCAGGCCGTCGACATCGCCTCGATCGCGGGGCCGGTCACGAAGATGGCGGTCACCGTGCTGGAGGCCGCGCAGGTCCCGGGCGTCTTCCAGCAGGCCTTCCACCTGATGCGCTCCGGCCGCCCCGGCCCGGTCCTGATCGACCTCCCGATCGACGTGCAGCTCACCGAGATCGAGTTCGACCCGGAGACGTACGAGCCGCTCCCGGTCTACAAGCCGGCCGCCACCCGCGCCCAGATCGAGAAGGCGATCGGGATGCTGAACGCGTCCGAGCGCCCGCTGATCGTCGCGGGCGGCGGGGTCATCAACGCGGACGCCGCCGGACTCCTGGTCGAATTCGCCGAGTTGACCGGCACCCCGGTCGTCCCGACCCTGATGGGCTGGGGCGTCCTGCCCGACGACCACGAGCTGAACGCCGGCATGGTGGGTTTGCAGACCTCGCACCGCTACGGCAACGCGACCTTCCTGGAGTCCGACTTCGTCCTCGGCATCGGCAACCGCTGGGCCAACCGCCACACCGGCAGGCTGGACGTCTACACGGCCGGCCGCACCTTCGTCCACGTGGACATCGAGCCCACCCAGATCGGCAGGATCTTCGCCCCCGACTACGGCATCGCCTCCGACGCGAAGGCCGCCCTGGAGCTCCTCGTCGAGGTGGCACGGGAGTTGAAGGCGTCGGGCGGCCTCCCGGACCGCTCGCGCTGGGCGGCCGCGGCGCAGGAGAAGCGGGCGACCCTCCAGCGCCGTACCCACTTCGACGACATCCCGATCAAGCCGCAGCGCGTCTACGAGGAGATGAACAAGGCCTTCGGCCCGGAGACCCGGTACGTCTCCACGATCGGCCTCTCGCAGATCGCCGGCGCCCAGATGCTGCACGTCTTCAGGCCCCGGCACTGGATCAACTGCGGCCAGGCGGGCCCGCTCGGCTGGACGGTCCCGGCCGCGCTGGGCGTCGCCAAGGCCGACCCGGAGGCGACCGTCGTCGCCCTCTCCGGCGACTACGACTTCCAGTTCATGATGGAAGAGCTCGCGGTCGGCGCGCAGCACAAGATCCCGTACGTCCACGTCCTGGTCAACAACTCCTACCTCGGCCTGATCCGGCAGGCGCAGCGGGCGTTCGACATCGACTTCCAGGTCAAGCTGGAGTTCGAGAACATCAACTCGCCCGAACTGGGTGTCTACGGCGTCGACCACGTCAAGGTCGCCGAGGGCCTGGGCTGCAAGGCGATCCGGGTGACGGACCCGGCGGAGCTGGGCGCGGCCTTCGAGGAGGCCAGGAAACTGGCCGCCGAGCACCGGGTGCCGGTCGTCGTGGAGGCGATCCTGGAGCGGGTCACCAACATCTCCATGTCGACCACCAACGACATCTCGAACGTCGTGGAGTTCGAGGAGATCGCGACCGAGCCCGGCCACGCGCCCACGTCCGTCAGGACGCTGAAGGTCTGAGCCGGCGCGGACGAGAGCGGGCGGCCCATCCGGGGGATGGGCCGCCCGCTTCGCGTTGCAGACGACTCGGTGCCCGCCGCCCCCGTGCCGGCGGGCACCTTGTGAGGTGAATATGCCCTCTGACTGGGGCGGTTGAAGCATGTTGAACAGAGTTCAGAGCTTGATTTGAGGTTCGGCCGGTCTCTTCGTCCCGGTACCTCAGCTTTCGGGGTGCTCGCTCAGACCCGGCCAGTCGTCCGGGCCGCCGCCCTGCCACTCGATGAGGTCACTCTCCTCGACCTCGATCCGGTCCAGGTCGGCCAGCCGCAGGATCTCGATCACGTCGTCGAGGTGGGAGGCGATCCCCAGGGTCACGTCGCCCTCGGTGACCCGCCGGGAGCCGTCCAGGGCGGGGGCGTGCACGACGATGTGCGGGAACTCGGTCGGTGGATGTGCAGTCATGCCACAAGGCTCCTGCGGCGGGGCCGGAAACGCACGCCGAAGCGCCGGACGCGGGCGGTTCCGCGTCCGGCGCTCGGGGAGCCCGTGGGGCTCCGTGCCGCTGTGGCCGTCCGACGGCGCGAGGCTGGGCGCGACAGGACGTTCGCGCCGCCGGACGGGGTTCAGGGGTATGGCTGGGACCGCGGCGGGTGCGACGGAGTCCGGGGCACTCCTCCCTCTGGTCGGGAAGAGCGCTCGGTTCCTTCACCACCGCACTGGCTCGCACGCCGCCGCGGTCCTCGCCCCGCCCGCGCGCCGACACCGACCGGCCACCCCTCATCCGGGCCGGTCGGCCGCCGCGGGCCGCCTGTGGGGTCAGTCCTCGCGCAGGGCGCGGACCGCCTCCGCCACGCGCCTGCCGTATTCCGGGTCGGCGGCGTGGAAGTGGGCCAGGTTCTTCTCGATCACGTCGTCGCGGGAGACCTGCGAGAGGCTGCCGGCGATGTTCGCCACCAGGCGCCGCCGCTCCTCCGCGGACATCAGGCGGTACAGCTCACCCGCCTGGGAGAAGTCGTCGTCCTTGGTGTGGAGCGGGGCCTCGTGGGTGCCCGTGTGGCCGGTCACGGCGAGGGGTGCCGACAGGGGGCGGCCGGTCTGCGCCGGGCCGTCGTAGGAGTTCGGCTCGTAGTTCTTGGCGTGCCGGCCCTGGGCGTTGGCCGCCATGAAGCCGTCCCGGCCGTAGTTCTGCGCGGTCGTCGCCCGTGGGGCGTTGACGGCCAGCAGGGTGTGGTTGACGCCCAGGCGGTAGCGGTGCGCGTCCGCGTAGGCGAACAGGCGGCCCTGGAGCATCTTGTCGGGGGAGGGACCGATGCCCGGCACGAAGTTGTTCGGGGAGAACGCGGCCTGCTCGACCTCGGCGAAGACGTTGTCCGGGTTGCGGTCCAGGACCAGGCGTCCCACCCGCTGGAGCGGGTGGTCCCGGTGCGGCCACACCTTGGTCAGGTCGAAGGGGTTGAAGCGGTAGTCCGCCGCCTCGGCCGCCGGCATGATCTGCACGTACAGGGTCCAGGACGGGTGCACGCCCCGCTCGATGGCCTGGAGCAGGTCCGTCTGGTGCGAGTTCGGGTCCTTGCCCGCGAGCTCCGCCGCCTGCTCGGCGCTCAGACTGCGCACGCCCTGGTTGGTCTTGAAGTGGTACTTGACGAAGAAGGCCTCGCCCTCGGCGTTCGTCCACTGGTAGGTGTGCGAGCCGTAGCCGTTCATGTGGCGGTACGACGCCGGGATGCCGCGGTCGCCCATCAGCCACGTCACCTGGTGCGTGGCCTCGGGGGCGTGCGCCCAGAAGTCCCAGACTGCGTCCGGCTCCTGACGGCCCGTGAACGAGTCCCGCTTCTGCGAGTGGATGAAGTCCGGGAACTTGATCGGGTCCTTGATGAAGAACACCGGGGTGTTGTTCCCGACGAGGTCGTAATTGCCTTCCTCGGTATAGAACTTGACGGCGAAGCCGCGCGGGTCGCGGACGGCGTCGGCGCCGCCGAGGGAGTCGGCGACCGTCGAGAACCGGACGAAGACCTCGGTGCGCCGGCCGACCGTGCTCAGGAAGTCGGCGTGGGTGAAGCCGGTGACGTCGTCGGTCACCTCGAAGTGGCCGTACGCGCCGCTGCCGCGGGCGTGCACCACGCTCCCCCACTGCCTTAAGGGCGTGGGAGGTGCCCCCACCGGGATGCGCTCGCGGTTGAAGCGCGCGAGCTTCTCGAGGAGGTGCTGGTCCTGGAGGAGGAGCGGGCCGCCGATGCCGGCGGAGGCGGAGTTCTGGTTGTCGGCGACCGGGGCGCCGGACTCGGTGGTGAGCACGCGCTTCGACATCGTGGGCCTTCCGTGCGAATGTCAGCGGAAATTCATTTCCGCTTCGTGGAGCCTAGGATCGGGTCGGCTGGGGCGTCAACAGTTTGTTGAAGTGGTTTCCGGGCGGCGCCGGAGCCTGGGCGCGACAGGACAGGTGTCGGCGCCGGCACCGCCCGGAAGTCATGCGGTCCGGCTCAGACCTGCGCGCCGGACAGGCGCTCCACCGCACGCAGCAGCGCGGAGTGGTCGAGGCCGCCGTCGCCCTGCGCCCGCAGGGACGCGACCAGTTGGGCCACGACGGCGCCGACGGGCAGGGCGGCGCCGACGTTGCGGGCCGCGTCCGTGACGATGCCCATGTCCTTGTGGTGCAGGTCGATCCGGAAGCCCGGCCTGAAGTCGCGGCTGAGGAAGTTGCCCTTCTTACGCGTCAGCACGGTCGAGCCGGCCAGGCCGCCGTTCAGCACGTCCAGCGCGGCCGTCAGGTCCACCCCGGACTTCTCCAGGAAGACCACCGCCTCGGCGCACGCCTGGATGTTCACGGCGACGATCAGCTGGTTGGCGGCCTTCACGGTCTGGCCGGAGCCGTGCGGACCGCACAGCACGATGGTCCTGCCCAGCGCCTCGAAGATCGGCCTCGCGGCGTCGAAGTCGGCCTGCTCGCCGCCGACCATGATGGACAGCACGGCCTCGACGGCCCCGGCCTCGCCGCCGGACACGGGCGCGTCGAGGACGCGGATGCCCTTGTCCCCGGCGGCCTTCGCCAGGTCGACGGAGGTCTGCGGGGTGATGGACGACATGTCGATGAGGAGCGCGCCGGACCGCGCGTTCTCCAGGATGCCGTCCGGGCCGTATGCGATGGCCTCGACCTGCGGGGACGCGGGAACCATGGTGATGACCACGTCCGCGTCCCGCACCGCCTCGGCGATCGAGCCGGCCGCGGTGCCGCCGGCGGCGGTCAGCCGGTCCAGCTTGTCCTGCTCCAGCGTGAAGCCGGTGACGTCGTAACCCGCCTTGACGAGGTTCTCGGACATCGGGGAGCCCATGATGCCGAGGCCTATCCAGGCGATCTTGGGGAGGGTGCTCATAAGGGGGTGCCTCTCTGACTGCTGTGATACGTCTGCTGCTCGGCGGGTGTCGGCAAAAGCAGCCCGTCCGGCGTGTGAGGACGAGGGCCGAAGGCCGAAGCGGGGGTCCGGGGGCGGCGGCCCCCGGGGACGGTCACCTCAACGGGCGGTGCGCTGTTCCGCCGGCAGCCAGCCGAAGGCCTCGGCGCTCGGCGAAGCCCCCGCCTTGTACTCCAGGCCCACCCAGCCGTCGTAACCGGCCTTGTGCAGCTGGTCGAGGAGGTCTTCCAGGGGGAGTGAGCCCGTGCCCGGGGCGCCGCGGCCCGGGTTGTCGGCGATCTGGACGTGGCCGGTCTTCGCGGCGTACCGCTCGATCACCGACGGCAGGTCCTCGCCGTTCATCGACAGGTGGTACAGGTCCATCAGGAAGCGGGCGTTGCCGAGTCCCGAGGTCTCGTTCACCTTGTCGACGACCGCGACCGCGGCCGGCGCCGACACCAGCGGATACCGCGGCGACTCCGGCTCGTTGAGCGCCTCGATCAGCAGGACCGCCCCGTTGCGGTCGGCGGCCTCCGCCGCCCGGACCAGGTTCTCCAGGGCCAGCGCGTCCTGCTCGGCCGGGTCCACGCCGTCCACGCGGTTCCCGTACAGGGCGTTGAGCGACCGGCAGCCCAGGGTGCCGGCGAAACCGGCTGCCACGTCGATGTTGGCGCGGAACCGCTCCGACTCCGCGCCCGGGACCGACAGCGCGCCCCGGTCGGGGCCGGGCAGTTGGCCGGCGTAGAAGTTCAGGCCGGTCAGCCGGACGCCGGCGCCCTCGATCGCCTTCCTCAGCGCGTCGAGCTCGGCGCGCTCGGGGGTGGGGGAGTCGACCCAGGGCCACCACAGCTCGACCGCGGTGAAGCCGGCCGCGGCGGCGGCCGCGGGGCGCTCCAGGAGCGGGAGTTCCGTGAAGAGGATCGACAGGTTGACGGTGAAGCGCTGCTCTGCACATCCCATGGGGGCGGGCGCTCCCTTCCACTGTCTCTGTTTCCACATTGTGGAAGTTGGTTTCTGCTTAATGGAAGACTGCCTGTGACCGGGGAGAGCTGTCAAGAGCGGCCGCGCAAACGGGCGCCCTACCCTGAAGGCATGGCTCGGTCCAACGACGAGGTGGCGGCGCTGCTCCAGGAGTACGCGGACCTGATCTCGATCACCGGCGGCGACGCGTTCAAGGCGCGTGTCTACGAGAAGGCCGCCCGGTCCGTCGGCGGCCACCACGCCGACGTCGCCACGCTCGACCTGAAGGGACTGCAGGAGATCCCGAACGTCGGGAAGTCCATCGCCCAGAAGGTCCGCGAGTACCTCGACAGCGGCGCGGTGGCCGCTGTCGAGGAGCTGCGGGCGAAGATCCCGGCCGGGGTCCGGCGGCTGACGGCCATTCCCACCCTCGGCCCGAAGAAGGCCATGGCGGTCTATGAGGAGCTGGGCGTCTCGTCGGTGGACGAACTCGCCGTCGCCATCCGCGACGAACGGCTGCGCGACCTCAAGGGCTTCGGGCCGAGGACCGAGGAGAACATCCTGCACGGCATCGAACTGCTCCGGTCCTCCGGCGGACGCGTGCGGATCGACGCGGCCATGGAGCTGGCCGAGGACATCGTCGGCGCGCTCTCCGCCGTGACCGGCTGTGAGCGGTGCGCGTACGCCGGGTCGCTGCGCCGGATGCGCGAGACCATCGGCGACATCGACATCCTCGCCGCGGCCGAGGACTCCGCCCCGCTCATGAAGGCGTTCACCGGGCTGCCGTACGTCACCGAGGTCATCGGGCAGGGCGGGACCAAGACGTCCGTGCGCACCGGCAAGGGGCTCAACGTCGACCTGCGGGTCGTGCCGCCGGACTCGTGGGGCGCCGCGCTGCAGTACTTCACCGGGTCGAAGGCCCACAACATCCGCACCCGCGAGATCGCGGTGCACCAGAAGCTCAAGCTCTCCGAGTACGGCCTCTTCGACGCCGGGAGCGGCGAGAAGATCGTCTCCGGGACCGAGGAGGAGGTGTACGCGCGCCTCGGCCTGCCCTGGATCCCGCCGCCGCTGCGCGAGGACCGCGGGGAGATCGAGGCCGGGCTCCGCGACGGGCTGCCCGAGCTGGTCACCGAGGCCGACCTCCGCGGCGACCTGCACACCCACACCGACCTCACCGACGGGCTCGCCCCGCTGGAGGAGATGGCCGAGGCGGCCGCCGCGCGCGGCTACGCCTACTACGCGATCACCGACCACGCGCCCGACCTGGCCATGCAGCGCATGACCGACGAGCGGATGCTGGCCCAGCGCGAACGGGTGCGCGAGCTGGACGGCACCTACCCCACCCGGGGCCGGCGCGGCGGGCTGCGGCTGCTGCACGGCACCGAGCTGAACATCGGCCCCGAGGGCGAGGTGGACTGGCCGGACGACTTCCTCGCCGGGTTCGACCTGTGCGTGGCCTCCGTGCACTCGCACTTCAGGCAGAGCCGCGAGCAGCTGACCCGGCGGCTCGTGCGGGCCTGCGAGAACCCGTACGTCAACGTCATCGGCCACCCCACCACCCGCCTCATCGGCAGGCGGCCCGGCATCGACGCCGACCTCGACGCGGTCTTCGCCACCTGCGCCCGCACCGGCACGGCCCTGGAGGTCAACGCCCACCCGGACCGCCTCGACCTGCGCGACGAGGACATCCTGCGGGCCCGCCGGCACGGCGTGCGGTTCGCCGTGAACAGCGACGCGCACGCCGTGCCGCACCTCGCCAACATGCGCTACGGCATCGGCGCCGCCCAGCGGGGCTGGCTCACCGCCGACGACGTGATCAACACCTGGCCCGAGCGACGGCTGCGGAGCTTCCTGCGCAAGGGCCGGTGATCCCGGAGGGCTGCCCGAACACCGGCGCCGCGCGTTAGGTTGAGCGCGTGCGATTGAGAGTGGAGTTCACGACCGAACCCTTCGACCTCGACGAGGCCCCCGCGCACGCGCTGGTCGCCCGTGAGGTCATCGAGGCGGCCGAGCTGGACGCGGTGGACGTGGGGCCGTTCGGGAACACGGCGGAGGGCGGCTCCGACGCCGTGCTCACCGCCGTGGACGCGCTGCTGCGCAGGGCTCTGGAGGCCGGCGCCACCCGGATCTCGCTCCAGGTCAACGTGGTGGGGGAGGGCGGCGACAAGTGACCGGAAACGGGGACGAGCCCTTCATCACCGCCGTGAAGCCGCTGGTCGACGCCATGGGCGGGGAGATGCTCCCGCCCGACGAGGCCGGTCCCGACGACGTCGTGCTCGCCTGGGAGGGCGTCGACGTGGTCGCCGTACGGCTGCCGCAGCTCGCCGACTCCCTCGACCACATCCTGGCCGCCATGGAGCGCAAGCAGGGCAGGCCGCTGGCCGACCTGGACCGCAAGGCGAAGCAGGAGGTCGTGCGCATACTGGAGGCGCGGGGCGCCTTCTCCGTCCGGCACGGCGTGGAGACCGTGGCGAGCGCACTCGGCGTGAGCCGCTTCACCGTCTACAACTACCTCAACCGCGAGAAGGAGAACTGACCCTCCCGGTGTGCCCCGGGGGTTGTTACGCGGAATTTTCAACAAAGTGTTGACGCTGGGTTCCGGAGGGCGTTAGCTAACGGCAGCCCGTTCAGCACGAAGGCCGCACACGGCCACGGAGGCTCCCGTGACGTCGACTTCCACGCCCCCGGGCCTGGCCCGGTTCAACGACCTGGAGGAGCCGGCGGCACTCGCCGCCCTCCACGAGGCGTGCGCCTCCACGGCCTGGGCCCGGCGCCTGCTCGCCGCCCGCCCCTACGCCACCCCCGAGGCCCTCTACTCCGCCAGCGACGCCGCCATGGCCGGGCTGAGTGCGGCGGACCTCGCCGAGGCCATGGCCGGGCACCCGCCGATCGGCCGCCCCAGGCCGGGCGACCCCACCTCGGCCAGGGAGCAGTCCGGCATGGCCGGCGCGGCGGACGGCCTCAAGGCGGAGATGCTCGAACTGAACCTGGCCTACCAGGAGCGGTTCGGCCATGTCTTCCTGATCTGCGCCACCGGCCGCACCGGCGAGGAGATGCGGGACGCGGCCAAGGAGCGGATCGGCAACCCGCCGGAGCGGGAGCGGGAGATCGTCCGCACCGAGCTGGGGAAGATCAACCGCATCCGACTCGCCCGACTCGTCGAAGAGGACGTCTGAGACCATGAGCACCAGCACCACCGCCTCCGTGTCCACCCACATCCTGGACACCAGCGCCGGCCGTCCCGCCGAGGGCGTCGCCGTCCGGCTCGCCGCCCGCGCCGGCCGGGAAGCGGAGTGGCGGGCGCTCGCCGGCTCGGCGACCGACGGGGACGGCCGGTGCAAGGATCTGCCGGCGCTGCCGGAGGGCACCACACACGTACGGCTCGACTTCGCCGTGGAGCCGTATTTCGAGAAGAAGCAAGCCGATGCGCAGCAGGACGCCCCCGCGAATCGGGACAGCGGACCGGCCGTGTTCTTCCCGGAGGTGGCGATCACGTTCGCCGTCGTGCCGGGCGAGCACTACCACGTACCGCTGCTGCTCAACCCGTTCGGCTACTCCGTTTACCGAGGGAGCTAGCTACACATGCCTACGATTCTTGGACAGAACCAGTACGGCAAGGCCGAGAACCGGGTCGTCAAGATCACGCGGGACGGTGCCACCCACCACATCAAGGACCTCAACGTCTCGGTGTCGCTCTCCGGCGACATGGACGAGGTCCACTACTCCGGCTCCAACGCCAACGTCCTGCCGACCGACACCACCAAGAACACGGTGTTCGCGTTCGCCAAGGAGTACGGCATCGAGTCGGCCGAGCAGTTCGGCATCCACCTCGCCCGCCACTTCGTGACCTCGCAGGAGCCGATCCACCGGGCCCGGATCCGTATCGAGGAGTACGCCTGGGAGCGCATCGAGGCCTCGGACGCCAACTCGAAGTTCATCGGCGCCGACGAGGTCAAGCACTCGTTCGTGCGCAAGGGCCAGGAGACCCGGCTCACCCAGATCACGTACGACGGCGAGCAGTGGGAGGTCGTCTCCGGGCTCAAGGACCTCGTCGTGATGAACTCCACCAACTCGGAGTTCTGGGGCTACGTCAAGGACAGGTACACCACCCTGCCCCAGGCGTACGACCGCATCCTGGCCACCCAGGTCTCCGCCCGCTGGCGGTTCAACTGGACCGACGACGAGCAGAAGATGCCCCACTGGGAGAAGTCCTACGAGCAGACGAAGAAGCACATGCTCCAGGCCTTCGCCGAGACGTACTCCCTCTCGCTGCAGCAGACGCTGTACCAGATGGGTTCGCGCATCATCAACAACCGCGGCGAGATCGACGAGGTCCGCTTCTCGCTCCCCAACAAGCACCACTTCCTGGTCGACCTGGAGCCCTTCGGCCTCAAGAACGACAACGAGGTGTACTACGCCGCCGACCGGCCCTACGGCCTGATCGAGGCGACCATCCTGCGGGACGGCTGCGAGGCGAGGATCCCGGTGGACCTCACCAACCTCTGACCAACCCAACTCCACATCGGCACCCGCGGCCGGCGGGGTTCCCGCTCCCCGGCCGCGGCACTCAAATCCCCGGGGTCCTGCCGTGCCCTCACCACAAGTCCACTGAGCGAAAAGGACGAATCATGGCAGCAGACCAGCGCATCGTCATCGAGAACTGTTCGATCGCGACCGTCGACGCCCACGACACCGAGTACGCGAACGGGTACGTCGTCATCGCCGGCAACCGGATCGAGTCGCTCGGCGCGGGCCGTGCTCCCGAGGGCCTGGAGAACGTCGTACGGCGTGTCGACGCCACCGGCCACCTGGTGACCCCCGGCCTGGTCAACACCCACCACCACTACTACCAGTGGATCACCCGGGGCCTGGCGACCGATCACAACCTCTTCAACTGGCTGGTCGCGCTCTACCCGACCTGGGCGCGGATCGACGAGCCCATGGTGTACGCGGCCGCGCAGGGCTCGCTCGCCATGATGGCCCGCGGCGGTGTCACCACCGCCATGGACCACCACTACGTCTACCCGAAGGACTCCGGCGACCTCTCCGGCGCGATCATCCGCGCCGCCCGCGAGACCGGCGTCCGCTTCACCCTCGCCCGCGGCTCCATGGACCGCAGCGAGAAGGACGGCGGACTGCCGCCGGACTTCGCCGTCGAGACCCTCGAAGGCGCCCTCACCGCCACCGAGGCGACCGTCAAGGAGCACCACGACCCCTCCTTCGACGCCATGACCCAGGTGGCCGTCGCCCCCTGCTCGCCGTTCTCCGTCTCCACCGAACTCCTGCGGCAGGGCGCCGAACTGGCCCGCCGTCTCGGAGTGCGCCTGCACACCCACGGCTCGGAGACCGTCGAGGAGGAGCAGTTCTGCAAGGAACTGTTCGGGATGGGCCCGACCGACTACTTCGAGTCCACCGGCTGGCTCGGCGAGGACGTGTGGATGGCGCACTGCGTCCACATGAACGACTCCGACATCGCCGCGTTCGCCCGCACGAGGACCGGCGTCGCCCACTGCCCGTCCTCCAACGCCCGCCTCGCGGCCGGCATCGCCCGCGTCCCCGACATGCTCGCCGCCGGCGTCCCGGTCGGCCTCGGCGTCGACGGCACCGCGTCCAACGAGTCCGGCGAACTCCACACCGAACTGCGCAACGCACTGCTGATCAACCGCCTCGGCGCCCACCGGGAAGCGGCGCTGAACGCCCGCCAGGCACTGCGCCTCGGCACCTACGGCGGCGCCCAGGTCCTCGGCCGCGCGAGCCAGATCGGCTCCCTCGAACCCGGCAAGCTCGCCGACCTGGTCCTCTGGAAGCTGGACACCCTCGCCCACGCCTCCATCGCCGACCCGGTGACCGCCCTGGTCCTCGGCGCGGCCGCCCCGGTCACCGCCTCCTTCGTGAACGGCCGTCAGATCGTCGCCGACAACCGGCTGCTGCACGTCGACGAGGACGCGATCGCCCGCGTGACGCGGGCCGAGGCCCAGCGGCTGGCGCAGATCGCCGGGCGGTAACCCCGCTTCGCCGCACACCACTTGAGCTCCGGTCGGGAGGGACGGCTCCCGGCCGGTGGCCGTGGACCCCGAAAGGGCCCACGGCGGCCGCCTCCCGGGCGCGCGCAGTCCTGCGCGCGCCCGGGAGCACGGTCACCGTCCTTTCGGTCCCTCCCCCACTCTCGACGCGCTCGAGCGGGAGGTGCCCCCATGACCGCCGCACCACCTCCCTGAAACCCGCGTCAGAGCCGATGCGTAACCGACCGGAGGAGCCGCCCGTGTCCACGTATCCCGTGCACCCCGTCGACGAGAAACTCCCCACCCTGAAAATGGCCACCACGGGCCTGCAGCACGTGGCCGCCATGTACGCGGGAGTCGTCGCCCCGCCCCTGATCGTCGGTGCGGCCATCGGCCTGACCGGCACCGACCTCACCTTCCTCACCGGTGCCTGCCTCTTCACGGCGGGCCTCGCCACCTTCCTGCAGACCCTCGGGTTCTGGAAGATCGGCGCCCGGCTGCCCTTCGTCAACGGCGTGACCTTCGCCGGTGTCGCCCCGATGACGGCGATCGTCGCCTCCACCAGGGACAAGTCCGACGCCCTGCCGGTCATCTTCGGCGCGGTGATCGTGGCGGGTGTGCTCGGCTTCGTCGCGGCGCCCTTCTTCAGCAAGGCGGTCCGCTTCTTCCCGCCGGTGGTCACCGGCTCGGTGATCACCCTCATAGGCGTGTCCCTGCTGCCCGTCGCCTTCGGCTGGGCCCAGGGACCCGACTCCACGGCCGGCGACTACGGTTCGCCGAAGAACCTCGGCCTCGCCGCCGCGACGCTCGTCATCGTCCTCGCACTGCGCCGCTTCACCCGCGGCTTCGTCAAACAGATCGCCGTCCTGCTCGGCCTGGTCGTCGGCACGCTCGTCGCGATCCCCTTCGGCGCCACGGACTTCGGCCCGGTCGCGGAAGCCGGCGTGCTCGGATTCCCCACGCCGTTCCACTTCGGCGCACCCCGGTTCCAGGTCGCGGCGATCCTGTCGATGATCGTGGTGATGGTCGTCTCGATGACCGAGTCGACCGCGGACATGCTGGCGCTGGGCGAGATCGTCGAGCGCCCCGCCGACGAGCGCACCATCGCCGCCGGCCTGCGCGCCGACACCCTCGGCACGGCGGTCAGCCCGCTCTTCAACGGCTTCATGTGCAGCGCCTTCGCGCAGAACATCGGACTGGTCGCGATGACGAGGATCCGCAGCCGGTACGTCGTCGCCACCGGTGGCGGCTTCCTCGTACTGATGGGGCTGTGCCCGATGGCCGCCTCGCTCGTCGCGGTCGTACCCCGTCCGGTGCTCGGCGGCGCCGGAGTGGTCCTCTTCGGCTCGGTCGCCGCGAGCGGCATCCAGACCCTGGTCCGGGCCGGCCTGGACAAGGACAACAACGTGCTGATCGTGGCCGTCTCCCTGGCCGTCGGGATCATCCCGATCACGGCACCCGACTTCTACCACGCCTTCCCGCAGACCGCGAGGATCGTCCTGGACTCGGGCATCTCGACGGGCTGTGTGGCCGCGGTGCTGCTCAACCTCGTCTTCAACCACCTGGGCGCATCCCGGGACTCCCAGGACGTGACGCACCCGATGGAGGCGGGCGAGGAGATCGCGGCCGCCCGCTGACCCCCTGGCTGCCGGTTCCGGCCCCGGACGCCGTCCCCGCCGCGCCGCAGGCACGCGGTCGCCGGAACCGCGGACCTGCGGTCTTCGGCACTCCCAAGCAGGCTTCAGCCGCCGGCAGTTGAGACTGGCGCGGCGATGTGGGAGAACGACGGGGCGGCGGCAGGAAGTCACCGTGAGCCGACGGGGGAGTGCGTCATGAACGAGTCGGGCCGGGTGGAGGCCTTCAGCGACGGGGTCTTCGCCATCGCCGTCACCCTGCTCGTCCTGGACATCAAGGTGCCCAAGACCGCGGAGGGCGGCAGCCTCTGGCAGGTACTGGGCGCCCAGTGGCCGTCCTACGCCGCATACGTGGTGAGCTTCCTGGTCGTCGGGATCATGTGGGTCAACCACCACCAGCTGTTCAGCTACGTCGCCAGGGTCGACCGGAAGCTGATGTTCCTGAACCTGCTGGTCCTGATGGTGGTGTCCGCCGTGCCCTGGCCGACGGCGATGCTCGCCGAGTACCTGCGCGAGGACGCGTCCTCGCACGCGGCGGCGGCCGTCTACAGCCTGGTCATGGTCCTGATGGCGGCCGCCTTCCAGGCCCTGTGGTGGCATCTCACCCGGACCGGCCACCTGTTCGACGCCCGCGTCGACGTCGAGGCCGCGCGTGCCACCCGCGCCCGCTTCGCGCTCGGTTCCCTCGGCTACCCGCTCACCGTCGGCCTGGCCTTCGTCTCCGCGCCGCTCACCCTGGCCGCACACGGCCTCCTGGCGCTCTACTACGGCTTCAACCAGATACCGGTCCCGACCCGTCCGGACCCGGCCACGCCCTGAGACCGGCGGCCGACGCCGGGCATCCGGGACCGCGACCGCACGTCCGGGGTCAGGGCTGCCGGATCGCCTGGCAGGGGGTGGCCGCGGGCAGCCGGTCCGTGAAGTACGAGCGGGGCGGGACGCCCATCAGGGCGCGGAAGTCGGTCGTCATGTGCGACTGGTCGAAGTAGCCGGTGGCGGCGGCCAGTTCGGACCAGCCGGTGCTGCCCGCCCGGACGGCGACCGTGCGGACCCGGTCGATACGGGCGTAGTGCTTCGGGGAGACCCCGACGCCGTCGGTGAACAGGTTCCGCAACTGGCGCTCGCTGACGGCGAGTTCGCGGGCCACCTCCCGGACCTGCACGGGCGCCCGGTCCAGCCGCACGGACAGCGCGTCGACGCCCGCCCGCAGCAGCGCCGTCCGGGCCGGGTCCGTCCGCTCCGACAGCAGCCCCGGCAGCACCTCGGCGATCCGCGGCAGCGCCGCCCGCGGATCGAGCCACCGCACCTCATGCGCGAACCGGCGGGCCACCCCACCCGGCAGGGCGTCCAGCGGCACCACCCGGCCGACCAGCCCGGCGGCCGGAACGCCCAGCAGGGGCCGGGCCGTACCCGGTGCGAGGCGCAGCTCCACACAGGCGATATGGCCCTTCCCCTCGTGGTAGGCCGCGCGCACCCGCGGCCCGACCGCCAGCACGTCACGCCGCCCGTCGCCGGTCACCCGCAGCACCACCTTGGTCCCCGCGTCCGGCAACTGGACGAACGTCCCCTCGGGCGGTTCCGCGAAGGACATGGTCCGCACCTCGGCAACCCACGGGCGCAGCGCCACGGGTGTGGCCGGCAACGGCTCGGCGATGGTCTTCGGCACCCTTCCACCGTAGGCGACGTGCGCTGCCGTCCGGGCGGTCCTGCCGTGCCGGAATTTCCAAGAGCGGGGCACCCCGGCGGGCCCACCGTGGGTCCCATGATTCTGGTGACGGGTGCCACGGGCACCATCGGAAGCGATGTCGTACGGCACCTGGCCGAGCGCGGTGCGAAGGTGCGCGCGCTCACCCGCGACCCGGCGAAGGCACGGATGCCCGCCGGCGTGGAGGTGGTGCGCGGGGACTACGGCGACCGCGCGTCCCTGGAGTCCGCGACGGCTGGGGCGACGGCTGTGCTTCTGCTCCGGCCGGCCGGTCCTGACACAGGACAGGACGCGGCACTGGTCGCCGCCGCGCGGGCCGCGGGCGCCGACCGGCTCGTGAAGGTCTCCGCCATCGCCAGCGGCGACCCGGACTCCGGTCCCTCCGGGTCGTGGCACGTGGCCGGTGAGCGGGCCGTGCGGGACAGCGGGCTCGCCTGGACGGTGCTGCGGCCCTCGTCGTTCGCCTCCAACACGCTGACCTGGCTGCCGGCCCTGCGCGCAGGCGAACCGGTCCCCAACATGACCGGGGACGGCGCGTCCGGCGTGATCGACCCCCGTGACATCGCCGAGGTGGCGGTCCGGGCCCTGCTCGACGCCGGGCACACGGGGCGGACGTACACCCTGACCGGTCCCGAGGCGATCACCGTCCCCGGCCAGGCCGCCGTGCTCGCCGAGGTCCTGGGCCGGCCGGTGCCGACCCGGGACCTGTCCTCGGACGAGACCCGGGACTTCCTCCGCACGGCCTGGGGCATGGAGGGGGCCCGGGCCGACGGTGTCCTGACCGGCCTCGCGTTCGTCCGCTCCGGTGGGAACGCGGTGGTCACCGAGGACGCCCGTGAGGTGCTCGGGCGGCCGGCGCGGACCTTCCGGGAGTGGGCCGAGGACCACCGGGACGCGTTCGCGGGGGCCTGAGCGGCCCGGCCCCGGTCAGGTCCGGGCGCGCCGCCTCCGCCCGGTTCAGGCGCGCCCCGGCCGCAGCGCGGCCGCCGCCAGCGCCAGGGCTGCCGCGGCGATCACCGCGGCCACCCGGAACGCCAGCCGGTAGCCCTCGGCGGTGGCCGGGACCAGCTCGGCGCCCGCGTGCAGCAGGCCGTCGGTACGGCTCGCCGCGAGGGTGGACAGGGCGGCGAGGCCGAGGGAACCCCCCACCACCTGGGTGGTGTTGAAGAGCCCGGAGGCCAGTCCCGCGTCCTCCTCGCGGGCGCCGGCCATGGCGAGGCCGGTGAGCGGGGGCATCGCCGCGGCGAAACCGGCCGCCATGAGCAGCATCGGGGGCAGCACGTCGGCCGCGTACGAGCCGTCGGCGGGCGCCCGGCTCAGCAGGGCCATCCCGGCGGTGACGAGGACCAGCCCGGCGAGGAGCACGCGGTACGCGCCGAAACGGGCGGTCGCGCGCGCCGACAGCCCCAGCATCAGGGCGCCGATCGCGAGCGGTGCCGGCAGGAAGGCGAGGCCGGTCCGCAACGCGTCGTAGCCCAGCACGCGCTGGATGTAGAGCGCCCCGATGAACTGGAAGCCGTACATCGTCGCGATCAGCAGGACCTGCACGCCGTTCGCGCCGCTCAGGGTCCGGGAGCGCAGCAGCCGCAGCCGCAGCAGCGGGTGCTCGGCCCGGGCCTGCCGGACGGTGAACGCCACGAGGAGCGCGAGGGCGAGCGCGGCCAGGAGCCAGGTGGCGGCCGGGCTCCGGTCGCCGGAGCCGACGATGACGTAGACGGTGAGCATCAGCGCACCGGTGACCAGGGCCGCCCCCGGACCGTCGGCGCCCCTGCGGAGCCCGGCGCCGGGCTCGGGGGCCAGGAACCGTACCGCGGCCAGCCAGGCCGCCAGCCCGATCGGCAGGTTGATCAGGAAGATCCAGTGCCAGCTCAGCGCCTGCGTCAGCGCGCCGCCGAGAAAGGTGCCCAGGGTGGCGCCCACCGCCCCCACCGCGCTGAACACCGCGATGGCGCGGGCCTGTTCGCGCGGCTCGGGGAAGAGCGACACCAGCATGCCGAGCACGACGGCCGAGGTCATGGCGCCGCCCGCCCCCTGCACCGCCCGCGCCGCGATCAGCGCGCCCTGACCCGTCGCCAGCCCGCACGCCATGGAGGCCGCGGTGAACAGGGCGAGCCCGGCCGTGAACATCCGCTTCCGGCCCACCAGATCACCCAGACGGCCGAACAGCAGGAGCAGTCCGCCGAACGGGATCAGATAGGCGTTCACCACCCAGGCCAGCCCCGGCCCGCTGAAGCCCAGGTCGCGTTGGACGGCCGGCATCGCCACGGTGACGACGGTGCCGTCCAGGATCGTCATCAGCGCGCCCGCGCACAGGACGGCGAGGGACGCCCGCCGCGGGTATGTTCGGGAAGGAGTCACCGGTGCGGCCGGTGTGCCGGTCGTGGTCGACATGGCCTTGTGGCCTCCGCAATCGCCGTAGCTCGCCGTGGACATCAACAGGAACCGATCGTGCGCAAGGTGTACGACTTGTAACGGGGTTCATGGTGAGTGACCATGAGAGGACGGCGTAAGGAGGCAGCTCGATGTCCCAGAGGAACACCGGTGTTACCAGCCAGGTCGTGAACGCGCAGGCCTGCCCCGTCCGCGAGGTTCTTGACAGGGTGGCCGGCAAATGGAGCGTGCAGATCCTGGTGGCGGCCTCGCACGGGCCCATCCGCTTCACGGAACTGGAGCGCGGCATCGAGGGCATCAGCCGCCGGATGCTGACCCTCACCCTGCGCAACCTGGAGCGCGACGGCCTGGTGACCCGCACCGTGTATCCGACGGTGCCGCCTCGCGTGGAGTACGAACTGACCCCGGTGGCACTGGAGTTGCACGAGACCCTGCAGCGGCTGACCGACTGGGCCGAGCACAACCGCCACTACATCGCCCAGGCCCGGGCGGTCTACGACGCCGAGCACCAGCCGGAACTGCTCGACGTGTAGACGGCGCTGCCGACGCGGCCGGCGTGGACCGCGTCAGAACCCGAACAGCTCCGGGGCCGAGGTGAGTTCCTCGAAGACCTCGCGCGGGTCGGCGACCAGCTTCCGGGCCTTGAGGTCCAGCAGCCCGCCGACCGCGTCGACCTCGGCGGCCAGCGTGCCGTCCGCTTTGGTGATCTTCTGCAGCACGCGGAACGTCTTGCCTGCTCCCCACTCGAACGCGCAGGTCACATCGACCTCGTCACCGGCGAGCAGCTCCCGTTTGTAACGGATGGTCGTCTCCAGTCCCACCGGGCCCACGCCTCGCCCGATCAGCTGGGCCTGGGTGACCCCGGCCGCCTGGAGCAGCGACCAGCGGGCGTGCTCGGCGTAGTTGATGTACACCGCCTGGTTCACATGGCCCTGCACATCGGTCTCGTAGCCACGGACCGTGACACGGACGGAATACGGTTCGCTCACGACTTCCCCTTCTCGTGTACGACGCACTGATCCTTCGTCGGCATCCTGACACGCCCGTCACACCCGGCGCGGCGATGCCAGCAGATAGCGCGTTCTGGTACGCGGCTCCGTGTACTCGCCCGTCTGCCAGCCCGCCCGCTCCAGGGTGGCCGCGCACGCCCGCAGGGGCTCGCCCTCCGGCGCGTACACCGCGACCGCCTCCGGCTGCGGGGTCGCCCGCACCCGGTAGCCGGGGACCTCCGGTCCCTCCGGCGGATGCCCGGCCGCCTCCAGGGCGAGGGCGGCGGCCCGCACCAGATGCGCACGCTCCCAGCCGCACGGCCGGTCCGTGGCGCCGTCGGGATGGGTCATCCGGCGCAGTTCGAGCAGCCCCTGCCAGGCGCTGTGCACCTCACGGGCGCGCGCCGGACCGGCGTCGGCCGACTCCTCGCCGCCGACGCGCGCGGCGAAGCCCTGGGTCCGCTCGGGCTCCGTCGCGGCCCGGGGCTCCGGAGCCTCCCGCAGACGGTGCCCGGCCGGTGTCAGGAAGTGGTCGTGCGGCGGGCGCGGGTGCCGGAAGGCGAGCCCGCGCTTCACCAGCGCCGTCAGCTGCGCCTCGGTACCCCGCAGCCGCCCGGTGACCGGGTCGGCGGCGTCGAGGACCCGCCGTTGCGCGGCGGTGGGCGGTCGGGTCACGGTGCACACCTCCCGTGTCGCGCGCGGTCCTGGTCCCTGCTCCGGATCCCTTGTCCGAAGGCTACGACCGGGCACTGACAACGCACACAGCGCACACAGCGCACTGACGACGCGGTCCCGCTAGCCGCAGGGCCGGATGTTCCAGCCCGCGATCACCGGCCGGTCGTGCTCCGTGCCCAGCCGGCACAGCGTCCCGGTGGCCAGCTGGAACAGGGCCCCGGCGGACGGCGGCAGGCCGAGTCGGCGGGCGGTCAGGACGCGCAGGAAGTGCCCGTGGGCGACCAGCAGGACGACCCCCTCCGTGTTGGCGAGGGCCGCCTCGACCTTGGACAGCATCCGGTCGGCCCGCTCCCCTACCTGCTCCGGGCTCTCCCCGGGATGGTCCGGCGGGCCGGGCGCGACCCCGTCCGTGAACAGGAACCAGCCGGGCCGGGTCCGCTGGATCTCCATGGTGGTCACGCCCTCGTAGCCGCCGTAGTCCCACTCCCGCAGGTCGGCGTCGACCCGGGCGTCGGGCACCCCGATCAGCTCGGCGGTCTCGCGGGCCCGCTGGAGCGGGCTGACGAAGGCGGCACCGATGCGGTGCGAGCGGATCAGCGGCGCCAGCCGGCGCGCCTCGTCCCTGCCGTGCTCGGTGAGCGGCACGTCGGTCCACCCGGTATGCCGTCCGGACCGCGACCACTCGGTCTCACCGTGCCGGACGAGAAAGACATCAGCCATACGTCAGAGGCTAAGAGCCCAGCGCTCCAGTTCCGCGAAGTCACGCGCCCGCAGACCGTGCCGCGGATCCACCGGAAGGAGCAGCGCGGGCCTGTCGTGGTGCTCGGCGGCATGGCGGACGTCGAGTTCGGTGACCATGTCGTCCACCCACGCGAACGGCCGCCCGGCCGCCCAGGCCAGGACGGTCCGCGTCTTCCAGTACAGCCCGTCCGGATCCTTCGCGAACAGCTCCGGCCACTCGATGACGGGCAGCTCGGGCAGTCCGACGACCGGCCCGATCATCTCGTTGGCCTGGTGCATCCAGGTGGTGGCCCAGGCCGGCTCGTAGGGCAACGCGAGCAGTCGGGCCCCGTGCCCCGGATGCAGCCGCACCCGCAGCCCCCGGCGCAGCGCCCGGGAGCCGGGCCGCTGGCGGGCGGACCAGTTGGCGGGGTGCAGCCTGCGGGTCACGTACCCGCGGTGCCGCAGGAACCGGGCCCGGAAGGGGTTCAGGGGGCCGTCGACGTCGAGGAGGAGCAGAGGCCGCTGGGTCATGGGGAGGGCATACCCGGACGGCCCCGGACGACCACCGCGCGACTACTGCCGATAGCCGCTCAGGAACCGCCCGATCCGGCCGATCGCCGTCTCCAGGGTCTCCGCGTGGGGCAGGGTGAGGATGCGGAAGTGGTCGGTGGTGGGCCAGTTGAAGCCGGTGCCCTGGACGACCTGGATCTTCTCCTGGAGCAGCAGGTCCAGGACGAACCGCTCGTCGTCGTGGATGGGGTGCACCTTGGGGTCGATGCGGGCGAAGGCGTAGAGGGCGCCCTTCGGTTTCACGCACGAGACGCCGGGGATCTCGTTGAGCTTCTCCCAGGCCACGTTGCGCTGCTCGTACAGCCTGCCGCCGGGGACGACGAGTTCGCGGACGGACTGGCGGCCGCCGAGCGCGGCCTGGATGGCGTACTGGGCGGGGGCGTTGGCGCACAGCCGCATGGAGGCCAGCATGGTGAGGCCCTCCAGGTAGTCCTTGGCGTGCTGCTTCGGGCCGGTGACCACCAGCCAGCCCGAGCGGAAGCCGGCCACGCGGTACGTCTTGGACAGGCCGCAGAAGGTCAGGACGACCAGGTCGGGGGCGAGGGCGGCGACCGAGTGGTGGACGGCGTCGTCGTAGAGGATCTGGTCGTAGATCTCGTCCGCGAAGACCATCAGGCCGTGCCGGCGGGCCAGGTCGAGGATGCCCTCCAGGATCTCCCTGGGGTACACCGCGCCGGTCGGGTTGTTGGGGTTGATGATGACGACGGCCTTGGTGCGGTCCGTGATCTTCGACTCCAGGTCGGCCAGGTCCGGGTACCAGTCGGCCTGTTCGTCGCAGAGGTAGTGCACCGCCTTGCCGCCGGCGAGGGTGGTCACCGCGGTCCAGAGCGGGAAGTCCGGGGCCGGGATGAGGATCTCGTCGCCGTCCTCGACCAGCGCCTGTACGGCCATGGAGACCAGCTCCGAGACGCCGTTGCCGAGGAACACGTCGTCGACGCCCACCTCCAGGCCCAGCGTCTGGTAGCGCCCGGCCACCGCCCGGCGGGCGGAGAGGATGCCGCGCGAGTCGGTGTAGCCGTGCGCCTGCGGGAGCATCCGGATCATGTCCTGGAGGATCTCCTCAGGCGCTTCGAAGCCGAACAGCGCGGGGTTGCCGGTGTTCAGGCGGAGCACGCTGTGGCCCGCCTCCTCCAGCGCGTTGGCGTGCTCGATCACCGGTCCGCGGATCTCGTAACAGACCTCGCTCAGCTTGTTGGACTGCCGGAACTCCATTGCGCCCCTCCGGAAACTCGTGTTGCTTGGTTTTACCAAGTGGGAGCTTGGAAAGTCCAACATCTTGTCTAGACTGCGTCGCATGCCACCTCGCCGAAGCTACGACCAGTACTGTTCCGCGGCCCGCGCCCTCGACGTCGTCGGCGACCGCTGGACCCTGCTGATCGTCCGGGAGCTGCTCGCCGGTCCGCGCCGCTACACGGACCTGCACGCGGATCTGCCGGGGGTCAGCACGGACGTCCTCGCCTCCCGGCTGAAGGACATGGAGCGGGACGGGCTCACCACCCGGCGGCGGCTGCCCCCGCCGGGTGCCGCGTACGTCTACGAACTCACCCCACGGGGACGGGAGTTGCTGCCGGTGCTGCAGGCGCTGGGCGCGTGGGGAGAGCCCGAACTGGGCGAACGCCGCCCCACCGACGCGGTACGCGCCCACTGGTTCGCGCTGCCGTTGCTGCGTGCCCTGACGGGCGAAGGGATCGTCGAAGTCCGCTTGGGGGAGGGGCACTTCCACCTGCGCGTCGGCGCGCAGGACGGTCCGGTGTACGGCGACGGCCCGGCACCGGCCGAGCCCGACGCCCGGCTCGTGCTCGACGCCGGCACGGGTATCGCCCTGGCGCGGGGCGAGTCGGGCCTGGCGGAGGCGGTACGGGACGGGCGGATCACCGTGACGGGGGACGGGCCCTTGGCCAAGGAACTGCGGGAGGCCTGACACGACGACCGGGCCGCCGCGAACGGGGGCCCGGTCACCGGTTCCGGTATCGGATCACACGCCCGGCGGCACTCGCCTCGGCCGTCCCGAGCCCCGGGTCAGCGCGTACCCGCCGATCCCCGCCAGCGCGGCCAGCACGCCGCCGATCCCGGTCCACACCCAGCGGTCGCTCCACCAGCCGGAGGACCAGCCGCCGTCGGGCTCGATGCTGGACAGCACCGCCGACTTCGTGGACGAAGAGCCCTCGTCCGACGAAGAGCCGTCGCCGGACGAGGAACCGCCCCCGTCCGAAGCGGACCTGACCGCGATGCCCGGCACCAGCGGCTCGGCCAGCGAGCCGTCCACCGCCGCCGAGCCGCCGATGTCCTTGGAGTCCACCTTCACCTCGGCGCTCACCGGCTGGCCCAGGTCGGCCGAGGTCAGGTCCACCACCGTCAGCCGGATGTAGTACGTGCCGGGCAGCGGGTCGTCGGCCCACGGCTCCGACCAGGCGCGCACGGTACGCATCACACAGGCCAGCTCCACCGAGGCGGCGCCCTGTGCGGCCGTGCGGGTCTGCGCCCCGTACTGGCAGGCCTGCCGGCGCCGCAGCCCGTCGTACACGTCGAGCTGCCAGGTCTGTCCCGCGTGCGCGTCGGGCAGCTTCACGGTCGCCCTGACGGTGGGGCGCCGGCCGGCGTCGGCCGGGAACGACCAGTACAGGTAGTCGCCGGTCGACCCGCTGGCCGTCGCCTGCTGCCCCTGGCCGATCTCGGCCGCGGTACGGAAGGAGGTGCCCGCCTGGGTGGGCGCGCCGCTGTCCTGCGAGGCGCTGGGGGAGGGGGAGGAGTCCGCGGCCGCCGGACCGGCCGCCAGGCCCACCGCCAGCAGGGCGGCGCTCACCACACGTGTGATCGACATCAGTTGGTCCTCCAGACCGCGACCCGCCACCGGGACACCCAGCCCCACACCAGACCCGCGAGGAAGCCGGTCAGCACCAGTGCGCCGAGCAGCCACCAGCCGCGGCCGAGACCGAAGGAGGCGACGTCGCTCGCCTTCGACGGCCCGTCCACCACGTCGACCGTCAGCTCGACCGGCAGACCGGGGGTGGTCTTCACCCCGCCCGCGGCCGAGAAGGAGTTGGTCACCTGGAGGCAGACGGTCTCCGGGGTGGTGTCCTCGTCGTCGCTCTCGGCCTTCGGGTACCGCAGCCCGGTCGAGATGACGTCCGTACGGCCCGTCCCCGACGCCTCGCCGCGCACGATCTCACGGCCGTGCACGGTCACCGCGCGCAGCAGCACGCCGTAGTCGGGGTTGACGGCCCGGTCGGCCGCCACGCTCACCGAAGCACGCAGTTCCTGCCCCGGGTCGACGTCGACCTTGTACCAGCGCTCCTGCCCGAACTCCTCACGGTCGGTGTACAGCCCCGACTTGAGCGCCGGCGCCGACGAGCACTGGTCCGTCCCCTCGGTGGCCACCGGCGTGACCACGGGGTCCGCCGCCCGGTCCACCAACTGGCCGACCCGGTCGGTCAGTTCCTCCTTGTGCTGGACGGAGGTGTAGGTGCCGCCGGTCGCGTCCGCGATGCAGCTGAGCTGGTCGCGGGTCTTGGCGTCCGGGACCAGGCCGAGGGTGTCGATGGTCAGCCCGACGCCCTTGGCGGCGATCTCGCGGGCCACCTCGCACGGGTCCAGCGGCTGGCAGGTGTCCTCGCCGTCGCTGATCAGGACGATCCGGCGGGTCCCGTCACCGCCCTGGAGGTCGTCGGCCGCCTTGAGCAGCGCGGGGCCGATCGGGGTCCAGCCGGTCGGCGAGAGCGTGGCCACGGCGGTCTTCGCCTCGGTGCGGTCCAGGGTGCCGACCGGGTACAGCTGCGCGGTGTCCTTGCAGCCCTCCTTGCGGTCGTTGCCGCGGTAGTTGGCGCCCAGGGTGCGGATGCCGAGCTGGACCCCCTCGGGTGTCGCGTCCAGCACCTCGTTGAACGCCTGCTTCGCCGCGGCCATCCGCGTCCCGCCGTCGATGTCCGCCGTCCGCATGGACCCGCTGACGTCGAGCACGAGCTCCACCTTGGGAGCGGCCTGTTCGGTCTCGTCGGCGACCGCATGGCCGGGGAACGCGATCCCGGCCGCCAGGGCGGCGAGCAGAGCACAGACTCCTGCCGCCGGCCGATGTGTTCTGATCATCGGCGGATCCTATTGATCAAAGGCGCCGGGCTCCAAAACGGGGTCCGGACCTGGGCATCAGGGTGGCCGGCAGGTCAACGGACGGCGGCGAGCGGGTTCGGCAGGGCCGTCCACTGGTCGCCGGGCACCTCCGGGGAGAGCCGCATCAGGGTCAACGCCTTGGCGGGCAGCGGGCCTTCGCAAAGCGCCGCCAGGTCGGGAGTGGCGGGCAGGTGCCGTACGGCCGCGTCCAGGGCCGTTGCCAGGGCCGGTCCCGAACCCGCCGTGCCGGCGAGGGCGCCCGCGATCAGGGAGCCGAACAGCTTGCGGCGCAGAACGGTTTCGTCGTCCGTGACCAGGCGGCCCGTCAGATCGGGCGGGGTGATGCCGTGGCGGCGCAGGCGAGCGGGGCTGAGGCGGATGTCGGCCAGGTCGCGGTAGACCAGGCGGAGCGGGGCGCCGGTCCCGGAGAGCACGACCAGGAGGTTCTGGCCGTGCGCCTCCAGGGCCACGCCCAGGTCCAGCAGCCGCAGCCCCACCGTCAGCGCGAGCCGGGTGAACCCGGCCAGCCAGGAGGGCGATCCGGGGAGCGTGGTGGTGGCCAGGGCGGCCACCGGGAGGACCCGCTCGCCCGGTGCCGCGTAAGCCTGCGGGGACTCGCGCAGCACCGCCGCCAGGTCGGGGGACCCGGCGGTCACCGCGCCCAGCGTGCGGGTGATGTGCAGGAGCCCGTCCGTGCGGTCCGCAAGGTCGGTGGCGAACGAGGACAACGTCACCGCGGCACCCACCGAATACTCCGAGATGTCCCGCACGGACGAGGTCAGCCGGGCACTGAGCGCGGTCTTCACATGTGTCTCGCCGTCAAGGGCGAGCGTGCGCAGGGACATCAGCGGATGCGCGTCCCGCCAGGGGCGGGCCGGGCCGCCCTTGAGGACGTGGGCCTGCTGCCAGGGGTGCACGGGGATCAACAGACGCTGCCCGTCGCGGAGTTCGGCCGGCCAGTCGCCGCTCAGCAGGCAGTCCCCGGCCGCGGCCGGGACCGTCTCCAGCCGCACGGCCTGCCGGTGCTCCGGCCCGTACGCGAGCTGCTCCGCCGCCGAGAAGCCCGGCCGGGAACGGCAGTTGGGGTGGAAGGGATGGCCGTCGACGACCCGCTGCTCCCACTCCCAGTCGCGGTCCGGCCACTCCTTCGGCGGGAACCCCCGATCGGCCCGGGAGAGCGCCAGCGACGCGGCACTGTTCGCCAGTTCGGCCGCGAACCCGGCCGAGTGCGGCCACCCCAGCTCCGTCATCAGCCGCGCCGGATCGTCGTAGGCCTCCCCGTCCAGGCGTACGGCGGTCACATAGGCGCCCGTCGCGTACGGATCCGCCCGCGGCCCGTGCAGCGCCCGCCCGTCGGCCAGCCACAGGGCGAGGCTGTGCGCCCCGCGCACCCGGCGCGCCACCCACGGCAGCGGCTCGTGCGCCAGTGCCCGCCACAGACGGGTCAGCACCGCCGCCCGCGCACCGGGCAGCTCGGCCGCGTACCGGTCGACGAGGTCCGGCCGCACCTCGGCCAGCTCCGCGGCCAGCCGGGTCTCGATGGGGGAGGGACGGCGCACGGGAAGGCTCCTCGGGGACGGGTACGACGGACATGATGACCGATGACGGGCGACATACTGATCAGGAACGGACTGTGTGGACGTAGCGAACGAATGGAACGCGTGGACCTCATGCACCTCAGCGACGCGGCCGGCGAACGCGCCGACGCGTATGCTGCCGCGCCCCTGCTCAACTGCCTGCTGCGGGAGGTGGCCCACCCGATCCCGGACGCCGGGGAAGGGCCGTGGCGGGTCCACCGGCTGCCCGGCGGCGGACGGCTGCTGCGGGTGCGCGGCGAACGCCGGCCGACCGCGCCCGAGGTGTACGCGGACGGCACCTGGCACCGCCTCGGCCACGCCGAACTCGTGAAACTCGTCGCCGAGGAGCTGCGCACCCACACCGGGCTCTCCAACGGCGACCTGCCCGCCGAGATGCTCGACAGCCGGGACGCGGTCGCCGCGCTGCTCACGGCACGCGCCGGGGCGACGGCGCCCGACGATCCGTACCTGCGCTCGGAGCAGTCCCTCATCACCGGCCATCCCTACCACCCCGCCCCCAAGGCACGCGGCGGCGGCCCGGTCACCGCCTGGCTGCCGTACGCCCCCGAGGCGCACGCCCGGTTCCCGCTGGTGCTGCTCGGGGTGCGCGAGGACGAGGTGGCGGAGGAGGGCGACACGACGGCGCTGGACACCCTGGCCGGGCCGGCCGCCGTACCGCCCGGCTACCGGCTGCTGCCCGCCCACCCCTGGCAGCTCGACCTGGCCGCCCGCGACCTCGCCCCCGCTTTCGCGGACGGCCGGCTGCTGCGCCTCGGCGAGACCGGCTTCACGGCCTGGCCGACGGCCGCGATCCGCACGGTGTACGAGCCGGAGCGGGACCTCTTCCTGAAGTTCAGCCTCGACGTCCGGATCACCAACGACATCCGCCGCCTCTGGGCGCACGACCTGCGGAAACTGAGCCGCACCAACGCGGCCGTCACCGCCGCGTTCAGGGCGATGGGCGGGCCCGCGGGCTGGCTCGGCGACCGCGGCTACCGCACCGCCCGCTTCGCCTTCGAGGAACTGGCCGTACTGGTCAGGGACGGGCTGCGCGGGCCGCTGCTGCCGGGAGCCACCCCGCTGCTCGCCGCCGGCCTGGTGGAGGGCTTCGACGGCGACCCGCTGGCCGCGGCTGCGGACCCCGGTGCCTGGTGGGAGGCGTATCTGCGGGCGGTCGTGCCCCCGGCCCTGACCGCCTTCGCGGAGCACGGCGTCGTCCTCGAAGCGCATCTGCAGAACACCCTGGTCGCCGTCGACGCCGACGGCATGCCGGTGCAGGCGCTGTACCGGGACGCCGAGGGCGTCAAGCTGCGGGCCGACGTGGACCGGGCCGCCGGGTGGGAGCGGCTGGTGTACTGCCTGGTCGTCAACCACCTCACCGAGGTCGCCGCCGCGCTCGCCGAACGCCACCCCGGGTTCGACCCCTGGCCCGCGGCCCGGCGGGAGCTGGCCCGGCATCCGCTCCCGGAGGTGGCCGGACTGCTGGCCTCCCCGACGCTGCCCGGCAAGACCAATCTCCTGCTGCGCTGGACCGGGGCGGACGGGGCCGACGCGCGCTATCTGCCGCTGCCGAACCCCCTGGCCTGAAACCGGCGGGGGCGAAGGGGCGCCGGCCTACGATCACAGCGTCCGGTCCGCTGCCGACGAGGAGTACCAACCGCCGTGGGTGACGAACGAGTTGTCGTGGTGACCGGTGGCGGTACCGGCATCGGCGCCGCCACCGCCCGGCTGCTGCGGGCCGCCGGGCACCACGTGGTCATCGGCGGGCGGCGGCCCGAACCGCTGCGGCGGGTGGCCGACGAGACCGGGGCGCTGGCGCACCCCGGCGACCTGGCGGACCCGGCGGCGATCGAGGATCTGATCGGCACCGCGGTCGCCCGCCACGGCCGGCTCGACGGACTGGTCCTCAACGCGGGCATCGGCCGCAGCGGCGCGGTCGGCGACCTTTCGGACGAGACCTGGGACGAGGTGCTGCGCACCAACCTGACCGGCCCGTTCCTGACCCTGCGCGCCGCCCTCCCGCACCTGCTGGACAGCCGCGGCGCGGTCGTCGCGGTCGCCTCCGTCGCCGCGCTGCGCAACGGCTGGGGCAACGCCGCGTACGCCACCTCCAAGGCCGCGCTCCTCCAGCTGTGCCGCTCGGTGGCCGTCGACTACGGCAGCAGGGGTGTGCGGGCCAACACGGTGTGCCCCACCTGGGTGCGCACCGAGATGGCCGACGGCCGCATGGCCCGCTTCGCGGCGGAGGAGGGCATGGCCGGCGGGATCGAGGAGGCCTACGCGGAGGCGACGCGCCTGGCGCCCGCAGGCCGCCCGGCCGACCCGGCCGAGGTCGCCGAGGCGATCGCCTGGCTGCTCTCGCCCGCCGCGTCCTTCGTCAACGGCGCGGCCCTCACCGTCGACGGCGGGATCACCGCCCTCGACCCGGGCACGGTGCCGTTCGGATTCCGCGTGGAGAGCCGGGACGCCGGTCACTGAGCCCCGCACCGTCACGCCCGGTTACGCTGGTCACTTCACGTCCGAGACCGGAGAACGAGGGGCGAGCATGCTGAGGGAGGTCACCGCAACCCGCTATGTCGCGCCCCTGCATTCCGGCGGCTCCGTGCCCGGTGTCGTCGAGGCCGACGACCTGGGGACGTACGTCGTCAAGTTCACCGGGTCCGCGCAGGGGCGCAAGGCGCTGGTCGCCGAGGTGATCGTGGGGGAGCTGGCGCGGGCGCTCGGGCTGCGGTTCCCGGAGCTGGTCCTGGTGCACTTCGACCCGGTGATCGCCGGGGACGAGCCGCACCAGGAGGTGCGCGACCTGCACGCGGCCAGCGGCGGGGTGAACCTCGGGATGGACTTCCTGCCCGGTGCGGAGGACTTCACCCCCGAGATCGCCGAGGTCTTCCCGGTGGACCCGCTGGAGGCGGGCCGGATCGTCTGGCTGGACGCGCTCACCGTCAACGTCGACCGTACGGTGCACAGCTCCAACCTCATGGTCTGGCCGACCCTCGGCATCGCACCCCCGCGCCTGTGGCTCATCGACCACGGCGCCGCGCTCGTCTTCCACCACCGCTGGGACACCTCGGCCCCCGGGAAGCCGTACGACTTCCGGCACCACGCCCTCGGCCGGTACGGCCCCGACACCCGGGCCGCCGACGCCGAACTCGCGCCCAGGGTGACCGAGCAGCTGCTCAGGGACGTCCTCGGCGAGGTCCCGGACGCCTGGCTCACCGGCTTCGGGACGCCCGAGGAGACGCGCGAGGCCTACGTCGGCTATCTGCTGGCCCGGGTGCGGGCCTCCGCCGAGTGGCTCCCCACCGACTTCCCGGGTCGCGACCAGCTCGCGGCCGAGGAGGCCGCCCGCGCGGACAGGACCCGGCGGGGCCGCCCGGCCTGGCTGCAGCGAGTCCCCGACCTGCACGGAAAGCCCGCGGCCCGACAGGATTGGTCGGTACACCTGGGATGAACGACAGCCGACGCGTGGAGATCGAGTACTGCACCCAGTGCCGCTGGCTGCCGCGGGCGGCCTGGCTGGCGCAGGAGCTGCTGACCACCTTCGAGACCGAGCTGACGGAACTGGCGCTGAAGCCGGGCAGGGGCGGCGTGTTCGTCGTCCGGGTCGGTGACGAGGTGGTCTGGGACCGGCGCGACCAGGGATTCCCCGAGCCCACGGCCGTGAAGCAGGCCGTACGCGACCGAGTGGCCCCGGGGAGGTCCCTGGGCCACTCGGACAAGCCGGCGCGGCCGGAGTAGCTCAGCCGCGCAGCTGCTCGTACGCGGGCAGCGTCAGGAAGTCGGCGTAGTTCTCGTCGAGGGCGACCGTGAGCAGCAGGTCGTGGGCCTGCTGCCAGTGGCCGGCCGCGAAGGCCTCGTCGCCGATCTCCGCGCGGACGGCGTCGAGTTCCTCGGAAGCGATCTTGCGGGCCAGCTCCGGCGTGGCCTTCTCGCCGTTCTCGAACTCGACACCGGCGTTGATCCACTGCCAGATCTGCGAGCGCGAGATCTCCGCGGTGGCGGCGTCCTCCATGAGGTTGAAGATGGCCACCGCACCGAGCCCGCGCAGCCACGCCTCGATGTAACGGATGCCCACCTGGACGGCGTTGACCAGACCGGCGTAGGTCGGCTTCGCCTTCAGCGAGTCGACCGCGATCAGGTCGGCGGCCTCGACGTGGACGTCCTCGCGCAGCCGGTCCTTCTGGTTGGGCTTGTCGCCGAGGACCCGGTCGAAGGACTCCATGGCGATCGGGACCAGGTCGGGGTGGGCGACCCAGGAGCCGTCGAACCCGTCGTTCGCCTCGCGGTCCTTGTCGGCGCGGACCTTCTCGAAGGCGACCTTGTTGACCTCGGGGTCGCGGCGGGACGGGATGAAGGCCGCCATGCCGCCGATCGCGTGCGCGCCGCGCTTGTGGCAGGTGCGGACGAGGAGTTCGGTGTACGCCCGCATGAACGGGGCGGTCATGGTGACCGCGTTGCGGTCCGGGAGGACGAACCGGGGCCCGCCGTCACGGAAGTTCTTCACGATGGAGAACAGGTAGTCCCAGCGGCCGGCGTTCAACCCCGAGGCGTGGTCGCGCAGTTCGTAGAGGATCTCCTCCATCTCGTACGCGGCCGTGATCGTCTCGATCAGCACGGTGGCGCGGACGGTGCCCTGCGGGACGCCGACGTAGTCCTGCGCGAAGACGAACACGTCGTTCCAGAGCCGGGCTTCGAGGTGCGACTCGGTCTTCGGGAGGTAGAAGTACGGTCCCTTGCCGAGGTCGAGCAGCCGCTGCGCGTTGTGGAAGAAGTAGAGGCCGAAGTCGACGAAGGCACCGGGCACCTGCTCGCCGTCCACCTCGACGTGCCGCTCGTTCAGGTGCCAGCCGCGCGGCCGCATGACGACCGTCGCCAGCTCCTCGTCCGGGCGCAGGGCGTACGACTTGCCGCTCGCCGGGTCGGTGAAGTCGATGTTCCGGGTGTAGGCGTCGATCAGGTTCAGCTGGCCCAGGACGACGTTCTCCCAGGTCGGAGCGGAGGCGTCCTCGAAGTCGGCGAGCCAGATCCGGGCGCCCGAGTTGAGGGCGTTGATGGTCATCTTGCGGTCGGTGGGACCGGTGATCTCGACCCGGCGGTCGTTCAGCGCCGCGGGGGAGGGGGCCACCCGCCAGGAGTCGTCCGCACGGACGGCGGCGGTCTCCGGGAGGAAGTCCAGGGTCGAGGTGCGGGCGATCTCGGCGCGGCGCTCGGCACGGCGGGCGAGGAGTTCGCCGCGGCGCGGCGAGAACCGCCGGTGCAGCTCGGCCACGAAGGCGAGCGCCGCGTCGGTGAGGACCTCCTCCTGCCGGGGCAGGGGCTCGGCGTCGACGATGGCCGGCGGAGACGGCGCTGGTGCGGACATGAGCTGTCACTTCCTTCAGCGGTGGCACCGGGTGCCAGTCGTTCCGGGTAGAGCGAAGCACACCCGCTCAGGGGACCGGTGCTTCTGAACAGTGGATACTAGTTTTCTCATCGTGGAAGTTCAATGGTTTGTTGACGTCGAGATTCTCCGGGTCGAGCAAAGGTGGCGCTCAGTGCCATCCCGTTCACTCAAGGTGGCCCAGGTCCGCTTCCGTGTCGATGTCGTACGGCTCGGCCACGTCCCCGCACTCGACGAGCGTGATCGCCTCCTCATGGGCCCCGAGGTAGGCGCGGGCGCCCCGGTCCCCGGTCGCGCTCGCGGCGATCCCCGCCCAGTGGGCCGAGCCGAACAGGACGGGATGGCCGCGCACCCCGTCGTACGCGGCCGACACCAGCGAGTCGGCGTCCCGGTACCCGTCGAGTACCCGCGCCACGGCCGCGCTCCCGATCCCGGGCTGGTCCACCAGGGACACCAGGGCCGCCCGCGCCCCCGTCCCGGCGAGCGACTCCAGCCCCACCCGCAGCGAGGATCCCATGCCCTCGGCCCAGTCCGGGTTCTCCACGACCACGCAGCCGCCGAGTTCGGCCCGCTCCCGCACCTCGTGCGCGCGGGCCCCCAGGACCACGTGCACCGGCCCGCAGCCGCCCGCCCGCAGCACTTCGGCCGCGTACTCCACCAGCGGCCGCCCCCGGTGCGTCAGCAGCGCCTTGGGCCGCCCGCCGAGCCGTCTGCCACCGCCGGCGGCGAGCAGCAGCCCGGCGATCTGGTCATGCGTGTCCGTCATGCGTCCTGCATACCCGACGCCGGAGCGGGCGGCCGGTTCCGAAGGGCTGAAATTCGGTCCGCGCTGTAGCGCTTTCCGCACGGGAGGGCGTTTACTGACCCGCGTCCCCGGGCGCCCGACCACCGTTCAGGGCACCTGGAGAGGGGGGGAGAGCTGTGTTGCGGAGCTTGGGACAGAGGCCAGTGACCGGCAGCGACGAGGATCCGAGGGTGACGGAACTGCGCACGGCGGTCTCCCGGCTGCGCCGTGAACTGGCCGCGCATCCGGCCGAGTTCCCGGACCGCGCGATAGCCGAGGACGAACTGGCGGCGCTGGCCGCGATGGCCACCGGCGGCATGCCGGAGATCCCGCGCCTGCGCCGCTCCCTGTTACTGATCGCGGGCGCCATCGGCTCGATGAGCGCCCTGTCCAGGGGCCTGTCGGAGGTGCGCCAGGCGGTGGACCTGTTCGGTGAAACGCCGAGACGCTGAGCGCCCCGTCAGGGGCGCTGGGGGTATCCCCGGCCGAAGGCTGGGGGAGGAACTGTGCGCTCAGCCCCCACCCACCCGCACCCGCCAACGCTCTCGTCGGCCCCCCCTAGGCCCCTGAACTCGCCAACGCCTGAGACAACTCGACGGCCACCTGCTGGAGCACCGGCACGATCTTCTCCGTCGCCGCCTCCGTCACCCGCCCCGCGGGCCCGGAGATCGAAATGGCCGCCGCGGTGGGCGAGTCCGGCACGGACACCGCCAGGCACCGCACCCCCACCTCCTGCTCGTTGTCGTCCACGGCGTACCCGAGCTCCCGCACCTCCGCCAGCGCGGCCAGGAACCCCTCCGGAGTGGTGATCGTCCTCTCGGTCGCGGCCGGCATCCCGGTCCGCCCCAGCAGCGCCCGCACCTCGCCGTCCGGCACGTTCGCCAGCAACGCCTTCCCGACGCCCGTGGAGTGCGGCAGCACCCGCCGCCCCACCTCGGTGAACATCCTCATCGAATGCTTCGACGGCACCTGCGCCACGTACACGATCTCGTCCCCGTCGAGCAGCGCCATGTTCGCCGTCTCGCCGGTCTCCTCGACCAGCCGCGCGAGGTACGGCCGCGCCCAGGTGCCGAGCAGCCGGGACGCCGACTCGCCGAGCCGGATCAGCCGGGGGCCGAGTGCGTACCGCCGGTTCGGCTGCTGCCGTACGTAGCCGCAGGCGACCAGCGTCCGCATCAGCCGGTGGATCGTCGGCAACGGCAGCCCGCTGCTCGCGGACAGCTCGCTGAGGCCCACCTCGCCGCCCGCGTCCGCCATCCGCTCCAGCAGATCGAAGGCGCGCTCTAGGGACTGGACGCCGCCGCCGGACTTGGCGGAGTCGGAGGTGCTGGCGCTGGACGTCGGCACGGCGCGTTCCTTTCGGGACTGGCGGGAAGGGCAGAAGCCTACCCGGCGGTCGGTTGACTCCCTGGTGGTACGTAGCTACGTTCTGCTTGCCGGAATTGTAATTCCGCTTTGTGGAAACGTCCAGAGTGGACGCCTGCCGGGCCCCTGCGATGCAGTGTGCCCTTGACGGCGCGGGAGCGGGAGTGAAGACTCCTTCAACAGAACGTTGAATTCCGTTGCGTGGGTGTAAATCCCGTTTCGCGGAAGTAAAACGGCGGCCAGAGAGAGGGGTCCGGGTGTCCGACGCTGAACTGGTGCTGCGCTCGACGCGCGTCATCACCCCGGAGGGGACGCGGGCCGCCTCGGTCGCCGTCTCCGCCGGGAGGATCACGGCCGTACTGCCCTACGACGCCCCCCTCCCGGAGGGCGCCCGCCTGGAGGACTTCGGCGACGACGTCCTGCTGCCCGGCCTGGTCGACACCCATGTGCACGTGAACGACCCCGGCCGCACCGAGTGGGAGGGCTTCTGGACCGCCACCCGCGCGGCGGCCGCCGGCGGCATCACCACCCTGGTCGACATGCCGCTCAACTCCCTGCCGCCGACCACGACGGTCGAGAACCTCCGCGTCAAGCAACAGGTCGCCGCGGACAAGGCACACGTCGACGTCGGCTTCTGGGGCGGCGCGCTGCCCGACAACGTCAAGGACCTCCGCCCGCTGCACGAGGCCGGCGTCTTCGGCTTCAAGGCGTTCCTGTCGCCGTCCGGCGTGGACGAGTTCCCGCACCTCGACCAGGAACAGCTGGCCCGCTCCCTTGCGGAGATCGCCTCCTTCGACGGCCTGCTGATCGTGCACGCCGAGGACCCGCACCACCTGGCGGCAGCCCCGCAGCAGGGCGGCCCGAAGTACGCCGACTTCCTCGCCTCCCGTCCGCGCGACGCGGAGGACACGGCGATCGCCCAGCTGATCGCCCAGGCGAAACGCCTGCACGCGCGCGTGCACGTCCTGCACCTGTCCTCCTCCGACGCGCTGCCGCTGATCGCGGCGGCCAAGGCGGACGGCGTCCGCCTCACCGTCGAGACCTGCCCGCACTACCTCACCCTCACCGCCGAGGAGGTCCCGGACGGCGCCAGCGAGTTCAAGTGCTGCCCGCCCATCCGGGAGGCGGCCAACCAGGACCTGCTCTGGCAGGCGCTTGCCGACGGCACCGTGGACTGCGTGGTCACCGACCACTCGCCCTCCACGGCCGACCTCAAGACGAGCGACTTCGCGACCGCCTGGGGCGGCATCTCGGGCCTCCAGCTCAGCCTCGCCGCCGTGTGGACCGAGGCCCGCAGACGCGGCCACGGCCTCGAGGACGTGGTCCGCTGGATGTCGGCCCGCACGGCCGCGCTCGTCGGCCTCGACGACCGCAAGGGCGCCATCGCGCCCGGCCGCGACGCCGACTTCGCCGTCCTCGCGCCCGACGAGACCTTCACCGTGGACCCGGCCGGCCTGCAGCACCGCAACCGGGTCACCGCCTACGCGGGCAGGACCCTGTACGGCGTCGTGAGGTCCACCTGGCTGCGCGGCGAACGCATCGTCGCGGACGGCGAGTTCACGCCCCCGAGGGGCCACCTCCTCACCCGCACCCCCTGATCCCCTTCTTCTCCTCCCGCACCCGCAGCGGCCGACACCGAAAGGAACACCTTTGACGGCGATCCCGACCTTCACCGGCGACGCGCACCCCTACTCCGGCGGCGACCCGTACGCGGACTACCGCACCGCCGACTTCCCCTTCACCCAGTACGCCAACCTCGCCGACCGGCAGCTCGGGGCCGGTGTCATCGCCGCCAACGACGAGTTCTTCGCCCAGCGGGAGAACCTGCTGGTGCCGGGGCGGGCCGAGTTCGACCCCGAGCACTTCGGGCACAAGGGCAAGATCATGGACGGCTGGGAGACGCGCCGCCGCCGCGGGGTCTCGGCCGACCACCCCTGGCCCACCGCCGAGGACCACGACTGGGCGCTGGTCCGCCTGGGCGCGCCCGGTGTGATCCGCGGGATCGTCGTCGACACGGCCCACTTCCGCGGCAACTACCCGCAGGCGGTGTCCGTCGAGGGCACGTCGGTCGCGGGCTCGCCGTCCCCGGAGGCACTGCTCGGCGACGACGTCAAGTGGACGACCCTCGTCCCCCGTACCCCCGTCGGCGGCCACGCGGCGAACGGCTTCGCCGTCTCCGTCGAACAGCGCTTCACCCACCTGCGCGTCAACCAGCACCCCGACGGAGGCATCGCGCGCCTGCGCGTGTACGGCGAGGTGGTGCCGGACCCCGAGTGGCTCGCCGTGCTCGGCACCTTCGACGTGGCCGCCCTGGAGCACGGCGGCCGGGTGGAGGACGCCTCCGACCTCTTCTACTCGCCCGCGACCCACACCATCCAGCCCGGCCGCTCCCGCAAGATGGACGACGGCTGGGAGACGCGCCGCCGCCGCGACCAGGGCAACGACTGGATCCGCTACCGCCTGGTCACCCAGTCCCAGATCCGGGCGATCGAGATCGACACGGCCTACCTGAAGGGCAACAGCGCGGGCTGGGCGTCCGTGTCGGTACGGGACGGCGAGGACGGCGAGTGGCGGGAGATCCTCCCGCGCACCCGCCTCCAGCCGGACACGAATCACCGATTCGTCCTGGCCTCCCCGGCCGTGGGCACCGACGCGCGCGTGGACATCTTCCCGGACGGCGGAATCTCCCGCCTGCGCCTGTTCGGCACACCGACGCAAGCGGGCGCGGCGGCCCTGACCACACGGCACCGCGAACTGTCCTGACCCGTCTCCGCCCGCCCGACCCGCCTCTCGGGAACCCTTGGCTCGCGTGGGCCGGCGGACCCGGTATCAGCCGTCCGACCGGGGGGAGGCCTTCGCCGCGGGCGTCCCGGACCGCGAGTGGGGACGAGGGGCGTCCTCGCACGGCCCGGCGGACAGGTACGTCGTGCGCACGGTTCCGGCGTCGCTCTCGGCGTCGGACCGGGCGACCGTCGTGACCTCCAGGAGCTTGGAGGTCTCGGGGTCGATGACGACCCGACTGCTCCCGTACCCCGACGTCAGCTCGACGGCGGTGCCGACGCGTCCCGCGCTGTCCTTGACGCTTCCGGCCAGGCGCACGTGCGGGATGGCGGCGAGGACCTCGAAGAGCGCGGCCCGCAGACGAGGGCCGGCGGGCGCGTCGGCCAGCAGAGCCTCGACGCCGTTGAAGAGCTGCTCGTCGGCCTCGGTGCCGCCGGAACCGTCGAGGAGCCTCGCCCGGAGAGCCTTGGGCTCCGTCGGAAGGGTCGTCAGGTCGTCCCAGGTGACGGCCCTTTCGCGGGCCGGGGGCAGGCCGCCGACGTTCCACGACGTCAGCTCGTGCCGGCCCGGCTGTGCGAGACGGTAGCCCGTCGTGGACCGCGCACCGCCGTCGGGCGACAAGGCCCAGCCGTTCGCCAGGCCGGTGAACTCCACGACCTCGCCGTCGCCGGAGGAGGCGCGGAGGAACCTGTTCCGGCCGAGCCACTCGGTCGCGGTCTCGGTCCTGGTCCTCGGCCCCCCACCGGGAGCCGAGGAGGTCACCGACGTTCGCGTCTCGACCTTCCAGTACGGGGCGTCGGAGGCCGGCTCGGCGCCCGCGGTGTCCGCCATGCGGTGCAGGAATCCCGCCGCGTCGGCCGAGGCTGCCGGCGGGTTGCCCCCGACACCGATGGTGGGGTAGACGGCCGCGCCCGCCGCGACGGCGGCGACCGCCGCGGCGGAGACCAGGATCCGCCGCACGCGGTGGCGCGGCCGGGACCCGAAGGGAACCACCGTGGCGCTGTCTGCCGCGGCCGCGCGCACCGCGGTGAGCGCGGCGCTGACGACCGCCGGGTTCGGCGGGGCGACGTCACCCGCGGCCCGCAGCCGGTCCGCGCCGGGGAAGTCGAGGACATCCAGCCCGTGCTGCTCGTGCTCGGTCATGCGAAATCTCCTGTCAGGGGAAGCGAAGGGGCCGAGCCGAGCGCGGTGCGCAGCCGGGTACGGGCACGGTGCAGCCGGGAGCGGGCCGTGCCCGCGGGGATGCCGACCACGGCCGCGGCCTCCGAGGGCGTGAGCTGCTCCCAGGCGACGAGCAACAGCAGTTCGCGCTCCACGTGCGGCAGGCCGGCCAGCGTGTCGCGGATCAGCGGCGCGACCGCCGCGGCGTCCAGCCGCTGGTCGACGGCGCGCCACGGGTCGCTGGTCGCCTCGTCGCCGGGAAGCACCCGTCCGTCGAGTTCGCCGCGGCGCCGGTGCGCGGCCAGCACGTTCCTGGCCACACCGAAGAGCCAGGTACGCAGGGTGCCGCGAGCGGCGTCGTACGTGGCGCGGCCGCTGAAGGCCTGCAGCCACACCTCCGCCAGCAGATCGTCCGCGGCGCCCGGCGCCCGGCGCGCGAGGTAGCCGTGCAGCGCTTCCGAATGCCGCACCACCAACTGCTCGAACGCCTCTGGCTCCCGTATCGAGCGGGTGAGTAGATGCTCGTCCGTTTCCACCGGACCTCCCGTCGTCGCCGCGTGAACAGCGGCCCCACCCTGTACTTGTCGCAAGGGGCCCGGAGCGTTCGCCGCGGTGCGGCAGAAGTCTCGTGCCGACCGGGCGGCCGCGCGGAGGGAACCGCCGGGCCGTCGGTTACGTTCTTCTCTCGTGACCCTTCAGCAAGAAATCGTCGGCAACGCCATGCAGATGGCCGTCGTCAACCTGCACCCCGGCCAGACCGTGTACTGCGAGGCCGGCAAGTTCCTGTTCAAGACGACGAACGTGACCATGGAGACGCGGCTGAGCGGCCCCAACGGCGGCGGTCAGCAGCAGGGCGGCGGCGGTGGCGGTATGGGCGGCATGCTGCGCCAGGCCATGGGCACCGCCATGCAGGTCGGCCAGCGCATGCTCGCCGGTGAGTCGCTGGCGTTCCAGTACTTCAGCGCGCAGGGCGGGGAAGGCACCGTCGGCTTCGCCGGCGTGCTGCCCGGCGAGATGCGCGCCCTGGAGCTCAACGGCACGCGCGCGTGGTTCGCCGAGAAGGACGCCTTCGTGGCGGCCGAGTCCACCGTCGAGTTCGGCATCGCCTTCCAGGGCGGCCGTACCGGCATGAGCGGCGGCGAGGGCTTCATCCTGGAGAAGTTCACCGGCCACGGCACGGTGATCATCGCCGGCGCCGGCAACTTCATCGACCTGAACCCCGCCGACTTCGGCGGCCGCATCGAGGTCGACACGGGATGCGTCGTCGCCTTCGAGGAAGGTATCCAGTACGGCGTCCAGCGCGTCGGCGGCCTCAACCGTCAGGGCCTCATGAACGCCGTCTTCGGCGGCGAGGGCCTCTCCCTGGCCACCCTGGAGGGCAACGGCCGGGTGATCCTGCAGTCCCTCACCATCGAGAGCCTCGCCAACGCCCTGAAGAAGGCCCAGGGCGGCGACAAGCAGGGCCCGACCGGCGGACTGTTCTCCACGCACGCGGGGTGAGGGCGCACCGGAGACCGGCAGGACGATGAGTCTCCGGTGGGCCCAGGGGTCGGAACCGATGACGACGGACCGCACCCCAGGTCACCGTCGTGCCGCACCACTGCGATCGTGGCGCCGAGTTCTCCTATGACTTCGCGGCGCAGGGCCGGCCCGGTGAGGGGCCCGAACCGGCCACCGTGCCCCTCACCGTGGGGGGCGAGGGGCACGGCTCCGGGAGGACAGGGGCCGGAATCCCTGAGGGGCGCACCGTTCCTTGAGTCGGTCGGCGGGTGGATCAGCAGCTGAAGTCGACGAGGTCGAACGTGACGTAGTGGTCAGAGGTGTAGTAGTCCTCCTGGTACTCCTCGCCCGTGATGATCCGGCGCGCACCGCGGGTGGAGGAGCCCGGCGTCTTCACGGTGTACTCGTGGTAGTAGCCGGTGGGCTCGCTCGGCAGCACACCCTCCTGGTTGCGGAAGACGGTCCCGTCCTGGGAGTACGGGAACGGACCGTCCGACGCGATCAGGTCGAGCGTGTCGTACGCCTGCGCCGGCAGGTCGCTGTAGCAGATACTGCCGACCGAGGCGGCAGCGGCGTCCGCCGTGACGGCGGAGACGGTGCCGCCCACGAGGAGGGCGGACAGCAGGGCGCCCGCAGCGCCGATGCGGGTGATTCGTGGGGGGAATCTCATGGGCCCATGATGACGCGCGTAGAGTATGGCATGTCAATGACAAGTCGGCGGAATTTCCCGTCACGTCCCGTTCGTTTTCGCGAAGTTAACCTGCGCTGCGGCGCCTTCGAGGCCCCCTCGGCCGGTCAGGCGGTGCCGCCACCAGAGGTCGGAGCGCCACTGGCTACATCGCCGTCGTCGCTCGGCGTTCCGCCTGGTGGGTGTCCTCCTCCGGGTCGCGGTCGACGCATTTCGCCAGGCAGCGGGTGCGGGAGAGGGTGACGACGCCGTACGAGAGGAGGGCGACCCCGAACAGGGCCGGCACGACCCACATGCCGTGGCGGGGTGACTCGGCGTAGAGGGTGACTCCGAGACAGAAGCTGACCACGGCGTCGCCGAGGGTGAGTGCCGGCTGGGAGGCGATGAGGGGGCCTCCCTGCATGGCGTAGCCGAGCAGGATGATGGAGAACGAGCCGACCAGTGCGAAGCCGTAGGTCTGCCACGCGAGGAAGAACGCGGTGGCTCCCTGCCGGGACAGGATGTTCATCGCGGACTTCACCAGAGCCGCCGTGAGCGCGTTGCCGACGGCGGCGGCCGCGGCCAGGCAGGCCGCGCGGGCCAGGCCGTGCGGCCGGCGCAGGCCGACGAGGACGAGCGCGGCGCCGGCCGCGCCCGTGACGGCGATCGTGGGCACCCACCAGACGCCGGGGACCTGGGCGCGTCCGCCGGAGGGGGCGGCCGAGAAGAGGCTGATCGCCAGCCCCGCGAAGATCGCGGCGACGCACGCCCATGCCTTCCGGGAGACCTGGACCCGGAACACGAGGCTGCCGAAGACGAGCGCGAGCGGCAGCTCGAGGATGAAGACCGGCTGGACGGCGGCCAGGGTCCCGAAGTTGAGCGCCAGTGCCTGGAACAGGGCCGAGCCGATCACTCCGAGGATTCCGCCGAGCCAGACGGGATTGCGCAGCAGGTTCGCGACCAGGGCGAGCGGCGAGCGGGACTCGGGCGTGGCCGTGGCGGCACGTCGCTGCAGGACCGTGCCCCATGCGTTGCTGGCGGCGGCGAGCACGGCACAGGTGAACGCGACAATCATGTCGATCGCATCGCTTCCGGAGTGTCGGCCGCGTTCCGCGGGCGTGGCGCCACGGCCCCGGAAGTGCCCCGGGGCCGGCGGTCCGGATGCGGTGCGCGGCGGGGAACGGCGAAAGGGTGAGCGGTGCGCTCGTTTCAAGTGTCCGGCCGGAGCGCGGGGCGGGCGAACGGTGACGCCTGCGTCGCCGTCGCCGCAGCCGCCGCCTGCGGCCGGTCTCAGGCCCGGTGGTACTGGACGGGGGAGCCGACGCTGCCGCCGAGCTGGTCCGCGGCGTGCCGGGCCCAGTAGGGATTGCGCAGGAGTTCCCGGCCCAGCAGGACCGCGTCGGCGCTGCCGGAGGCGACGACCTTGTCGGCCTGCGCGGGCTCGGTGATCAGGCCCACGGCGGCCACGGGCATGCCGGTCTCGTTGCGGACGCGGTCGGCGAAGGGGACCTGGTAGCCGGGACCGCTCGTGATCTTCGCATCGGGGACGATGCCGCCGGTGGAGATGTCCATCAGGTCGACGCCGTGCGCCAGCAGCTCCCTGGCGAGGCGGACGGTGTCGTCGGCGGTCCAGCCCGTCCGCCCGTCCTCGGGGTTCTCCGACAGCCAGTCGGTCGCCGAGACGCGGAAGAACACCGGCAGCTCCTCGGGCCACACGGCGCGCACGGCGTCGACGACCTCCAGGGCGAAGCGGATCCGGCCCTCGAAGGAACCGCCGTACTCGTCGGTGCGCCGGTTGCTCTGCGGGGAGAGGAACTGGTGGATCAGGTAGCCGTGGGCACCGTGGATCTCGGCGATCTGGAAACCGGCCGCGCGGGCGCGTACGGCGGCGTCGGCGAACTGCTGGACGATCTCGCGGATGCCGTCCGTGGTCAGCTCCTCGGGCACCGTCGACGCCTCGTCGAAGGCCACCGCGCTGGGGCCCACCGGCGTCCACCCGTGCGGCTCGTCCGGGGCGATCGGGCGCCCGCGGTCGACCCAGGTGCGCTCGGTCGACGCCTTGCGCCCCGCGTGCGCCAGCTGGATCCCGGGGACCGTGCCCTGCGACGTCAGGAAGGCGGTGATGCGCCGGAAGGCGGCGACCTGCTCGTCGTTCCAGATGCCGAGGTCGTAGGGGGAGATCCGGCCCTCGGGGCTGACGGCCGCGGCCTCGGTGATGATCAGACCGGTGCCGCCGGCGGCGCGCGCGGCCAGGTGGGAGAAGTGCCAGTCCGTCGGGACGCCGGCCGCCGCACCGTCCGGCTCCGCGCTGTACTGGCACATCGCCGCCATCCAGATGCGGTTGGGAATCGTCAGCGACTTGAGGTCGAAGGGGGCGAAGAGCGGGTTCAACACGCGACTCCTTGAGAGGTCCGTCGGGGGTGCCGTGCGGCCGGGCGGTCGGAAACGGTCCCTGCGCCCGATACTGGAGTCATAATTGCATGCGCGGGTATTTTATTTCCGCCCACTATCGGCATCCACATGTATCGCGCCGGTCGCTCACCCGCCACCTGGCCTCCGGCTCCCCGCCGCGCGGCGAACAGCGCACGCCGGCACGATCAGCGCGACGCTCGCGTAGACGCCGTAGGCGTCGGGAAAGGCGAGCCGCCGCAGGAGACCCACCCGCCAGTGGGTGAACTCGTGCACCAGACCCAGCACACTGTGCCAGGGCGAGGAGTCCGAGCAGTTCCCACAACCGTTTCACGGCACGACCCTCGCCCCGCGTCCTCCCCCCCGCACCATCGGCCGTGGGGCGGGCCGTGCCCGCCGGAAGACCCTCCGCCCGCGCGCGTGGCGCACCGAAAGTCCACACGGGCCCAACTTTGGTCGACGATCCCGTGCGCGAGTAGGTGACACGGGCCGGTCCTGCGTAGATTTGTCGACCGTGAGCGGTGACATCTCCATACGGACGTTCGAGGGGCGGCGGTGGCTGTTCCCCTCCGCCGTGATCCATGAACTCGACCCCGAGGCCGGTCCGGCCGGCCGCCGGCCCCGGCGCACCGCGCGTGACTGGCTCGTCGACTTCAGCTGTTTCCTGCTGGCCGTCCTCCTCGGCGCGGCCACCGCCAACACCATGCGCCAGGACCCGAACGTCCCGCACGGCCTCGCCGTCGCCGACCAGCTGATCGGCGGCCTGGCCTGCGCCGCGGTCTGGCTGCGCCGCCGCTGGCCGACCGGTCTGGCCATCGCCATGATCCCGGTCAGCTTCGCTTCCGACACCGCCGGCGGCGCCTCCATGGTCGCGCTGTTCACGCTCGCCGTGCACCGCCCGTTCCGGCACGTCGCCTGGATCACCGCCGCCAACCTCGTGCTGGTCCCGCTCTTCTACTGGGTGCGCCCCGACCCCGACCTGCCCTACCTGGCCGTCGTCATCCTCGTCGTGCTGCTCACCCTCCTGGTGGTCAGCCTCGGCATGTTCGTGCGCTCCAAGCGGCAGCTGATGGTCAGCCTGCGCGACCGGGCCCGGCGGGCCGAGACCGAGGCCGGGCTGCGGGCCGAGCGGGCCCAGCGGCTGGCCCGGGAGGCCATCGCCCGTGAGATGCACGACGTCCTCGCCCACCGGCTGACCCTGCTCAGCGTGCACGCCGGAGCGCTGGAGTTCCGGCCCGACGCGCCCCGGGAGGAGGTGGCCCGCGCGGCCGGGGTCATCCGGGAGAGCGCCCACGAGGCCCTCCAGGACCTGCGCGAGATCATCGGTGTGCTGCGCGCCGCCGACGGCGAGGAGGCGGGCGGCCGGCCACAGCCGACCCTGGCCGCGCTGGAGTCACTGGTCGCCGAATCACGAGGTGCCGGCATGAAGGTGGTGCTGGACAACCACGTCGGCGACCCGGCCTCCGTCCCCGCCTCCGTCGGCCGCACCGCCTACCGCATCGCCCAGGAGGGTCTCACCAACGCCCGCAAGCACGCCCCCGGCGCCGAGGTCACCGTCCGCGTCACCGGCGCCCCGGGCGACGGCCTGGACATCACCGTGCACAACCCGGCCCCCGCGACCGAGACCCCGCACGTCCCCGGCTCCGGCCAGGGCCTGATCGGCCTGGCCGAACGCGCCACGCTGGCCGGGGGACGGCTGGAGCACCGGCCCGTCGGCGACGGCGGCTTCGAGGTGCGCGCCTGGCTGCCCTGGGCCGCCGCCTCCCCGGCCACGTGACGACCGGGCGACCGGGCACGTACCGCCCGACCCGCGTGATTACGTAGGCGCCGTGACCACGATCAGACTGCTGCTCGTCGACGACGATCCGCTGGTGCGCGCCGGGCTCGCCCTCATGATGGGCGGGGCCGGGGACATCGAGATCGTCGGGGAGGGTGCCGACGGCGACGAGGTCGAGGCGCTCGTGGACCGCACCCGCCCGGACGTCGTGCTGATGGACATCCGGATGCCTTCCGTGGACGGACTCACCGCCACCGAGCGGCTCCGCGCGCGTGCCGACCCCCCGCAGGTCGTCGTCCTGACCACCTTCCACGCCGACGAACAAGTGTTGCACGCCCTGCGCGCGGGAGCCGCCGGGTTCGTCCTCAAGGACACCCCGCCCGCCGAGATCGTCGCCGCGGTCCGCCGGGTGGCGGCCGGCGACCCCGTGCTGTCGCCCGCCGTCACCCGGCAGCTGATGGCGCACGCGGCCGGCACCCGCGCGGACACCCGGCAGGCACGCGCGCGTGACCGGCTCGCCGCCCTCAACGACCGTGAGCGCGAGGTCGCCGTCGCCGTCGGCCGGGGCCTCGCCAACGCCGAGATCGCCACCGGGCTCTTCATGAGCGTCGCCACCGTCAAGACCCACGTCTCCCGCATCCTGGCCAAGCTCGGCCTCAACAACCGCGTCCAGATCGCCCTGCTCGCGTACGACGCGGGACTGCTGGAGGAATAGGGCGCCTGCGGGGCACCTGTGGGGCGGCCCGTGCGTTCTCCGGGTACGGGACGGCCTCGGGGACCTCCTGAAGGGGGAGCAGAGCATGCAGGTGACCGACCTCGGCGAGTACGGCGACGGTCTGCGCACGGACCCGCACACGGTGTACGCGCGACTGCGCGAGCGCGGCCCGGTGCACCGCGTGCGCTGGCCCCTTCCCGACCAGTACCACGAGACCTGGCTGGTCGTCGGGTACGAGGAGGCGCGCGCGGCGCTCGCCGACCCCCGGCTGGCCAAGGCCACCGAGAAGATCGGCTTCAAGTTCCTCGACGAGGAGCTGATCGGCACGTACCTGCTGGTCGCCGACCCGCCCCAGCACACCAGGCTGCGCGGCCTGATCACGCGCGCGTTCACCGCCCGCCGGGTGGCCGGTCTCGAGCCGAGGATCCAGGAGATCACGGACCGGCTGCTCGACGAGATGCTCCCGCGGGGCCGCGCCGACCTGATCGACGCTCTCGCCTACCCGCTGCCCATCACCGTGATCAGCGAACTGCTCGGCGTCCCGGAGCTGGACCGCGAGCGGTTCCGGAAACTGTCCAACGAGGTGGTCGCGCCCAGCGATCCGGGCAGCGAGTACGACGCCTGCGTCGCGCTCGCCGACTATCTGGCGGAGCTGATCGAGGACAAGCGGTGCGCGGGGCCGAGCGGGGACCTGCTCAGCGACCTGATCCGCACCACCGGCGAGGACGGCGACCGGCTCTCCGCCGGTGAGCTGCGTGGCATGGCCTACCTCCTGCTGATCGCCGGCCACGAGACCACCGTCAACCTCATCGGCAACGGGGTCCTCGCCCTGCTCACCCACCCGGACCAACTGGCCGCCCTGCGCGCCGACATGAGCCTCCTGGACGGCGCGATCGAGGAGACCCTGCGCTGGGAGGGCCCGGTGGAGAACGCCACGTACCGGTACGCCGCCGAGCCCCTGGAGATCGCCGGGACCGCCATCGACCGGGGCGCCCCCGTGATGATCAGCCTCGCCGGCGCGGACCGCGACGGTGACCGCTACCCCGAGCCCGACCGCTTCGACATCCGCCGCGACCACCGCGGGCACCTCGCCTTCGGCCACGGCATCCACTACTGCCTGGGCGCACCCCTGGCCCGCCTGGAGGGCCGGATCGCCCTGCGCACCCTCCTGGAGCGCGCTCCGGACCTCGCCCTTGACGGCCCGCACGGGCAGTGGCTGCCGGGGACCCTGATGAGAGGGGTGCGCAGCCTCCCCGTGGCCTGGTAGCCGCGGCCGGAGCGGCCGCCGCCGGTCAGGCCAGGCGGTCCGGGATCTCCGCGAGCGCCACCGGTCTGCGCTCGTGCCGGGAGATCTCGCAGGCTTCCGCGATCCGCAGCGCCTGGAGCGCCTCGCGCCCGTCGCAGGGGTTGGCCAGCCGGCCCCGCACCACGTCGACGAAGGCGCGCAGCTCGGCCTCGTAGGCGGGCCCGAACCGCTCCAGGAAACCGGGCCAGGGCTTGTCCGCGGGCGGCGGACCGGTCGGCTCGGTCGAGGCCACCGGCGTACGGTCGTCCAGGCCCACCACCACGGTGTCCTGTTCGCCGGCCAGCTCCATCCGCACGTCGTACCCGGCGCCGTTCAGCCGGGTCGCGGTCGCCGTGGCCAGCGTGCCGTCGGCGAGGGTGAGCACCGCCGCGGCAGTGCTGACGTCACCGGCCTCGCGGAACATCGCGGGCCCCGCGTCCGAGCCGGTCGCGTACACGTCGACGACCTCCCGGCCGGTCACCCAGCGCAGCACGTCGAAGTCGTGGATCAGCGTGTCCCGGAACAGCCCGCCGGACAGCGGCAGCCACTCCGGCGGGGGCGGGGACTGGTCGGAGGTCAGCGCCCGTACGGTGTGCAGCCGCCCGAGCCGCCCCGAGCGCACCGCCTCGCGCGCACCCGCGTACCCCTTGTCGAAACGCCGCTGGAAGCCCATCTGCAGCACTGTCCCAGCCTTCTCCACCTCCGCCAGGGCCTGCAGCGTGCCCGGCAGGTCGAGGGCGATCGGCTTCTCGCAGAAGACCGGCAGCCCGGAGCGGGCCGCCCGGCCGATCAGGTCGGCGTGGGCCGAGGTCGCGGCGGTGATCACCACGGCGTCCACGCCCCACTTGAAGATCTCGTCCGTCCCGGGTGCCGCCGTCTCCCCGAGCCGGTGCGCCAGATCCTGGGCCCGCTGGGGATCCACGTCCGTGAGGATCAGCGATCCGACCTCGCGATGACGGCTGAGCGTGTTCGCGTGAATGGTGCCGATGCGGCCCGTCCCGATGACCCCGATGCGCATGGGAACAAGGTGCTGGTGCATCCCGCGCGCTGTCAATCCATATGTCCGGACAATCGAACTACACAACTTCCCGTCAACCCGTCACGGAGATACGCTCGGCCCCGTGCCGAAACCAGACGTGGACCCGACCGTGACGCTCGACCTCCGTGTGGACCGGAGTTCCCCGGTCCCGTTGTACTTCCAGCTCGCCCAGCAGCTGGAAGCGGCGATCGAGCGCGGCTCGCTCACCCCCGGCAGCCTGCTGGGCAACGAGATCGAGCTCGCCGGACGGCTCGGCCTGTCCCGTCCGACGGTCCGCCAGGCCATCCAGTCCCTCGTGGACAAGGGCCTGCTGGTCCGCCGCCGGGGTGTCGGCACCCAGGTCGTGCACAGCCAGGTCAAGCGCCCGCTGGAGCTCAGCAGCCTCTACGACGACCTGGAGTCGGCCGGCCAGCGCCCCGCGACGAAGGTGCTGGTCAACACCATCGTCCCGGCGTCCGCCGAGGTCGCGGCCGCGCTCGGGGTCGCCGAGGCCGCCGACGTGCACCGCGTCGAACGGCTGCGGCTGGCGCACGGCGAGCCCATGGCGTACCTGACCAACCACCTGCCCCCCGGCCTGCTCGACCTGGACACCGCCCAGCTGGAGGCGACCGGACTGTACCGGCTGATGCGGAGCGCCGGGATCACCCTGCACAGTGCCCGCCAGTCCATCGGCGCGCGCGGCGCCACGGCCGCCGAGGCGGACCGGCTCACCGAGCCGGAGGGCGCCCCGCTGCTCACCATGCAGCGCACCACCTACGACGACACCGGCCGAGCCGTCGAGTTCGGCGACCACATCTACCGCCCGACCCGCTACTCCTTCGAGTTCCAGCTGCTGGTGCGGTCCTGAGGATGCCCACGTCCTGGTCCTGATGTCCGGACAAGGTGACCATGTCGGGGAAGGGGCTCTGCGACGCCCCTGAAAGGGGCGCGGGGAACTGCGCGACCAGCCAACGGACGGCCCGCATCCGGCAACGGCACCGCACCCCTCCCTTATCTCCCCCGAACGGCACTGCACGCACGCGTACGGCAGAATCGAGCCCGATGAGCACCTACCGCGACCTCACCGCCCCCATCGGCTCCCGCCGCGCCCCCGTCCTGCGGACCGTCGGCACCCGGGAACGCCGCTCCCACCTGACGGCCCCCCGCGTGCCCACGGTCGGCATCGACATCGGCGGCACCAAGGTCATGGCGGGCGTCGTGGACGCCGACGGCAACATCCTGGAGAAGCTCCGCACGGAGACCCCGGACAAGTCCAAGAGCCCGAAGGTCGTCGAGGACACGATCGTCGAACTGGTCCTGGACCTGTCCGACCGGCACGACGTGCACGCCGTCGGCATCGGCGCGGCCGGCTGGGTCGACGCCGACCGCAACCGTGTGCTGTTCGCCCCCCACCTGTCCTGGCGGAACGAGCCGCTGCGCGACCGCCTCGCCGGCCGTCTCGCCGTGCCCGTCCTGGTCGACAACGACGCCAACGCCGCCGCCTGGGCCGAGTGGCGGTTCGGCGCCGGCCGCGGCGAGGACCACCTCGTCATGATCACGCTCGGCACCGGCATCGGCGGCGCGATCCTGGAGGACGGCCAGGTCAAGCGCGGCAAGTACGGCGTCGCGGGCGAGTTCGGCCACATGCAGGTGGTGCCCGGCGGCCATCGCTGCCCGTGCGGCAACCGCGGCTGCTGGGAGCAGTACAGCTCCGGCAACGCGCTGGTCCGCGAGGCCAAGGAGCTGGCCGCCGCCGACTCCCCGGTGGCCTACGGGATCATCGAGCACGTCAAGGGCAACATCGGCGAGATCTCCGGTCCGATGATCACCGAGCTGGCCCGCGAGGGCGACGCGATGTGCGTCGAACTGCTCCAGGACATCGGCCAGTGGCTCGGCGTCGGCATCGCCAACCTCGCCGCCGCCCTCGACCCCTCCTGCTTCGTGATCGGCGGTGGCGTCAGCGCCGCCGACGACCTGCTGATCGGCCCCGCGCGGGACGCCTTCAAGCGCCAGCTGACCGGCCGCGGCTACCGCCCCGAGGCCCGGATCGCCCGCGCCCAGCTCGGCCCCGAGGCCGGCATGGTCGGCGCCGCCGACCTCGCCCGCCTGGTCGCCCGCCGGTTCCGGCGCGCCAAGCGGCGCCGGGTCGAGCGGTACGAGCGCTACGAGCGGTTCGCGGAGGCCCGCCGCACCCAGGACACCGCATGACCGCTTCGCTGCCCCGGCAGGCCGAGTCCCCGGAGGAACCGCAGCGCCCGCCCGAGACCCCGGGGCACAAGGCCCGCCGCCGTGCGCTGACGCTGCTGATCATCGTCCTGCTCATCGGCGTGCCGGCCGGCTATCTGGTGATCTCCGCCAACCAGAGCCGCAACAGCGGCAAGGACAAGGAGTCCAAGTACTCGGCGACCGGCCTCTCCGAGGGGTGGCCGTCGAAGGTGCAGCGGCGCCTCTACCAGGTGCCGGTCCCGCACCCGGCCGACCGGATCGCGTACTACGAGACGAACAACTGGAAGACCAGCCGTCTCTACGTCCAGTTCCGCACCAACAGCGCCGGACTGGACAGCTTCCTGGCGGGCATGGGCGTCAACCGGGACGCGCTCAGGAAGGACGACATCACCATCAGCTCCCGCGACCAGAAGATCAGCGGCTGGAAGTTCACCGGCCCTGGGACCTGGTCGGGCCTGACACACAAGCAGAAGAACCCGGCGCCCACCCAGGACGTGGTCGTGAACACCGCCGACCCGGACTATCCGATGATCTACGTCGTCTCCCGCACCGTCCCCTAGCGGCGCCCCCCGGCAGGCCGGCCGGGGCCGATTGTCAGACCCCGCCCGTACAGTCGAAGACGTCTGATCCGACAGGTGGGCGGGAGGTGGCAGAACGTATGAGCGGCACGACGGCCGGGGCCGACGTGGACGTACCGGTGCGCCTGGCGGCGGTCTACCTGCCCGCCGGCCTCCCGCGCCGGGGCCGGATGGCCTTCTGGGACCCCACCGGGGACCCGCTGCCCGCGACCGCGACCGAGGAGCTCACGGTCGTACGACCGCACGGCGCCACCGGGGTCCGCCGCCGGCAGGTGCCCGCGCTCACCCTGCCGCTCGCCGCCGCCCTCCCGGTGCTCGTCCGGGCCCGCCGCGACCCGGCCGCCCACCCCGCCACCGCCTGCTGGGGCGCCGCCGCCCTGCACGCCCTGCGCCTCGCCGCCCGCGGCCGGCTGCTGCCCGGCCTCACCCCGGCAGGACACGACGCCTGGCGGGCCGGCCCCCTGGAGCCGGCCGACATCGCCCACCTGCGCGCGGTCGCCGCCGCCCTGCCCGCCGAGGGCCACGCCGTCCCGCTGCCCGGCCCAGGACCGCTCCTGCTGCCCCGGCCGGAAGCCCTGATCCGCTCCTTCCTGGACGCGGTCGCCGACACCCTGCCCCGCACCCCGGCCGCCCCGCACACCGCGGGCCGGCCCTTCGCCGCCCGCGAAGCCCAGCGGCTGCCCGACGCCCAGGAGTGGGCCGCGGAGGTCGCCGCCGGCATGGACGCGGGCGTGCGCATCTCGCTGCGCCTGGACCTGTCGGCCTACGACCTGTTCGACGACGGGGAGGGCGCGCGCCGCGCGGGAGCCGCGATCGTCCAGGTGCACAGCCTGGCCGACCCGACCCTGGTGACCGACGCGGCGGCACTGTGGTCGGGGACCTCCGACGCCGCCTTCGGCCCCCGCGCGCGCGTGGACGCGGCGCTGGCCGTGCGCCGCGCGGCGCGGGTGTGGCCGCCGCTGGCCCGCCTGGCGGAGCAGGACGTGCCGGACGTCCTCGCGCTCTCCGAGGAGGAGCTCGGGCAGCTGCTCGGGGTCGCGGCGACCAGGCTCGCGGCGGCCGGGGTCGCCGTGCACTGGCCCCGGGACCTGGCCCAGGACCTGACCGCGGCGGCCGTGGTCAGGCCCGCCCCCGGCTCGGCCACCGACGGCACCGGCTTCTTCGAGAGCGAGGAACTGCTCCAGTTCCGCTGGCAGCTGGCGCTCGGCGGCGACCCGCTCAGCGACGCCGAGATGGACGCCCTCGCCGAGGCCCACCGACCGGTCGTGCGGCTGCGGGACCGCTGGGTGCTCGTCGACCCCGCCCTCGTCCGCAAGGCACGCAGGCGCGAACTGGGCGTGCTCGACCCGGTCGACGCGCTCTCCGTGGCGCTCACCGGCGAGGCAGAGGTGGACGGCGAGCGGGTCGAGGCGGTCCCCGTCGGCCTCCTCGCGGCCCTGCGCGACCGCCTCACCGCCGGCGTCCGGCCGGCCGAGCCGCCCGCCGGCCTGCACGCCACCCTGCGCGACTACCAGCTCCGCGGCCTGGCCTGGCTCGACCTGATGACCGGCCTGGGCCTCGGCGGCTGCCTCGCCGACGACATGGGCCTCGGCAAGACGATCACCGTCATCGCCCTGCACCTCAAGCGCGCCCGCACCGAACCGACCCTGGTGGTCTGCCCGGCCTCGCTGCTCGGCAACTGGCAGCGGGAGATCGCCCGGTTCGCGCCCGGCGTCCCGGTCCGCCGCTTCCACGGCCCCGACCGCACCCTGGACGGCCTCGCCGGCGGCTTCGTCCTCACCACGTACGGCACCATGCGCGCCGCCGCGAGCCGGCTCGCCGAACAGCCCTGGGGCATGGTCGTCGCCGACGAGGCACAGCACGTCAAGAACCCCTACTCGGCCACCGCGAAAGCCCTGCGCACCATCCCCACCCCCGCGCGCGTGGCGCTCACCGGCACCCCTGTGGAGAACAACCTCTCCGAGCTGTGGGCCCTCCTCGACTGGACCACCCCCGGACTCCTCGGCCCGCTCAAGTCCTTCCGCGCCCGGCACGCGCGCGCCGTGGAGAACGGCGAGGACGACGAGGCCGTGGCGCGGCTCGCCCGGCTGGTCCGCCCCTTCCTCCTGCGCCGCAAGAAGTCCGACCCCGGGATCGTGCCCGAACTCCCGCCCAAGACCGAGACCGACCACCCCGTCCCGCTCACCCGCGAACAGGCCGCGCTGTACGAGGCGGTGGTGCGCGAGTCGCTGCTCGCCATCGAGACGGCCGACGGCATCGCGCGCCGCGGCCTGGTGCTCAAGCTCCTCGGCGCCCTGAAGCAGATCTGCGACCATCCCGGGCTGTACCTCAAGGAGGAGCAGTCCCGCATCGAGGGCCTGGCCGCCCGCTCCGGCAAACTCGCCCTGCTGGACGAGCTGCTGGACACCGTGCTCGCCGAGGACGGCTCGGCGCTCGTCTTCACGCAGTACGTCGGCATGGCCCGTATGATCACCGCGCACCTCCAGGCCCGCGCGGTCCCGGTCGACCTGCTGCACGGCGGCACCCCGGTGCCGGAGCGGGAGCGCATGGTGGACCGCTTCCAGAGCGGCGCGACCCCGGTCCTCGTCCTCTCCCTCAAGGCCGCGGGCACCGGCCTCAACCTCACCAGGGCCGGCCATGTCGTCCACTTCGACCGCTGGTGGAACCCGGCGGTCGAGGAACAGGCCACCGACCGCGCCTACCGCATCGGCCAGACCCAGCCCGTCCAGGTGCACCGTCTGGTCACCGAGGGCACCGTCGAGGACCGCATCGCCGAGATGCTGGAGGCCAAGCGCGCCCTCGCCGACGCGATCCTGGGCTCCGGTGAAGCCGCCCTGACCGAACTGACGGACCGTGAGCTGTCCGACCTGGTGTCGTTGCGGAGGACGTCATGAGCGCGGGCGAGGAGCGGCCGGGGGACGCGGCACGGCGTGCGTTGCGGGCGGCGCGGGCGCGCGAGGCGGAGACCGGGGGCGACGGGGCGGCTCCGGACGGGGGAGAGGAGGAGCGGGTCCCGAGGCCGGGGGACGCCGCGCGGCTCGCGCTGCGGGTGGCCGCCGCCGCGAAGGAGGCGGAGCAGCGGGACGCCGAGCCCGCAGGCGAGCCCGATGCCATCGCCGGCCGGACCGAGCAGGCCGGCACCGGCGCCTGGGCCGCGGTACCGCCGGGCGGCCGTCCCGGCGACGTGGCGCGGGCGGCGCTGCGGGCGGCGCGCGCGGAGGCGAGGCGGGCCGAGGAGGCGGCTGAGTCGGCAGCTTCCGAACAGTCCGCGGCCCGCCCGGCACGGCGACCGCCGTCGCCTTCGGGGCCGTCCCCTGCGGCCCCGGTGTCCGCGGCTCGCGGTCGCACCGCCCGTGACCTGAAGCAGTTCCTGACGACCGCGTTCCGGATGCCGACGGACGAGTCCGGGCCGGAGCCGTCTGGGCCCGCGCCGGTGCCCTCCGAGTCCGGGCCGGAGCCGTCCGAGTTCGGGCCGGAGCCGTCCGAGTTCGGGCCGGAGCCGTCTGGGCCCGCGCCGGGGCCCTCCGAGCCCTGGCCGGTGCCCTCCGACCCCGGGCCGGAACCGTCCGAGCCCAGGCTGGAACCGTCCGATCCCAGGCCGAAACCGTCCGATCCCGCTCAGGGACCTTCTGAGCCCGGACTCGCCACCACCTCCACCACCCCCACCACCCCCCATCTCCCGCGCACCATGGGCACCCCCCACCGCGACACCGAACTCCGCCGTACCTTCCCGTCCCTGCCGTCCCGTACCGCCGCCCCCGCCGCTGCTTCCGGATTCGCCGAGACCTGGTGGGGCAACGCCTGGGTGCGGGCGCTCGAAGAGGGCGCACTGGACGTGAAGAGGCTTGGGCGCGGGCGGAGTTACGCCGAGCGCGGGCACGTGGACGCCATCACCGTGACCCCGGGACTGGTCCTGGCGTATGTGCAGGGCAGCCGGCCCCGGCCGTACCGCGTGCAACTGCGGCTGCGGACCTTCGGCGAGGACGAGTGGGAGCGGCTGCTGGAGGCCGCCGCCGACCGGCCCGCCGACATCGCGGCGCTGCTCGACAAGGAGCTGCCGCAGACCCTCGCCGACAGCGGGGTTCCGCTGCTGCCGGGGCCCGGTGAGCTCGAACCCCGCTGCAGTTGCCCGGACTTCGGTCACCCCTGCAAGCACGCGGCCGCCCTCTGCTACCAGACCGCGCGCCTGCTGGACGCCGACCCGTTCGTGCTGCTCCTGCTGCGCGGCCGCGGGGAGCGCGAGGTGCTGGACGCGCTGTCCCGGCGCAACGCCGCCCGCACGGCCCGGGAGCGGCGGCCGGCCGCGCTGCCGGGCATCCGGGCCACCGAGGCCCTCGTACCGCGTCAGCTCCCGCCGCTGCCGCCTCCGTTGCCGTTGCCGGCGCACCCCGAGCAGCCGCCGGTGTATCCGGCGGTGCCCGGCGGCCCGGACCCGTTCGCGCTGGACCAGCTGGCCACCGACGCGGCCGCCCGCGCCCACGCCCTGCTCACCACCGGACACGACCCGGTCGGCGACCTGACCCTCTGGCAGGACGCGGTGCGGCTCGCCGCCGCCCGCCCCGGTTCCGGCCTGACCGCGTCCACCCGCGCCCTCTACGCCACCCTCGCGGACGCCGTCGGCCGTACCCCCGGCGACCTGGCCCGCGCGGTCGCCGCCTGGCGGCAGGGCGGCCCTGAGGGGCTGGCCGTACTCGAGGAGCCCTGGGACCCCCCGGCCGGGCGCTTCGACCGGGCCCGGCCGCTGCTGCTCGCCGCCGACCTCCCGGCCTTCCGGCCGTGGCACAACCACCTCACCCACCCCGGCGGCCACCTCCAGCTCCGCTTCGGCCGCGACGGCCTGTGGTACGCCTACGAGTCGGAGCCGGGCCACGACGACTGGTGGCCCAGAGGCACCCCCGACCTGGACCCGGTGGGCGCGCTGACGGGCCTGGGCGCGTCGGACGACGTCTGAGCGTCGCGGCTGCTCCCTGCTCCTCGGCCCCGCGCGGCGGCGGACGTCAGGGCTCCTCGACCGACACGGCGACCGGGGTGCCGGCCTCGATCGTGCGGCTCACCGTGCACAGCCGGTCGTGGGAGACGGCGACCGCCCGGGGCAGGATCGCGCGGGCGCGGTCGCCGGCCGCGCCGGCCGGGAAGCTGACGGAGAAGGCGACCGCCAGGTCCGTCATCCGGTTTCCGTCCTCGTCGCTCACCTTGTGGCCGCTGACCGTGACGGTGAACGCGGCAGGCTCGACGTGACGGCTCGTGGACACGTCGACGTCCGCCGCCGTGCAGCCTCCGATCGCGGCGAGCAGCAGTTCGACCGGGGTGAATCCGGTGCCGTCGCCGGTCTCGAAGGCGATGGTGCCGCCGCGGGCGTTCGTGGCGGTGAAACGGCCGGTGCCGGTGCGTTCGACCGTCACGAGGCGCAGGGAGTCTTCGTTCGTGGAGCTCATGGGGACGAACCTAGGGCACCGGCAGTCAGCGCAGGATGTTGACGGCCCGCGCCACCACCAGGACCACCGTCACCAGGGAGACCGAGGACTGCAGCATCATCAGCATCTTGGCCCAGCGCGACAACGGCATCACGTCGGTCGGGCTGAACGCGGTGGAGTTGGTGAAGGACAGGTACAGGTAGTCGAGAAAACCGGGCTCCCAGTCCCGCGGTGCGGTCTCCGGACTCTGCATCTGCACGAAGAGGAAGTCTGGGTACTGGTGCCGGCCGAGGACCCGTGCCATCGGCCCGCCGCGGTCCCACTCCCAGTACCAGAGGGCGAACACAATGACGTTGGTCAGCCAGATGCCCCCGCCGGTCAGCAGCAGCGGCCCGGCGTCACGGCCCTCGGTGCCGTTCACGAGCCCCGCCACCAGGCGGACCGCCGACCAGCCGTTGGCCAGGCTGATCACCCCCATCAGCACCAGGCCCAGCAGCCGCAGCCAGCGGGTGCGGGGCTCGACCCGCCGGGGGTTGCCGGCGATGACGCCGGCCAGCAGCACCACCTCCAGGACCGGCAGGGCCCAGTACGGCTGGAAGACGAGCCGGCGGGGCAGCATCAGCTGCAGGGCGATCGCCACCAGTATCACGGCGGTCACCGCCCACCGCGGCTCGCCCCGGGTGGCCCTGCGCCACGCGGGCACCACGCCGTGCTCGCCGCTCTCCAGCAGCCCCTCGATCCTCGCCAGCCGGTTCTCGGCGTCGGACATTCGGTCGCTCATGCTCATGATTGTCCCGAGCCCCGCCCCGGTCCACCGACCGGCCCGGCCCTGACGCCGCCAGGCGCCGCCTCCGCCTTCGTCTCTTGGCGTTTGTGAGGATGCTGTAGGCGACGGCGAGGAGGGCTTCCTGCCGCCGGAGCCCCTCCCTACGCTCCGGTTCTCATGACAACAGAACACGCGCAGCAGTCTCAGGGGCACGGCGGGCACAGCCGCAGGCGTTTCCTGGCCGCGGGCGGGGGAGTGGTCGCCGCGGCGGCCGCCGGTGCGGTCGGCGCCTTAGGGGCCGCAGGCAGCGCGGTCGCCGCCTCCGGCAAGCGTGTCGCCGTACTCGGCGGCGGAGTCTCCGGCCTCAGCGCCGCTCACGAACTCGCCGAACGCGGCTACGAGGTCACGGTCTACGAGTACTACGACGCCCTCGGCGGCAAGGCCCGCTCGATGGACGTCCCCGGGACCGGAACGGGCGGCCGCAAGCCGCTCCCCGGCGAGCACGGCTTCCGCTTCTTCCCCGGCTTCTACCGGAACCTGCCGGACACCATGCGCCGCATCCCCTTCCCCGGCAGCGCGAACGGCGTCCACGGCAACCTCCGCAACGGCACGGAGGAGTTGTTCGCACGCGACTCGGGCCGCCCGGACCTGCACTTCCCGCTCCGCCGGGTCACCACCCCGCCCGCCCCCGGCGACCTCACCCCGTCCTGGATCCGCGACCAGGTCCTGTCGGTGCTGGACCTCGGCACCCACCTGCCCGCCCACGAGGCCGCCTACTTCGCCGACCGCCTCCTGGTCCACCTCACCAGTTGCGACGCCCGCCGCGAGGGCGAGTGGGAGAAGGTCGCGTGGTGGGACTTCATCCGGGCCGGTGAAATGAGCCGCGAGTACCAGGTGCTCCTCGGCATCGGCCAGACCCGCAACCTCGTCGCCACCCGCGCCGAGGTCGCCTCCACCCGCACCGTCGGCCGCGTCATCATCGAGGCCCTCATCCTGTGGGGCCTGCTCGGCCGCGGCATGGACGGCGACGCGGACGTCGACCGGGTGCTGAACGCCCCGACCAGCGAGGCCTGGATCGACCCCTGGGAGACCCATCTGCGCTCCCTGGGCGTCGGGTTCGTGCTCGGCACCGAGGCCAGGGAGATCGTGTACGACGGGGGACGGGTGACCGGCGTACGGGTGGCGGCCCGCGACGGCAGCCGGCAGCGCACCGTCACCGCCGACCACTACGTCTGCGCCCTCCCGGTCGAGCACGCGCGCGCGACCTGGGGCGCGGCCCTGCGCGCCGCCGACCCGCAGCTCGGGCGGTGCGACGCGCTGAAGACGGACTGGATGACCGGCGTGATGTTCTACCTGCGCACACCGACACCGGTCGTGCACGGCCACATCAACTGCCTCGACTCACCCTGGGCGGTCACCGGAATCGGCCAGACGCAGTTCTGGGACGTCCGGGACTTCGCACGGGACTACGGAGACGGACAGGCCCACGAGTGCCTGTCCACGATCATCTCCGAGTGGGACAAGCCCGGCATCCTGTACGGCAAGACCGCCCGTGAGTGCACCAAGGACGAGATCGTCGCCGAACTGTGGGCCCAGCTGAAGGACGGGCTGAACGACTCGGGCAAGACGACGCTCAGGGACGAGGACCGGCTCGGCTGGTTCATGGACCCGGCGGTGACGGGCCTCGGCGGGCCCGACCCGCAGAACCGCGAGCAGCTCCTCATCCACCCCACCGGCACGCTCTACCACCGCCCGTCGGCGAGAACGGCGGTGCCGAACCTCTTCCTCGCGGGCGACTACATCCGCACCGACGTGGACCTCGCGACCATGGAGGGCGCCAACGAGTCCGCCCGGCGCGCCGTCAACGCCCTGCTGGACGCCGACGGTTCGGATGCGGAACGGTGTCACATCTGGGAGCTGTTCCGGCCGCCGGAGCTGGAGCCCCTGAAACGCGTCGACGAGGTGCGCTACCGCCTGGGCCTGCCCAACACCTTCGACCTGGGCTAGCGGCGGCCCGGCGGCGGAGCGGAGAGGAGGGCATGGGCGATCTCAGGACCCTCGCGCACGCCGGATCCGCCGTCGTACGCGCCCTGGTGAGGGAACTGCGGGCCACCTTCCCCCAGGGCGTGCACCTGCACGGCGCCGGCGCGTGAACGGCCGGCCGGTCAGCCGCCAACTGGGCGTCCACGGCGTGCTCTGCGCCCCTTCCTCGCGCTCACGGCCATGTCCTGGACCGGCCCCCGGCGACGGCCGCACGGCGCAGCATCCGGAAGGCCAGCAGGACGGTGACGGGCCACAGCACGGTAAGGCACCACAGGGCGGCGAGGTCGGAGGTGAGTATCCCGGTCACGAGCAGAAGCAATGAGACACAGGTCAGCACGGCGACCGACAGGGGCAGCCACGTCGGCCGGGTGCCCGGGTGGCGCATCCGCCGCGCGAGACGCCGGTCCTGGTGAAGTCCTGCCTCGATACCCCACAGGGCGAGGCGCTCGTGCGGCGACAGCGCGACGCCTTCGGGGTCGTTTCGGCTTTCCACGGTGAGTACCTCATTCGTCCGGCGCGGGGCACGGGACCTCTCCGCTCCGGCCGGTGCGGGAGTCCTGAGTGCGGATGGCCCGACGGGTTCCCCCCGCGGGCCGACCGACGCCTGCCGGTGTCCGACCACAGTCCCTGATCCGGCAGGCGCGAGGAAGACCGTGGTGCCGGGCGGCCCGGGCGGGGTGGCAGCCGCGGAGCCCGGTTCAGGCCACCGGCGTCTGGGGCTGGTCCCGGCTCGCCTCGTGCGGACCGGCCGCCAGGAGACGGTCCGCCGCCGCGAGGGCGGCCTTGATCTCGTATGTCCCCGTGGCGACGCACAGCGTGTGCGCGATGTCCCTGAGGGCGCGCCGGCTCGCGGCCGTGTCGGCCTCGAGTACCTGTACACACGCTTCCGCATGGCGCGCCAGCAGCCCACGCAGCATCTGCGGACGGGGAGTGATCATGCGAGGAGGCTCCTTGTCGTCGGGCAACACCTTCCCCGGATGTCCGCCGGCGCGCGTTTCATGCCCGACGGCGTCCGGTTTCCTGCACGACGGCGCCCGGACGGCCGTGACGATGCGGTGCCGGCGCGATGCCCACACCCTGGGAGAAACGACCCACCGTATGCGGAGGAGTGCCGGTATGGCTCGGAGACGTGGTGCGCGCAAGGAGCTGAAGAAGGGCGACGAGGTGACCTGGGAGAGTCACGGCGGACAGGCCGAGGGCGAGGTGGAGAAGAAGATCACCGAGCGCACCGAGGCCGCGGGCCGCACGGTGGACGCGTCGCCGGACGAACCGCAGTACCAGGTGCGCAGCGGCAAGTCCGGGCGGTCCGCGGTGCACAAGCCCTCCGCGCTGAAGAAGAAGTGAGCCGGCGCGGACGCCCGTGCGCCCCGGACCGCCCTGGACAGCAGGCCAGAACGGAACGGCTCACGCCGTGGCTTCCTCCAGGCTGGCCTGGACCTTGAGGGCTTTGTCGGCGCCGGTGAGTTCCAGCAGGCGCCGCAACTGTGACGACGGCGCGACCACGCGCAGGTCGGTCGTGTGGTGGGTGCTGATCAGCAGATTCAGGAAGGTCGAGTCGGCGAAGCTGATCGCGCGGGCGTCGATCACCAGCCGGGAGCACTTGTCGGCGGCTGCCCGCAGCGCGTCCGCCAGCGGTGCGATCGAGGCGGCGTCGTAGGCGCCGTGGGCCACGAACACCCCGACGCCGTGCGACTCGTACCGGGTCATCCCGGACGTCCCCGGCTGCGCCCGCCCCGCCTCGGCTGAACGGTCGTCCTCGCCCCCCGGCCCACGGCTCGTGCCCCCGTGGTCTGCCGTGGCCGTGCCCTGGCGTTCGGCCTCGTCCCTGACCAGCAACGACAGCAGGGAGGCCACCGTCAGGCCCGCCTCGGCGGGATGGCGCAGCACCTTGCTCGGGTCGATCCGGTAGTGGTTGGAGCGGCCGCTGCGGGTGTGGGAGAGGTAACCGTCCCGTTCCAGGTCCGAGATGATCTTCTGGACCGCTCGCTCGGTGAGCCGGCAGCGTGCCGCGATGTCCCGGATTCGCGCGCTGTGGTTGTCGGCGATGCTGGCCAGGACGCGCGCGTGACTCGTCACGAATGTCCAGCCGGTGTGCGGTTCGGGGACCCCGTCGGTTGCCACCATGGCCCAAATCGTACGACTGATTTTTCACGCAGGCAAAAACACGAACTAGAGTTCACGTACCCCTTGACGGGTCAGTGGGAGCGTACGACGCTTGAGAGGGGCAGATGCAGAGGAGGCGATCATGCTGGAACCGTCCGAGGACGCGCTGTTCGTGAGCGAGGGCGGCGGCCGGGTGACCGTCAGCGTGAGCGGCGAGTTCTGCCTCGACAACAGCCACGAGCTCCGGCGCACCCTGCACGACGCCCTGGTGAGGTCCGCGGAGGGCGTGGACCTGGATCTCGGCGGGATGACGTTCGCGGACTGCAGCGCGCTCAACGAACTGCTGGCCGCCCGTGCCCAGGCGGTCGCCGCCGGGAAGACGATCACCGTCACCGCCGTCAGCCCCGCCGTGGAGCGCCTGCTGACCTTGACGGGCACGTACGCCCTGTTCTCCGCCGCCCCCGACGGGCCGGCCCCGTCCGAGGCCCCCGATCCGCCGGCGGCGGACGGCGGGCTTCTGCGGACCGGGGTGGTCCACCTTCGCCGTGCGACGCGCACCCGTGCGGACATCGACCTGGCGCGCGGGATACTCATGGCCACGTTCGGTCTGGACCGGGACGCGGCGTGGGCGGTGCTGGTCACGACGTCCCGGAACACCGGCACCAAACTGCACGACCTCGCCAGGGACGTGCTGACGACCGTGCACGGCACTTCGCTGCCGGACCGCGTCCAGAAGGAGCTCACCGCGGCCGTCGCGACAGCCCGCGGGACCGACGGGGAGCCACACGGGGCCGTCCGCACGGAACGAGCGGCACGGCAGGCGTGCGCTTGACGGCCGGTCCCGTCCATGGTGCGGCAGGTGACCGTCACCAGGAGGTTGCGGATCCGGTGAAGGGCAGCGGTGAGGCCGTGTCGGTTACCTGCTCAGGCCGCGCATCAGCGCGGCGAGGCCGCCGAAGAACTCTTGGTCGGCGGCCACGTCCTGCGCGTGGTGCGCGGTCTCGGCCAGGCGCGGGAACTCGGTCGGCGGCAGTGCGGAGATGGCGGCCGTGCCCTCGCCTGCCAGGGGCCCCAGGTGCTCCAGTTGGATGGCTCCGATGACGTAGCTCAGCAGGGCCCGCAGTGCGATGACTTGTGGTGTGCCCTCGAAGCCGGCTTCGGCCAGAACAGTGAGCACCGTTTCCGACCAGCGCAGCACCCCGTGCGACCGGTGCCGGTGGGTGATCGTCAGCGGTACGACGGCGGGATGGGCGCTGACGGTGTCACGCAGGCGCCGCACCAGGGCCTCGATCCGCTCCTGCCAAGGCATTCCCGAGGGGGGCGGCGCGGTGTCGACGGTTCCCAGTACGAACTCGACCACCATCCGTTCGAGTTCCTCGCGGTCGGCCACGTAGCGGTAGAGCCCCATCGTGCTCATGCGCAGTTCCCTGGCGACCGTGCGCATCGACAGACCGGAGAGACCGTCGCGATCCAGGACGGTGAGGGCGGCCGAGGCGAGCCGATCCGGGGTGAGTGAACGTGGGCGGGGCATGGCGGTTGACAGCGTACGGCATACGCCTACCCTGGTAGGCGTATGCCGTACGCCTAAATAAAGGGGGGAGCACCATGCGCACGCCTCGAAGGCCCATACGGCCAGGAACGTTAGGGCCCGGTGCCGTTGTCGATGCCCATGACCTCACGGCCGTCTCGGGCGCCCCGGTCGCTGTGCCCGACCGTGACTGGCTGACGCATCTTCAGTTCCGGCGGTTCGCCGGCTGCCCGATCTGCAACCTGCACCTTCAGTCGGTGGTGCGGCGACACGAACAGATCGCTCACGCTCGAATCCGCGAGGTCGTGGTCTTCCACTCGCCCGCCGAGGAACTGCGGGATCACGTGGCCGAGTTCCCCTTCGCCGTCATAGCCGATCCCGCCAAGCGCCTGTACGTCGAGTTCGGCGTCGAGTCGGCCCCTCGAGCGCTCCTGAGCCCGCGTGCCTGGGCACCGACCACTCGGGCCATTCTGCGTAGCGCTTGGAGGATCCTCCGCGGGCAGGAGCGTCCGCCGGCTCGCAAGCAGCCCGGTGGGCGGCTCGGCCTTCCCGCCGATTTCCTGATCGCGCCCGACGGCCGCATCCTGGCCGCCAAGTACGGCGAACACGCCTACGACCAGTGGCCGGTCGACCACCTGCTGGAACTGGCAACCGAACACCGCTGCCGTCTGGACCCCGTCCCGAAGGAAACGCCTGGGTGAGAACCCCAGGCAAGGGGCTGGCCGCGGTGGAGACGGCTGCCGTGGTGCTCGGTGCCTTCCGGGAGCATGACGAACCCGATCTGGTGGCTGGGGGAGCGGCCTGAGCGGAGCGCTTCTCGAAGAGCCCGAGGCGGACCAGGCCCTGGAGGCTCTGCGGGAAGACCTGGTCAGAGATGCCGACGGGCCGTTGCCTGACGACGCCGCGATGCTGCTCCCGCGTCACCACGGTCATGGGAAGGAAAATCTGTTCCCATCGCGTGAGGGGGCGCCGACTTCGGCACGGTAAAAAGGACCTATGCCGGAGCACGAGAGCCCAGCAGGGGCCATGGACGATGTCGACGCGGTCACCAGGGCGGTGCTGACCGCCTCGCGCCTGCTGGTGGCGGTCTCCGCCCGTTCCCTCGCCGAGGTCGAGGAGCGGGTGACCCTGCCGCAGTTCCGGATGCTGGTCGTGCTCGCCACCAGAGGGGCCACCAAGCTGGTCGTGCTCGCCGACCTGCTGCAGGTGGCGCCGTCCACGGCGATGCGCATGGTGGACCGGCTCATCGCGGCCGGGCTCGCCGACCGCCAGACCAACCCCGACAACCGCCGCGAGACCCTGCTGCAGCTCACCGACGAGGGCCGGCGCACCGTCGAGCACGTCACCGCCCGGCGCCGTTCCGAGATCGCGGCGATCGTCGCCCGGCTCGGTCCCACGCAGCGACTCGCACTGATCGAGGCCCTGGGCGCCTTCAACCGGGCGGGCGGCGAGCCGCCGGCGACCCTCGCCGCCGGCAACCCGGATCCGCACCCGCTCGGCTGGGCCGTCGACGAGGCGATGGTGCACGACGTGTGACCCGCGCCCGACCGTGCCGGAATGCCCGGCCGGCCACGATCCGCGTACGGGCACGTCTTCTCTGGATCCCCCTGGCTTGCATAGCGCACGGGAACGGTGCGGGCCTTGCTGCCCCGTTCCCCGCCGACGACGTGGGCTCCGATCAGGCAGCGGGCAGAGGGCATGGTTCCTCCTGACGCGAGCACAGTGTTCGTCAGGAGGCACGCGGCAGTCGTGCCGACCGATCATTGCGCAAGGCGGAACGTGCGCGCTGCCATGCGGCCGTCGGTGGGGCCGAGTCATCCCGCGGTCGGTGACGGCGCCGGAGAGGTCGCGGAGGAGCCCTCCGAGGTGACGGCCGGACCTGTCGGCACTCCCTCGGTCGACAGGCCCGGGGGCACCGTGAGGACGACCTGGGGCGCGCCCGCCGGCGGCACCGGTGGCGTCACCTGTGCGGACGGAAGCTTCGGCGGGGTCGTTATCTGGAAGTTGACCTGGTCGTAGTTGACCAGTCCGGTCTTCTCCATCTGCGTGATGTGGTCCAGGACCACGTCGTTGGCCTGGTCGGCCAGGGCTCGCACGAGGGTGTTCTCGGTCGTGGAGCGGACCTTGGCGATGGTGTTGAAGATCGAGCCGTGGGTGATCCGCAGGATGTTGGCGAAGTCGGTGTCGAACTGCTTGCCCTTGTCCGACTGGAACGTCGCAAGGAAGCCCGCCTGCTGCGGTGTCGGCTGGTTGGGGATGGTGATGTTCAGCATGGGGGCGATCTTCCGGCAGCTGGCGTCGAGCGCGGCGTGCCCGATGACCAGGTGCCGTCCGGCCTCGCGTACGGCCGCGGTCGTCCCCTTCTTCATGGCCAGGGCCCCCGAGGGGCTCTCCCAGAGTCCGGCGGAGCGCACGAAGACGACGAAGTTGCGGTCGGACTCGGTGAGCGGCCCCCACTGGGTGTTGGCGAGGATCCTCGACGCGTTCGAGGAGGTGGTCTGGATGCCGAGCATGCTCGGATAGACGAGGGCGGCGAGGGTGGCGGCGAGTGCCCCGCCGACGGCGAGGGATCCGATCGTGTTGCGTGAGACGGGCATGGTGCCTCCTGGTGCTGGCGGCGTGGCTGTCCCGTCGTACGGAGGCGATACGGTAAGAGAACCTTTGCTCTAGGTAAAGATTGCATGATGCTAGACATGGGGGGCTTCTGTCCGGCCGTCGGGGTCACATCCGTTCCTTCCAGCCCGCCCGTACCAGCCATCCGTTGACCGGCCAGGCCGTGAAGAAGCCGACGATCATGGCGAGCTGCATCAGCAGCCAGTACGCGGCCGTGGTCTTCGCCGGCCCCGGCGCGAAGAGCACCTCCTGGTAGGCCCACATGCCCGCGAACAGGCCGATCTGGAACGACACGATGGAGAACGTGTCGGCCTTCACGGCGGCCCACAGCCCCTGCGCGACGCCGATGTCTCGCATGGGGGCGATGGTGAAGTACTGGAACCCGACACCGAGCAGCCAGGCGAGGGTGAAGTCCATCAGGAAGTCGGCGTACAGCGGCTTGCCGGCGATGGTCATGCTGGTCGCCCGTACCAGCCACTCGCCGGCGATGTCGCCGAGGACGCATCCCGCACCGCAGTGGCTGATGGCCTTGGCCGAGGACACCCACCGCGGTGACTTCGACGGATCCGGCTCGCCCTCCCGCTCGATGACGGCGAGGGAGGTGCGCCGACCGTGCGGGAGGTAGAACCACAGGGCTGCGGGACCCCAGTACAGGGCCGTGATCGGGTAGACGAGATGCATGATCCACATGCGCTGCCGGTATCCGCGGAACGCCATGTCGGCCGCGATCACGAGGGCGCTCGCACCAGCGACGGCGAGGCTGGCCCAGCCCAGTGCCTCCAGCCAGTCGGGCGGTCGCTGGTGCGGCTCCATCGCGGTCACGTCTCGTACAGGTGTGCCGACGCCACCCGTCCCGGCCGCATGATGCGTATCTTGCCGCGCTCGCAGGCCGGACAGCGGGGCGACTGCAGCGGCGACAGGACGGCCTTGTCGCCGAGGTGGTACGTGGCGATGATCCGCCCCTGGTCGTCCACGGTCACGTCGATGTCGTACGTGGCTTCCCAGCCGTGTCCGCAGTCGAGGCAGACGAACGAGTAGGAGCGCCGGGTGTGCTCGCTGTGCATGGCACCTCCCTTGAGTGAATGTCACCCTTCGAGGCCCCTGTACCCAGTCTTGCACAATGCAAAATGAGAGGGGGTGGCAACCGGAACCCTGGTGGCCGTGCCCTCAGGCCGTCGCGTGCACCGCGCGCAGCGCGCTCTGGTGGCTGAGCCAGCCGACCGGCTTGCCCTGCTCGGAGTCGAGGACCGGCATGCCGGTGCCCGTGGCTGCCAGCAGGGTGTGCAGGGCCTGGGCGAGGGGCTGGTCGGCGGTGACCGGGGCGGGCGGTTCGGCCAGCTCGCCGACCTGGACCGGGGCCGCCTCCGGTTCCTCCGCCAGGGCCTCGGCGACCGCCTGGGCCGTGACCACGCCGAGGTACTCTCCGGCGTCGTCGACGACCGGGAGCGCGCCGTGACCTGATCGGCTCAGGAGGTCGGCGGAGGCCGCGAGCGTCGCCGAGGCGGGCAGCGGGGACGGCAGGGGTTCCATCACGGAACCGACCAGCTGGCTTCCGAGCGGCGCGCCCTGTGCAGGGCCCTCGAGATCGACGCCTCGCCGTCGCAGCTTGAGGGTGTAGATGGTGTCGTGCGACAACAGGCGGCTGGTCGCGGTGGCCAGGACGATCGCCAGCATCAGCGGCAGGATGATCGAGTACTCGCCGGTGAGCTCGAAGAGGATCACCACGGCGGTGATCGGTGCCCGTGCGGCGCCGGCGAACACCGCTCCCATGCCGACCAGTGCGTAGGCGCCGACCGCGCCGGCCGATCCGGGCAGCAGGTGGTGGACGCCGATGCCGTACGCCGACCCGAGCATCGCCCCGATGAACAGGCTGGGCGCGAAGACGCCGCCCGAGCCGCCGATGCCGATCGTCAGGCTGGTCGCCAGCATCTTGCCCACCAGCAACAGCAGCAGGAAGCCGACCGCGTAGCCGCCCTCGGTCGCCTTCTGCAGGACCGGGTAGCCGACGCCGTACATCTGGGGCAGGAGCAGGAGCACCAGTCCGAGTGCCAGTCCGCCGACCGCCGGCCGTAGCCACTCGGGGCCGCGCCACAGCCAGTCGCAGGCGTCCTCGACCAGGTACAGGAACCGGGAGAACCCCACACCGACGACCGCGGCGGCGACGCCGAGCGCGGCGAACAGCCCGTACTGGGTCAGGTGGTCCACCCGGAAGCCGGGAAGCCGCAGGAAGGCGACGTTCCCGAAGGCTGCCCGGCCGATGACACTGGCGGTGACGCTGGCCAGCACGGTGGCGCCGAAGGCTTCCGCGCTGAAGGTGCCCAGGATCAGCTCCATGGCGAAGAACACCCCGGCCAGCGGTGCGTTGAAGGTCGCCGCGATACCGCCCGCCGCACCGCACGCGACCAGCAGTCTCATCCGGCCCTCGGTCGCCTTCGCCATACGGCCGAGAGTGGACCCCAGCGCCGAACCGATCTGCACGATCGGCCCCTCGCGGCCCACCGAACCGCCCGAGCCGATGCACAGGGCGGAGGCGAGCGTCTTGACGACGGCGACCTTGGGGCTGATCCGCCCGCCGCGCTGGGCGACGGCCAGCATCACCTCGGGCACCCCGTGGCCGCGCGCCTCCTTGGCGAACCGGTTCACCAGAGGGCCGTAGAGCAGGCCGCCCACCACCGGGGCGAGCAGCACGAAGTACGGGCCGAGCCACGGCACGTGCGCATTGCCCGCGCCCGGCGACGCCGCATAGTCCGAGTGGCCGGAGAGGAGCTGTGTGAAGGTCTTGATGCACCAGCGGAAGACGATGGAGCCGGCGCCCGCACCCGCGCCGATCACCACGGCGAGCACCATCAGGCCCCTTGGAGCGGTTCGCAGCCCCCAGAGGCTCGGTGTACGCGGCAGACCGCTCGTCGCGTTGGTGGGCACTTGCTTTCCGTCCGTTGCCGCCGGTATGGCGCTCGTCGATGTCACTCCCATATCTTTGCATTATGCAAAACAAGTCAAGGGGGCGGTGTCACGAGCGGCCGCGGACCCCGCGCTGTGGGAGTCACCACTCGGCCCGTAGCCGGGTCGGCTGGTGTCTGCCGGAGCCCGTGGCGGACCAGCCGCGCGCTCAACAGCTGCACGCGGAGGCGGACCATCCATGCCGGTCGTCATAAGGACGAAGACCGCGGCCTCCGGGTTCTGGGCCCGTCAGTTCAGAACGGGCCGTGGAGACTTCCCAGTCTGTCGGTCAGGCGCAGGTTCTCGGAGTAGTCGACGGGGCAGGCGATCACGGAGACCGAGTTGTCGTCGAGGGCGCGGCGCAGTGTGGGCAGCAGTTGGTCGGCGGTCTCGACGGCGTAGCCGCGTGCGCCGAAGCTTTCGGCGTAGGCGACCAGGTCGGGGTTGGTGAACCGGGTGTGGCTGTGGCGGCCGAGTTCGAGTTCCATCTTCCAGGTGATCAGGCCGTATTCCTCGTCCACCAGGACCAGGACGACCAGCGGGACGCGTTCACGGACGGCCGTCTCCAGTTCCTGGGAGTTCATCAGGAACGAGCCGTCCCCCATCATCGCCAGGACACGCCGGTCCGGCCGGGCCAGCTTGGCGGCGATGGCACCCGGCAGTGCGAACCCCATCGTGGACAGGCCGTTGGAGACCAGGCAGGTGTCCGGTTCGTAGGTGGGGTAGAGACGGGACATCCACATCTTTCCGGCGCCGGTGTCGGCGAGGACGATGTCGTGGCGATCCAGGGCGGTGCGGACATCGGTGACCACGCGCTGCGGCACCAGGGGAAACGCGTCGTTGTCCCGTCCGTACTGCAGCTCTTCGTCGAGCAGGGTGCGGATCTTCTCGCTGCTTCCCGAATCGTAGGTGAGTCCCTCGGGCAGTGCTGCCGTGAGCGCGTCCAGCGCCTGTGAGAGGTCGCTTTCGACGCCCACGGTGACCGGGTAGTGGGCGTCCACCTCGGCGGGGAAGCGGTGGACGTGAACGATCTGCTTGTCGCCGTTCGGGTTGATCTTGGCCGGGTCGAACTCCTGGATCTCGTAGCCCACGCAGAGCAGCACATCGGCCGCGTCGAAGCCGAAGTTGCCGTAGTCGTGGCGCATGAAGCCGACCGCGCCGAGGGCGTTCGGATGGTCGTCGGGAAAGACGCCCTTGCCGTGGAAGGTGGTCGCGACCGGGATGTTCAGCCGTTCGGCGAACCGCACCAGGGCGGCCGAGGCCCCGGCTCGGGCGGCGCCATGGCCTGCCAGCACGACCGGGTGCCGGGCGGCCGAAAGCACTTCGGCCGCCCGTGCGATCTGGGAGGGTGACGGCGCGTCGGCCCGCACCGTGTCGATCTGCAGGGGCGCCAGCGGCCCGGCCGGATGCTCCGCTTCGATGTCCTCGGGGACCGCGAGGAACACGGCGCCCGGCCGTTCGCTCTGCGCCGTCTTGAACGCCTTGCGTGTCATCTCCGGCACCGCGTCCGGACACTCGATACGGGCCGACCACTGGGTGACCGGAGCGAACATCGACACCAGGTCGATGACCTGGTGCGACTCCTTGTGGACGCGGCGCAGGGAGCCCTGGGCGGCCAGGGCCACCAGCGGCGCGCTGTTCGTCGTGGCGTCCGCGGTGCCGAGCAGCAGGTTGATCGCGCCGGGCCCCAGCGTGGCCGAACAGACTCCGGCCCGGCCGGTCAGCCGCCCGTAGATCTCCGCCATGAACGAGGCGGCCTGCTCGTGACGCACCAGGACGTACCGGATCCCGGAGCCGTTCAGCGCGTCGACGAAACGGATGTTCTCCTCACCGGGGATGCCGAAGACGTACTCCACGCCCTCGGCCCGCAGGCAGCGCACCAACAGGTGCGCGACGTCATCCACTGCTGCGGTGTTCTGCGACTCGCTCGCGTCTTCGGTGCCCATGAGACGAACGTAGGCACGGCCACCGGACCCGGCCACCCGTCGGCAGCCGGCCGAGGGGCGCGGAACGACGGAACCGTTCGGAGGTGTCGCGGTGGCGGCCGCCGCGGTCGACACGCAGGCTGGGTGCAGGGACGAGTCGCCGCGCACCGCGTGGCAGCAGGGCTCCGGGGGGACTGGCCCGACATTGGCCACGGTGTGTGTCCTTGCGGAAGGGCGGGGGAAGCCGCACCGTGGACTGTCACGGTGCGGCTTCCCCCTTCGTTTGTGGCAAGCCCCCTCAGGTACGGGTCCAGCGTTGGTTGTTGCCGTTCGAGCAGGAGTAGAGCTGGATCAGGGTGCCGTTGGCGGTGCCGCCCGAGACGGCGTCGAGGCAGAGGCCGGACTGGACGCCGACGATGGAGCCGTCGGAGTTGAGGCGCCATTTCTGGTTGTCGCCGCCCCAGCAGCTGTAGATCTGGACTTTGGAACCGTTGCCTGTGCCGGCGGCGTCAAGGCATTTGTTGCCGTAGACCCTGAGCTCGCCGGCGTCGGTGTACGTCCACTGCTGGTTGGTGCCGCTGTGGCAGTCCCACAGCTGGAGCTGTGTGCCGTCCGTGGTGCCGGCTCCGGGCACGTCCAGGCAACGGCCCGAACCGACGCCCTTGATCTGTCCGCCCTCCGCAGGGGGCGTCGTGGAACCGCCGCCGTTGAGTGCGTTGAGGACAGCGGTGTAGGCAGGCTTCTTGCTGCCGTCGCCGTTGAACAGCAGCGGCGTGTCCCCCGATCGCCAGGAGTCGGTGTCTCGCACACCCCAGACGGTGATCCCGAGGCAGCGCGGGACGGCCAGGCAGTCGTTGGTCACGTTGGCGTAGGTCGAGGCCGAGGCGCCCTGTACGTCGAGTTCGGTGATGGCCACGTCGACGCCGAGGGCGGCGAAATTCTGCAGGGTGGTGCGGAAGTTGCTGTTGTAGGGGCTGCCGCTGTTGAAGTGCGACTGGAACCCGACGCAGTCGATCGGCACGCCGCGCTGCTTGAAGTCCCGGACCATGGCGTACACGGCCTGGGTCTTCGCCCAGGTCCAGTTCTCGATGTTGTAGTCGTTGTAGCAGAGCTTGGCCGCCGGGTCGGCGGCGCGCGCGGTGCGGAAGGCGACCTCGATCCAGTCGTCGCCCGTGCGTTGCAGGTTGGAGTCGCGCCGACCTCCCGAATTGCCGTCGGCGAAGGCCTCGTTCACGACGTCCCACTGGGCGATCTTGCCCTTGTAGTGGCCCACGACGCCGTTGATGTGGTCGATCATCGCCTGGCGCAGTGAGCTGCCGCTGAGGCTCTGCATCCAGCCGGGCTGCTGGGCGTACCAGGCCAGTGTGTGGCCACGCACCCGCTTGCCGTTCTGCACCGCCCAGTTGTAGACGCGGTCGCCGGCGCTGAAGTCGAACTGGCCCCGCTGTGGTTCGGTGGCGTCGATCTTCATCTCGTTCTCGGCCGTCACCATGTTGAACTCACGGTTTGCGATCGTCGTGTACGCCGAGTCGCCCAGCCTGCCGGAGGCGATGGCGGTGCCGAAGTAGCGGCCGCTCTGCGCCGCCGCGGCGCCAAGCGTGTTCTCGGCGGCGTGTGCGGTCGGCGGTGCGGCCAGCGCGGTGACCGGGGCGAGGACGCCGACGACCAGCGCCAGCAGCAGGCTGCGGATCTTCCGGCGGGTGACGGGGCGTGCTCCACGTCTCGATACAGGCATGGGAACTCCATCGCGGCTCAGCCGGGGGACCGTCACACGGCGTCGCATGCGCTGGTGCGGACCTCACCGGAACGAAAGGGGGTGGCGCAGGTGACCTGGTGCGCGGATCTGCCGTGCAGCCGGTCGCTGATCTGCCGTGCAGCATGGGTTGCCTTGGCCGATACAGCCCGGAATCTCGAACCAGGGTCGGCTTCTCAGACAGGGATGATTGAGGCCTGACCGTGGATCGTCAATACGCTGAGCGAAATAAATTTCCGATTGCCGCACGAAACTTTCGACCCTCCGGCTCAGTGGACGGCGGCCCCGGGTGTTGACGTCGGTGGCGTGCGAAATTCGGTGTCACGACGTTGGGGGCAGGTTCGACCGGGCATCCGCGTCGTCTGACCCTCGCTCCGTTTCCGGGGGCAAGTCGCTTACGAGCCAGTCAGTTGGGCGCCGTGGTGCGCGTCGGTCGGCTGCGGTGGTTCGAATGTTTCGGCATTGGCGGCGATATGTGCGAGAGCTATTGACGCCGTTCACCGGTTCCTTATGATTCGGGTTGCTCGACACTTCGACTCTTGTTCGACATGACGAACATTCTGGGCCGCTCCATCGCACGAGTAGGGCCATGCGCATGCAAGGCGCATGCAAGGCGCATGCAAGGCGCGCGCATGTCATGGACTCGTCAATGATCGCTCACTCAAGGTCTCGGGAGTATTCATGCGCAGAGGAAGTTCCAGCCGCAGGCATCCGGCACGGGGCCTCGCCGTCGTGGTTGCGGCGCTGGCGGCACTGGCGGCGATGCTCGTCGCCGCCCCGGCTCAGGCGGCTTCCAGCGGCGCCTTGCGCGGTGTCGGTTCCGGCCGGTGTCTCGACGTGCCGGGCGCCAGCCAGACCGACGGCACGTATCTGCAGATCTATGACTGCTGGGGCGGGACCAACCAGCAGTGGACGTTGACGGACAGCAACCAGCTCACCGTGTACGGCAACAAGTGCCTGGACGTTCCCGGCCACGCCACGGCGGCCGGTACCCGGGTGCAGATCTGGACCTGCTCCGGCGGCGCGAACCAGCAGTGGCGGGTGAACTCCGACGGCACGGTCGTCGGCGTGGAGTCCGGCCTGTGCCTGGAGGTTGCGGGCTCCGGTACGGCCAACGGCACAGCGGCACAGATCTGGACGTGCAACGGAGGCAGCAACCAGAAGTGGACCGGCCTGTCCGGGACGACCCCGCCGGGGGACGGCACGTGTTCTCTGCCGTCGACGTACCGGTGGACGTCGACGGGTGCGTTGGCGCAGCCGGCGAACGGCTGGGTCTCGCTGAAGGACTTCACCGACGTGACGTACAACGGCAAACACCTCGTCTACGCGTCGAACGTGTCGGGATCGGCGTACGGCTCGATGATGTTCCGACCCTTCACGAACTGGTCGGACATGGCGTCGGCCGGCCAGACCGGGATGAGCCAGGCCGCGGTGGCGCCCACGCTGTTCTACTTCGCACCCAAGAACATCTGGGTGCTGGCGTACCAGTGGGGTGCGTGGCCCTTCATCTACCGCACGTCGAGCGACCCCACCAACCCCGACGGCTGGTCGGCGCCGCAGCCGCTGTTCACCGGCAGCATCCCGGGCGCCGCCCCGATCGACCAGACCCTGATCGCCGACGGCCAGAACATGTACCTGTTCTTCGCCGGTGACAACGGCAACATCTACCGGGCGAGCATGCCGATCGGAAACTTCCCGGGCAGCTTCGGCTCCTCGTACACGACGGTCATGAGCGACACGGTGAAGAACCTGTTCGAGGCGCCGCAGGTCTACAAGGTCCAGGGCCAGAACCAGTACCTCTTGATCGTCGAGGCACGTGGGGCGAACGAGCAGCGCTACTTCCGCTCCTTCACCGCCACCAGCCTGAACGGCACGTGGACCCCGCAGGCCGCCACCGAAGGCAACCCCTTCGCCGGCAAGGCCAACAGCGGCGCCACCTGGACCAACGACATCAGCCACGGTGACCTGGTCCGCAACAACCCCGACCAGACCATGACCATCGACCCCTGCAACCTGCAGTTCCTCTACCAGGGCAAGTCCCCCACCGCGAGCGGCCCTTACGACCAACTGCCCTGGCGGCCGGCTCTCCTCACCCTGCAGCGCTGAACCGGCCTGTGCACTCGCCGACGGCCGGCCTCACCCGGACGGGGCCGGCCGTCGCCTTTGCCGAATCGCGGTTACCCGGTGACCTGGGGACGCGAGCGCTCCCCGACCGGGCCGTACGCAGGGTCTGTGTGCAGGGTCTATGTGCGGGGTCTCGTCGAAGCGCACATGGAGACCGTGCCGGGGGTCCGGTTTCCTGGAGCGTGAGCCGGAGTGCGTCCCGGGCCTGCGTCAGCGTGCGGAGCGCACTCGGTGGACGGCACGACGGCACGGCGATCCTGCAGGCACGCTGGGGGCGATCGCGGGGAGCTGCGTGCGTGCGGCCAAGGAAGCCGTCATGGCTGCGGGAGGTCTGCTGCAGGTGGTCCGGGCCATCAGGACACGTGTCGAGATCGGTCATCTGGCTGCCGGCACGGCCCCCCAACGGCGCCCCCTGTTCCACGCACGTCCGCACGTCCAGCACTGAGGGGGGGATCTCGTACATCGGCTCACTCATCAGGGCGGCAGGAGGCAGCGGAGGTACTCGGTCAGCCCGACGTCCAGGTCCCGCCCGAATACTGACCGGGCGAGGGCGATCAACAACCCGCTCTCGTCCCGGGTCCTCGCTGTCTGCCGGGTCCGTCCGCTCTCGTCGCTGGGCTTGTGGCGGCCGGACTCCACGGGGCCGTCATCCGGGGGCGTCGGGCCGGTCGGTCTCCTCGGGGCCGTTGTCTGCCCGTGTCGGCAGTCCCCGTGGCCGACCGCCGCGGTGAGCCCAGATGTCACCGAGGACGACCTGGATGATGCCGGTGACGGGGATCGCCAGCAGGGCGCCCAGGATTCCGGCGACTTCGGCGGCGATCAGGGTGGCCAGCAGCACGGTGAGGGGGTTGAGTTTCACCGTCCGAGACAGGATGACCGGTTGCAGGAGGTGGTTTTCGGCCTGCTGGTAGACGATGAAGAAGACGATGGCCCCGATGCCGGCCGGCAGGGAGTGGACGAACGCCACGGCGGAGGCCACGACAGCTCCCATGGTGGCTCCCACCAGGGGGATGAGGTCGGTCACGGCGACGAAGACGGCCAGCAGGCCGGCGAACGGCACTCCGGAAACCAGCAGCACGACATAGGTCAGAAGCCCGCAGATGACGCTGATCAGCAAGTTCCCCGTGAGGTAGCCGTTGACAGTCCGGGCGCACGCGGCTCCGACGCGGCGTATGCGGGCTGCGGGCACCTCCTCCACGAGGGCCAGGGACCGGTCTATGGCCCTGGGGCCTTCCAGCACCATCAGATAGGCCAGCACGAAGATGGTGAGAGCGCCTGCCGTGGTGCTCGCGGCACCGCGAAGGAACTTCATGGCGGGCGTGCTCAGTCCGGTGGCGAACGCGTGGAGCTGTGCCTGATGGTGCTGGACATACTGCAGAGCGTGCGTCCGTTCCAGCAGGTTGCCGACCGGCCCGCGGCCGGCCTGGGCGTCCCTGATCATCGCGGGCAGGCGGCCGGCGAACCGGCTGCCCTCCTGGGCCAGGGGGATGACGAACAGGGCGACCACCGCGCCGATGGCCGCGGCCGCGGCCAGGAAGACCAGCAAGGCGGCCACCGATCGTCGGCACCGCGGCACCCGTCGCTGCAGGGCTTCGACCGCCGGATGGAGGGAGACGGCCAGGAACAACGCGATGACCGCCCAGATCAGGACCCGGCGAGCCTGGACCACCAGCTCGAGTGCGACGTAGGTGGCGAGCACCAGGCCGATGGTGGCGAGGATGGTTCGCACCGGAACCGGACGCGTCGCCATGGGCGTCGGGTGCCCGGCCCCGGTCAAGGGAAAACGAGGGGACCTCTTGGCCCGGTGGGCGGTACTTCCCGGCACTGTCGTACTTGACGCCTTCCAACAAGGGCTGCGGTGAGTCACCACCGGCCGCCAGGGATGGAGCCAGAGACGACCAATGGATGTTTCGTCCGGCCCGTGCGTCGGCCGTAGAGGCTCGACCGGCGTTCGAGAAGTCGGCGAGTGCAGTGACGCGGTGATGCCCTTCGGGTGTGGACCGGTCACTGGCGGGCGGCGGGGGCTTGCGGGTGCGGCAGTCGGGTGTTGGTGCTGAACCGTGCTGCGCGGCGGCGTAGGTGCCGGTGACCGGGGGCCGGTTGCGGGCGTGCCGGTGCACGCGCGGTCCGGTAGAAGATCCGCTTGGCGAACTCGACGAGGAGCAGGTAGACGACGACCATGGCGGCCACGGCGGCGAAGAAGCCGGCCGGGAGCAGTTGGAAGCCGAGAACACGGGCCAGTGGGGTGGCAGGCAGGGTGGCACCGAGGGCGACGACACCCAGCGCCGTGAGTGTGAGGGGCAGGCTCGGGCGGCTGTGCCAGAAGGGGACGCGACGGGTGCGGATGGCGAAGATGATCAGGGTTTGTGTGGCGAGGGACTCCACGAACCAGCCGGTGTGGAACTGGGCGGCGTCTGCGTGGAAGACGCCCAGCATTACGGCGAAGGTGACGAAGTCGAACAGGGAGCTGATCGGTCCGAAGCAGATCATGAAGCGCCGGATGAAGGCGATGTCCCAGTGCGCGGGCCGCCGCACCTGCTCCTCGTCGACCTGGTCGGTGGGGATGGCGAGCTGACTGGTGTCGTACAACAGGTTGTTGAGCAGGATCTGGGACGGCAGCATCGGCAGGAAGGGCAGAAACAGCGAGGCACCGGCCGCGCTGAACATGTTGCCGAAATTGCTGGACGTGCCCATCAGGACGTACTTGATGGTGTTGGCGAAGATGCGTCGCCCCTCGGTGACCCCGTCCGCCAAAACCCCGAGGTCCTTCTCCAGCAGGATCACGTCGGCCGCGTCCTTGGCCACGTCGGTGGCCGAGTCCACCGAGATGCCCACGTCGGCGGCGTGCAGCGCGAGGGCGTCGTTGACGCCGTCGCCGAGGAAGGCGACGTCGCCGCCGGTCTTCCGCTGGATCCGGACGATGCGCGCCTTGTGCTCGGGGCTGACCCGGGCGAAGACGGTGGTGTCGCGGATAGCTGTGGTGAGTTGCTCGTCATCCATGGCGTCCAGGTCGTTCCCCGTCAGCACCGCGGCGTCGGTCAGCCCCAGGTCGTGGCAGACCTTGACGGCGACCGCGGGGTTGTCCCCGGTGACGATCTTCGTCGTGATGCCGAGCGCGCCCAGCCGCGCCAGAGCCTCGGCCGCGTCGTGTTTGGGCGGGTCGTGGAAGACCAGCAGGCCGGCCAGGCGGAGGCCCCGCTCGTCGAGGGCACTGATTGCGGTTGCGGGGTGGGCAGCGCGGGTCGCCACCGCGACGACTCGATTCCCGGTAGCGAACTCGGCGTCCAGCGCCTCGCGGACCGGCTCGGGGACCTCTGCGCAGCGTTCCAGTACCGTTTCCGGGGCTCCTTTGGTGATGAGCAGGGTGTCACCGACGGGATCGGTGACGGTGACGGAGACCATCCGCCGCTCATGGTCGAAGGGCAGGACGCCAATCCGCGTCCAGTCACTCAGCGACGAGCGCTGGGCGGCCGCGGCCGGTGAGTCCCACAGAGCGTCGTCGAGCGGGTTTCCGCCCACAGGCCGGCCCCGGTCGTCCACGTCCGTCTCGGTGCACAACAGGCCGAGGCGCAACACTTCTTCCGCGGAGGTACCGGCGACGGGTACGGCCCGTATGAAGTCGATGCGTCCCTGGGTGAGGGTTCCGGTCTTGTCGGTGAACAGCACATCGACGTCGCCGAGGTCCTCGATACACACCAGCCGTTTGACCAGCACCTTGCGCCGGCTCATCCGCCGGGAGCCCGCGGCGAGGCTGGTGGAGACGACCGCGGGCAGCAGCTGCGGGGTGATGCCGACCGCGATGGCCAGGGAGAACAGCAGGGCGTCGATCAGAGGCTTGTGCAGTGCGACGTTGATGATGAAGATCGACGTGGTCAGTGCCCCGGCGACGTAGACCAGGAGCATGGAGAAGCGGCGCAGCCCCACCTGGAACTCGGTCTCCAGCTGGTGTCCGCTCAGTCCGGCGGCGATCTTCCCGAACTCGGCTTCGGCGCCGGTGGCGACCACGACGCCGCGGCCGCTTCCACAGTGCACCACGGTGCCCATCAGGGCGCAGCCGGTCAGATCCGCCAGCGGCGTGCCGGGCGGCACGGCAGCGGTGTCCTTCGCGACCGGCAGTGACTCACCGGTCAGCACCGACTCGCTGCACTCCAGCCCCGCGGTCGCAAGCAACCGCAGATCTGCGGGCACGATGTCGCCGAGCCGCAACTCGACCACATCACCCGGGACCAGGGCGGTGACCTCCACCTCCTGTGGTCGCCCGTCGCGCAGCACGACCGCCCGGTGCCGGATCTTCGCGTGCAGCGACTGGGCGGTCTTCTCCGCCCGGAACTCGTTGACGAAACCCAGACCGACGGAGAGCGCCACGATCACCCCGATGATCACCGCGTCGCTGCGCTCCCCGACGAAGTAGGACACCACGGCCGCGGCCAGCAGCAGGCCGAGCAGGGGGGACCGCACCTGATGCCACAGCACCAGCCACGCCCGGGCCCGGTGGGAGTGGACGGCGTTCGGTCCCCAGCGCTTCAGCCGTCGTGCTGCCTCCTCCGACGAGAGGCCGTCGGCGGTCACCTCGAGATCACGGAGCACCTGCGCAGTGGGCAGGGCGGCCGCCGTGACGGCCCGCCCCCCGGCCACCGGCCTCGCCCCGACAGCGGTCACCATCAGCAACCACCGCCCGGGCTGTTGCCCTCCCGCATAGGGGCACGCGTCGACACAGAGCCGGACGAACGGCCGGCAGTGCTGAGCAAGCCGGGGGACGGCCCGGTGCACGGACTGTCTGGCAGTGGCCTCACACTCCCACCTTCCACCCTTCGCCGCTCACGCCCCCATGGGCCAATCGGGCCCGGTCCAAGGGACGTGCTGCCCATCGTGCGGTGTGCTCCGGTCAGTCGGTGTGACGGCCATGAGACCGCCCGACGAGTGAGGCAGCCCGCTGGATGACGGCCCAGCCCGGCGGTCGCCATCCCGTGCGCGCGACGCCTGGCCGATGGCGGGGAACCCATACCCGCAGCGTCCGGGGGCTGATCCGGCACCGCACGGGAGTCCGCAGGGTGACGGCCTCGCCGTCCAGTCCGACGGGGACGACCGGGGCATCGGCGTGGATGACGACGTCGTCAGGTGTTGCCAGACGGGCCAGTCCGTGCATCTGCCCGCTTCGCAGCCTGGCGGCCGTTTCGGCGGGTGTCTCCGCCCTGGCGGCCAGTACTCCCAGAAGCCCGGAGTCGAGCTGCGCACGCCTGTCGAGTCCGGCCGGGTCGTCGATCTGGTAGGGATTGTTGCTCACCAGCACGGCGTCCGGCCGGTCCACGGTGAGCAGCCCGGCACGTACCACCAGCTCCGGCCCTTGGTGACGGGCCAGGAATTCCGGGAGGATCCGTACCATCGTGCCGACCTTGTCCTCCCGGTAGGCCGGGTCCTGCACCAGGGCGGCATACGCCCCGAACGACACGTTGTTGACGAATGCCCGCTCGCCTACCGGTGTCGGCGGCGCCATTGTCGCCTCACGCCTCCGTCAGGCGAGCGGCCGACACGCCTGTTCTTCGGGACGGTTGCTCCGGGTCGTTCGTGAGCACGACGGACCGGATGACAGAGAACGGCAGGACTCCCGGCCAGCCCAACAGTCGCACTCCAGCGGCTCCAGAGCCGGCCCGAACGTGCACTCCGGGGACCGCCGTCTCACACCACTTCTGACCCTCGTAAGTCACGGCTCATCATCGTTGTGGCCAGGGACGGCGGCTGCAGTGACACTCCGTGCCTCACCCGGAGGAGCGTGCCCGGGCGTCGTGGCCGAGGGCGGACGGGCTGAGACGCGCGTGCGCCGACGGTCGCCGACTACGGCGGTGCCGTTGGAGAGCCTGTGCTGAGGTCTCCGCTCGTACCGCCACCGGAGAGCTTCATTGTTCCTGGTGAGATGATGCGCCCGGCTGAGCCGGGGCGGCGCCCGCCCCATGCCGCCCGACGCGTCGCGGTCGAAGGACGTGTGTTCGCTTTCTACTCCGACGGCTTGGCCGAGTCCCGCGACGGCGACATCGCCGGCGGCGCTCAGACCCCGTGCCGTGGAAGTCCTCCAGCACGAGGGTGAGCGGGAGCAGGCCGGCCAGGTCGCGGCCGGCGGGGCTGTCGTTCAAGGTGCCGTCGGCCTTGTGGCCGTCGATCGTCAGGCGAACGCGCATGGCGTTGATCCTGCCGGACGGTTCGGACGATGTGCCTCGCGTGGAAGTCGACGGGTGCGAGGACGGCGCAGCAGGCGGCGGGGGATCGTCGCACGCCGTCATGGGCCAGACCAGGATGGCGAGCAGGACAGTGCGAGGAAGGGCGCGAAGCACGGGCCTGTTCCTCCCAACTCCGCTGGGGCGAGTGAGCAGCGGCAGCATCCTGAGCGCGGCAGTGCCGAAGGCGAGCGCCGGCCGGATGCGACGGTCCGGTACGAGGTTCAGCTGGTGGCCGGTGCGGCGGCGTACTCCTCGTTGGTGACGGGGGTGAGCCAGTGCACGACGTCGTGGTCGGCGTCGCCCTCGTTGATGGCCAGGTGGACCATCAGCCGGTTCGGCGCGGCGCCGTGCCAGTGCTCTTCTTCGGCCTCGAACAGGACGCGGTCACCGGGCCGGATGACCTCGATGGGTCCGCCGCGGCGCTGGCACAGGCCGATGCCCTCGGTGACGAAGACGGTCTGGCCGAGCGGGTGGCGGTGCCAGTGGGTGCGGGCGCCGGGCATGAAGTGCACCAGGGCGGCGCTGACCCGGGAGGGCTCGGGTGCGGCGGCGACGGGGTCGATGTAGACGTCGCCGGTGAACCAGTCGGCGGGGCCCTTGACGGTGTCGATCGAGCTGCGGGTGATCTGCACGGTTGCTTGCTCCTTGCTTCCTGTCAGGGAGGACGGAGTGGGTGGGTCAGGGCTTGAGGAGTGCCTTGATGGCGCGGCGCTCGTCCATGGCCCGGTAGCCCTCGGCGACCTGGTCCAGCGGAAGGGTGAGGTCGAAGACCTTGCCCGGGTCGATGGCTCCGGTCAGGATGCGGTCGATCAGGTCGGGCAGGTAGCGGCGCACCGGAGCGGGGCCACCGCGCAGGCCGACGTGGGAGAAGAACAGCTCCTGGCCGTCGATGGCGACCTCGTGGGGGACGCCGACGAAGCCGACGTTGCCGCCGGGGCGTGCCGAGTACAGGGCCTGCCGCATGGCCTGGGCGGTGCCGACACACTCCAGCACCGCATCGGCGCCGATTCCATCGGTCATGTCCTTGATCCGGGCCACGCCCTCGTCGCCGCGCTCGGTGACGATGTCGGTGGCGCCGAACTCCTCGGCGAGCTTCTGTCGCGTCTCGTGCCGGCTCATGACGATGATGCGCTCGGCACCCATCTCCTTGGCGGCGATCACCGCGCACAGCCCGACCGCGCCGTCGCCGACGACCACGGCGGTGGAGCCGGGCTCGACCTCGGCGGCGTCGGCGGCCCACCAGCCGGTGCCCATCACGTCGGAGACGGCCAGCAGACCCGGCCAGAACCGCTCGTCGGGGATCTCGTCAGTGGCGACCAGGGTGCCCTGGGCATTGGGGATGCGCACGTAGTCGGCCTGGCAGGTGGACATGAACTCGCGGTGCAGGCAGTTGGACGGGAAGCCGTTCCGGCAGTTCGCGCAGCTGTTGTCCGAGGTGGCGAAGGAGCCGACGACGAACTGGCCCGGCTTGACGGCGCTGACCCCGGACCCGACCTCCTCGACGAAGCCGACGTACTCGTGTCCCATGGGATGCGGGTCGCCGATCGGCTCCGCGCCGCGGTAGGGCCACAGGTCGGAGCCGCATACGCAGGTCACGGCCGTACGGATGATGGCGTCGGTCGGGTGGAGGATCTTCGGGTCGTCCAGGGTCTCGAAACGGACGTCGCCGGGGGCGTGGATCACTGCGCCGCGCATGAGAGGGATTCCTTTGCGTGCCATGGCGTGCGGCCGCCGGATGTCCGGGGCCGCCGCAGAGTGCAGGACCGGGTGCGCTCTCCCCGCCTCGTCCCGCCGGGACGGAGCGGGCGGAAGCACCACGCCATCCAGGTAACCCGCTCCCGGGAAGTGAAGCGAGGCACCCTCAAGGGGCGTACTGGCAGTACACCCCTACGGCGGCGGGCGGGACGTACCGTCGAAGGCATGGACAACCGTGAGGAGGTCCGCGAGTTCCTCAGCTCGCGGCGCGCGAAGATCACTCCCGAGCGGGCGGGCCTGCCGTCCGGCATCCGCCGCCGGGTTCCCGGACTGCGCCGCAGCGAGGTCGCCGCCCTGGCCGATGTGAGCGTGGAGTACTACGCCAAGCTCGAGCGCGGCAACCTCGCCGGTGTCTCCCCCGCTGTACTCGAAGCCGTCGCCCGCGCCCTCCAGCTCGACGACGCCGAACGCGCCCACCTGCTCAATCTCGCCCAGGCCGCCGACGGCTCCGACGTGCTCACCCGGCCCCACCGCCGCACCACCCGGGCCTGGACGTCGCACCGCAGCCTGCAGTGGGTGCTGGACGCCGTCACCGCGGGGCCCGCGTTCGTCCGCAATGGCCGCATGGACCTGCTCGCCACCAACCAGCTCGCCCGGGCCTTCTACGCCGACGTCTACGCCATGGTCGGCAACCAGGCGAACCTGGCCCGGTTCCAGTTCCTCGACCCCGCCTCGCGCCGCTTCTACCCGGACTGGGACCAGGCCGCCGACATCTCCGTCGCCATCCTGCGCACCGAGGCCGGCCGCGACCCCCGCGACAAGGACCTCCACGATCTCGTCGGCGAGCTGTCCACCCGCAGCGACGACTTTCGCACCCGCTGGGGCGCCCACAACGTCCGCCACCACGGCACCGGCACCAAACGCTTCCACCACCACGCCGTCGGCGACCTCACCCTCGCCTACGAGGGCCTGGAGATGGCCGCCGAACCCGGTCTCACCCTCACCGTCTACACCGCCGAACCCGGCTCACCCTCCGAAGAAGGACTGCGCCTGCTCTCCGCATGGGGCGCCACTCGGGAAGCCGACCCTGACACGAAACGATCTGCGCCCAGATGACCGTGAGTGCGAGTGGGTGAGGTGATCGGGCGCCGGGCGGCGGCCTCACGCTTCCCGCCCGGCGCAGCAGAGGACCAGGCCCTGGACCGGTTCGCCGAGTTCGCCGATTCCTGGGGCAGGAAGTATCCGGCGATCGTGAAACTGTGGGAGAACGCCTGGGTGGGGGTACCCCCGGACGAAGTCTGGGGGAGAGTTCACCCCGTTCCTGCGGTTCGACACCGAGATCCGGCGCATCGTCTGCACCACCAACGCGATCGAGTCCGTCAACGCCCGCATCCGCCGGGCGGTCAAGGCCCGTGGACACTTCCCCACCGAGCAGGCCGCCCTGAAGTGCGTCTACATGGCGATCATGTCCCTCGATCCCACGGGCAAGGGCCAGGCCCGATGGACCATGCGCTGGAAGGCCGCCCTGAACGCCTTCGACATCACCTTCGACGGCCGACTCTCAGCCGCCCGACAGTAACCCTCAACTACCCCAGTTACACCACTCGTTTGACAGTCCCGAGCGTCACCGTTAGTGCGTCAGGTGCGATCCGGGCTCCGGGGAGAGCAGTCGCAGACATGTCGTCGAGCTAGGCGTGAACGGTGCCGAAGTCGCTTCACCCATGCTGGACTGGCGGGCGAACCGCAGAACCCGCGCGTTGCCGCCGGGTTGAGGACAGGAACGAGGGCGGGTTCGTCTGTGCCTGCACCGTACAGACCCAGTGGTTTCACTGAACCGTTCCGGGTTTGATCGAGACTCTAGGTCGTGACTGTGACCTGGGACTTCGTGGTTTCGCGGTAGTACTTGGTCTCGTATTCGGCGGGTG
>NZ_JBVJNZ010000006.1:440712-476616 GCF_055583445.1 Streptomyces sp. NPDC104761 | reverse complement strand
GGGGGGGGCGGGGGAAGAGGGAAGGGCCCCGCCCACCGCACACTGAAACACCCTGCACGCGGGAACAACCTGGCGACTCCTGTCCCCCCCCCCCTCCTACCCCCCCTCCTCCACCCCGCCCCCCGGGACCCGGGCAGGGGTTACGGCAGGGCGTGCACGTGGGCGCCCACCGAGGACGACCACGCGTTCCCGGCGGACGCGTCCCAGTTGGTCGACCAGGTCATGGCGCCCCGCAGGCCGGGGTAGGCCGTCGACGGCTTGAACGAACCGCAGTTGGTGAGCTTGGTCAGGCAGTCGAGGGCGTTGTTGACGACGGTGGGCGACACGTAGCCGCTGCCCGCCGCGCTGGTCGACGCCGGCAGGCCGAGGCCCACCTGGGACGGCGACAGACCGCCCTGCAGCTGGATGCAGGCGAGCGCGGTCAGGAAGTCCACCGAGCCCTGGCTGTACACCTTGCCGTCGCAGCCCAGCATCGAACCGCTGTTGTAGTACTGCATGTTGACGACCGTGAGGATGTCCTTGATGTTCAGGGCCGTCTGGAAGTACCCGTTGGACGTCGACTGCATGTCGATCGTCTGCGGGGCCATCGTGATGATCAGCGAGGAGCCCGCCTTCGACGACAGCGAGCGCAGTGCCTGGCTCATGTAGGTCGCGTTGATGCCGTTCTCCAGGTCGATGTCGACGCCGTCGAAGCCGTACGTCTGCATCAGCGAGTACACGGAGTTGGCGAAGTTCGTCGCGGAGGCCGAGTCGCTCACCGAGATCGTGCCGTTCTGGCCGCCGATCGAGATGATGACCTTCTTGCCGGCCGCCTGCTTGGCCTTGATGTCGGCCTTGAACTGGTCGACCGTGTAGCCGCCGAGCCCGGAGGAGTCGAGGGTGAAGCTCACCGCGCCCGGTGTGCTGGTCGCGTCCGCGAAGGCGACGGCGATGATGTCGTACGAGGACGGCACGTCGGAGATCTTCTGGACGGTGGCGCCGTTGTTGAAGTTCTGCCAGTAGCCCGTCACCGCGTGCTTGGGCAGCGAGCCGCCGCCGTTGCCGCCGGACGCGGTCGTGGTCGCCGTCACCGCCGACGACTTCGCCGACTCACCCGCCGAGTTGGTCGCGGTGACCTGGAACGAGTACGACGTCGAGGCCGCGAGCCCGGTGACCGTCGCCGAGGCGCCGGTGACCGCGGAGACCTTGGTGCCGTTCTGGTAGACGTTGTAGCCGGTCGCGCCCGACACCGCGCTCCAGGAGAGGGAGGCGGAGGACGACGTCGTACCCGAGACCGCGAGGCCGGTCGGGGTCGCCGGGACGGTCGGGGCCGGGTCGGAGCCGCCCCCGCCGTCGGGGCCGTAGACCGAGACGTCGTCGGCGTAGTAGGCGGCCTGGCCGTACCAGCCGTGCGTCCAGACCGTCACCGAGGTGGTCGAGGCGCCGGTGGTGAAGGTCGTCGACAGCTGCGTCCAGGACGTGTTCGGGGTCCAGGTCGACACGTCCGTGGTGCCGGTGCCGGTCACCCCGAGGTAGGTGTAGGAGCCCTGCACCCACGCGCTGAGCGTGTAGGTCGAGTTGGCCTTCACCGCCACCGTCTGGCTGCACTGGGCGTAGTCCTGCCCGGCCGGGGTCGCCTTCAGGGCGGCGGCGCCGGAGTGCACGGGGGAGGAGACCGTGGTCCCGCTGCCCGCGGAGCAGGTCCAGTTGGACAGACCCGACTCGAAGCCGGGGTTCTTCACGTTGTTGACGTCGGCGGCGGAGGCCGGCGCGGAGGCCAGGCCCGCCATCGCGAGTGCCGTGGCGAGGGAGGCCACGGCCGACCAGATGCGGATGCGTCGCTGTCCGGCATGCCGGGACGCGAGCCGGGGGATGAGTCTGGGCATGACAATCAAGGTGGTCCAGACCAATTCACGTGTCAATAGGTCCAGACCAAATTCAAAGGTCCGGGAAGCTCCCGCGGGGCCGAACGAGCCCCGGTCATATGCGCAACCTGTCCAGTTTTGACGTCACTTGTGTGGTCACGGATCCCAGACAGCTGCACAAACGCTGTTCTCCGGTCACAGGCGCGTGGTTACAGTGCTGAGGAAGTCACGCAATGAAGTCGTCCCGGCTCATTGGAGTAACGCCGGTGGGCCGCCGGGTGGGAAGAGCGGGGAGCTGCGCGTGCCAACTGCCATTGCCGTGACCAGTGCCGACATGGCGCTGCCCGTCCAGGACGAGCGGACGATGCCCGCGGTCGTCCTGAAGGACCTCGACCAGCGGCCCCTCGACCACACCCTCGCCGAGTTCGTGGCCCTCATCGAGCAGTACGGGTACGTGGTCGTCGTGTACTCGGACGCCGTGCCCGAGGCCGTGGTCCGGCGCCTGCACACCCTCCGCTCCCTCCTGGAGAGCGACCGCATCGCGCTGTTCCGCCCCGGCCTGCCGCCGCTCGGCATCGCCGTCCTGGCCCGGCAGCTGCGCCAGCTGGCCTCCTGCGACCTCAGCCCCGGCGTCCTCGCGTCGGCCGGCCGGCTGCTCACCCACTACATCCACTCCGGCGCCGTCCTCGGCTCCGTCGCCAAGCTGGACCGCGTCCCGGTCGGCCTCAAGGCGCACGCCAAGTCCTGGATGCCCGGCACCCACTTCGGGGTCGTCGCCCACCCCGAGCCGCAACTGGTCCGGATCGCCCCCGAGGCCGTCCTGAACGGCCCCGAGTTCAGCACCTGGATGCTGGTCGCCCGGGGGCAGCTGCAGTCCGACTGGATCGGCGGCCTCGCCAAGTCCTGGGGCGCGCACGGCCTGCGCGAGACCCCGCTGCCCGCCGAGTCCGCCGTGTGGTGGGGCACCGGCCGGATGATCGAGTTCACCAGCTACCTCGCCGACCTGTCCGTCCTCTACCAACTGGTCACCTCGGTACGGCAGACCAGCTGCCACTGGTGCGGCATCGACGTCATCGGCGACCGCTGCGTCTTCTGCTCCGCCACCCCGCCCGACTACGACCCGCCGGCGCCCCGCGCGCTGGAACAGCGGACGCCCGCCTGACCCGTACCTCCCGCCATCGCTCGGTTCCCCCACCCCTCCCCGCTTCCCCGATGAGGTCGCACGGTCCATGAACTCCCGTCAGCGCCGCGGCGTGATACTCCTGATCCTGTCGGTGCTCTGCGCGCTCGCCGCGTTCGCCGGCGTGCTCTCGGTCATCGACGACGCGAAGTCCGAGGTCGGTCCCAAGGTCACCGCGTACGAACTCCGCTCCGACGTCACGCCGTACACCACGCTGAACCCGAGCCAGTTCAAGAAGATCTCGCTGCCCAAGCGCTGGCTGTCCGCCAACGCCGTCACCAGCCTCAGCCAGATCCAGGGCAAGATCGCGGTCACCGCGCTGAAGAAGGGCTCGCTGCTCCAGACCGACATGATCGTCGACCAGCCCGAGCTGAAGCCCGGCGAGCAGGAGGTCGCCATCATGATCGACGCGGCCACCGGGGTGGCCGGCAAGATCACCCCGGGCTCGCGGGTCAACGTCTACGCCACCTTCGAGGGCAAGCAGCAGAGCGCCCCCGACCAGTCGAAGATCATCGTGACCAACGCCCGGGTCCTGGACGTCGGCGCCCAGCTCAGCTACGTCGACCCGGACAACAGGAACCAGCAGCCCAGCGACGCCGTCCCCATCACCTTCGCGCTGTCCACGCTCGACGCCCAGCGCCTCACCTACGCGGAGTCCTTCGCCCAGCGGGTCCGGCTCGCCCTGGTCGCGCCCGGTACGACGACCACCGTGCCGGACAAGGACCGCACCTACGAACTCGCGACGGACAAGTGAGAGGCGCCCTCCATGCCCATCAGGATCCTCCCCGCCGTCGGTGACGCGGACGCCGTCCGCTCCCTGGTCTCCCTGCTCAGCCAGCTCCCGGACACCGAACCGCTGCCCCCCGTCGTCGACTCCACCCAGCTCGTCGACACCCTCGCCCGGTCCGCCGCCGAGTCCGTCGACGAACTCCCCGAGGTCGTCGTCGTCCACGAACGCATCGGCCCCGTCCCGGCGCTGGAACTGATCCGCGAGGTCGCCCTGCGCTTCCCCGCCGTGGGCGTCGTCCTGGTCACCACCGACACCAGCCCCGGCCTGTTCGCCGCCGCCATGGACTCCGGCGCCCGCGGCCTGGTCGGCCTCCCGCTGAGCTACGAGGAGCTGGCCGGGCGCGTCCAGGCCGTCGCCCAGTGGTCCACGGGGGTACGGCGCCATCTCGGCCACGGCGCCGACGTCTTCGCCGGCGTCGGAGGCACCGTCGTCACCGTCAGCGGCGCGAAGGGCGGCACCGGCGCCACCCTCGTCGCGGTCCAGATCGCCCTCGCCGCGCAGGCCTCGGGGCACTCCACCGCCCTCGTCGACCTCGACCTGCAGACCGGGGACGTCGCCTCCTACCTGGACGTCCAGTTCCGGCGCTCGGTCGCCGACCTCGCCGCGGTGGGCGACATCTCCCCGCGGGTCATGGCCGAGGCCGTCTTCCGCCACGACTCGGGACTCGCCCTGCTCCTCGCGCCCGCCGAGGGCGAACGCGGCGAGGAGGTCACCGACCGCGCCGCCCGCCAGATCCTCAGCGCCCTGCGCTCCCGCTACGAGGTGGTGGTCGTCGACTGCGGCGCCCAGCTCGGCGGGGCGGGCGCGGCGGCCGTGGAGACCGCCGACCTGGCGCTCCTCGTCACCACACCGGACGTGGTCGCCGTCCGCGCGGCGAAGCGCACGGTACGGATGTGGGACCGGCTGCAGATCCGCAAGGCCGAGGAGACGACGGTGGTCGTCAACCGGCACACGCGCGCCACCGAGATCCAGCCGCCGCTGATCCAGCGCATCACCGGAACGGCGCTGGCGGGGACCGCGATCCCGGCGAACTTCAAGGAGCTCCAGGGCGCGGTGGACGCGGGCCGGATGCACGAACTGGACTCGCGGAGCACGGTGAAGCAGGCGATCTGGGGGCTGGCCGGGGAGCTGGGGCTGGTCAGGTCGGCGGAGGGCACGCCGCCACGCCGGTCCGGGCCACGGGCCCGGGGCGGGGAGCGGGCGGCGGTGGGGTTCCGGCGGCGGAGGGAGCTGCCGTGAGAGGCGGTGGGTCGGGTTCGGGAGCGGCAGGTCGTAGGTCGCGTGCCGGTGCGTGGGGGCTGAGCGCGCAGTTCCCCGCGCCCCTTTGGGGCGCGTCGAAGGGGCGCCTCCTTGAAGCGCCCCGTAGGGGCGCGGGGAACTGCGCGAGCAACCCCCACCGGGCCGCACCCGACCGACGACCCGGCGCCCCCCTCCTGCGCGACCGCGGCCAGGTCAGCATCGAACTCCTCGGCATGACCCCGGTCATCATCCTCACCCTCGTGCTCATGTGGCAGGCCGTCCTCGTCGGCTACGCCTTCACCCTCGCGGGCAACGCCGCCGACGAGGGCGTACGTGCGGGCACCGCCGTCCCCCGGGGCGAACGCTTCGGCGTCTGCGAGCGCGCCGCGCTGGAGGACCTCTCCGGCGCCTGGCGGGACGGCGCCACGGTGGACCGGTGCGGCGGCACCGGCACGGTGACCGCGGACGTCTCCCTGCGCGTCCCGGTCCTCTTCCCCGGCTCCATCGACTTCCCCGTCACCGTGCACGGCCACGCCGGCACGGTCGAGGAGGTGAAGAACTGACATGCACCCCCGTCCTCCACGCCGGCAGCACCGCGACCGCGGCCAGGTCGCCGTCGAGTACCTCGGCTTCCTCCCGATCCTCCTGATCGTCGGCCTGGCCGGCATCCAGCTCGGCGCCGTCGCCTACGCCGCCGAGCAGGCCGGTACGGCGGCGCGGGCGGGGGCCCGCGCCGCCTCGCTGCGGCAGGACGCCGGCGCCGCCTGCTCGTCCGCGGTCAGCAGCGGGATCGACGTGAGCTGCGCGACCTCCGGCGGCGGCGACTCGGTCACCGTCACCGCCACGGTCCACATCCCCAGGATCGTCTGGGACCTCGGCAACGCCACCAAGTCCGCCACGATGCCCGTCGACCACTGAACGAGGAGCACGGACCACCATGAGCCTGCGGGCACGTATCAACTCCCCCGAGGAGCACGGCAGCCGGGGCGAGGACGGCCACCTGGTCTCCTCCTACCGGGCCAAGCTCCTGGAGGAGATCGACCTCGCGGAGATGAGCGCGCTGGCCGCCGCCGAGCGCCGGGCCCGGCTCGAACGCGTCCTCGGCCACATCATCAGCCGCGAGGGCCCGGTCCTGTCGACCGTCGAACGCTCCCAGCTGATCCGCCGCGTCGTCGACGAGGCCCTCGGCCTCGGCATCCTGGAACCGCTCCTCGAAGACGCCTCGATCACGGAGATCATGGTGAACGGCCCGGACGCGATCTTCGTCGAACGCGGCGGCCGCGTCGAACAGCTGCCCCTTCGCTTCGTCTCGGCGGACCAGCTGATGCAGACCATCGAACGCATCGTCTCCACCGTCAACCGCCGCGTCGACGAGTCGAACCCGATGGTCGACGCCCGCCTCCCCTCCGGCGAACGCGTCAACGTCATCATCCCGCCGCTCTCCCTGACCGGCCCCACCCTCACCATCCGCCGCTTCCCCCGCTCCTACACCCTCCAGGAACTGATCGGCTTCGGCTCGCTCGACGAGCACATGGTGTTCCTGCTGGCGGGCCTGGTGCAGGCGAAGTTCAACATCATCGTCTCCGGCGCCACCGGCACCGGGAAGACCACCCTCCTCAATGCCCTGTCCGGCCTGATCCCGGCCCACGAACGCATCATCACCATCGAGGACTCCGCCGAACTCCAGCTCCAGCAGAGCCACGTGGTCCGCCTGGAGGCCCGCCCGGCGAACGTCGAGGGCAAGGGCCAGGTCACCATCCGCGACCTGGTCCGCAACTCCCTGCGGATGCGCCCCGACCGGATCGTGGTCGGCGAGGTCCGCGGCGGCGAGGCCCTGGACATGCTCCAGGCCATGTCCACCGGCCACGACGGCTCGCTCGCCACCGTCCACGCCAACAGCGCCGAGGACGCCCTGACCCGGCTGCAGACACTGTCCTCCATGTCGGACGTCGAGGTCCCCTTCGTCGCCCTGCACGACCAGATCAACAGCGCGGTCGAGGTCATCGTCCAGCTGACCCGGTTCGCCGACGGCGCCCGCCGGATCACCGAGATCGCGATGCTCGACAGCCACGGCAGCGAGCCGTACCGGCTGGCGACCGTGGCACGCTTCGACGCCCAGCCCATGACCCACGACGGGCGGGTCTTCGGCGCCTTCCAGTACTTCCCGCTCCCGCGGCGCACCGCCGACCGCCTGTACATGGCGAGCCAGCCCGTCCCGCAGGCCTTCGGCGTGGCCCAGCACCTCGACCAGCTCACCACCCGAGAAGCCCGGTAGGCGGCCCATGTCCCTCCACGACCTCGTCACCCTCACCACCGGCATCACCCTGCTGGCCTGCCTGCTGGCCGTGGTGGGCCTGCACACCTACGCCTCCGGCCGGGCCCAGCGCGCCGCCCTGGTGGACCGCCTCTCCTACACCGGCCAGGCCCCGCCCACCGGCCGCCGGCGCCGGTTCCGCAACCTGGACCGCCGCCTGCGCGGCACCTCGGTCGGCCGCCGCCTGGAACTCCGGCTGGCGGCGACGGGCCTGGACGTGACGCCCGGCGAGTTCCTCGTCTACCTGCTCGCCGCCGTCGTGGCCCTCTGGCTCATCGGCCAGGCCGCCCTCGCCCCCTTCTTCGGCCCGATCGCCGGCCTGCTCGGCGTCTTCGCCGCCGTCCAGTTCCTCAACTGGCAACGGCAGAAACGCATCGAGCGGTTCATCGGCCAACTCCCCGAACTGGCCCGCATCCTGGCCAACGCCACCCACGCCGGTCTCGCCCTGCGCACCGCGATCGGCATGGCCGCGGAGGAGCTGGAGGCCCCGGCCGGCGAGGAACTCGGCAAGGTCGCCGACCAGCTGGCGATCGGCCACTCCATGGACGACGCGCTCGGCGAGCTCGCCGACCGGCTCCCCTCCCGCGAACTGGTCGTCCTCGTCACCACGCTGGTCCTCTCCAACCGGGCCGGCGGCCAGGTCGTCTCCGCCCTGCGCAACCTCACCGAGACCCTGGAGGAGCGCAAGGAGACCCGACGCGAGATCCGCACCCAGCTCTCCCAGGTCACGATGACGTCGTACGCCGTCCCGGTCCTCGGCGTCGGCGCCCTGTTCCTCATGAACGGGGTCAAGGACGGCACCCTGGCCCGCATGACGGGCACCGGCCTCGGCCAGGCGGCCGTGATCATCGCCTTCGGGCTGTACGTCATCGGGTTCGTCCTCATCCGCCGCCTGAGCCGCATCGACGTCTAGGCACTCGACGTATAGGTAGAGGTGGTATGTCACATGGCACTCCTCCTGGCCCTCCTCATGGCCCTCGCCGTCTACGGCGTCTTCGCGGGCGTCCGCATGTACCGCGCGGACGCCAAGCTCCCCTCCGACCTGGCGATCGCCCTGGAGGTGGGCGCCACCCGCACCGGCGCCGCCAACTCCCTCGTCGACCGCATGGGCATGCGGTACGCACCCGCCGTTCTGCGCCTGATGGGCCCGCGCCAGGTGGCCAAGTACCGCCGCAGGATCGACCTGGCGGGCAACCCCGGCGGCCTCACGATCGACCGCTACGCGGCCCGCCGCGCCGTCTACGGCGCCCTGGGCGGCACCGGCTTCCTGGTCTTCCTCCTGCGCGGCCAGTGGCTGGTGGCGGTCCTGCTCCTCCTCTTCGGCGCGTTCTGGACGGAGGTCGGCATCTGGTCGGCGATCCGCCTGCGCAAGGACGTCATCGAACGCACCCTCCCGGACTTCCTCGACGTCCTCGCCGTGGTGGTCGGCGCCGGCCTCGGCTTCCGGCAGGCCCTGGACCGGGTGGCCACGCACTACGAGGGCCCGTGGGCCGACGAACTGCGCATCACCCTCCGCCAGATGGACCTCGGCATGAGCCGCCGCCAGGCCTTCGCGGAACTCCGCCGGCGCAACGACTCCGAACAGGTGGCGATGTTCGTGACGGCACTCCAGCAGGGCGAGGAACTGGGCGCGCCGATCGTCGACACCCTGGTCGCGCTCGCCAAGGACATGCGCCGCACCGACGCCCAGAACGCCCGCCGCAAGGCGGCCCGCGCGGTACCTAGGGCCACCCTCATGATCACCACGTTCATGGTCCCGGCGACGATGCTGCTGCTGGCCGCGGGCCTGCTGCTCGGCTCCGGGGTCGACTTCGGGTCGGTCACGGGTAAGTAGGGGGAGCAGGCGGAGGTGACGACCGTGGCGACCAGCGAGGACGAGGAGAAGACCGCGCCCCGCGCGACCGGAGCGGACGGCGCGGCCGAAGCGGGCGACGCGACCGGACCGGACGGCGCGACCGAAGCGGGCGACGCGACCGAAGCGGGCGGCGCGACCGGACCGGACGGCGTGGCCGAAGCGGGCGGCGCGACCGTCGTTCCCGGCGGGGGCGACGCGTCCGTCGTTGTCGGCGTGGACGGTGCGAAGGTCGAGGTCCGTGCCCTCCAGGCGCTGTGCCGGCAGGTCTTCGGCCTCCGCCTGGCGATGATCGCCGTGGCGACCCCGGCCGCCCTCCTCAACGCCAGCCCCGGCCTGGGCGTCCGCCTGGTCGGCTCGGCCGTGGTCGTCACGTTCATGGTCTCCTACGTCCTCTTCCGGGACTGGCAGCGCTTCGGCCCCCTCCTCCTGCGCCACCCCGGCCTCCTGGCCGCCGACACCCTCTTCGGCTCCCTCCTCCTGATCTCGGCGGGCCCCGACACCACCCTCGCGTACGTCAGCGTCTGCACCCCCCTCCTCGCCGGCCTCCTCTACAGCTGGCGCGGAGCGGCGGTCTTCGCCTCCCTCCAGTCGCTGATCCTCCTGGTGGCCCAGGAAGCGCTGCGGCACCACTCCGCACCGGCCGAGTCCCTCCTCCTCCCCGGCCTCTGTGTCATCACTGGCGCGATGGGCTCGACCCTGCGCAACCTGATGCTCCGCTTCGGCGCCGCCACCGAGGCCCTGACCGAGACCCGGGCCCGCCTGGCCGCGACCGAGGCGGCGAGCGCGGAACGCGCCCGGCTGGCCCGCGAGATGCACGACTCGGTGACCAAGACGCTGTACGGCGTCGCGCTGGTCGCCGACGGCCTCGCGGCGTCGGTCGCCGTCTCCCCGGACCGCCTGGACCCGGCCCTGATCAGGCAGCAGGCGGACCTGCTGGCCAGGGCGGCCCGCCGGGCGGCGGAGGAGTCCCGCGAGCTCCTGACGGACCTGCGCGGCGGGCCGGAGGCCGACGTACTGTCCCAACTGGAGTCACTGACCACCGGCTTCGCCGCGCGTACGGCCCTGCCCGCCCGGTACGACGGCCCCGCCGCCCCGGTCCCGCTCCCGCCCCCCACCGCCCGCCAGCTGCTGGGCATCGCGGCGGAAGCCCTGGAGAACGCGCACCGTCACGCACAAGCGACGAGAGTCGACGTACGGGCCGCCACCACCCCCACCCACCTGGTGGTGACGATCCACGACGACGGCCGGGGCCTGCCCGCGGACAGGTCCCTCGAAGACCTGCGCCGCACCGGCCACTTCGGCCTGCTCGGCATGACGGAACGAGCGGCGGCGGTGGGCGCCCGCATCCAGCTGACCACCGGCGAGGGCACGGAGGTCCGAGTGGAGGTGCCACTGACATGACCGACGCGACAAGGCCACTGCGCGTCCTGGTGGCCGACGACAACCCGGTGATCCGCGCGGGCCTGACCGCCGTCCTCTCCGCGGCGGACGACCTCACGGTGGTGGCGGAGGCCGAGGACGGCCGCGCGGCCTGCGAGGCGGCCCTGCGCCACCGCCCCGACGTCATCCTCCTGGACGTCCGCATGCCCGGCGTGGACGGCATCGCGGCCCTGCCCCACCTGGTCCGTGTCGCCCCGGTCATGATGCTGACGTACAGCGACGAGACGGCCCTCGTGCAGGAGGCGGTCCGGCTCGGCGCCGGGGGCTACCTGGTCCACGGCGAGTTCACGACACAGCAGCTGACCGAGGCGGTACGGGACGTGGGCCGGGGCCGCCCGCACTTCACACCGACGGCGACGAACGCGTTGCTGGCGCATGTCAGAGGAAACGCAACTGCACACACTGAACTGGAATCTACTGCTCCCCGTAGGGATTTTACCGCCCGCCACCTTTCGCAATTGCAACCACCCGTGGGACAGTCATCCCAGTCCCGGTTTCAACTGAGCGGCAGGGAGGCGGAGATCATGGACCTCATCGCGTCCGGCATGAACAACCAGCAGATCGCCGCCGTCTGCTTCATCAGCGAGAAGACGGTCAAGAACCACATCAACCGCATCTTCGCCAAACTCCACACCACCACCCGCGCCCAGGCGACGGCCAAGTGGCTGGGGGTGGCCTGAGATGAACCGGGTGAACTGGGTCCGGATTTGGGCCCCCGGACCCTCCGCCAACGGGTATGTTCCGCCCTACGCTGCCAGGATCGGAACCGAACCCGGAGGGGAGCACCATGAGCAACCTGATGCTGCGGATGCTTGTCGCAATGCAGCGCCGTGCCGACGACCGGGGCCAGACCGCGGTCGAGTACCTGGGGATCATCGCGGTGGTGGTGGCGATCGTGCTGGCGGTGACCGGTACCAGCATCGGCAGCCACATTCTGGAGAAAATCCTGGCACAGATCGACAAAATCGTGTGATGCGTGTTCGCCGTTACGGCGATTCAGGGCAGGCCTTCCCCATCTACATCACGGTAGTGGGGGGCCTGCTCTTTCTCGCGCTCGCGTACCTCGCGGTCGGCCAGGCCGCGGTGAACCGGAACGGTGCCCAGACGGCCGCCGACGCTGCGGCCCTCGCTGCGGCCCTGAACACGCGAGACGAGCTTGCGGACCAGTGGGTGCAGGACGTACGCGACCCGACCAAGTGGCAGGACATCTTCGACGGCAAGGTGGACGTCGCGGACTCCTGCTGGCGCGCCGCCCAGCTGGCCTCACAGAACGACGCTACGGCTCAGTGCACGGCCGAACCGCCGCTGAGTTACAAGGTCGACGCCGAGACGAACAAGACCGTGGGCGACTCCGTCGTTCCGGGCACCGAGAACATGAAGTCGACGGCTCAGGCCACGGCCGTGATAGAGCCGCTCTGCACATTCACGCTCACCGGTGGTGGCAGTGCCCTCCCCGAACTCACTTGCAAGGACCGGAACTGGGAGCTGGACCCCGGCGACCTTGCCGATCTCCCGGGACCCGAGGACCTCTTCGACGTCCATCTGGCCGACTGACATGCGAATCGACGAGTGAAGAAGGAAGCGGAGTGATGAGCATTCGGTTCACTGCGAAGGCTCGCAGGGGGATGGTCGCACTGGCCGTCACAGCTGGTCTGGCGCTCGGCGCGGCCGGATGCGGCGGCGGTGGTGATGACGACGGCGGCAAGAAGCCGGGCGCGTCGGCATCGGCCTCCCCGAGCGGCGGGTCTCAGCCGAGTGCGCAGGAGGGGCAGTCCGCCGCGCCCCTCGCCGAACTCAACGGCCCTTCCGGCCTGATCCTCCAAGTGACCTCCGCCGTCCGGGACTCAGGCGGATTCCTCACCGTCAACGCGAACCTGAAGAACGACGGTTCCCAGTCGGTCGTGGTCCCCGTGGCCCTACGGGGTGACGAAACGGAGATCGTCCAGCACGGTACGTCGTTCGGTGGCGCCACCCTCGTGGACTCCAAGGGAAAGAAGCGGTACTACGTGCTTCGGGACACTGACGGCCGCCCGCTCACCACGACCGATCTGTCCTCGATCGACGCCGGCCAGACCATCCCCGTCTTCATGCAGTTCCCCGCCCCACCGGCCGACACCACCGAGGTCACCCTCCAACTCCCCACCTTCTCCAGCGGCACCATCAAGATCTCCGGGTGAGGCCGAAGTGACCACTCCACGCCTCCCCCTGACGCTGGGCGCCGCGGCGCTCCTGCTCGCCACGAATCTCTGCGGCGCGACGACCGCCCGTGCCGACGGCGGCGACCCGAGCGTTCCGCCGGGCACGGAACCCTCCGCCTCCGCCCCCGTCAAGATCGACCCGACCGATCCCGACCTGAAGCTCCCCGAGGGCGCCACCCTGGCCGAGCCCAAGGTCCTGGACATCAAGTCGGTCGTCGAGGACCAGAGCGGTAACGAACGGCGGGAGGACACCAACGCGGACGTGACGTTCGCCCTCCAGGCCGAGGTGCTGTTCAGCAAGGACAGCGCGAAGCTGAGCGAGGCGGCGAAGGCACGGATCGGGGCGATCGCGGACGAGATCAGGAAGCAGAACCCGACCCAGGTCCGCGTCTTCGGCTTCACCGACAACCTGGGCACCTCGGCCCACGGAGACGTCCTCTCCCGCCAGCGCGCCAACGCCGTACAGGGCGTCCTGGACCAGGACCTGAACGACCCGAACATCACCTTCGACGTCCGCGGCTACGGCGAGCAGTACCCGATCGCCGACAACTCGACGGAGGAGGGGCGCAAGAAGAACCGCCGGGTGGAGGTGACGTTCCCGCGGACGGAGAGCTGAGTGCCGCCAGCCTTGGCTATGGGCGGTTGTGGTGACAGTTCCTGGAGCGCGGGCCGCCAGCCCCTACTCCACCTCGACCGTCACTCGCGCGCCCGTCCTCAGTCCCCATCCGGCCATGGTCCCCGCTTCCGCCTCCAGCACATGCCGGGAGCGGAGGCGAGGGCGGCCGAGGCGCCCCGGCGGCATCGTCCGCACGGCGATGACGTTCAGCCGGCGGTCCAGGTAGGCGACGTCGATCGCCATGCGCATCCGGAACGTATGGATGCCATTGGCGGGGGAGAGCAGGATCGCGCCGTCCAGATCGTCGCGCCCCAACAGCCCCTTGGTGCGGGCGCGATACGAAGTGGCGATCTCCAGCGGAACGGCGGCCACCCGGTCCCCGTCCCCGTGCACGAGCAAAGTTCCCCGGCCGTCTCGCCAGCGCCCCACACCCCACCCCTTTCCTGGCTCCCCCGCAGGTGTTCGCACCGACGGTACCCACAACGCGGGCGGCAGGTCCCGTCCGCAGCGTGAATACGTGTCACCCGAACACGCGGAGATCGTTGAGCGGGACGAGAGACCACTGGCCCCGCCTGGAACCTGGAGTCCCCCAGTGAATCCCCTGCCCGGTACGAGGACCGCACATGGCTGACCGACTGAAGATCGACGGCACCGAACTGGACAGGTTCTTCAAGGACCTGAAGAGGGCGCAGGAGTCGTTCACCGCCCTGCAGAAGGCGTTGCGCGGACCGGGTGCGGACGGCCTCGGTACGGACGGCCTGGACAAGGCCTGCGACCGCTTCCAGGAGGAGTGGCGCTACGGGGCGAAGGAGATCGCCGAGCAGATCGGGGACCTCACGGACATCACGAAGAAGGCGAAGGACGACTTCCACGAGGTGGACGTCGCCCTGGAGAAGGCGCTGGAGAAGGCGCGGAACAGGGGCGGGGGCACATGACGGTCGCGGGTCCCTACCCCCATCTCGGCTTCGACCCGGCGCCCGGCAGCACCGACCTCGTGCGGGACATCCACCGCAGGCTGTCCGACTGCGCCAGGGAGATGGAGAAGGCGCACGCCAAGGTCACGAAGCTGATGAACGGCAGCTACTGGGAGGGGGACGCGGCTGTCGCCTTCCGTGCGCAACTGGAGGGCGGCCCACTGCCGCGCAACCTCAGGAACGGCGCCCACTCCGTCGACAAGGCGGCCACGCAACTCGGTCTCTGGGGCGCGGAGCTGGAGGAGTTCCAGCGGCGCGCGAGGAAGCTCGAAGGCGAGGCCGAGGAGGCCCGCGAGGCCGTGCAGCGGGCCCAGGGCCATGCGGCCCTGCACGCGGCGCGGGGAGACCTGGACGACGTGCTGAAGCGTGCCCGGGCCCTCGCCGGCGAGCACGAGGAGACCGCGCGCAGGCGGGCCCGGCACATCGGCGACGCCACGCACAGGCTGGCGCCGCACGAGCCCGGCGCGTGGGACGAGTTCACCGACTGGCTGGGCGACAATCTCCCCGACATCCTCAGCGCGTGCGCCGCCGTGCTGGGCGTGATCGCCCTGCTGGGCCTCACGGCCGTCGCCCCCTGGATGCTGTTCCTGGCCGCGGGCCTGCTCAGCGGAGCGGCCTTCGGCCTGCGGGTCAGCGACCCCGAAGTCCTCTCGTCACTGCAGGACGGCTTCACCAAGGGCGAGCTGGACATCGACTTCTGGGGAAACCTACTGGGCGTCGCGGGGGATTTCCTGGGGATGCTGCCGGGGTTGGGGGCGGTGGCCAAGGGCAGCTACCTCGGACTGCGCTCGGTGGGGGAGTCGGGCGAACTGCTTTCGCTCGCGGCAAGCGGTGATGAAGTTCTGACTCTCGGGCAGAGACTGGCGAGAGCCGGAGCCAATGCCGGAACCGCACTCAGGACGGTCGGCTCCTCGATCCAGTCCGAGGCCGAGGCCGCCGGCGGGGCGGCCAGCTTCCTGGCGCATTCCCGGGTGTGCGGAGGCAGGCTGGCGCCGGTCGTGGAGAAGATCGACAAGCCTGCGACGATCCTGGGGGCCGGTACAGCCGTCTACGGCGTGACGAGCAGCTTTGTCGACTCCCTGGACAATGATGCGGCCAAGACCGTCGGCAACCTCCTCGACGGACCCAGAACCCTGGGCATCGACGTCCCCGCGACCATGGGCACCCTTCACTTCCTCTTGCGCGGCGCCGGTGAAGCCTCATGAACGGCGCCCCCTACGTGATCGACGTTTCGGCCAAGAACGCGGACGTCGACATCTGGTTCGTCTTGCCTCCGGGGTTCGTCCCGCTTCCCCTGCAGGAACTGACGACCGCAGGGCGCGAACCGGCAGCGGCGGCCGAGTTGTTGGCCTCGTACGGTCCGGTGCTCCGGCTCGCCCAACTACTCCGCGGAGCAGGGACCATCCACTGCTGCCTTGGTCTGCATGCAGACGACGAGGGAGACGCCAGTCCGCTGCTGTCGCTCTTCACGCTTGCCTGGCGGGCCACCGGATGGGCTCCGCGCAGCGTACTCGCGGCTCGCGCGGCAGCCGGCGCGGAGAGCGCCGAGCACATTGAGATGCTGGACCTGCCATGCGGCGCTGCCACGCTCGTCCAGACGCGTACGACCGCGCCGACGGAAATGAACCGTAGTACCCCGTGCGAACTGCTCCAGGCCACGGTCTACGTGCCGTGTCCCGACGGTCGGCGCGTCGCCATTCTCTCGCTCGCCACGACATCCGTCGCACGAGAGAGGCACTACCGTGCCCTGCTCAAGGGCATCGCCAGTACGGTCAGTTTCGAGAACCCCCTCCCGGATGCAACCGATGACGTACCCGACAAGGACTGACATGCCGCCGCCCACCCATCCGACGGCCTGGGAAGATCAGGCGACCCGCCGGGCCTGGACGAAGCTGCTGTGCTGCGCCGCCCTCGGCCAGGCCCTGTGGCCTGCTGTCTGGGTGGCGTTGCTGGCGTGGTACGTGAGCATGTCGATCACCTGGACCCTGTGGTTCTTCTTCGCCCCGATGGCCTACGCGTTCTACCGGACGTTTCTCCAGTGGGCCTATTGGAGGGGAGCGCTTCGCGCGCGACTCATCCTGCGTCAGTACCCCTGGCAGATGTTCGAGGATCCGGAAAGCGGGATCGGCAACATCCCCGGCGTCCGCAATGGCTACGCCTGGCTGAAGTTCCCCAACCCGGAGGCGCCGGACCAGCAGGTGACGATGGTGATGCACTCGCACGTGCGCTCCGTCTGGTGGGGCGGACGCCTCGGAAAGCGTGCCAAAGCCGAACGGAAGGCACAGGTACGGGAGATCTGGTTCGCGGGGGACCCGCGCTTCGCCGCGGTGCTCGCGGTGCCAGGGCCGCGCCGCCTCTACGTCATCCATCAGCGGCCGAGCTACCGTCCCGGTCTCCCCGCCGACGCCCATAAAGCCGGCCCGCAGGCGCTGGAACTCGCTCGCCGGGCTGGGGTCCGTGTGTCGGACGTCAGCTCTGTCGGCCCGTGACACCGATGCCTCGCCTGCCGGAACGCATTTCGGTTGTGACGATCCCACCTCCCGGGTAATACCTCCCCCATGACATCACTCGGCGCAGTCTTCCGCCCCCAGCTTCCCCCCGAGCGGCTGCGGGATGTGGTTCGGGTGGCTGAGGGGGTGGGGCTTGAGGAGTTGTGGTTGTGGGAGGACTGCTTCCGGGAGGGTGGGATCTCGACCGCCGCCGCTGCGCTCGCATGGAGTGAGCGGGTGCGGGTCGGCGTCGGGCTGTTGCCCGTGCCGTTGCGGAACGTCGCCATCACCGCCATGGAGGCCGCTGCACTGCATCGGATGTTCCCGGGGCGTGCCGTCCTCGGTGTCGGGCACGGCGTGCAGGACTGGATGGGCCAGGTCGGCGCCCGCGCGGACTCCCCGCTGACCCTGCTGCGCGAGCATCTCGACGCCCTGCGTGCGCTGCTGCGCGGGGAGCGGGTCACGGTGGACGGGCGGTACGTCCGGCTCGACGACGTCGCGCTCGACTGGCCGCCCGCCGGCCCCGTCGAGGTCCTCGCCGGCGCCGAGGGTCCCCGTACCCTCCGGCTGTCCGGTGCCGCCGCCGACGGGACCGTGCTCACCGCCGCCACCTCACCCGACGGGGTGCGCCGGGCCGTGCGGCTCATCGAGGAGGGGCGGCTGGCCGCGGGGCGCGGTGCGGACGAGCCGCACAGGGTTGTGGCGTACCTGCTGACCGCCACCGGGCCCGACGCCCCCGCCCGGCTCCGTGCCGAACTCGTCGCGGACGGGCTGGAGTCCGTCCCCGGCCTCGGTGTCGCCGGTGACGCGGGCGCCGTCGCCAAGGCCGTGCGGCGGCTCGCGGAGGCCGGCGCCGACACCGTCGTCCTCCAGCCGACGGCGGACGAAACCGACCCCGAGGGCTTCGTACGGTTCACCGCTGAGGAGGTCAGGCCGCTGGTGCCGTAGCGGCCCCCCGGAGCAGGCCGCCCGGCGTTGTCAGTGGCGGGTGCCACACTCGCCGGTATGACGACCGATGACGTTCGGCTGCGGCCCGTGCGGGACGACGACCTCGAGATCTTCCTCGCGTACGAGCACGACCCGGAGGCCGTCCGGCGGTCGCGGTTCACGCCCCGGCCGCGGGAGGCCTTCCTGAGGCACTGGAGAGAGCGGGTGCTCGGGGATCCGAGCGGCCGGGTGCGGACCGTCGTCGCGGACGGCGAGGTCGCGGGGAACATCGTCGCCTGGTGGGAGGGCGAGCGCCGGTTCACCGGGTACTGGCTCGGGCGGGCCTACTGGGGGAGAGGCGTCGGCAGTCGCGCCCTCGCCCTCTTCCTCCAGGAGGAGACGGTACGGCCGCTGTTCGCCGACCTGTCCGCCGGGAACACGGCCTCCGTACGGCTCCTGGAGAAGAGCGGCTTCGTGCCGTACGAGGGGGCGGAGCACGCCGTGGACGAGGGATTCGTGCTGCTGGTCCTGCGCGACCCTGCCGCGGGGGCGCCCTGATCGCCCCCCCCGCGGCGCGCTGTCTGTGGCTCAGGTGCGCGGATGGTCCCCCGTCGCCCCGTCGATCAGCTCCCGCACGATGTCCATGTGCCCGGCGTGCCGCGCCGTCTCCTCGATCATGTGGACGAGGACCCAGCGGAGCGAGACCTCGTGGTCCCGCCAGTCCGGGCGGCCCAGTGCCTCCAGCGGGCGTCCGGTGATCACCGCGTCGGCCGCGGCGCGGGCGCGGCCGTAGAAGTCGATGATCTGCTGGGTGGTCTCACCGGGGCCGACGGACAGGTCGTCGTCGCTGTAGGGGTCGAACCACAGCGGCTCGACCTCGGCGCCGAAGGACGCGACGAACCAGCCGTACTCCACCGACGCCAGATGCTTCACCAGCCCCAGCAGGTTCGTGCCCGACGGCGTCATCGGGCGCCGCAGTCGTTCGTCGTCCAGACCCTGCAGTTTCCACAGGACGGCGTCCCGGTGCCGGTCCAGGCTCGCGTGCAGGGTTTCCTTCTCACCGGCCGTGTACGTGTCGTCGGTCGTCATGGCCGGTGAAATTAGCAGCGGGGACCGACAGTCCGCTGCGATGCTGCGGGCATGGCAGAGCAGCGGACGCACCGCACTTTCGAGGACCTCGTCGCGGAGGGCGCCGCCGTGCCGACCGAGGGGTGGGACTTCTCCTGGTTCGAGGGGCGGGCCACCGAGGCGCGGCCGTCGTGGGGGTACGCCCGTTCGGCCGGCGGGAGGCTGGCCCGCGCCACGGCGGCGCTCGACATCCAGACCGGCGGCGGCGAGGTGTTCGACTTCGCCCTCGGTACGGCCGCCCCCGGCCGGCCCGGTCTGCTCGCCGCCACCGAGGGCTGGCCGCCGAACGTCCCGAAGGCGAGCGCACTGCTGGGCGCTCGCGGGGTGGTGGTCGTCGCCTCGCCCGAGGACGCCCCGCTGCCGTTCGCCGACGGGACCTTCGACCTGGTGCTCAGCAGGCATCCGGTGCGGGCCGACTGGGCCGAGATCGCGCGGGTGCTGCGGCCGGGCGGCACGTACTTCGCGCAGCACGTCGGGCCGGCCAGCGTCTTCGAGCTCGTCGAGTTCTTCCTCGGCCCGCAGCCGGAGGCCGTCCGCGGCGCCCGCCGCCCCGACACCGAGCGCGCCGCGGCGGAGGCGGCCGGGCTGGAGGTGGTCGGTCTGCGGGCGGAGCGGCTGCGGATGGAGTTCCACGACATCGCGGCCGTCGTGCACTTCCTGCGGAAGGTCGTGTGGATGGTCCCGGGCTTCACGGTCGAGGCGTACGAGCCCCAACTACGGGCTCTGCACCGCCGGATCGAGACGGAAGGACCCTTCGTCGCGCACAGTTCCCGGCACCTCTTCGACGTCCGCAGACCGGCGCTCCGGGCGTGATCCACCGGCCTTGGAATGCCAGGCGGCGAAGAATGGCCAAGAACCGCCGTCCGGGGTTCCGGACACCCGCCCGGACGGGCGGAGGGTGAAACGATCAAGGTGGGACATTACGGGATGTTGATCACGGAAGTGGTCAAGTGGTGCTCCGCGTCCCAGATCTACGCACAAGTGAAGGTTGATCCCTTCTGTTCACCTCTCATTTTCACAGCGTTCTCACATCGTTACCTCTTTCGTTTCGTATCACCCGATCGGCTCACGTAAGTTCAGACCAAGGCAATTCGCGTGAGCAAAGCTGCGCGGGCGGTACCGTGCAGTGGAGGGGGCTGCGCGGTGCCGCGACGCCCCACCCGCTCCCGTCAAGCCGTTGTTCGCACCCGGGGTAGCCCGTCGGGGGGATGGGCGAACAACTCGCCTAGGTTTCCGCAAGACGGCTCAAACCCTCTGGATCTCCCCGTAAGCGGCTACTTTTTCCTGGGATTCCGCTGCGAATCGGCCATGCGGGACTCTCGAATCCAGCGTCCCAGGCCCATCGCGGCGTCGCCGGACGACTCCGGAGAGTAGTTGATGCGCGCTGATGCACGCAGCATCACTTACGAAGGGTTATGGTGGAAACCCCCCCTCGGGCCGGTCCGTCTCCCCCCCACGGACCGGCCCGTTTTTTCACCCGCTTCTCAACGGGCCCGGGGCCGCGCCCCACAGAGGGACGGGGGACTGCGAGACCAGCCACAACCCGACCGCGGCCGCGCGCGACCGGAACCCCCGCCCCCACAAGGCGCCTTCCCTGCCGCGCCTCCCCCAACTCCCCGCGGGGTAGGCTTCGGCGGGCGGACCCCCCGCATCCGATTCACGAGGGGCGGACTTGAAGTGAACCTGCGCGACAAGCTGCGCGGCCTGCTCGTCAGGCTCTACGCGCGCCGGGTGGAAGGCCACCTGGACCACGCTCAGGTGCCCAAGCACATCGGCGTCATCATGGACGGCAACCGGCGCTGGGCGAAGGCCGCGGGATCCAGCACGGTGCACGGTCACCGTGCCGGCGCGGAGAAGATCGAGGAGTTCCTCGGCTGGTGCTCCGAGACCGACGTCGAGGTCGTCACCCTGTGGCTGCTGTCGACCGACAACTTCGACCGCGCCAAGGAGGAACTGGTCCCGCTTCTCGGCATCATCGAGGACGTCGTCCGCACCCTCGCCGCCGACGGCCGCTGGCGCGTCCACCACGTCGGCACGCCCGACCTGCTGCCCGCCCCGATGCAGACCGCGCTGAAGGAGGCCGAGGAGGCCACCGCGCACGTCGACGGAATACTGGTGAACGTCGCCATCGGCTACGGCGGCCGCCAGGAGATCGCCGACGCCGTCCGCTCGATGATCCTGGACGCCCACGACAAGGGCGTCGCGATGGAGGACCTCGCCGACTCCGTCGACGTCGACATGATCGGCCGTCACCTCTACACCGGTGCCCAGCCCGACCCGGACCTGGTGATCCGCACCAGCGGCGAGCAGCGGCTGTCCGGATTCATGCTCTGGCAGACCGCCCACTCCGAGTACTACTTCTGCGAGGTCTTCTGGCCCGCGTTCCGCAAGGTCGACTTCCTGCGCGCCATGCGCGACTACGCGGCCCGGCACCGCCGCTACGGCGGGTGACGTCACCCTGACGGCGGACGTCGACACGGCACAAGGCCCCCGACGTCTGCGCCACGCTGGATGACCACGTCGTCACGGTGGATGACCACACGTCACCCATGAGGCGTAAATCACCCATATTGGGGCGCGAGTAACAGGGAGTTCACCTGCGCGTCGTTGCGGACCGTGGCATGGCGGCGCATGTTCGAGGGCATAAGCCAGACAGGCCGACGCCCGAACCCCGGGCATCGGATCTCAGTGGGCGGCTCGGGGCCGTCCACCCGGGAGGCCCTTTGCACCAGCCCGACCGTGCGGTCACGGCACGGAAGAAGCAGCGGGGGGCCGGTTTTCGGCCCGTGCAGGGTGGCCGTCAACCGGTCCAGCTCGCTCTCGTCGCTCCCCGACCTCATCCGAGGGGGTACGTCCTTCCGTGGTGACCAGCACAGCGCGCCGCAAGTCCGACCGGCGCACCTATGTTCTCGACACCAGCGTCCTGCTGGCCGACCCGAACGCCATGACCCGCTTCGAGGAGCACGAGGTAGTGCTCCCGATCGTCGTGGTCACGGAACTGGAGGCCAAGCGGCACCATCCCGAACTCGGTTACTTCGCCCGGCAGGCGCTGCGCCTGCTCGACGACTACCGGGTCCGGCACGGCCGCCTCGATGCCCCCATCCCGATCGGGGACCTCGGCGGCACCATCCGTGTCGAGCTCAACCACTCGGACCCCAGCGTGCTGCCGAGCGGCTACCGCCTGGGGGACAACGACTCCCGCATCCTCGCGGTGGCCCGCAACCTGCAGGCCGAGGGGTACGACGTCACCGTCGTCTCGAAGGACCTGCCGCTCAGGATCAAGGCGTCGTCGGTCGGACTCCTCGCCGAGGAGTACCGCGCCGAACTCGCCATCACGGACTCCTCCGGCTGGACCGGAATGTCCGAACTGACCCTGCCCGGCGAGCAGGTGGACATCCTCTTCGAGGAAGGGCACGTGTACGTCCCGGAGGCCTCCGACCTCCCCGTGCACACCGGCCTGACCATCCAGTCGGAGCGCGGCAAGGCGCTCGGCCGGGTGACCGCGGAGGGCAACATCCGCCTGGTGCGCGGCGACCGCGAGGCGTTCGGCATCAAGGGCCGCAGCGCCGAGCAGCGCATCGCGCTGGACCTGCTGCTCGACCCGGACGTCGGGATCGTCTCGATGGGCGGCCGGGCCGGCACCGGCAAGAGCGCGCTGGCGCTGTGCGCGGGCCTGGAGGCGGTCCTGGAGCGCCGTCAGCACCAGAAGGTGATGGTCTTCCGCCCGCTGTACGCGGTCGGCGGGCAGGAACTGGGCTATCTGCCGGGCTCCGAGGCGGAGAAGATGAGCCCCTGGGCACAGGCGGTCTTCGACACCCTCTCCGCGGTCACCAGCCGCGAGGTCATCGAGGAGGTCACCGCCCGCGGGATGCTGGAGGTGCTGCCGCTCACCCACATCCGCGGCCGCTCCCTGCACGACGCGTTCGTGATCGTGGACGAGGCCCAGTCGCTGGAACGGAACGTCCTGCTGACCGTTCTGTCCCGGATCGGCGCGAATTCGCGGGTCGTTCTGACCCACGACGTGGCGCAGAGGGACAATCTGCGGGTCGGCCGTTACGACGGTGTGGTCGCCGTGGTGGAGAAGCTGAAGGGGCATCCGCTGTTCGCGCATGTCACCCTCACCCGGTCCGAGAGGTCCCAGATTGCCGCCCTTGTGACCGAAATGCTGGAGGACGGGCACATCTGAACCCTCTGATCCCTGTGTCCAACCTGGGGTGAGGACCCACCCGTTGGCGCCGTCCGGCAAAGGCCCCGAGCCTAGCCGGGCGGCGCCTTCGCGCGTGGGGGTTTCCTGAAATCCCCTGGGAGAAACCGGATGTGAGCTTTCACACGCAACTCGGAATTGCCACCCGGCGTCGGGTTACGGCAGAGTCTCATTCCTGTCAGGCCCCGCATACGACACACCCGTACCCCCAGCGGTACGGAACAACAGAAGCACCACTGCTAATTCCATAGCGACGTCGTATGCCGCCCGAGCACCACGCGGCGCTCCCTTCCGGAGCTGCCCGCCGGGCCCGCGTCTCCCGTGACCCAGTAGTGAGGAGACCTGTGCCAGGGGCACGATTGCGTCCGCCAGGGTCACCGAAGCGGGCGATGCTGGAAGGAAACCGTGTGAGCCGGATCTCGGTCCGGGGATTCGCAGTGGCCTCCGCCACCGCGGTCACCGCCGTCGGAAGCGTCGTGGGTGTTGCCTCGGGCAGCGTTGCCCAGCCCAACAACGACGCCGAGGCTACGGCAGCCGACACCACGCTCCTCGCCGACCTGCCCGCGGGTCAGCAGGCCCAGGTCCAGACCGCGTCCCTGACGCAGCAGGCCGACGCCGTGGCGATCCAGGCGGACGCGTCCGCCAAGAAGGACGCCGAGCAGGCCGCCCGGGTGGCCGCGGCCAAGACCGCCGAGGCCAAGAAGGCCGAAGCGGAGAAGGCGGCCAAGGAGGCCAAGGCCCGCGCCGAGGCGAAGCAGACGGCCAGCCGCTCCTCGTCCAGCTTCCCGGTCCAGAGCTCGTACACCGTGGCGCAGATCCAGGCGATGGCGCAGCAGATGGTGGCCGGCGGTCAGTACCAGTGCTTCAGCAACATCGTGGACCACGAGTCCAGCTGGAACTACCAGGCGGTCAACGCCTCCTCCGGCGCCTACGGTCTCTTCCAGGCCCTGCCCGGCTCCAAGATGTCCTCCGCGGGCGCCGACTGGCAGACCAACCCGGCCACGCAGATCAAGTGGGGCCTCAACTACATGAACTCCCGGTACGGCAGCCCGTGTCAGGCCTGGTCGTTCTGGCAGGCCAACCACTGGTACTAGGCGCTCCGCCGGGTTCGGCCGACAAACGGCGCTGCGGTTCGGGGTGCCTGCGGTTCGTGGGCGTCCGCGGGCCGGTGGGGGTTTCTCGCGCAGTTCCTCCCCAGCCTTCGGCCGGGGGTACCCCAGCGCCCCTGAAAGCTGGTAGCCGGCCCCTCTCTCAACCTTCCGCAGCCCCTCCCCGTCCTAGGGGGAGGGGCTGTTGCCCTGTACGGTCGTTGCGGACGACTCCAGGGGGGAGTGGTGGGGAAAGGGCGGATCATGTCGCGCGTGCCTGAGTGGCTCGGCCGTATCGGTGCCGGACTGACCGAGATGGGCGAGCGGTTGGACGAGCGCCGGGCCGAGGTGGAGCGGGAGCACGCCGAGCCGGAGCCGCCCGCTCCGGCCGTGTCCGTGCCGGCACCCGCACCGGCTCCGGACCCGCCGGCCCCCGCGCCCGTCCGGAAGCCGGTGCCGCGTCCCGACCCGGTGACGGCCATCCCGTGGGGCGTCCGGGTCGCCGCCGAGGCCGGCTGGCGGCTGCTGGTGCTGGCCGGCGCCGTCTGGATCCTGATGCGGGTCATCAGTTCCGTGCAGCTGGTCGTGTTCGCCTTCGTCATCGCCCTGCTCATCACGGCCCTGCTCCAGCCCACCGTCGCCCGGCTGCGCCGCTACGGCGTACCGCGTGGTCCGGCCACCGCGCTCACCGCCATCTCCGGCTTCGTGGTGATCGGCCTGATGGGCTGGTTCGTGACCTGGCAGGTCATGGAGAACATCGACACGCTCTCCGACCAGATCCAGAACGGCATCGACGACCTGCGCAACTGGCTGCTGAAGAGTCCGTTCCACGTCACCGACAAACAGATCAACCAGATCGCCAAGAACCTCCGCGAGGCGATCGGCGCCAACACCGACCAGATCACGTCGTTCGGCCTCGAGGGCGTCCAGGTGGTCGTGGAGGCCCTGACCGGTCTCCTGCTGGTCTTCTTCTCCACGCTCTTCCTGCTCTACGACGGCGACCGCATCTGGCGCTGGTTCCTCAAGCTGGTCCCCGCCGCCGCCCGCGAGGGCGTGGCCGGCGCCGGCCCGCGTGCCTGGCGCACGCTCACTGCCTACGTCCGGGGCACGGTCCTTGTCGCCCTCATCGACGCCATCTTCATCGGCATCGGCATCTACTTCCTGAACGTCCCGATGGCCGTGCCGCTGGCCGTCTTCATCTTCCTGTTCTCGTTCATCCCGCTCGTGGGCGCCGTCGCCTCCGGCGCGCTGGCGGTGATCGTGGCGCTGGTCACCCAGGGCGTCTTCACCGCGGTCATGACCCTGGTCGTGGTCCTGGCGGTCCAGCAGATCGAGGGCCACATCCTGCAGCCGTTCATCCTGGGCCGCGCGGTCCGCGTCCACCCCCTCGCCGTGGTCCTCACGGTCAGCGCCGGCAGCCTGGTGGCCGGGCTGGGCGGCGCGGTGGTGGCCGTACCGCTGGTGGCGGTGACCAACACCGTGGTCAGCTACCTGCACCAGTACTCGCGCGAGCGCTACGAGGGCACCGAGCCCGAGGCCCACGACCAGCCGTCGGCACCGGCCGGTCCCGCGCCCGACGACGGCGACCGGTCGCACTCTTCGTCCCGTACCGTGCCCGACGACGGCGACCCGTCGCACTCTTCGCCCCGTCCCGCGCCCGACGACGGCGCCTAGCCACCTTCTTCAGCCCGTCCGGCGTTCGAGGACGAGGCCGTTCCGGCCGAAGGGGGTCCGGGGCGCAGTCCCCAGGAACACGGAAGACCCCGCCCACAAGAGGTGAGCGGGGTCCACAGGGCGACGGTGCCTACTCGAACTCGGCCAGCACGGCTTCGGCTTCCAGGGCGGAGCCGACCGCCTGGACCACGGAAGCGATCTTGAACGCCTCCTGGATCACCTCACGGCCGACCCCGGCCTTGCGCAGCACCTGCTCGTGGGAGTCCAGGCACATCCCGCAGCCGTTGACCGCGGACACTGCGAACGACCACAGCTCGAAGTCGACCTTGTCGACGCCGGGGTTGCCGATGACGTTCATCCGCAGCCCCGCGCGCAGGGTGCCGTACTCGTGGTCGGAGAGCAGGTGGCGGGTGCGGTAGAAGATGTTGTTCATCGCCATCACCGCGGCCGCGGCCTTGGCCGCCGTGTACGCCTCGGGCGTGAGGTTCGCCCTCGCCTCCGGCGCCAGCTCGCGCAGCACGATCGGGGAGCGGGCGGCGATGGCGGTCGCCAGGACCGTGCCCCACAGCTGCTGGGCCGGCAGCTCCGAGTTGCCGATGACCGAACCCAGGTTGAGCTTCAGGTCCTTGGCGTAGTCCGGGAGACGGGACTTGAGGTTGTCGAGGGACACGGGGTCACTCACCCGCGAGGAGCGCGACCGGGTCGAGGGTGTCCTCGCCCTTGCTCCAGTTGCACGGGCAGAGCTCGTCGGTCTGGAGCGCGTCGAGGACCCGCAGGACCTCCTTGGGGTTACGGCCCACCGAGCCCGCGGTCACCATGGAGAACTGGATCTCGTCGTTCTGGTCGACGATGAACACCGCGCGCTTGGCGAAGCCGTCCTCGCCCTCGATGCCGAGGTCGCGCATCAGCTCGTGCTTCGAGTCGGCCATCATCGGGAACGGCAGCTCGCGCAGGTCGTCGTGGTCCTTGCGCCAGGCGTGGTGGACGAACTCGGAGTCACCGGAGAAGCCGAGGATCTGCGCGTCGCGGTCGGCGAACTCCTCGTTCAGCTTGCCGAACGCGGCGATCTCGGTGGGGCACACGAAGGTGAAGTCCTTGGGCCACGCGAAGACCACCTTCCAACCCTGGTAGGTCTTGTGGGTGATCGTCTCGAACTCCTTCCCCTTCTCCAGCGAGACGCAGGCGGTCAGTTCGAACTCGGGGAACTTGTCACCGACAGTGAGCACACGCTCTCCTTGCAGCGCGGAGCCACCCCGGATCGCGGGGTCCACTCCGATGGGTTGGACGTCGCAGATCGTGGCACAAGGTGCATTGATTCCTGAAATAGCTACACTCGGTCGGGTTGATCGGAGGTGGCTATCAGTGGCTGTGGGTAATTCCCTGGGGAACGGTACCGGGGGCGGGGCCGGTGCCGGCGGCAGGCGGCGGCAGCCCAGTCTCGCGCAGCTGCGCGCCTTCGCCGCCGTCGCCGAGCACCTGCACTTCCGGGACGCGGCGGCCGCGATAGGCATGAGCCAGCCCGCGCTCTCGGGAGCCGTCGCGGCCCTCGAGGAGACGCTCGGCGTCACGCTGCTCGAACGGACCACCCGCAAGGTGCTGCTGTCGCCGGCCGGCGCGCGGCTCGCCGTACGGGCGAGGGAGGTGCTGGACGGCGTGCAGGCGCTGCTGGCCGAGGCGGAGGCGGTGCGGGCGCCGTTCACCGGCGCGCTGCGGCTCGGGGTGATCCCCACCGTCGCGCCGTACCTGCTGCCGACCGTCCTCGCACTGGTCCACGACCGCTATCCGGACCTCGACCTCCAGGTCCACGAGGAGCAGACCGCCAGCCTCCTGGACGGGCTCGCCGCCGGCCGGCTCGACCTGCTATTGCTCGCGGTCCCCCTGGGCATCCCCGGGGTCGTCGAACTCCCGCTGTTCGACGAGGACTTCGTGCTCGTCACGCCCCCCGGGCATCCGCTCGGCGGCCGCACCGGCATCGGCCGCGAGGCGCTCAAGGAGCTCAACCTGCTGCTCCTGGACGAGGGGCACTGCCTGCGCGACCAGGCCCTGGACATCTGCCGGGAGGCGGGCCGCGAGGACGTCGCGGTCACCACCACGGCCGCCGGGCTCGCCACCCTCGTCCAGCTGGTCGCCGGCGGACTCGGCTGCACCCTGCTGCCGCACACCGCCGTCAGGGTCGAGACCAGCCGCAGCGACCAGCTCCGCACCGGCTCCTTCGCGGAGCCCGCGCCGAGCCGCCGGGTCGCCCTCGCGGCACGCGCCGGGGCAGCGCGCGGCGCCGAGTACCGGGAGCTGGCGGCCGCGTTGCGCGAGGCGCTGCGGCCGCTGCCCGTCCGGGTCCTCGGCGCCGGTTCCTGACGGCGGCTACTCGGTGCGCAGGCCGTCCGGGCGCATCAGCCGCAGCAGCGGCGGCATGCTGAGCAGGGTCACCGCCAGGACGACCGCCGCGCCGAAACCGGTCATGGCCAGCACGCCCGGCCAGTCCACGCGCACCGTGGAGCCGACCATCTTCAGCAGCACCGAGCCGAGCGTCAGCCCCACCACGCCGGCCAGCAGCAGGCCGAGCCCGACCGGGATCGCCGTCTGCCACAGCACCGACAGGCTCAGCGTGCGGCGCCGGGTGCCGAAGGCCACCAGGGCCGACAGCAGCTTCTTGCGCTCGCGCAGCTGCTCCACCTGGCCGACCAGCAGGCTCGCGCCGATCAGTGCCAGGACGGCGGCCGCGCCGACGAACAGCCCGGTGCGGATGGACTCGAACTGGTTGTTCCGCTCGAACCGGGTGAGCGCCTCCGCGTGCATCAGCGGGTCGATCCCGACCGCCGTGTTGATCACGTACTCGTTGGCGTCGGGCACCGCGGGGTCGACGGACAGGTAGACCACGCCCTGCACCGCCGTGCTGGCGCCGTGCGGCAGCGCACCCGGGGTGAGCAGGAAGCCGCCGCGCTCGTAGCCGGTGGGGTCCTCGCGGGTCTGCGCCTGCTTCAGCTCGGCCGGCACCGTCCAGCGGCTCGCGGGGCCGTCGTCGTCACCGCTGTAGGCGGGGTCGAGGTAGAGCGTCCGGCCGTGCTTCTCGCCGGCCGCCAGCAGCTTCGCCGTCTCGGAGTCGGCTTCGGAGCCCTTCACCACGAAGACGTCGCCGTCGTGACAGGACGGCAGGGTCGCGACCTCCCGCAGCGAGGCACAACTGCCCACGCTCACCTGGGCGGTCTGTGCCGGGTCCTTCTTCAGGTCGCCGACCTGGCCGTCGGCGATCGAGACCACCTTCCGCACGCCCTTGGTGGCGGTCATGGCCCGGGCCACCTCGGGCACCGAGACGCCGGACGGTACCTGGACCGACATCTGCGCGCGGTTGAGGTCGTTGGTGGTCGTCTTGGTGTAGTCCGCCTCGACACCGGCGAAGACCATCTGGAGCGCGATCGCACCGGCCACCGCCACCGCGATGCCGTTGACCATGCGGGCCGCCGTGCCGCTGCTCAGCTGCAGCCGCCGGACGGCCAGTTGCCAGGCCACCGCGCCCCGGCCGAGCCGGCCGACGACCGTCTCAACGACCCACGGCAGCAGCGCCGTGATGCCGACCAGGAGGAGCAGGACGCCGCCGGTCACCAGGTACTGGTTGAAGTCGCCGTCGCCGCGGCCCTGCCCGATCATCGGGTAGAGCGCCGCCAGGCCGGCCACCGGGAGCAGCAGCCGCCACCACAGCCGGCGGCGGGCGGGCTTCGCCGTGCGCACCACGCCGAGCGGCTCGATGACCACCCCGCGCAGCGTGAACAGGGTCACCAGCACGGCCGCCGCCGGCACGGCCACCGCCACCAGCAGGGCCAGCACCGGGGAAGGGTTGAGGTAGCTCGGGAACACGCTGGTGCCGAACACCTCGACGTTGCCCGCGAGCTGACGGCCGAGCAGGAAGAAGCCGGCGCCGAGGACGAGTCCGAGCAGCGCGCCGGCCATCGCCTCGCCGGCCGCGATCCGCCGTACCATCCGGCCGTCGGAGCCGACCAGCCGCAGCGCGGCCAGCCGCCGGTCGCGGCGCTCGCCGCCGAAGCGGACGGCGGCCGCGACGAACACGGCGACCGGCATCAGCAGCACCGTGAACACCACGAGGACGAGCAGGGTGAGGACCGGGTCGGACTCCGCGTCCGGGGACCGGGGGCTGCCGAAGTGGTCGATCCGGGCCACGTCCGGCGGGTGGACGTGCGCGGCGAGGTCGGCGGAGCCCGCGTAGTAGGCGAGTTCCTGGGAGCCGGTCAGCCCGCTCTCCGCGATGGTGGCGGTGATCCGGTACGGCAGCCGGGCCCGCAGCAGCGCGCCGTCGGGGGAGTCCAGCAGCCGCTTCAGCGCGGGCGACACGGCCATGTCGCCGGCCGCCGGGTACGCGGTCAGCCCGGGCGGCACCGGCGCCTTCGCGCCCTCCCGCTGGATCAGCCGGCCGCGGATGTCGGCGCCCCGGTAGGGGGTGTCGATGTCCGCGACGACGAACGTCTTCTCGCCGCGCTTGAGGGAGTGGCCGAAGACGTACGTGTAGTCCGCCCGCGCCACATCACGCTGGTGGCGCACGGCCAGCGCGCTCGGGATGGCCGTGGTGAGCAGCAGCAGCGCCACCCCCAGGCCCACGCCCACCGCCGTCATCGCGGCCCGGAACCAGCCCTCGCGGCCGCCGGCGAAGGCGAACCGGACCCCCATGGCCAGGTCCCTCGACCACTGCCCCGCGTTCATACCGCCCGCTCCATGTCCCGGGACTTCCCGTCCCGTACGACGATCTCGCGGTCGGAGTACGCGGCCACCCGCGCCTCGTGCGTGACCAGGACGACGGCCGCGTTGGTGGAGCGCGCGGCGTCCGTCAGCAGCTCCATCACCCGCTCGCCGTTGAGCGAGTCGAGCGCGCCGGTCGGCTCGTCGGCGAACAGCACCCGCGGCCCGGTCACCAGCGAGCGGGCCACCGCGACGCGCTGCCCCTGACCGCCGGAGACCTCGCCAGGACGCTTCTTCGCGAGGTCGTCGACCTCCAGCTTCTCCATCCAGCCCAGCGCGGCCCGCTGTGCCTCCTTGCGGGAGGTGCCGTTCAGCCGCAGCGGCAGCGCGACGTTCTCCACGCAGGTCAGCTCGGGCACCAGCTGGCCGAACTGGAAGACGAACCCGAACTCGCTGCGCCGCAGCGCGCTGCGCTCGGTGTCGTTCATGGTGGCCATCTCGCGGCCCGCGTACATGATCGACCCGGAGTCGGGCGGCACGATCCCGGCGAGGCAGTGCAACAGCGTCGACTTGCCGGAGCCGGACGGCCCCATCACGGCGACGACCTCGCCCGGGTGTATGGAGAACTCGGCCCCGTCGAGGGCGACGGTCGGGCCGTACGCCTTGCGGAGGTTCTCGGCCGCGAGCAGTGAACCGGCGGGGGCGTTCACCTGGTCACCTCCGCACGGAGCTTGTCGAGCCGGGCCGCGGTCAGTTCCAGCCAGCGCAGGTCGGCCTCCAGGTGGAACAGGGCGTGGTCGCAGACGAGCTGGTCCGCGAGGTCGCCGTGGCGCTTGCGGTCGGTGAGGATGCGCATGCTGCGCAGGTGCTCGGAACGCTGGCTGTCGAGGATGTCGCCGGCGTTGCGGTGCGTCAGCAGCGCGAGCACGACCTTGGTGTACAGGGTCGACTGGAGGTACTCCGCCGGCTTCTCGGGGGTCGCCAGCCACTGCTCGACGTCGGTGACCCCGGCGTCGGTGATGGCGTACCGCTTGCGCTCGGGGCCGCCGCCGGCCTCGATGCCGTCGACCTCCACGAGGCCGTTCTTCAGCAGCCGGGACATCGTCGAATAGACCTGGCCGTAGTGGAGCGGCCGGTCGTGACCGAACTTCTCGTCGAAGGCCCGCTTCAGGTCGTAACCGTGGCGCGGGCCGGACTCCAGGAGCCCCAGGAGGGTGTGACCGATGGACATGGAAGGGACTCTACACATCGTGTATACGCCGCGTGTATACGCGGCGTATAGAGATCATGGCCCGCTGTACGGAGCCGCAGGTGAAGGCCGATTGTCACGGTTCTGCGACAGCGGGATGTCACGGCGGCGGGGTCCGTCTCGTCTCCGGTCCGGCAGCGGGTCTCCCGCGTCGAGTCGGACCGGTCGCATCGGGCCGGATCAGGAAGGTGATGGCTGTGAGGGTGTTCGTGGCAGGGGGCAGCGGGGTGCTGGGGCGGCGGCTGGTGCCGCAGCTGGTGGCGCGTGGGCATCAGGTGACGGCCACCACGACGGGCGCGGCCAGGCTCGGGCTCCTGGCGGAACTGGGCGCGCAGGGAGTCGTGATGGACGGCCTGGACGCGGCGTCGGTCGGCGCGGCGGTGGCCGCGGCCCGCCCGGACGTCGTCGTCCACCAGCTGACCGCGATCTCCGCGGCGCACGCCGGCAAGCCGGACATCAAGCATCCCGACCGCTGGTTCGCCCTCACCAACCGGCTGCGCACCGAGGGCACGGACCACCTGCTGGCCGCCGCCGAGGCGGCCGGCGTGCGGCACGTCGTCGCGCAGAGCCACGCGAGCTGGAACGGCATCCGCGAGGGCGGCTGGGTGAAGACCGAGGAGGACCCGCTGGACCTGCTGCCGGGCACCGCCGCGCACCGGGGGATGCTGGCGCTGCGCCACCTGGAGGACGCGGTCCTCGGGGCCGGCGGCGCGGCCCTGCGCTACGGCGCCTTCTACGGCCCCGGCGCCATCGACGACCAGGTCGAGCTGGTCCGCAAGCGCCAGTACCCCCTGGTCGGCCGCGCCACCGGCCACAGCAGCTGGATCCACCTCGACGACGCGGCGAGCGCGACCGTCCTCGCGGTGGAGCAGAAGGCGCGGGGCGTGTTCAACATCGTCGACGATGATCCGGCGCCGGCCGCCGAGTGGCTGCCGTACCTGGCCGAGTGCGCCGGGGCGAAGCGGCCGCTGCGGGTACCGGTGTGGCTGGCCCGTCTCCTGGCCGGCGAGCAGGCGGTCGTCGTCATGACCCAGGGCCGCGGCTTCTCCAACGCCAAGGCCAAGCGGGAACTGGGCTGGGAACCGCGGTACCCGTCCTGGCGGCAGGGGTTCAAGGCGGCACTGGCCGGCTGAGCCCCCACGCAGTGCACGGCCGGACGAGACCCCTCCGGCCGTGCAATCCCGGGCCGGTGCTGTGCTATCGAAGTGGTATCGCTCGACAGCTCCGGGCAACCCTCCGTCTCCTCCGCTCGTCGGTTCCGTTGGGCGAGGGTGCTGATTGTCACGTCCGAAAAAGGACAGATCGTGCGGTGTTTGTCATAGAGAGCGGTGTTAGCTTTCTGGACTGACCTGAGCCACGTACTTGTGTGACACCCGTACACACGTGTGACAGCCGAGACGAAGCGGAGCAGACGGACTCATGGGACGAGCGGACGAGAGAAGAGCGCGACAGCGTGGCGGCCGCCGCGCCGCGCCCCGGAACCGCACGTCCCCGCAGGCCGCGCCCGCCACGCCGGCGCAGGGCGGGGCCACGACGGCGGTCGAGCCGCCGGCCGCCGAGGCCGCCGAGGGCGCGACCCGTGCGGAGCGCCGCCGGGCCGCCGCCAGGAAGCCGGGCAGGTCCGGTCCGCCGGGCAAGCCCGCCAAGGGCCGCATACGCAGGCTGTTCACCTGGAAGAAGATGCTCGGCGCGTTCTTCACCGTCTGCCTGCTGGGCATCGGCTCCTTCATCGCGCTGTACATGATGGTGAGCGTCCCCGAGGGCAACGCGCTCGCGCAGACGCAGAGCAACGTCTACAAGTACAGCGACGGTTCGGTCCTGGCCCGCAAGGGCACCGTCAACCGCGAGATCGTCGACCTCTCCAAGGTCCCGAAGGCCGTCCAGCACACCTTCGTCGCAGCGGAGAACAAGACCTTCTACACGGACAACGGCATCGACCTCAGGGGCATGGCCCGCGGCCTCTACAACACCGCGCGGGGCCGCGGCACCCAGGGCGGGTCGACGATCACCCAGCAGTACGTCAAGAACTACTACCTGGACCAGGACCAGACCGTCACGCGCAAGCTGAAGGAACTGGTCATCTCGCTGAAGGTGGACCGCGAGAAGACCAAGGAGGAGATCCTCGCGGGCTACATCAACACCAGCTACTACGGCCGCGGCGCCTACGGCATCCAGGCCGCCGCCCAGGCCTACTACCGCGTCGACGCCGACAAGCTCTCGGTCGCGCAGGGCGCCTACCTGGCCGCGCTGCTGCAGGCCCCCAGCCAGTACGACTGGGCGGTGGCGGGTCCCGTCGGCAAGAAACTGGTGCAGGCCCGCTGGAACTACGTCCTGGACAACATGGTCGGCCAGAAGTGGCTGGACAAGTCCGAGCGCGACGCCATGAAGTTCCCGATCCCCAAGGACCCGAAGCCCGCCTCCGGTCTGGAGGGCCAGAAGGGCTACCTGGTCGACCTGGCCAACACCCAGCTGGAGAACCAGCTGATGAAGTCGCAGAACATCACCCGGTCCCAGGCCGAGGCCCAGGTCGTCGACCAGGGCTGGACGATCACCCTGAACATCGACCCGAAGAAGCAGGCCAAGCTGGAGGCGGCCGTCAAGAGCCAGCTCACCAGCAAGCTCGACGGCAAGAAGCGCAAGGTCGACAACAACGTCCAGGCCGGTGCCGTCTCCGTCGACCCCAAGACCGGCAAGATCCTCGCCCTGTACGGCGGCGTCGACTACTACAAGCACTACACGAACAACGCCACCCGCGCCGACTACCAGCCGGCGTCCACCTTCAAGCCGATCATCCTCGCCGCCGCGCTCGACCAGAACGCCAAGACGCAGAACGGCAAGGACATCAACGCCGACACGATCTACGACGGCACCAGCGGCCGCCCGGTCAAGGGCAGCGACATCGCCTTCGCCCCGCCGAACGAGGACGACGCGAACTACGGCAACATCACCGTGCAGACGGCGATGAACAAGTCCGTCAACTCGGTGTTCGCGCAGATGGGCGTGGACGTCGGCATGAAGAACGTGCTGAAGACCGCCGACGACCTCGGCCTGGACACCGAGAACCTCCAGGCGGTGCCCGCGATGACCCTGGGCAGCATGGGCGCGAGCCCGCTGGAGATGGCCTCGGTGTACGCCACCCTCGACAACCACGGCCAGAAGGTCACCCCGAGCATCCTCGCGTCGGCGGAGAAGACCGGCCGCAAGGTCGACCTGCCGGACCCGATCGGCGACCAGGTGATCAGCGCCGAGGCGGCGGACCAGGTGACGTCGGTGCTGACCGGCGTGGTCGACGACGGCACGGCCAAGGCGTCGGTGGCCCAGAACCCGCTGCGCAAGGGGCAGCAGGTGGCCGGCAAGACGGGTACGTCCGACAACAACAAGTCGGCCTGGTTCACCGGTTACACGCCCGACCTGGTGACCTCGGTCGGCCTGTTCGGCGAGGACGCCAAGACCCACAACCAGGTCCCCCTCACCGGCGCCACGGGCCTGCTCCCCGGCACCGGCCGCGTCAACGGTGGCGGTTACCCGGCGCAGATCTGGGCGACGTACACCTTCGGCGTCACGAAGAAGGCGAAGTTCGACCTGAACACCGAGCTGGGCGCGGCCGTCCAGCCGACGGACACGCCGAGCTTCAGCGAGACCCCGTCCGAGACGCCCTCGCAGACCCCGTCCCAGACCCCGACGAAGTCCGCGACCCCGTCGCAGACGCCGTCGCAGACCCCGTCCCAGACCCCGACGAAGTCCCCGGATCCGACGACCAGTGCCCCGTCGACCCCGTCGCAGACCCCGACGGGCGGCATCACGGACAACCCGCTGAATCCGGCGGACGGTCAGTAGCCAGTAGCGATGCCCCGCACCGGTGCTTCGTACGGTGCGGGCGCGTCGTGGGGGGGGGGGGGGGGGGGGGGGGGGGGGGGGGAGAGGAGAAAAGAAAGGAGGTACGGGTGGGAAGCAAAAAAGAGACCCCTGACCGGGCGACGGGGCACACCCCCCCCCCCCCTCACAAGGA
>NZ_JBVJNZ010000006.1:219146-440702 GCF_055583445.1 Streptomyces sp. NPDC104761 | reverse complement strand
CGTGCCCTGCTGCCGCGTGCGCTCTCCCTCTCCTTCTCCCCCCCTCCTCCCCCCTCCCCCCCCCCCCCCCCCCCCCCCCCCCCCCCCCCCCCCCCCCCCACCGGCCCGCAGCTCCCGGACGACATCAAGCAGCCCCCACCGCGCTACCTGTTGAGCTCGAACCAGACGACCTTCCCGGTACTGAGCCGCGTCGCCCCCCACCGCCGTGCCAGCCGGTTCACCAGGTACAGGCCCCGGCCGCCCTCGTCCGTCGCGCGGGCCTGCCGCAGCCGGGGCAGCTGGGGCACGTCGTCCCCGACCTCGCAACGCAGCACATCGGTCCGCAGCAACCGCAACGTCACCGGCCGCGACGCGTACCGCACCGCGTTCGTCACGACCTCGCTGACCAGCAGCTCGACGGAGTCGGTGAGCTCCTCGAGGCCCCAGCGGGCCAGCGCCCGCCGCGCGAGCCGCCGGGCCCGCCCCGGCGCCGCGTCCTCCGGCTCCAGGAACCAGTACGCCACGTCGCTCGGCGCGATCCCGTCGAACCGGGCCGCGAGCAGCGCGATGTCGTCGTCGCGGTCACCCGGCCCGAGCATGTCGAGCACCTCGTCGCACAGGGCCTCGAGCGGCGGCGGATGGTCCGGCCCCGTCAGCTGCGCCGTCGCGGCGAGCTTCTCGCGCAGCTGCTCTATGCCGGTCCACACGTCCCGCAGCCGGGACTCCACGAGACCGTCGGTGTACAGCAGCAGCGTCGCCCCCGCCGGCGCGTCCAGCTCCACCGCCTCGAAGTCGACCCCGCCGACGCCGATCGGCGCCCCGGCCGGCACCCGCAGCACCTCGGCGTGCCCGCCCAGGTGCAGCAGTACCGGCGGCGGATGACCGGCGTTGGCGATGGTGATGCGGTGCGACACCGGGTCGTAGACGGCGTACAGGCAGGTCGCCATCCGGTCACTGCCGAGCCGCTGGGCCTGCTCGTCCAGGTGGTGCAGGACCTCCTGCGGCGGCAGATCGAGGCCCGCCAGCGTCTGCGCGGTCGTCCGGAGCTGGCCCATGATGGCCGCCGACGTCATGGAGTGACCCATGACGTCACCGACGACCAGCGCCACCCGGCTCCCGGGCAGCGGGATCGCGTCGTACCAGTCGCCGCCCACCCGGGCCGTCTCGGCGGCCGGCAGGTAGCGGGACGCCAGCCGCACGCCCGTCGCGCTCGGCAGGTTCTCCGGCAGCATGGTCCGCTGCAACTCGTCGGCGATGTACGCCTCCCGGCCGTACAGCACCGCCTTGTCGATGCCGAGCGCGCTGTGCGTGGCCAGCTGGGCGGCGACCAGCAGGTCGTCGGTCTCGAACGCCAGCCGCTCCGGGCGGCGCAGGAACAGGGCCGCGCCGATCACCCGGCGCCGGCCGCGCAGCGGGGCGAGGATCGCGTGCTGGGCACCGGGGACGAGCGACTCGTTGCCCTCGCCGAGGAGTTCGGGCAGCGCCGCGCGTGCCGCGGGGGAGTCCGCGAAAACCGGACGCACGCCCCGCAGCACCTCGTTCAGCGCGCCGCCCGGCCGTACCTCGCACAGCTCCGCGGTGAGGGCGGCCAGGCCGATGTCGGCGGGATCCGGCTCCGGGACCGGCAGGGGCGGGAAGCCCTCGCCGTCCCGCTCCTCCGGGATCCGGTCGGTGCGGCGCAGCCGCAGCACCACCGGGCCGACGGGCCGCTCGTCGCCGACCGGCAGCGGGTCGCGCAGATAGACCAGGATCGCGTCCGAGAAGGTCGGCACGGTCGCCCGGCACAGCCCCATCACGATCTCGTCCAGGTCGATGCCCCGGGCGATCCGCCGGGTCGCGGCGCCCACGAAGCGCAGCCGGTCGCCGTCCCGCCGCATCGGCATCGGCCGGCCCGGCGGCAGTCCGCGTCCGGTACGCCGCTCCTGCGCGCTCGCCACCCGCTCCGGCTCGGCGGCGGGCTGCGGCGGGATGCCGTCGGGGGCGGGGCGCGGCCGGTGCGGATCGGGCTCAGCGCTGGTGGGCTGGGCGTGCTCGGGGCCGTTGACGGAGTGCTCCTCGGACGTGCTGGTACCGGGGCCGGAAGGCGTCTCGCCCGCGCGGGCCTGTGCCGGTAAGGCGGTGCCGCCGCGCGGACAGGGCTGGGGTTGTCCCTGCGTCTGCAACTGCGGCTGCGGGGTACGCAGGAGCGCCCCGCGGGCCTCCGCGGGGTCGGCGCCCGGCTGTGGGCGCTCGTAGGAGGTGGGGTGCTCCGTCACGCGTGTCGAATCCGTCCGTCCGGGGCTGCGCGCCGGGCGCGCAGGTGGTCCCGCCGAAGTGCCGATACCCGGATTACGTGTCCCAGGAACGGAATTTCGGCGTGGCTGGAGGCTGTTCCTGTGCCACCGGCGAACGATCTGCGGCCCGTGCGCCGCTCGCCGGTGTTGCCCTCGTACCCCTCGCTCACGTCCTGCCGCCCCTCGGTGACGTTCGGTCAAGCCCGGCGCATGATCCGGGAGTTGTGCTCACGCTTCCTTGCGGAGGACGATCCTACGGTTGTGGACCGGGGGCGCATCAAGGGTCTCATGAGGACACGTGCGCGGGCGTACGGTCCCAGTCCTTCGGCAGTGACGGTACCTCCCAGGACGGGTCCGGGCGCCAGTGCTGCCAGCCGGCCGAGAAGGGCGCCTCCCAGGCCTCGACGGCGGCCACCGCGGCCAGGCCCGCCGCCCGCACCGCCGCGGCCGTCTGTGCGCCCATCAGCCCGTCCCGCTGGGCCTGCGCGAACTCGTCCTCGTCGAGCCACCGCCAACTGCGGTCCGGGTGCACGGAGATGTCCAGAAAGTGGTCCTCCGAGTCCACTCCGCCGTCCCAGCGGGCCAGCGGCTGCTCCAGGTTGACGTACCAGTTCTTGAACTGCCAGCCCGGCTCCCAGAACAGCCACACCGACCAGGGCTGACCGGGCCGGGCCAGCTTCAGCACGCCGGTGCCGTGCCAGTGGCCGTGCGTGACGGACCGGGGTTTGGTGTAGCGGGACTCCAGCGGTTCCTCACCGACCGACGAGCCGTCGGCGAGCACGGGTCGGACGCACTCGGTGCCGGGGGCCAGCCAGACGGCGAGCAGCTCCTCGTCGTCCCGGACGACGGTGACGGGGCGCGCGATGTGGAAGCCGTGCCCGGCGTTCTCCCGGTACCGCCACAGGATCTGGCTCCCAGGAGTCCAGAAACCGGTCCCGTCGCCGGTCGCACCGCCCGTTTCCCCGCGCATCACGCGTCTCACCGCTCCACCGTCTGCCATGGACAGATATTAGGTGCCGTAGGCATACGACGCTGCGGTGGACGTCACGGTTCTGGCCGGGCGGCGCGAAACGTTCGCACGTGGTTACGGCCGTGTCATCCGCAGGACATCCAGCGCCTCGTCCAGCTGCTCGACGGTCAGGTCGCCCCGCTCGACGTACCCGCTCTCGATGACCACCTGGCGGATCGTCTTACGTTCCGCGAGCGCCTTCTTGGCCACCTTGGCGGCCTCCTCGTACCCGATGTACTTGTTGAGCGGCGTGACCACGGACGGCGACGACTCGGCGTACTCCCGGGCCCGCTCCCGGTGCGCCGTGATCCCGTCCACGGTCCGGTCGGCCAGCAGCCGCGAGACGTTGGCGAGCAGCCGGACGGACTCCAGCACGTTCTTCCCGATGACCGGCAGCATCACGTTGAGCTCGAAGTTCCCGGCCGCGCCGGCCACGGCGATGGTCTGGTCGTTCCCGACGACCTGCGCGGCCACCATCAGCACGGCCTCGGGGATGACCGGGTTGACCTTCCCCGGCATGATCGAGGACCCCGGCTGCAGGTCGGGCAGCGAGATCTCGGCGAGCCCGGTCCGCGGCCCCGAGGACATCCACCGCAGGTCGTTGGCGATCTTCGTCAGGCCGACCGCGACGGTCCGCAGCTGCCCGCTGGTCTCCACGATCCCGTCCCGGGCGCCCTGCGCCTCGAAGTGGTTGCGGGCCTCCGTGAACGGCAGCCCGGTGACCCGCGCGACCTCCTCGATCACCGCGGCGGAGAACCCGGGCGGGGTGTTGATCCCGGTGCCCACCGCCGTCCCGCCGAGCGGCAGTTCGGCCAGCCGGGGCAGCGAGGCCCGCAGCCGCTCGACGCCGTACCGCACCTGCGCCGCGTACCCGCCGAACTCCTGCCCCAGCGTGACCGGCGTCGCGTCCATCAGATGGGTCCGCCCCGACTTCACCACATCGGCGAACTCCTCGGACTTCCTGGTGAGCGAGTCGGCGAGGTGCTCCAGGGCCGGAATCAGGTCACGGGTGACGGCGGCGGTGGCGGCGATGTGGAGGGACGACGGGAACACGTCGTTGGAGGACTGCGAGGCGTTCACGTGGTCGTTCGGATGGACGTCCCGCCCCAGCCGCTCGGTCGCCAGCGTCGCGAGGACCTCGTTGGTGTTCATGTTCGACGAGGTGCCGGACCCGGTCTGGAACACGTCGACGGGAAAGTGCTCGTCCCACTTCCCCGCGGCGACCTCCTCGGCCGCCTCCTGGATCGCTTGCGCGACGTCCTTGTCGACCACCCCCAGCTCGGCGTTCACCTTGGCCGCCGCGCCCTTGATGCGGGCCAGCGCCTCGATGTGCGCGCGCTCGATCCGCTGCCCGGAGACGGGGAAGTTTTCGACGGCCCGTTGCGTCTGGGCCCGCCACTTGGCGTGCGCGGGGACCCGGACCTCGCCCATGGAGTCGTGTTCGATGCGGTAGTCGCTCATGCCCTTGTCAGCGATCGGGGGGCGGCGGTTGTTCCGGGCGCCTGCTGCATTGGCACCACCGACGTCACCGGGTCGGGGGACTGCCCCTCCGCTCGCCGGGCGGGACATCCAGGACAAGTGTGACGATCAGCCCAAGGCGGCAGGGCGACTCCCTGCCGTCACCACGGCTACCAGGAGGGCCACTCATGAACTTCACTCCAAAGGGTCTGCTCGGCGCCCTGGCGGCGGTGTCCATAGGCACGGCGACCCTGCTGGGCGCGGGCGCCGGCACCGCCGCCGCCGACGGCGGAGCCCACCGGGCCCACTGCGACCGCGCCGAACGCCCGGTGTGGAGCGGCGATCCCAGCCGCAACATGACGAGCCACGGCTGCACCCTGCCGTCCAGCAAACGTCCCTGGTACCGCGTCGCGATCGACAACCTGGCGCAGCCCCACCACACGACGGACTACGCGAACGGCCCGGTCGACCACACCGAGAAACTGCACGACGAAACCGTCCGGTGCATGGGCTACACCAAGGACGGCGACTCGGTGAACTGGTTCGGCTGCATCCCCGACTGACGACGCTCGTTCATCACCCCGCACGGCGGACGAGGCAGGCCGGCACCCCCACTGTCCGGCCTGTCCGGCGTTCGGGGACGAGGCCGGCCCGCACCTCCACCCTCCAGCCCGTCCGGCGTTTGAGGACGACGACGGGCCCGCGCCCCCACTGTCCAGCCCGTCCGGCGTTTGAGGACGGCGACGGGCCCGCGCCCCCACTGTCCAGCCCGTCCGGCGTTTGAGGACGAGGCCGCAGGCCGATGCGGGGGTCCGGGGGCGGCAGCCCCCGAACCGGGCGGTCGAAGGGGGCCCACCCCCTGGAGGGACGGGACGGGTAGGGGCGGCGGGGGCGACATCCTCCCTCGCCGCCCCGGACGCACTACGCCAGCCCGGGCCCTCGCACCGGGATCGTGGTGAACGTCGGAGCCGGGGCGGGGTCCTGGAAGAAGTCGTTGCCCTTGTCGTCCACGACGACGAACGCCGGGAAGTCCTCGACCTCGATCTTCCAGACCGCCTCCATGCCGAGCTCCTCGTACTCGACGACCTCGACCTTCTTGATGCAGTCCTGCGCGAGCCGCGCGGCCGGCCCCCCGATGGAGCCGAGATAGAACCCGCCGTGCGCCTCGCACGCGTCGGTGACCTGCTTGCTGCGGTTCCCCTTCGCGAGCATCACCTTGGAGCCCCCGGCCGCCTGGAACTGCTCGACATAGGAGTCCATGCGCCCGGCCGTCGTGGGCCCGAAGGACCCGGAGGCGTACCCCTCGGGCGTCTTCGCGGGCCCCGCGTAGTACACCGGGTGGTCCTTCAGGTACTGCGGCATCTCCTCACCCGCGTCGAGCCGCTCCTTGATCTTGGCGTGCGCGATGTCCCGCGCCACGACCAGCGGCCCGGTGAGCGAGAGCCGCGTCTTGACCGGGTACTTGGTCAGCTCGGCGAGGATCGTGTCCATCGGCTGGTTGAGGTCGATCCGCACCACGTCCGAGGACTCGTCGAGGTGCTCGTCCGTCGTCTCCGGCAGGAACCGCGCCGGGTCCGTCTCCAGCTGCTCCAGGAACACGCCCTCGGCGGTGATCTTCGCGACCGCCTGGCGGTCCGCGGAGCAGGAGACCGCGATGGCGACCGGGCAGGACGCGCCGTGCCGCGGCAGCCGCACCACCCGCACGTCGTGGCAGAAGTACTTGCCGCCGAACTGCGCGCCGATCCCGATCTTCTGGGTCAGCTCGAAGACCTTCTGCTCCAGGTCCTTGTCCCGGAAGCCGTGCCCGAGCTCCGAGCCCTCGGCGGGGATCTCGTCCAGGTAGTGCGCGGAGGCGTACTTGGCGGTCTTCAGCGCGTACTCGGCGCTCGTACCGCCCACCACGATCGCCAGGTGGTACGGCGGGCAGGCGGCCGTGCCGAGCGAACGGATCTTCTCCTCCAGGAACTTCATCATGGAGGCCTCGTTGAGGACGGCCTTCGTCTCCTGGTAGAGGAACGACTTGTTGGCCGAGCCGCCGCCCTTCGCCATGAAGAGGAACTTGTAGGCGCCGCCGTCGGTGGCGTACAGCTCGATCTGGGCCGGCAGGTTCGACCCCGTGTTCTTCTCCTCCCACATGGTGAGCGGAGCCATCTGCGAGTAGCGCAGGTTGAGGTTCAGGTACGCGTCGTAGATGCCGCGGCTCAGCGCCGCCTCGTCGCCGCCCTCGGTCAGCACGTTCTGCCCGCGCTTGCCCATGACGATCGCCGTGCCGGTGTCCTGGCACATGGGCAGCACGCCGGCCGCCGCGATGTTGGCGTTCTTCAGCAGGTCGAGCGCGACGAACTTGTCGTTGCCCGACGCCTCCGGGTCGTCGACGATCCGGCGGAGCTGGGCGAGGTGGGCCGGGCGCAGGTAGTGCTGGATGTCGTGGATCGCCTCCTCGGCGAGCTTGCGCAGCGCCTCCGGCTCCACCTTGAGGAACGTCCGCCCGTCCGGTCCCTCGACGGTGGACACGCCCTCCGAGGTCACCAGCCGGTACGGGGTGGTGTCCTCGCCCTGGGGGAGCAGATCGGTATACGCGAACTCAGGCATCTCAGCCCATTCCTCACTCTGACGGACGGCCGCCCGCCGACGCTGGCGGGCGCTGTCCAGCGTAGAACCTGCCGCTGACACGGAACCTGTGAGGTAAGGCTCAGTTCGCGGAGCGTACGGGTTTTCCACAGGTCGCGGCGAAGGGTAGTCGCGATCTATCGCGTTTCGGTACGCTGCTGCCGTGGACCTTCAGAAGCAGACCCCTCAGGAGCGGGCCGGGGCGCCGGTGGCCGAGCTGCGCGCCTCCGACGCGGACCGCGACCGTATCGCCGACATCCTGCGGGAGGCCCTCGCCGAGGGGCGCCTGACCGCCGACGAGCACGCCGAGCGCGTGGAGGGGGTGCTGAACGCCAAGACGGTGGGCGAGCTGGAGGTCTTCATACGGGACCTGCCCGCGGCCCACGCCCGCCCGGCCGCCCCGGCCTACACGCCGGTGCCCCCGCGGCCCACTCCCGGCGCGATCCCCGTCGAGGCGGACAGCAACGTGGTCGCCGTCTTCAGCAGCGCCCGCCGCCGCGGCCGCTGGCGGGCCGGCCGCCGGCTGCACGCCTACGCGGTCTTCGGCTCCGTCGAGCTGGACCTCACCGAGGCGATATTCGAGTACCAGCAGGTCGTCATCAAGGCGATCTCGGTCTTCGGCGACATCCAGATCCGCGTCCCGGAGAACGTGTCGCTGCGCGGCACTGGGGGCGGCGTGCTCGGCAACTTCGAGGCGGACACGCTGGATTCGGTCGACTCCGACGCGCCGGTCGTCTACGTCGACGGCTGGGCCGTCCTCGGCAACGTGGAGGCGCGGCCGAAGCGCGGAAAGCTCATCGCCGACATCCTGGACCGGGTTCAGGACAAGGTCGACCGGACGGTGCGCAAACACCTGGACCGTTGACGGTCGCGAATCACTCCTTGCCCAGCGGCCCCAGGGGTCGTGAACAAGCCTACGGGCTACGGCTGTTGAGAACGCTGTGCATAGGCCCGCGCACAGCGGGTAGGCCTTGCTGCATCGTCTCTCGCTCGCGAAGCCGTCGTCAGGAGTAGACCCGTGCTGCAACCGCCGCATTCGTCCCTGCAGGTAGCTGCCGTTCCGGCCCAGCGGGTGCCAGTGCGGGACAGGGACCAAGACGCACCCTGGCACACCGAGGCGGTGTGCCGGCGCGACGAGGCCGGCCTGTTCTTCGCACCCTCCAAGGAACCCACCGCCGCCCGGCTGTCCCGCGAGGAGGCGGCCAAGCGGGTCTGTGCCCGCTGCCCTGTGATGGTCGAGTGCCGCGAACACGCGCTGCTCCAGCCCGAGCCCTACGGCGTCTGGGGCGGCCTCACCGCGGCGGAGCGCCGCGTGGTCCTGGCCCGCCGCAGGCGCCGCGACATGGAACTGAAGAAGGCGGCGCGAGCGGCAGCGGCGAACCGCATAGCGCAGGCAGGCTGACGAAAAGGCGTCCTCTCCGCACCGAGGGCGCCTTCTCGCTTGCCGAGGGGGCATCGCCCCTGTCTTTTTTAGGGGCGCTGGGGGAGGAACTGCGCGACCAGCCACGACGCGCCCGCACTCACCGGCGCACCGCAGCCCCCTGCCCCGACCGCGTTACTTCGGCCGGTCGAAATCCACCGTGCTGTACGCCCGCAGCTTGCGCAGCCGGTGCTCGGAGTCGATCCGCCGCACCGTCCCCGACTTCGACCGCATCACGATGGACTCGGTCAGCGCGGTCTCCGACCGGTACCGCACCCCCCGGAGCAGTTCGCCGTCGGTGATGCCCGTCGCGACGAAGAAGACGTTCTCGCCGGTCACCAGGTCCTCGGTGGTCAGCACCCGGTCCAGGTCGTGCCCGGCGTCGATCGCCCGCTGCCGTTCCTCGTCGTCCTTGGGCCACAGCTTGCCCTGGATGGTCCCGCCGAGGCACTTCACGGCGCACGCCGAGATGATGCCCTCGGGCGTGCCGCCGATCCCGAGCAGCATGTCGACGCCCGTGCCCTCGCGCAGGGCGTAGATCGACCCGGCGACGTCACCGTCGGAGATCAGCTTGATGCGCGCGCCGGCCTCCCGGATCTCCTTGATGATCCCTTCGTGCCGCGGCCGGTCGAGGATGACGACGGTCACGTCCTCCGGGGTGGCCCGCTTCGCCTTGGCGACCCGCCGGATGTTGACGGAGACGGGCGCGTCGATGTCGACGAAGTCCGCCGCCTCCGGGCCCGTGACCAGTTTGTCCATGTAGAAGACGGCGGACGGGTCGAACATGGCCCCGCGCTCGGCCGCGGCCAGCACGGCGATCGCGTTGGGCATGCCCTTGGCGGTCAGCGTCGTCCCGTCGATCGGGTCGACGGCGATGTCGACCTCGGGCCCGGTGCCGTCGCCGATGCGCTCTCCGTTGAAGAGCATCGGCGCCTCGTCCTTCTCGCCCTCGCCGATGACGACCACGCCGTTCATCGACACGGTGGAGACGAGGGTCCGCATCGCGCGCACCGCGGCGCCGTCGGCGCCGTTCTTGTCGCCGCGGCCGACCCAGCGTCCCGCGGCCATCGCGGCGGCCTCGGTCACCCGGACCAGCTCCAGGGCGAGGTTGCGGTCGGGGGCCTCGGAGGGAACATCGAGTTCGGACGGCAGGTGATGATGATTCTCGGTCATCGGAGCGCACCTTTCTGATACGACGACGGCCGGATGAGGGTTTCCCGTCGACTCTATCGCCAGGCTGACAAAATGAGCAGGGGACCCCACGGATGAGCGCAGCGGGCACCTGCGACGATAGGGGACGTGGCAGGCACGAACGGCAAGCAGAAGACGGTCCGGGACATGATTCTCTCCCTGGCCCTGATCGGCCTCGCGGCGGGCTTCATCTACCTGCTCGTCCCGCACGACGATCACGCTCCCGACATCCAGCGGGTCGACTACCGGGTCGAGCTGCTGACGGCACGGCGCGCGGCGAGCTATCCGGTGGCCGCGCCCCAGGGCCTGCCCAGCACCTGGAAGGCGACCTCGGTCCGCTTCCAGGGTGAGGCCGGGGACCGCTGGCACCTCGGCTACCAGACCCCCGACGGTCAGTACGTCCAGATCGAGCAGTCGACTCAGAAGCGCGCGGACTTCATCGACGACGCCAGTCAGGGCGCGTCGGCCACGAAGACGACCGAGAAGATCGGCGACCGCACCTGGACGCACTACACCGGCGGCCGCTACGACGCGCTGGTGCTCGACGGCACCACCGGCTCCACCACGGTCGTGGCCGGCACCGCCTCCTTCACCGAGCTGACGAAGATGGCCGCGGCCCTGAAGCTGTCCTGACGGAAGCTGTCCTGACGCGGGCGTCACGACGTGAACGCGAGAGGCCCCCGGCGCCGTTGCCGGGGGCCTCTCACCGTTCTTTCCGGCGGGCTCAGACGGTCGTGACGACGTCGTCGTAGGCCAGGCGCGGGGAGCGCGGGAACCAGGCGTCCGGGCCCGGCTTGCCGATGTTGACGACCACGAACGGGGTGTGGTCGTCGTCCAGGAACTCCTTCTGGATGCCCGCGAAGTCGACGCCGGTCATCGGGCCGGCGGCGAGCCCGGCGGCACGGATGCCGATGATGAAGTAGGCGGCCTGGAGGGCGGCGTTCAGGGCGGCGCTGCCCTCGCGCACCGCGCGGTCGCCGAAGAAGGCGTCCTTGGCCTGCGGGAAGTGCGGGAAGAGCTCCGGGAGCTCCTCGTGGAACTCGTTGTCCGCGGCGAGGATCGCGACCAGCGGGGCGGTGGCGGTCTTCTTCTGGTTGCCCTCGGCCATGTGCTGCACGAGGCGCTCGCGGGCCTCGGGGGAGCGGACCAGGACCACGCGCAGCGGCGACTGGTTCATGGAGGTCGGGCCGTACTTGACCAGGTCGTAGATCGCCTGCACCTGCTCGTCGGTCACCGGCTCGTCGGTGAAGGTGTTGGCGGTGCGGGCCTCGCGGAACAGCAGGTCCTGAGCGGCGGGATCGAGAACGAGAGACATGGTTGAACTTCCTGGGGGTCACATCGCGTTCAAATCCGGACCGCGGTCCGGATAGCCTGACGGCACGACCATACGCCAGGAAGGTTCAAGGTTCAACAAAGACCGGACCTCGCTCGGTGATCCGCCTCACACCGGCACCACGAAGCCCCCGCGAGCCCCCCGCTCAGCCCTCCGCCTCGGCCTCGTCCCCCCCGTCCTCCTCCTCGGCCAGGGCCGCGTCCAGCCGGGCCCGCGCCCCCTCCAGCCACCGCCGGCACACCTTGGCCAGCTCCTCGCCCCGCTCCCAGAGCGCCAGCGACTCCTCAAGGCTCGTCCCGCCGGCCTCCAGCCGCCGCACGGTCTCGATCAGCTCGTCCCGCGCCTGCTCGTAGGAGAGCGTCTCCTCGGCCCTGCCGCTCATGCACACACCTCTCTCATCCGCCCGTACGGCATGGACTAGCCGTCCACCCGCACCGTGAACTCACCCTCGGCGACGCGCGCCCGCAGCGCCTCGCCCGGCTCGACCTCCGCGCCGTCGCGCACCACGTGGCCGTCGCCCTTCTGCAGCACGGCGTAACCGCGCTTCAGCGTGGCGGCCGGGGAGAGGGCCACCACGCGCGCGTGCGTGTGCGTCAGCTCGGAGTCGGCGCGGTCGAGCAGATGCCCGAGGGTGCGCCGCGAACGGTCCACCAGCGAGGCGACGTGATCGGCCCGCTCGTCGACCATCCGGTGCGGGTCCTCCATGGCCGGCCGCGCGAGCGCGTTGGCCAGTCCCCGCTCCTCCCGCGCCACCAGCGCGTCGACACACCGCCGCCCGCGGTCCCGCAGCATCCGCACCCGCTCCGCCTCTTCCCCCACGTCCGGGACGACCTTCTTCGCGGCGTCGGTCGGGGTGGAGGCGCGCAGGTCCGCGACGTAGTCGAGCAACGGGGTGTCGGGCTCGTGCCCGATGGCGGAGACGACCGGCGTACGGCACTCCGCGACGGCCCGCACCAGCTGCTCGTCGGAGAACGGCAGCAGATCCTCCACGCTGCCGCCCCCGCGCGCGACGATGATCACATCCACCTCCTCGATCGCGTCCAGCTCCTTCACGGCCTGCACGACCTGCGGGACGGCGTGCACGCCCTGCACCGGCACGTTCCGCACCTCGAACCGCACCGCGGGCCACCGGTGCCGGGCGTTCTCCAGCACGTCCCGCTCGGCCGCCGACGCCCGCCCGCACACCAGCCCGATCAGCTGCGGCAGAAACGGCAACGGCTTCTTCCGCCCGGCGGCGAACAGCCCCTCGGCGGCCAGCGCCTTCTTGAGCATCTCCAGCCGCGCCAGCAGCTCCCCGACCCCTACCGGCCGTATCTCGGCGGCCCGCAGGGACAGCTGCCCACGCGGCGCGTACCACTCGGGCTTCGCGTGCACCACGACCCGGGCCCCCTCGCCGACCACGTCGGCCACGGCGTCGAAGACCTGCCGGAAGCAGGTCACGCCGATCGAGATGTCGTACGACGGATCCCGCAACGTCAGAAACACGACCCCGGCCCCCGGCCGCCGCGACAGCTGCGTGATCTGCCCCTCGACCCAGACGGCCCCGAGCCGGTCGATCCACCCCCCGATGAGCCGGGAGATCTCGCCGACGGGCACGGGAGCTTCAGCGGACGTGTTCAAAGCCATGCGCCGAGCGTAACGGCGCGCACCGACAGCGCCCTCCAGCCCGTGCGGGGCTGCGGACGAGGCCGTTCAGGCCGCGGCAGGGGGCCGGCCGCGCTGCACGACGAGCACCACCAGCCCCACCGCCAGCCACACCACCCCCACCACCTGCGCCGCCCCGGAGGCCGCCACGATCACCGCGACCGTGATCGCAACCCCGGGCACCGGCATCACCACGTGCCGCCCCCGCCGCACCCGGGCCCCGCCCCCGCCCTGCCCGCGCACCCCGGGTCTTCCGTGTCTTCCGTGTCTTCCGCCGTTCTCCCCGGGATCGTCACCCGGAGGCGATCTTCGAGCCCCCGAACGCGGCCTTACGATGGGTGCCATGACTGCTTCGCCTGGCCGCCGTGTCCTGCTCGCCGCCCCCCGTGGCTACTGCGCGGGTGTGGACCGCGCCGTGATCGCCGTCGAGAAGGCCCTGGAGCAGTACGGGGCCCCGATCTATGTCCGGCACGAGATCGTCCACAACAAGTACGTCGTGCAGACCCTGGAGAAGAAGGGCGCGATCTTCGTCGAGCGGACCGAGGAGGTCCCGCCGGGGAACATCGTGATGTTCTCCGCGCACGGCGTCGCCCCCGTCGTCCACGAGGAGGCCGAGCGCGGCCGCCTCGCCACCATCGACGCGACCTGCCCGCTCGTCACCAAGGTCCACAAGGAAGCCGTCCGTTTCGCCAACGAGGACTACGACATCCTCCTGATCGGCCACGAGGGCCACGAGGAGGTCATCGGCACCTCCGGCGAGGCCCCCGACCACATCCAGCTGGTGGACGGCCCGGCGGACGTCGCCAAGGTCGAGGTCCGCGACGAGTCCAAGGTCGTCTGGCTCTCCCAGACCACCCTCTCCGTCGACGAGACGATGGAGACCGTCGACGCCCTCAAGGAGAAGTTCCCGCAGCTCATCTCGCCGCCCAGCGACGACATCTGCTACGCCACGCAGAACCGTCAGCTCGCCGTGAAGCAGATGGGCGCCGAGGCCGAGCTGGTCATCGTGGTCGGCTCCCGCAACTCCTCCAACTCCAAGCGGCTGGTCGAGGTCGCCAAGCTGGCCGGCTCCCGCGCGGCCTACCTGGTCGACTTCGCCGACGAGATCGACGAGGCCTGGCTGGACGGCGTGACGACCGTCGGCGTCACCTCCGGCGCCTCCGTACCCGAGGTGCTGGTCGAGCAGGTCCTGGAGTGGCTCGCCGAGCGCGGCTACGGTGACGTCGAGATCGTCAAGGCGGCCGAGGAGTCCATCACCTTCTCGCTGCCCAAGGAACTCCGCCGTGACCTGCGCGAAGAGGCGGCCGCCCTGGTCTCCGAGCGCGGCGGCACCGGCGCCGGCGCGTGACCACCGTCCGTACGACTGTGTGACCGCGGGCCCGTCCGACGTCGTGACTGTCAGTCGTACGACGTAACGTGGAGCCATGCAGATCTTCGGCGTGGACATCGGTGGTTCCGGGATCAAGGGCGCTCCCGTGGACCTGGACAAGGGCGACCTGGCCCAGGAGCGGTGCAAGGTGCTCACCCCGCACCCGGCGACGCCGGACGGCGTCGCCGACGGGGTCAAGCAGGTCGTCGACCACTTCGGGTGGAGCGGCCCGGTCGGGCTCACCTTCCCCGGGGTGATCACCGACGGCACCCACATCCGTACGGCGGCGAACGTCGACAAGAGCTGGATCGACACCGACGCGCGCACGCTGTTCAGCGAGCGGCTCGGCGGTCTCCCGGTGACCGTGGTCAACGACGCGGACGCGGCGGGCGTGGCCGAGATCGAGTTCGGCGCCGGCCGGGGCCGCAGGGGCGTCGTCCTCCTGCTCACCTTCGGTACCGGCATCGGCAGCGCCCTGTTCGTCGACGGCGAGCTGGTCCCCAACACCGAGCTCGGCCACCTGGAGCTGGGCGGCCACGACGCCGAGAAGAAGGCCTCCAGCAAGGCCAAGGAGGACGAGGACCTGAGCTGGGAGCACTGGGCGCGCCGGGTCAACAAGTACCTGGCGCACGTCGAGATGCTCTTCACCCCGGACCTGTTCATCATCGGCGGCGGGGTGAGCCGCAAGGCCGAGAAGTTCCTGCCGTACATCGAGGGCGTCAAGGCCGAGATCGTCCCGGCCCAGCTGCAGAACAACGCCGGGATCGTGGGCGCGGCGATGCGCGCGGCACACCACGCCAAGTAGGCGGCACCCCCTGCCCCCGCCGCACCCTGACCCCGGCCCGCCTGCCGGGGTCAGGTCCGGCGGCGCCGGACCGCCCGGGCCGTCCGGACCACCCGGATCCGGCGGACGATGACGATCACCCCGGCGATCAGCGTCCCGCCGTAGAGCCAGCCGGCCTGCGTGGACAGGGCCGTCACCAGGCCCATCACCGCGCCCAGGAAACCCCCGCCGCCGTCGTCGGCGACGGTCGGCAGGCCGACGGCGAAGGCGATCGGGATGACGACGGGAGCGGTCAGCAGGTCGCCCCCGCGCACCCACAGCGCGGTCAGTGCGGACACCGGCAGGGACAGCACGCCGTACACGGTCAGGGACGCCCCGAGGAGCAGGTCGTCCAGGAAGCCGAGCGTGAGCATCGCGGCCATGCAGAAAAGGCCGCAGCCGAGCCCCGTGAGCCGTGGGTTCGGCAGCCTCGCGGGCTGCGTCACCGGTGCCGTACGCGACCTCCCAGGAGCGGGCCGGCGCCCTGCCGTCCCCGGCCGCGTCCCCGGCCGCGGTCTCGCCTGCGGAGGCAGCGGCGGACGGGGGCCGCCTCGACGCGGTCCGGGCTGTCGGGGTCGGGTCCTGTGATGCTCCACCGGACCAACCTAGGTCTGTTTATGTGCCCAGTCGCAGCCCAGACACGCCGAAACCAAGCCGAAGAGCGGCCCTTGGCCAGGTGTTCGACGCGGCCGCCGGCAGGGTGCCCCGAACCCCGTAAACTGGTGGATCGGCCGGCCCGCCGGCACTGGCAGCCCCCCGGCTCACTCACCCACTCACTACGGGAAGTCGCAACGTGTCGCTCACGATCGGAATCGTCGGCCTGCCGAATGTCGGCAAGTCGACCCTGTTCAACGCCCTGACCAAGAACGACGTGCTCGCGGCCAACTACCCGTTCGCCACGATCGAGCCCAACGTGGGTGTCGTCGGCGTCCCCGACGCCCGTCTGGCCAGGCTGGCGTCGATCTTCAAGTCGGAGCGCATCCTTCCGGCCACGGTCGACTTCGTCGACATCGCGGGCATCGTGCGCGGCGCCTCCGAGGGCGAGGGCCTGGGCAACAAGTTCCTCGCGAACATCCGTGAGTCCGACGCGATCTGCCAGGTCATCCGGGCCTTCAAGGACGAGAACGTCGTGCACGTCGACGGCAAGGTCTCGCCGAAGGACGACATCGAGACGATCAACACCGAGCTGATCCTCGCCGACCTCCAGACCATCGAGAAGGTCCTGCCGCGGCTCCAGAAGGAGTCGCGCATCAAGAAGGACGTGGCCCCCAAGGTCAAGGCGGTCGAGGAGGCCAAGGAGATCCTGGAGAAGGGCGACACGCTCTTCGCCCACGGCATCGTCCAGGGCTCGGAGCGCGCCGAGCTCCTGCACGACCTGCACCTCCTGACCACCAAGCCGTTCCTCTACGTCTTCAACGTCGACGAGGACGAACTGGTCGACGAGGACTTCAAGACCGAGCAGCGCGCCCTGGTCGCCCCCGCCGAGGCGATCTTCCTCAACGCCAAGCTGGAGCAGGACCTCGCCGAACTCGACGAGGAGGACGCCCTGGAGCTCCTGGAGTCGGTGGGCGCCGAGGAGCCCGGCCTCGCCACCCTCGCCCGCGTCGGCTTCGACACCCTCGGCCTGCAGACCTACCTCACGGCCGGCCCCAAGGAATCCCGCGCCTGGACCATCAAGAAGGGCGCCACGGCCCCCGAGGCGGCCGGCGTGATCCACACCGACTTCCAGAAGGGCTTCATCAAGGCCGAGGTCATCTCCTTCGCCGACCTCGTCGAAACCGGCTCGGTGGCCGAGGCCCGCTCCAAGGGCAAGGCCCGCATGGAGGGCAAGGACTACGTGATGCAGGACGGGGACGTGGTGGAGTTCCGCTTCAACGTGTAGCGGCTGACGTATCACCACGTCACTGATCTAGCAAACGTGCAGGTCAGAGAGGGTCCGGCTCTTCGGGGTCGGGCCCTTGGTCTTTTCCGTGCTGGGATGGTGCTGGGATAGCTGACCCCTCGTCACCTGTCGTCATCCCTGGTCATCCGTACCGTGCTGGGATTGTGCTGGGATGGGATGAGGGCGCCCGTGCTGGGATTTGTGCGAGCAGGGCGCTGGTCGAGCTGTGAAGGTCGTGCGGACGTGGCAGTTTTCCTACTCGTTTGACACAATCGGGGGTATGGGTGAGACGACGTACAGCATCGGGGAAGGCCCGGCGACGCGGGTGAGCCTGTCGCTGCCCGAAGGGACCGCGGAGGCGATCCGGGCGCGGGTGGGGAAGCGGGAGTTCTCCGCGTTCATCACCGAGGCGGTCGAGCGTGAGCTGCGCGGGCAGGTTCTGGACGAGTACCTGGCGGATTACGAGAGCCGCAAGGGGCCGGTCTCCGAGCCGGCGCGGCAGCGGGCGCGGCAGGTCTTCGACGAGGTGTTCGCCGAGGAGGCCGAATGGCCCGCCGCAGGCTGAGTCACGAGGGGACGCTGGTACTCGACAGCGAGGGGCTCTCGAAGCTGCTCGCCGACGACGAGCAGGTGGTGGCTCTGATCGCTGAGGCGCGCTCGCGTGGCATGGAGGTCATGATCAGTGCGCTCACCATTATCGAAGCGGTCCACGCGCGTACGAACAAGTCCCGCCTGAACTGGGTGCTTTCCGGGCTGCGGGTCGTCCCGGTCGGTGACGAGGAGGCGAGGGCTGCCTCGAAGTTGCTGATGAATGCCGGGTTGCACGGGCACAAATACGCGATCGATGCGGCCGTCGCCGAGGCCGCGCTGCGACAGCATCGCCCCGTGGTCATGCTGACTTCCGATATTGACGACATGGCCAAGCTGTGCGGTGAGCGGGTACGGCTCGTGGCGGTGTGATTCCCCTGGTCGGCTTTCTGCCTTTCGACGGTTGGTCAGTGAGTGGCGGTGGAGCTCGAAGTATTCGGTGGATCTCCGGTTTCGGTAACCGGCGATCCGCCGTATGTTGCCGCTCAGTAGGAGCGGGGACCGTAGGGGCTCCAGTGGCCGAGGAAGGGCTTGAGGTCGTCGCTGTTGGGCTTCGGCGGCGTAGGAAGTTTCGGCGCTGAGACCGCTTTAGTGAAGTGTTGCAGGTGCGCGTCCGCGAATGCGAGCCACGCCTCGATCTCGGTCCGTTCCTGCCCGGGCGGCAGTGATGCGGCATGGTCGCGTACTGCTGCGATGTATTCGGTCAGGTGGTTGGCCTTGTGCCAGGCGTCTGCCTGTTCTCCGAGGTGTTTGACGCGGTAGGCGTGGGCATAGGCGGCGCGGGCTTCCTGCATGGCGGCTTCCCACCGCTTTTGCTGCACCTCTCTGGCTTGCTGGTTCGCAAGGCGTTTGCGTTCCGCGGCTTCGCCGCGCAGGCCGATCTCTTGTGCGATCTCGGCGAGTTGGTCTTCGAGCGGCCGGTCGGGGAGGTCGGTCCGTTCGCTGGCGCGGTGCGGGCTGCCGCCGCGGAGGATGAAGCGCAGGCGGTTGGAGGGGGTGTAGTCGAAGCGCGGGATGCGCTTCCATGAGTGCTTTTTGGCGTCGGCGAGTTCCTTGTCGGTGGGGATGTGTTCGCTGCGGTCCTGTTCTTGAAGGACGAGGAATCCGACGCTTCGCCTTGGGCGGTGATGAGGGTGTGGATGATGCGCAGGGCTCGGCCCTGGAGGGGCTTGGTCAGGCCCATGGGCTGCGGCTGCTTTTGGAGGGCGGCCACGACGGCATGGGGTTTGGTGAGTCTGGCCGGCACAGGGAGCGGAGCGGGTTCGGCGAGGCGCCAGGCGGGGATGTCGACGAGCTTGATTTCGTAGCCGCTGTGGGTTGGGTATCCGTGGAGTTCCTGGGTGCGGGGGATCTTGCCGGACTTGCGGGCGGCGCTGACGCGTGATGCCCAGTTCACCGCGTGCAGGCCGGATTCGATGGGCTTGATGAGACAGCCATCGTTCGCGGCCAGTTCTTCGAGTAGTTGGTCCGCGTAGTTCGTACGGGCCTTCGGTGCGGCTCTGGGACGGGGTGGTGTCGGCTTCCGGGCGGGCCGTTCCGGCGGCCGGGTGCTCTGCTCCACGGGGTGGATGCCGCGTTCGATGAGATGCTGCCGCCCCTTCTCGGTGCGGTGGGCGCTCCACTGTCCGCGGCGCTTGGTGACTTTGACGAGTCCTCGGTTCTGCAGGGCCTGTCCGCTGGTCTTGTACGCACTGTCCGGCCAGACTCCGTCGGGACACCCCTGACCCACCCAGTCGAGAACGGCCTGCTGCCGATCGTTGAGGGCCTGGTACATGTAGCCTCCCGCGTTCTGGGCGCCCTGCCACCGGAGACAGTGCCCGTCTGTTCCGGGGCAATTCGGAGCGGGATGAGAGAGCCTTCGATCGGATGAGGCGTGCTTCGTTGCTCGAACACAACTGACCATGCAGGGGCGGCAATAGGTGGCACCGTCTGGTGCGGCGCATGGCGGCCAGTCGCCGCCTACCGCGTCGAGTGCTGGGGCGCGGGCTGTGCCAGACCGGTCATGCGCAGGATGGCCTTGCGCGGCCGGTCGTTCTTCCACGGCGGCGCGGCGTCAGCGCTGAAGCGGGCCATCAGACGGCCCTGGTACAGCACGGACTTGGGGTTGCTGAACGCTTCGAAGCCGATCTGGCCGCCCTTGTAGCGGCCCATGCCGCTGGGGCCGACTCCGCCGAAGCCCATGCTGTTGGACAGGGCGTGCAGGGCGAGTTCGTTGACGGAGACTCCGCCGCTGGAGGTGCGCGCGATGATGGTGTCGGTGGCGTGGCGGTCGTGGCCGAAGACGTAGAGGCCCAGCGGCTTGGCCTTGGCGTTGACGATGTCGATGGCCTGGTCGAGGGTGCGGTAGGTGTACACGGACAGGACGGGGCCGAACACCTCGGTCTGGTGCAGCCGTAGTTGGTCGTCGGGGTTGACGACGATGCTCAGCGGGAGTTGACGCGTCTCGGCCGGTGCAGGCTCGTTTGCGTAGAGGTCGGGCTGCAGGACGCGGAAGCCCTTGGCGCGGGCCTCGTCGACGAGGGCGGTGACGCGGTCGTAGGAGCGCTGGTCGATGAGGGCGGAGACCTCGGGGTTGTCGTGGAGGGTGGGGAAGTCCTCGTTGTTCTTGCGCAGGACGGCGGCGAGGAATGCTTCCAGGGAGTTCTCGGGGACGAGGGCGTAGTCGACGGCGAGGCAGACCTGTCCGCCGTTGCCCAGCCGGCCCTGGGCGACCTTGGCACCGATGGCGTCGATGTCGGCGTCGGGCAGGATGAAGGCGGGGCATTTGCCGCCGAGTTCGAGGATGACCGGGGTGAGGTTCGGGGCGGCCGCGGCGAGGATCTTGCTGCCGATCTCGGTCCCGCCGGTGAACACGAACTTGTCCCACGGCAGGGCCGAGAAGTGCGCGGAGACCTGGGCATCGCCCTCGACGACGGCGAGGACGGATTCGTCGAACGATTCGGCCACCAGCCGTTTGAGCAGCGAGGTCAGGCGAGGGGTGGATTCGGAGGGCTTGATGATGACGCTGTTGCCGGCGGCCAGGGCCTCGATCGCGGGGTCGAGGGCGAGGCTGACCGGGGCGTTGAAGGGCGACATGACGCCGACGACGCCGAGCGGTTCGTAGACGAGGCGGCTGCGCACGCCGGCCAGTCCGAGCGCGCCGGAGGAGCGGCGCTGCGGGCGCATCCACCGCTTGAGGTGGCGCTTGACGTGCCGCAGGTGCAGCAGTGGCGGCATGATGTCGGCGGCGAGGATCTGGTCGCGGCTGCGGTGGCCGAAGTCCTCGACGAGCGCGTCGCTCAGCGCGGTCCAGTGGGTCTTGAGGAGCTGTTCCACGCGGTCGAGGCGTTCGATGCGCTCGCGGTAGGTGGGGCTCTTGCCCGGTGAGTACGCCGCCTTGTGGAGGGCGAAGACCCGGTCGATGTCGGCGAGGGGGTCGGAGGGCGCGAAGGGGGTGGTGGTAGTGGACATGACGTCAGCTCCGGTGGGGATTGGGTGAGCGGGGCGGGTTCAGTGGCCCTGGCGGGTGAGGCAGGTGGTGAGGGCTTCGGTCCACGGCAGCCAGCGGGCGTCGGCTCCGGCCGCGTAGTCCCAGGCCAGGCGGTTGCAGACGTAGCCGACGGCGGTGTCGCGTTCGGGGTGGGCGAAGGCGAGGCGGCCGCCTGCGCCGGAGTGGCCGAAGGAGCCGGGGCCGAGCATGGGTTCTCCGCCGCGGTCAAGTTCGTAGCCGAGTCCGAAGCGCAGCGGGATGGGCGCGGGGAGGCGGTCGAGCGGGGAGGGGGAGGTGAGATGGTCGGTGCGGGGCGTGCGGGCGGTGTCGATGGTGGCCGGCTCGAGGAGGCGGATCCCGTCGACTTCGCCGATGGTGGCTGCGTAGAGGCGGGCCAGGGAGCGGGCGTTGGCGATGCCGTTCGCGGCGGGGATCTGTGCGGCGTGTACGGCGCGGTTGTTGAGTTCGGTGCCGTCCACGTTTCCGGCGGCGGCTGCCATGTAAGCGAGGGCCAGACGGTTCTCGGCGGCGTCGCCGGCCAGTAGACCGTCCGGTGGCGTTGGGGCTGCGGGGGTGTCGTCGGTCTGCGGTACCACCCGGGGTTCTTCGTCGGCGGGCAGCCCGATCCACAGGTCGAGGCCGAGCGGGGTGGCGATCTCGTCTGCGAGGAACTGCCCGGGGCTGCGGCCGTCGATGCGGCGGATCAGCTCGCCGACGAGGTATCCGTAGGTCACCGCGTGGTAGAGGAAGGCGCTGCCGGGCGTCCACAGCGGTTCCATGCGCGCGAGTGCCTGGGTGCAGGTGTCCCAGTCGAGCAGGTCGGCCAGGGTGATCTGCTCGACCGGGTCGAACGCGGCCAGGCCGGACCGGTGGGCGAGCACGTCGGCGACGGTGATGGCCCCCTTGTCGGCGGCGGCGAACTCGGGCCAGTAGGCGGCGACCGGGGCGTCGTAGTCCAGCAGGCCGCGCTGGGCAAGGAGGTGCACGCAGGTGGCGGTGACTCCTTTGGTGCAGGACATGATGATGCTGAGCCGGTCCGGGCCGAAGTCTCCGGTGCCGGGCGCCAGGGGGCGGGTGGTCCACAGGTCGACCACGGACCGGCCCTGGTGGTAGACGCAGAGCTGGGCGTTGCCGGGATCGGTCTCCTGGGCCCGGGCGAAGGCTTCTTTGACGTCCTCGAAGCCTGCGGCGACGGTTCCTTCGATGCGGTGCATGGGTGCTCCCTGCGGGGATGCGGCCGTAGGTCCCGGCCGTCCATGAGGCGAGTGGGGGGGATGAGGGGGCCGGTCGGTGGGCCGCGGCGGTCCGCCGACCGGATGCCCGGGAGGGCGGCTTCAGTGCGTGATCGACTTGTGCTCGACGTACTGGGTGAGACCGACCGTGCCGAACTCGCGGCCGATGCCGCTGGCCTTGTAGCCGCCGAAGGGGGCGTCGAAGCCGCCGGGGGCGCCGTTGACCAGGAACGTGCCGGTGCGGATGCGGCGGGCCAGGGCCAGGCCGCGCTCGGTGTCGCTGGTCCAGACTCCGCCGCTCAGTCCGTAGGGGGAGTCGTTGGCGATGCGGACCGCGTCGTCCTCGTCCTCGTAGGCAATGACGACGAGGACCGGGCCGAAGATCTCCTCCTGGGCGATGCGCATGGAGTTGTCGACGTCGGCGAAGACGGTCGGGCGGACGTAGTTGCCCTGCTCGAAGCCTTCGGGTGTCCCCGGGCCGCCGGTGACCAGACGGGCGCCCTCGTCCAGGCCGGACTGGATGTAGCCGAGCACCCGCTCCTTCTGCGCGGCGGTGACCAGGGGACCGACGAAGTTCCCGGGATCGGCCGGATCGCCCAGGGTGACCTTCTCGGCCGCGGCCCCGATGGCGGTGACGAACTCCTCGTAGCGACTGCGCGGCACCAGCAGGCGGGTGTGCGCGGCGCATGACTGGCCACTGTTGGTGAACGCCATCATCGGCGCGGCCTGGGCCACGGCGTCGAGGTCGGCGTCCTCCAGCACGATCGAGGCGGACTTGCCGCCCAGCTCGAGGCTGACCCGCTTGAGCTGCTCACCGGCCAGGGCCGCGATACGGCGCCCGGCGCGGGTGGAGCCGGTGAAGGCGATCTTGTCGACTCCCGGGTGGGCGACGAGATACTCGCTGGTGTCGCGACCGGCGGGCAGGATGCTCACCACGCCCTCCGGGAAGCCCGCCTCGGTGAACAGCTCCCCCAGCAGCAGCCCGTCCAGCGGCGTCTCGGGCGCGACCTTGAGGATGACGGTGCACCCCGCCAGCAGCGCAGGGATCACCTTCACCAGGGCCGACTGGTGCGGGGCGTTCCACGGGATCACCGCGGCCACGACGCCCACCGGCTCGCGGCGCACAAGGGCCCGGGCACCGGAGGGGCTGATCACCGGCTCCTCCCAGCCGAACTCCTCGGCAGCCCGCAGGTACGCGGCGGTCTGCTCGGGCACCTGGGTCTGCAGGGCCTGGGTGAACCAGGCCGGGCTGCCGTTCTCCGAAGTGACGAGAGCGGCGAACTCGGCGGCCCGTGCAGCGTGCAGCTCGTTGAAGCGCGTCACCAGGGCCTGACGCCGCTCCGGCGGCAGCGTCGGCCACGGCCCGTCGTCGAAAGCGGCGCGGGCCGCGGCCACGGCGGCGTCGACATCGGCGGGTGCCGCCTGTGCGGCACGGCCGACCAGCGATCCGTCGTGCGGTGACCGCACCTCGATCCACTCGTCGAGGGTCGGGGCCGTCCAGCGGCCCCCGATGTACAGCTGCTCCACATTGATCATCCCGTGCTCCGGAAGAAGAACGCGCCCGGGGTGTCGTCCAGAAGGACCAGCAGGGACGCTCCGAGTAGTGCAAGTAGGTGGTTACCTACTTTTCGACGGTACGACTGGGTCCGCGTCTTTGCAAGTAGGAACCTACCTACATATGATGGTGGGCATGGCAGGCAATGCAGACGAGACCCGACGCAAGATCCTGGAGGCCGCTACCGAGGAGTTCGCCCAGTACGGCATCGCCGGCGCCCGGGTCGACCGGATCACCAGGAACGCCGGCGTGAACAACGCCTTGCTGTACCGCTACTTCGGCAGCAAGGTCGAGCTCTTCGACATCGTCTACAGCCGCCTGGTCGCCGAGATCGTCAACGCTGTCCCGATAGAGCCGACCGACCTGCCGGGCTACGCGGGCCGCCTGTACGACTACTACCAGGCGCATCCCCAGGTGGTCCGGCTGGCGGCCTGGCGACAACTGGAGCGCCCCGAGCACAAGCTGCCCCAGGTCGTCTACGACGAGCAGCAGGCGAAGGTCGACCGTATCGCCGAGGCCCAGAAGGACGGCCTCGTGCCGACGACCCTGCCGGCCGGAGAGCTGCGTGATCTCATGATCCTGCTGTCGCTGAGCAATACCCCCCTCATGCCCGCCGTGGGATCCGACGTGGACCGCGAGCGTCGCCGCGCGACCATCGTCGCCACCGCGGCGGCCATCCTGCGCGCGTGAGCCCCACCATCAGGAGCCTTCCGTGAACATCGTCATCTTCGGGGCATCGGGCATGGTCGGGCAGGGAGTCCTGCGCGCCTGCCTCATGGACGCCGGCGTGACCCGCGTCCTGGTCGTGGGCCGACACCCGCTCGGCGTCACGCACCCCAAGCTGCGCGAAGTCGTGCACCAGGACTTCGCGGACCTGTCCTCGATCGCCGGCCAACTCACCGGTCTGGACGCCTGCTTCTACTGCCTCGGCGTGTCCGTCGCCGGCCGCAACAAGGCCGAATACACCCGCATCACCTACGACTTCACCCTCGCCGCGGCCCGGGTGGTGTCCCAGGCGAACCCCGGCATCACCTTCACCTACGTCTCCGGCGAAGGCACCGACAGCTCCGAGCGCGGCCGCGCGATGTGGGCCCGGGTCAAGGGGCGTACCGAGAACGCCCTGATGGCCATGGACATGAACGCCTACATGTTCCGCCCCGGCTACATCCGCCCTCGCCACGGGGCCGTCTCCAAGACCCGCTCCTACCGCGCCGTATACACCCTCACCGCCTGGCTCTATCCGGTGCTCCACCGCATCGCCCCGCGGCACACCACGACCACCGACGCTCTCGGGCGCGCCATGCTCGCCGTTGCTCGCTCCAGGCCCGCCGAACCACGGATCCTCTACAGCCAGCACATCAACCAACTGGGCAGGGGCTGATTCATCGAGGCCGATGAGTTCCCCTCGCTGGTGACTCCTCGATCTCTCTTCGGGTGCCACTCGATGCCTATGGCCCGCCCCCGGCGGTACACCCCGCCCCGACCCTTGTGGAGAAGTCCATCGGATCTCAGTTCGCAGGTCGGCCGTGTTGTGTAGCGTTGGCGACCCTGGGTCCGCTTGTACTTTGCAGCGCATCCCGTGCTGGGATGGTGCTGGGATGCGCCCGCATTTCCGCAGGTCAGAGCCTTGTGGTGGAGTTCCGCTTCAACGTGTGACCCTCGCGTCATCGTGCGCCAGGCGAGTCGTCAAGCATCAGGTCAGAAGGGGCCGGCCTCTCGTAAGCCCGGCCCCTTCCGCGTCCCTGCGCTGACTTGGTGCCGGCGTCAGTTGCTCCGCGGTGGCGTGAGCTTGTCGAGGTCCAGGCGGATGTCGAAGGGCACGGGGCGCTTGAGGGTGCCCCGGAAGATGCCTGCGGGCGCGTAGGCGCCGGTCGGTTCATCGAGTTCGTAAACGTGCACGACGGGAGCCCCGTCCTCGTCCTCGATGCACCAGTAGTGCGGGATGCCGGCCTCCGCGTACTTGCGCAGCTTGACCGTGCGATCCCGGTGCGCGGACTCGGGTGAGACCTCGATGACGAGCCGTACCTCGTCCGGCGCGAACCAGGTACGGTCTCCGTCGTAGTCGGCCGTCGTCAGCAGCAGGTCCGGCTCAGGCCGGTTTCGCTCGTCGAGCTTTATGGTCATCTCACGGCCGACCCTGACATCGTCGGGCGCCTGCTCCATGAGAGCGACGGTGAGCATGGTGACGAGGTGGCCGTGCCACCACCTCTGCGGCGACATCATGAAGACGAGCGCTCCGTCGATCAGCTCGGTATGGCGTGGTGCCTCGGGGAGGCGGTCCAGATCCTCCGCGAACCAGCCTTCCGCGCGCGGCGGGCGCATCCAGTCGGGCAGCGCGGTCATGGCTCAACCGTAGCCACTCGGTGGGAAGAGGACCACGAGATGGTCAACGCATGGCGGCCTCGAACCGCCCTGTCGTGTCATGTGCAAGGCTGCTCCGAGGAGGGCCTTCAGCGTGATGCTTTCGGGGTGCGGTCGCTTCGACGAGTGCGTACCGCGACGTTCCGGCTGCCGCGTTCGACGGGTTCAGCGTGCGACGGGTTCAGCGTGCGACGGGCCCCGTCGCCAGCGCGGTTTCGGCGGCTGTCAGGACCGTTCGGGTCTGGAGTGCCACCTGGTGGTGGACGGGTGTCGGGCGTAGCCGCAGGGACTTCTCGAAGTCCGTGCACCAGGTGGTGAAGAGGTCGTCCAGGTCGCGGTAAAGGTCCGGTGCGGCGGGGTGGTCCGCCGCCCTCAGCAGTTGTAGCAGGAGGCCCGCGGCGCGGAGCGGCTGGCGCCGGGCCACGACGTCCAGGGCGCAGACCTGGGCCGTCGTCACCCGCAGCGGACCGTCGGCGGCCTGGCGGGCGAGGGGCTCCCAGGAGCCGGCGACCAGGTCGTAGAGGCCGTCGGCCATCCACTCCAGGACGCGGCGGGGCGGGCTGACCCGGGGAGGCGGCAGGAAGGCGCGGGCCTTGTCGAGGACGGCGGTCACCTGGCGGCCGCCGTGCCGTACCAGGCCGGCCAGGTCGCGCAGCACGGCGGCGGCCTCCGGGTGCGGGGACGGGTCGGCGGCCAGGTCGCTCGCCCACATGGGCACTTCGACGATCGCGGTGACGCCGCCGTACCGCTGCGGGGCGCACCAGGTGGACAGACCGATGTTCTCGGACCCGGCCGCCAGGCGGGCCGTGCTCTCCGGCGGCGGCAGGACGTAGACCCCGGGGCCGGGGTTCTCCCAGTACAGGGCGTCGAACGTGCCGCGCTGGACCGGGATGCCGAGTTCCGCGGCGGAGGTCCGGAAGGGGGCGGCGAGTCCCGGGAGCGCCTGGGTGAGCTGGACCCAGCTGCCGCCCGCCTCGACGCCGTGCAGGGAGCACTGGAGGAACGGCCGGAGTTCGTCGATCACATCGAACAGCGCCCGGCTCTCGGGGAGTTGCCGCGACTCGATCGGTGCCCACTCCGGCTGTTCGGCGCCGACCGGGCGGTAGGCGGTGCGGTAGTAGTCGTACACGGAGGGGGCGGGCCCCGCCGTGGCCTCCTCGAGCCCCTGGCTCAGCGCGGCGCCGTCCGGGTCGAGGCACAGGACGATGTCCCAGGTGACGACGGCGGGGTCGGTCGCGGGGGACCGGTGGTCGCCGCGGGCCACCTGCTCCGCCAGGGCGAGTGCGGTCGTACCGCCGACCGGCTCGTCGGGATGCGGCCGGGCGACCACCAGGACGTGACGCGGCCCGTGCCCCACGGACAGCATCTCGATCGGGCGGCCCGCGCGGGACGTCCCGATCCGGCGCAGCCGCACGGCTCCCGGGTACCGGGACACCAGCCGCCGCGCCGAGTCGGTGACTTCCGCGACCGTGAGGTACCGGTCCATCATCCGCGTTTGGTCACGAGCCGCCGTTGCCACCGCTGTCGCCGGTGGTCTCCTTCTTGTCGAGCGGCCTTATCTCGATCTTGTTGGCCATACCGTGTCCTCCTGTCGCCGGCTGTGGTCTGCCGTGGTCGAGGTGCTCTTGTCAGAGTTGGCTCGTCCGACAACTCTTGTCAACGTCCGGTTTTGTGTGGGTAGTTGAGACTGACGAGATTGGCGCGAAGATGACGGTGCGCACCATGCGGCGGCCCCGGATCAAGCCGGAACACCGGGCCTACCGGACCGTCGACGGCCATGTCCGGATCGGGAGCGTCGTGCACGGCATCGGCGCCGAGGTCCTCGATCCCGACGGCTGGGTGTGGACGCTGGTCGAGACCATGGACGGGACGCGGGACACCGCGGACATCGCCGCCGAGGTCTCCCGCCGCCACCCGGAACTGCGGCTGCCGGAACCGGACGTCGTCCAGGCGATGACGGACCTGGCCCTGGCCGGCTACGTGGAGGACGCCGGCGCCGAACCGCCCGCCGAGCTGTCCGCACGGGAACGCGAACGCTACGGCAGGGGCATGGCCCTGCTGCGCTGGATGGACCTGCGGCCCAGGGAGAGCGCCTGGGAGCCGCAGCTCCGGCTGCGCCGGGCCCGGGTGCTGCTGGTCGGCGTCGGCGGCACCGGCGGAGCCGCCGCACGGGACCTGGTGGCCTCCGGGGTGGGGCGGCTGCACTGCGTGGAACCTGACGTCGTCGAGTTGTCCAACCTCAACCGGCAGACCCTCTTCCGCGAGCGCGACCTCGGTACGCCCAAGATCGACGCGGCCCTGACGGCTCTGCGCGCCCTGAACTCGGACACGACGGTCACCGGCGAGCGCCGCGAGGTACGCGGCCCGGCGGACCTGGAAGACCTGCTGGCCGGTGCCGTGGGCGACTCGGCCGACGGGTCGGCAGGCGGCAGGGCAGGAGCCGGGGCGGGCGGCGCGGCCGGCGCGGCCGGCGGCTCGACCGGCGGCTCGGGGTACGACGTGCTCCTCCTGGCAGCAGACCGGCCCGCGGTGATCCGCAGATGGGCCAACCAGGTCTGCCTGGCCACCGGCACGGCGTGGGCGGAAGCCGGTTACCGCGGCCCGCTGGTGAGCGTCGGGGTCTTCGCGCCCGGCCGGGGCGCGTGCTGGGAGTGCCTGCGCAGCGCCGAGATCGAGCGGCGCGATCTGCGGCTGGCGCCCGGCCAGGACGAGGAGGCCGCCTCGCCCCGCATGCCGTGGAACCCGGTCAACGCGGTGACCGCGGGCCTGTCCGGCAGCCTGCTGGCCCATGCCGCGCTCATGCTGCTGTGCGGGATCCCGCCGATCGAACCCGGTTACCGGTCCGGCCTCAACCTGATGATGCCGGGCGACCCGGTCATGCAACGCTCGGACCGCCGCCCCGACTGCCCTGCCTGTGGGACGACCGGGGCCGCAGGCGAAGCACGGGAAACCGGGGAAACCGAGGCAGCCGGGGACCTCCCGTGACGGACACCGCGGCGCAGGAACCGCTGCCGATCGAGCCGTCGGTCCGTGTCCTGCTGCACGACCTGGGGGTGCGGCAGGACCGGGACGAGTGGATCGTCGGCCGCATGGCCACCCGGACCTTCGTCGCCCTGCCGGCGGTCGGCGCACGTGCGGTGGCACTCCTGGGCGAGGGGCTGAGCGTGGCCCGCACCGCGGAGATCCTGCGGGCCGAGACCGGTGAGGAACTCGACATCCCGGACTTCGTCCGGGACCTGGCGGCCCTGGGGTTCGTGGCGCGGATCGGCGACCACCCGGTCCCGGACACCGATCCGCCGCCGGCGTCCCTGCCGTGGCTGCGTCCCCACCACGTCCGGTACGCCCTGCACCCGGCGCTGCCCGTCCTCGTCGGAGTACTGCTGCTGGCGGCCGGCGTCGTCCTGACCCGCCGCCCCGACCTGCTCCCCGGCTACCGCGACCTGCTGTGGAGCCCGCACGGCAGCCTGGTCCTGCTCACCGGGGCGGCCGCGGGCTGGACGCTGGTGCTGGCCCACGAGCTGGCGCACCTGGTCACCGCTCGCGCAGCGGGTGTGCCGGGAAGGATACGGCTGGGCACCCGGCTCCAGTTCCTCGTCATGCAGACCGACATCAGCGGCATCGAGCTGGCGCCCCGCCGGCACCGGCTGACGGCCTACCTGTCCGGCATCGCCCTCAACCTGTCCGTCGCGTCGGCCGCGCTCCTGGTCCTGGCCCGCACGGACACCGCGACGACGGCCCACCGGCTGCTGGCCGCGGTCCTGCTGCTGGCGCTGCTGCCGCTGCCTTTCCAGTTCATGGTGTTCACCCGCACCGACCTGTACTTCGTCCTCCAGGACCTCACGGGCTGCCGGGATCTGTACGGCGACGGTCTCGCCTACGCCCGGTACGTGTTCCGGCGGCGGACGCGGCGAGGGCCGGGCGGCGGCGCTGCCAGTGACCCGAGCGTCCGGCTGCCCCCGCACGAGCGCCGGGCCGTCCGCCTCTACAGCGTCGTCCTCGTGGCCGGGACGGTGGCCTGCCTGGCCTTCATGGCGGCCGTCACCCTGCCCGCCGACGTCACCCTGCTGGTCCGTGCGGCCCGCGGGCTGGGCCCGGACCACGGCCTCGCGGCCAACGCCGACTCCGCGGCGGTGCTCGTCACCCTCGGCGGCGTCAACGTGCTGTGGGTGGTCACCTGGTGGCGCAACCGCCGCTCGCGCGGGGGCGGCCGGTCCCGAACGGGCTGAGGGCAGAAGCCGGCCGACGCGCACGACACAAAGCGGCCGACGCGCACGGCAGAAACGCGGCCCCCGGGCCCCCGGCCCCCACTCCGGTCCCCGGCCCCCACTCCGGTCCCCGGCCGCCATCCCGGCCCTCGCCCGCCACCCCGGCGCTACCCCGACTCCCGCACCCGCAGCTCCGCCCCCACCGTCAGCTGGTCGGCGGGCAGCGGGTCGCTGCCGGTCAGCAGGCGGGCCGCCTGTTCGACGGTGAGGGCGCCGAGGCGGCGGGTGTCCAGGGCCACCGTGGTCAGCGGGGGGTCGACGAGCGTGCCCAGCTGCAGGCCGTCGAAGCCGATCACGGCGAGGTCCCGGGGGACCTGCCGGCCGAGCCGGCGTGCGGCGCGCAGCGCTCCTATGGCGATGATGTCGTTGAAGGTGAACACGGCCGTCAGGTCCGGGTGCCCGGCGAGGAGTTCCTGGAGCGCGTCCTCCCCGCCCTCGACGCTCTGGTCGGCACGGGCCACGGAGGTGGAGTCCAGCCCGCACGCGGACATCGCGGTGTCGAACCACCGATGCCGGATGCTCGGTTCGGACCGTTCGGCGTGGTCGAGCATGCCGATGTGCCGGTGTCCCGCCGCGGTCAGGTGCCTGATCGCCGCGTGCACGCCGCTCTCGCCGTCGATCCGGATCGAGCTGAACCGCTGGGTGCGGTGCTCGCGGTCGATGAGCACCACGGGGAGGCCCAGGGTCAGCCGGTCGATCTCGTCCTCGGGCAGGCTGAGATAGCCCACGACGGCGTCGACCTGGGAGGCGATCACCTCCAGCGTGCCCCGCTCCTCCTCGGCCCGGTCGCCGGTGTCGTACACGACGACGTGCCAGCCGCGGTCCCGGGCCGCCTCCAGCGCGGCCGCGGCGACCTCGGTGAAGAACGGGTTGAGCAGGTCGGGGATCACGAGGCCGACACTTACGGTGTCCTGCCGTACGAGCCCCCGGGCGAACCGGCTCGGCCGGTAGCCGAGCGCCAGGGCGGTGTCGAGCACGCGCTGCTTGGTGGAGGCGCCGATCTCGCCCTTGTCGTTGAGCGCCCGTGACACGGTCTGCCGGGACACGCCCGCGGCCTCGGCCACATCGTCGATCGTGACCCTGCGGGGTCCGGTCCCCGACGACGCCATCACTCACCTCCGCGTAATTGCCGACGCGCCAGCGTCGCAGGGACCACCGAGTATGCCCTGGTGCGTCGAAACCTTGACACTCCGGCGTTCGGAAGCCCACACTCCCAATCACTTCCCGTTACCGCTCCCGTGAGCGCTCACGTTACCGCTCACGGAACCTGATTCCAACCAGAAGGCATCCGCCTCCAGGTGTCAACGTCGACCCGCCTGGGCCCGTAACCAGGCGTTCTCTGGAACGGAAGACATGACAAGCACAGCCACGCGCACCCGCCTCGCCGCAGCAGCCGCGACCGCAGGCATCGTCGTACTCGCCGGGTGTTCCTCGTCCGGTTCGTCGGACAAGGCGTCCGCCGCGTCCTGCGAGCCCGCGAAGGGCAAGGTCACCCTCCAGTACTGGAACACGGTTCCTGGCATGGACAAGGTCGTCGACCTGTGGAACAAGCAGCACCCGGACATCCAGGTCGAGACGAAGAACATCTCCAACGACCAGTACGGCACCCTCGGCAACGCCCTCAAGGCGAACAAGGCCCCGGACCTCGCCCAGGTCGGCTACGACGAACTGCCCAACCTGCGCACCCAGAGCGCCTTCGTGGACGCCTCCGCCTGCAAGGCGGCCACCGCGGCCAAGTCGAAGTTCGTGCCGTGGACCTGGTCGCAGACCAGCTTCGGCGACACCGGCGTGTTCGCGATCCCGCAGGACACCGGCCCGATGGCGCTGTACGTCCGCAGCGATCTCTTCAAGAAGTACAACGTTGCCATCCCCACGACCTGGGACGAGTACGCGACGGCCGCCGAGAAGCTGCACAAGGCGGACCCGAGCCTCGACATGACGTTCTTCGACCCGAACAACGCCGAGTGGTTCAACGGGCTCCTGTGGCAGAACGACGCCAAGATGTACGGCTACTCCGGCGACAAGTGGCAGGTCTCCGTCGACTCGGCGCAGAGCAAGCAGGTCGCGGACTACTGGCAGAAGCTGATCTCCGAGAAGGTCGTGCGCACCGACCTCGCCCACGGCTCCACCCAGATGTACGCGGCGTACCAGAAGGACCAGCTCGCCACCTACGTCGGCGCCGCCTGGGGCTACAGCATGTTCCGCGACAACCTGCCCAAGCAGTCCGGGAAGTGGTCGATCGTCCCGATGCCGACGCGGGGTGCGAACGGGTCCTCCGGCGACTGGGGCGGCTCGACCGTCGCGTTCATGAAGGGCAGCAAGCACCTCTACGAGTCGGTCGAGTTCAACACCTGGCTGAACACCGACCCGGACGCCCTGGCGCTGGAGAACAAGCTCGGCGGGCTCTACCCGGCGGCCACCGCGGGGCTGGACCTGCCCGCGCTGAAGCAGGGCGTGCCGTACTACGGCAACGAGAAGATCTTCGACGTCTTCGCCGACGCCTCCAAGAAGATCGACACCAGCTTCGCCTGGGGACCCACGCAGAAGACCGTGAACCTGGCCCTGCAGGACGCGATGGCCAAGGCCGCGGCCGGCAGCGGCACCCTCGACGACGCGCTGGCGACCGCCCAGGCCGCCGCGCTGAAGTCGATGAAGGACCAGGCGATCCCGGCGACGGCGGGCAAGTGACCGCGGTATGACCGACCTCGCAACCCGCTCGGCCGGCGTGCGCACCACGCCCCGGGGCCGCCGCCGCCCGAACGGCGGCGGCCCCGGGGCGGCCACCGTCGCCGCCTTCGTGACCCCGTTCTTCCTGCCCTTCCTGCTGTTCTACCTGGTGCCGGTCGGCTACGCCCTGTGGCAGAGCTTCCGCGTCGTGCGCCGCTCCGGCGGCCAGTACGGCACGTCGTACACGACGTTCGGCGGCTTCGAGCAGTACGGGCAGGTGCTCCAGAACCACGAGTTCTGGTCCAGCATCGGCCGCATCGGGCTGTTCGGCGTCGTGCAGGTGCCGGTCATGCTCTTCGTGGCCCTGATCATCGCGCTGCTCCTCGACACGCCGCTGCTGCGAGCCAAGGGGTTCTTCCGCATCGTCGCCTTCATGCCGTACGCGGTACCCGGCGTGATCGCCGCGATCATGTGGTCGTACCTCTACTCGCCCCAGCTCAGCCCGGTCGTCGACCTGCTGAACGGCATCGGGCTGCACCCCGACTTCCTCGGCCCCGGCGCCGTGCTCTGGTCGGCGGCGAACGTCTCCACCTGGCTGTGGACCGGCTACAACATGCTGATCATGTTCTCGGCGCTGCAGTCGATCCCGCAGGAGCTCTACGAGGCCGCCAAGCTCGACGGCGCCTCCAACTGGACGATCGCCTGGCGGGTCAAGGTGCCGATCATCGCGCCGTCGATCGTGCTGACCACCGTCTTCTCGATCATCGGCACGCTCCAGCTGTACGCCGAGCCGGCCGTGCTGCGGCAGATCTCCTCCAACATCTCCAGCACGTTCACGCCGAACATGCTCGCCTACACGGTGGCCTCCGGGAACAACTACCAGCAGGCCGCGGCCATCTCGGTGGTCATCGCCGTCATCACCTTCGTCTTGAGCTTCGGGTTCATGCGACTGACCTCGAAGAAGGCCGGACTGTGAGCGAACCGACCATCGACCGTGAAAGCCGGGTCAGCCGTACGGCCGCGACGGGGCTGATGCTGCTCCTCGCCGTCTACTTCCTGCTCCCGGTGTACTTCCTCGTCGTCGCGGCGACCAAGCCGCAGGGCGACCTCGCCGCCACCAACGGCCTGGCGTTCTCGCACTTCAACCTGTTCGACAACCTGCACACCCTGTTCACCCGCAGCGACGGCATCTTCGGCCGCTGGGCCCTCAACACCGTCCTGTACGCGGTGCTGGGCGCGGCCGTGGGCACCCTGATCTCCGCGCTGTGCGGCTACGCCCTCGCCAAGTTCACCTTCCGCGGCCGGGAGTTCCTGTTCTCCGTGATCCTCGGCGGCGTCCTGGTGCCCACCACCGCGCTCGCCCTGCCGCTGTTCCTGCTGTTCTCGGCGACCGGGCTCGTCAACACCTACCTCGCGGTGTTCCTGCCCAGCATCGTCAGCCCGTTCGGCGTCTACCTGGCGCGGATCTTCGCCAACGCCTCCGTGCCGCAGGAGCTGATCGAGTCGGCGCGGCTGGACGGCGCCGGCGAGTTCCGCACGTTCTTCTCGGTGGCGTTCCGGCTGATGACACCGGCCCTGGTGACCATCTTCCTGTTCCAGTTCGTGGCCATCTGGAACAACTTCTTCCTGCCGATGGTCATGCTGCAGAAGGAGTCGCTCTTCCCGATCACGCTCGGCCTGTACGAGTGGAACGGCCAGACCGCCCGCTCCCCGCTGCTCCAGGAGTCGATCATCACCGGATCGCTGGTGTCGATCCTGCCGGTGATCGTCGTGTTCATCCTCCTCCAGCGGTTCTGGCGCACCGGCCTCGCCGCCGGCTCGCTCAAGTGACCCCCCACGCACAGCCCCACGCACAGAAGGTGTTCCCCGCCATGCCCAACCCGGCTGTCTTCGTGCCCCACTTCCACTGGGACCGGGAGTGGTACGAGCCGTTCCAGGTGTTCCGGCACCGCCTCGTCACCGCCCTCGACACCGTGCTGGAGACGGCCGAGGCCGACCCGGACTTCCGGTTCACCGTCGACGGGCAGATGGCCGCCGTGGAGGACTACCTGGAGATGCGGCCCGAGAACCGCGACCGGGTCGCCGCCCTGGTCCGCGAGGGCCGGCTGGCCGTCGGGCCGTGGCTGATCCTGCTCGACGAGTTCCTCTGCTCCGGCGAGACCATCGTCCGCAACCTGCAGATGGGCTGGGCGGCCGCCGAACGGCTCGGCGGGGCCATGCCGGTCGGCTATCTCCCGGACATGTTCGGCCACGTCGCGCAGATGCCGCAGATCCTGGCCCGGGCCGGCATCGAGCACGCGGCGCTGTGGCGCGGGGTGCCCGGCACGGTCGACGGACACGCCTTCCGCTGGCGCGCCCCCGACGGCTCCGAGGTCCGCACCGAGTTCCTCTTCGACGGGTACGACAACGGCCTCGACGTCCTGCTGGTACCGGACCGGATCCGGCAGGCGCTCGCCGAGTACGCCGGGATGACGGCGCGCCGCTGGGGCGGCGACCCGGTGCTCGCCATGTCCGGCACCGACCACAACGCGCCCGACCCGCGGCTCGCGGACTGGCTGCGCAAGGCCTCCGACGAGGAGCGGCCGATCACCGTCGCCACCCTCGACGAGTACGTCCGGGGGCACGTACGGGACGACGTCACGGCCGTCGTCACCGGTGAGCTGCGCAGCCACGTGCGGGGCAACATCCTCCCCGGTGTGCTCTCCGTGCGGCTCGGGCTCAAGCAGCGGATGGCCGCCGCCGAGCGGACCGTCGACCACGCCGAGCGGATGAACGCCCTGTGGTCGGCCCGCGACGACGCCAACTTCCTCGCCCTCGCCTGGCACAAGATCATCGAGTCCACCGCGCACGACTCGGTGGTCGGCTCCGGCACCGACGAGACCTGCGACCAGGTCGCCGCCCGCCTCGCCGAGGCCGCGCAGACCGCCCGCGCCGTCCGGGACGCGGCCCTCGCCGAGCGCGCCGCCCTGGTGCCCAGCGACGCCTGTCTGGTCGCCAACCCGCTGCCGTCGCCCCGTACCGCACTGGTCGAGGTCGACGTGGTGGCCGCCCCGGAGGGCGGCACGCTGGTCGCGACCACCGCCGACGGCACGGCGCACCCCGTACAGCTGGTCTCCCAGGCCCCGACCGTGCTCAGCGACGAGCGGCTCGACGCCTCCCAGCTGGAACGCGTGCTGCGCCGCATCCACCGCCGCGAGCTGTTCGGGCTGCTGATCAACGGTTACGACCTCACACCGAACTCCCTGGTCTTCCACCTCGCCGAGGTCCCGGAGGGCCCCTTCGACCTGATGACCCTGCGCGGCGAGGTCGCCGCCGCGGCCGCCGCGCACCCGGGGGAGTGGCGGGTGCGGACCCTGGCCCAGGCCCGGGCCACCGCGCTGGTGGCCGTCCCCGTCCCCGCCGCCGGGCTGGCCGCCTTCCGGGTCGGCACCGGCGACCTGCCCGCAGCCCCCCCGCCGCAGGGTGCGACGGCGACTGCGGACAGCCTCTCCAACGGCCTGGTCGAGGTCGCCGTCGCCGCCGACGGCACCCTGGACGTGACCGGCGCCGACGGCACCGTCCTGTCGGGCGTCGGCCGCCTGGTGGACGGCGGCGACCGCGGCGACAGCTACAACTACGCCCCGCCCGCCCACGACGTACTCGTCTGCGAGCCGGCCCGGGTCGCGGTCGAACTCCTGGAAACCGGCCCGCTGCGGGCCCGGCTGCGCGTCACCCGCGTCTACGAGTGGCCGCAGGCGCTCGCCGACGGCGACCGGGACCGGCGCAGCCGGAGTACCGTCCCGACCCCTGTGGACATGCTGGTGGAGGTCCGCGCGGGCGAGCCGTTCGTCCGGGTCGCCACGTCGTTCCTGAACCGGTCCGCCGACCACCGGCTGCGCCTGCACGTCCCGCTGCCGCGGCCCGTCACCACGTCCGCGTCGGCCGGGCAGTTCGCGGTCACCGAGCGCGGCCTGACCGCCGAGGGCGGCTGGGGCGAGTACCCGCTGCCGACCTTCCCCGCGAGCACCTTCGTGGCGGCGGGCCCGGCCACCGTCCTGCTCGACCACTCCGCCGAGTACGAACTCGTCGACGACGGCTCCGCACTCGCCCTCACCCTGCTGCGCGCCATCGGCTCCATCAGCGTCAACATCCACCCCCTGCGCGACGAACCCGCGGCGAGCGAGATCCCGGCACCCGGCGCCCAGGACCTGGGCATGCGCGTCGAGAACCGGTTCGCCGTGCTGCCCTGGGCGTCCGGCTGGCAGGGCGCCGGCGCGGTCGCCCTCGCCGAGGAGTTCCGCAGCGACGCGCTCGTCACCCGCGGCACCGCGCCCGGCGGCGCCCCGCTGCCCCCGGACGCGGCCGGCCTGCACGTCGACGGCCGGGACGTGCACGTGTCCGGCATCCGCCGGATCACCGACGCCGAGCACGGGCCCGGCACCGAGGTCCGGCTGGTGGCGATGCGGGACACCGGGACGAGCGTGCGCGTGACCGGAGCGTTCACGGAGGCCACCACGGTCGATCTGCTCGGCCGGCCGCTCGACCCCGAACCGGTCCGGGACGGGCTCGAACTCGATCTCGGCCCCTGGGAGATCCGCACGGTGGTGCTCCGCCGGTAGGGCCACGATGTGCCGCCGTCTGTCGTCTGCCGGTCCGTCGTGGCTGGTCGCGCCCACGCGGCGGAGCCGCATATTGACACAGCCCCGCGCCCCTTACGGGGCGCTGTCGCTCCCCCCGTCTCAAGAAAGTTGTGACGTCTTGTCCTCCGAGCTCACCGCGTACGTATCGGACCCCGCCCCCTGGCACGGCGCCCTGCGCCCGGCCCGTTCCTGGCTGCACTCCGACGCCCCCGCCCTCTCGCTGAACGGCTCCTGGCGCTTCCGGCTGTCGGCCACGGCGGCCGTGGCCGCGGAGTTCACCGCCGAGGACTTCGACGACCGGGGCTGGGACAGCATCCCGGTGCCCGCGCACTGGGTGCTGGAGGGCGACGGCGCCCACGGCAGGCCGGCGTACACGAACATCCAGTTCCCGTTCCCGATCGACCCCCCGCACGTCCCGGACGACAACCCCACCGGCGACTACCGCCGCCACTTCGACCTTCCCGCGGGCTGGCCGGACGCCGAGCGCGTCCTGCTCCGGTTCGACGGCGTGGAGTCGCTGTTCAAGGTGTGGGTCAACGGCGTCGAGATCGGCAGCGCGAGCGGCAGCCGGCTGGCCCACGAGTTCGACGTGACCTCGGCGGTGCGCCCCGGCGACAACGTCGTCGCCGTCCGCGTCCACCAGTGGTCGGCCGCCAGCTACCTGGAGGACCAGGACCAGTGGTGGCTGCCGGGCATCTTCCGGGACGTCACCCTGCTCGCCCGTCCGGCCGGCGGCATCGAGGACGTCTGGCTGCGCACCGGGTACGACAACGGGCGAGGCCGCGTCGAGGCGGAGGTCACCGCCGGCCCGGCCGCCTTCCCGGTCACCCTGCGCATCCCCGAACTGGGCGTCGAGCGGGTCTGGGAGACGGCGGCCGACGTGGCGCCCGTCGACGTCCCCGAGGTGGAGCCCTGGTCGGCCGAGGTGCCCCGGCTGTACGACGTGACCGTGTCCTCGGCCGCCGAGAGCATCAGGCTGCGAGCCGGTTTCCGCACGGTCGAGATCCGCGGCGACCAGTTCCTGGTCAACGGCCGCAAGGTCGTCTTCCACGGCATGAACCGGCACGAGGCCCACCCCGCGCGCGGCCGGGTCTTCGACGAGGCGCACGCCCGCGCCGACCTGGCCCGGATGAAGCGGTTCAACGTGAACGCCATCCGCACCAGCCACTACCCGCCGCACCCCCGGCTGCTCGACCTCGCCGACGAACTCGGCTTCTGGGTCGTCCTCGAGTGCGACCTGGAGACCCACGGCTTCGAGAAGGTCGGCTGGACCGGCAACCCGACCGACGACCCGGCCTGGCGCGCGGCCTGCCTGGACCGCATCGAGCGCACCGTCGAACGGGACAAGAACCACCCCGGCGTCGTCATGTGGTCGCTCGGCAACGAGGCCGGCACCGGAGCCAACCTCGCCGCCATGGCCGCCTGGGTGCACGCCCGCGACCCCGAGCGCCCCGTCCACTACGAGGGCGACCACACCGGGGAGTACACCGACGTCTACTCCCGGATGTACGCGACCGTGCCGGAGACCGAGCAGATCGGCACCGACGGCTCCACCGCCCCGCTGCTTGGCTGCACCCCCGCCCAGGGCGCCCGGCAGCGCACGAGGCCGTTCCTGCTCTGCGAGTACGCCCACGCGATGGGCAACGGTCCTGGCGCCCTCGACCAGTACGAGGAACTGGTCCGGCGCCACCCGCGGCTGCACGGCGGCTTCGTCTGGGAGTGGCGCGACCACGGCATCCTGGCCACCGCCCCCGACGGGAGGCCGTACTACGCCTACGGCGGCGACTTCGGGGAGGTCGTGCACGACGGCAACTTCGTGATGGACGGCATGGTGCTCAGCGACGACGTGCCGACGCCCGGCCTCCATGAGTTCAAGGCGGTCGTCCAGCCGATCCGGTTCGCCTTCGACGGCGACAAGCTCGGCATCACCAACCTGCGGCACTCGGCCGACACCTCCGATCTGCGGTTCCGCTGGCGCGTCGAGTTCGACGGCATCCCCGTCGAGGCGGGGGAGCTGGACACCCCGCTGCTCGCGGCGGGCGAGTCGGCACGGGTGCCGCTGCCCGGGCTCGCGGTGGCCGCGGACGCCGAGACCTGGCTGACGGTCGAGGCGGTGCTGGCGACGGACACCGCCTGGGCCCCGGCCGGGCACGAGGTCGCCACCGCCCAGCTGGACCGCTCGGTACGGCGGCCGGTGCCCCCCGTCCGGCCCCGCACCGGCTGGCGTCCCGGCGAGGGCACGCGCACCCTCGGCATCGCCGAGTTCACCGGCGGCTCCCTCACCCGGCTCGCCGGACGCCCCGTCACCGGACCGCGGCTGGAACTGTTCCGCGCCCCGACCGACAACGACGAGGGCACCGCCGACCGGCTGGAGGGCAGCGACGCCAGCGCCGCCGGGGTGTCCAGCGCCGAACTGTGGCGCCGGGACGGCCTCGACCGCCTGGTCACCCGCCGGATCGGCGTGGAGCACGCCACGGACGCCCTGCGCACCGTCGACCGGGTCTCCGCCGCGGACTCCGCGCTCTCGGTGACGGTCGAGTCGGTCTGGTCGGTCGAGGACGGCGGACTGGAGCTGCGCGTCGACATCGAGCCCTCGCGCGGCTGGGCGACGGTGTGGCCGCGGATCGGGATCCACTTCGAACTGCCCGACGGCACGGCCCCCGTGGACGGCGCCGAGTGGTTCGGCCTCGGCCCGCTGGAGTCCTACCCCGACAGCCTCCGTGCGGCCCGCACCGGCCGGTTCACGGCCACCGTCGGGGACCTCTCGGTGGACTACGCGCGCCCCCAGGAGACCGGCCACCGCTCCCGGCTGCGCCGGCTCACGCTGACCAGCGGCGACACCGAGGTCCTCCACATCGACGCCCTCCCCGACACCCGCGGGCGGCGCCCCGGCTTCACCCTCGCCCGCCACACCCCGCAACAGCTCGACCGGGCCGCCCACCCCTACGAACTCCCGGAGTCCGCCACCAGCCACCTCATCATCGACGCGGCCCAGCACGGCCTCGGCTCCCGCGCCTGCGGACCGGACGTGTGGCCGGAGTTCGCCCTGCGCCCCGAGGCCCGCACCCTCCGGCTCCGCTTCACGGCAGGCGCCTGAGCCGCGGGACCCGGCAGCTGTCCCACAGTCCGGACCCACGCGTCTCAGGGCCCGGCGGTGGACCGCGGGCTGCCCGGCCCGGAGGGCCCGGAGGTGCTGCGGCGCCTCCGGGCCCGGCGGCCGGACCTCCGCCCGGGAGTTCGAGCTGCTGCGCTGATGCCGGGCCGCCTGCCGGCCGTCGAGTCGACGGCCCCGGCATCCCGCCAGATACCTGCTGCCCCGCGTCTTCGGGCGCTTCGCCCGCGGCGACGCCTCGCGCTCGCGGGCCGCCGGCGGCAGGGGCCTCGGCCTCGCCATCGTCGCCGCCGTCCGCGCCGCCCACGGCGGCTCCGCCGGGGCCACCAGCGAACCGGGCCGCACGGTGTTCACCGTACGGCTGCCGCTGTGCCCCGCGTACGCCGGTGGGGTGAACCCGCCCCGGAAATGCGTTGGACGTGAACTCCCTTACGGGTGAGGCTGGTCGGCTGAACCGGCAGTGCAGAGCAGCCCCGAGCGGCAGGGAGACGGCACATGACCAGGATCTGGCTCATCACCGGCGCGAGCAGCGGCTTCGGCCGGGCGCTCGCCGAGGCCGCGCTCGCCGCGGGCGACACGGTCGTCGGGGCGGCGCGGCGCCCCGACGCCCTGGCGGAGCTGGCCGCCGCCCATCCCGGCCGGGTGGACCCGGTCCGCCTGGACGTCACGGACACGGCCGCGATCGAGCCCGCCGTACGGGACGTGATCGCCCGGCACGGCCGGATCGACGTCCTCGTCAACAACGCGGGCCGCACGCACGTCGGCGCCTTCGAGGAGACCACCGACGCCGAACTGCGCGACCTGTTCGACCTGCACGTCTTCGGTCCCGCCGCGCTGGTCCGGGCGGTCCTGCCGCACCTGCGCGCCCGGCGCTCGGGGGCGATCGTCCAGATGAGCAGCATGGGCGGGCAGATGTCCTTCGCCGGCTTCTCCGCCTACAGCGGCACCAAGTTCGCGCTGGAGGGCATGTCCGAGGGGCTCGCCGACGAGGTGCGGGAGTTCGGGATCAAGGTGCTGATCGTGGAGCCGGGGGCCTTCCGCACTGCCCTCTTCGAGACAGGCAGGGCGGGCGCCAGCGACGACACCGGCGTCTACGCCAAGGTCGCCGAGACCCGCGCCGCCGTCGAGGGCGGCGACGGCAGCCAGCCCGGTGACCCGGCCAAGGCGGCCGCCCTGATCCTGGCCGCACTCGACGCCGAGCAGACCCCGCTGCACCTGCCCCTGGGCGACGACGCGGTGACCGCCGTACTGACCCAACTGGATGTCGTACGAGCCGACATCGCCGCCTGGGAGAAGCGGACACGGGCGACCGGCTTCGACTAGACGCTCCGCTGGTTGTGCCGTTGTCCGGCTGCGGGCGCGTGGTGGTTGCTCGCGCAGTTCCCCGCGCCCCTTACGGGGCGCCACAGCCGACGTCCGCAACAACGCGCCCTCAGGGGGCGCGTTGAACTGCGCGACCAGCCACGCCGGTGCCGCACGAACGACGGCGCATGGCGGCCTCTACGGCTCGCCCACGACCCTCGGCTCCGTCACCCACCCCGCCGCCAGCACCAGCCGGCTCTCCCGGTGCACGGCGAGGAAGCCGAACGGGCGGTCCACGGTGACCCGGACCACCGTCGACTCGTACCGGTACTGCGGCGGGCCCCCGCCCGGCGCCGCCACCACGGCGGTGACCGCCGCGGCCCGGAAGCCCAGCGGCCCGAACTCGGCGACCGCGGACTGCCCGGCCGCCCCGATGGCCAGCGGCGCGGCACTGATCCCGGGGAAGTGCCCCTCGCGGGCGTCGGCGGCCGTGGAGAGCCCGAACAGCCCGTGCAGCTGCAGCAGATCGTGGTCGGCGCGGACCGTGAAGCCCGGGGTGGTCACGTCGAGCCGGATCGGGTCCGGGGCGACGGACGGCTGCCGCTCCACGACCACACCCGGCCCCGCGGGCCCGTAGGGGAGCTGTCCGCCGGTCGTCACCGGCAGGGCCCGCTCCAGGACGCCGATGCCCGTGTGCAGCACCTGCCCCGGCGCCATCCCCTCCGTGCCCAGCAGGAGGTGCACGTCGAGACCGTTGTCGCCGAGGACCTTCAGCGTGGTGACGTGGCCGTCCGGGCCGGCGGTCACCCCGATCCGGTCGGGCCGGACGCTGCTGCGGTGCAGACCGGCCAGGTCCAGCCCCTGCCAGGGCCCGGAACCGGGCCGCAGCACCGTCTCCCGGAACGGGTGCTGCCAGTCCGTGCGCAGCGCCAGCGCGGTCGCCAGCACCATCCGGGCGCCCTCGGAGAGCCGCACCGGCAGCCGCTCCACCAGCCCCTCCGTGCGCTTCGCCGCCCACGCGTCCAGCGCCTGACGGGAGACCACGGGATCGGCGCCGAGCACCCCGTGCGCGTCCGCGGGCAGCCCCGCCGCCCACGGCTCCCGCAGCTCCAGCGCCCGGTCGGTCCACAGCCCGAGCGCCGCCCCGACCCCCGGCATCGAGTCCAGCCACGCGAGTAACTCCCGCGCACCGGCGGCGGCCTGATCGGCTTGCCTGCCCACGGCCCGGGTCAGTTCGTCCCGCGCCGGGCCGGCCGCCCCGTCGGCGAGGAAGGCCAGCAGCGGCCAGACACCGGCGGCCGAGAAGACCGTGCCCTGTCTGGTCTGCCGCGCCCAGCGTGCGGTGAGCGCGTTGACGGCGCCGACGGTCTCGTTCATTCGTCGTCCTCCCAGGGGTACTCGGGGAAGGGCAGGGGATCCGTGACCCAGCCCGCCGCGAGGACGAGCCGGGAGTGCCGGTGCAGGGCGAGGAAGCCGAAGGGGCGGTCGAAGGCGGCGCCGATCCGGGTGGTGACGTAACGCCGCTCGGGCGGAGGGCCTGCCACGGCAAACCCGAACGCCGTGACCGCCGCCGCCTCGAAGCCCAGCGCGCCGAACTTCGCCATGGTGGCCTGCCGGGCGGACCCGACGGCCAGCGGTAAGGCGCTGATCCCGGGGAAGTGACCGCGGCGGCGGTCCATCGCCGTCGTGAGCCCGAACAGCCGGTGCAGTTCGAGCAGGTCGTGGCTCGCCGTCACGCCGTACGCCGCCGTCGTCACGTCGAGCCGCGGCGGCTGCGGTGTCTCGGACCGCACCTTCGCCACGGTCAGCCCCGGTCCGGGCTCGCCGTAGGGCAGCCGCCCGCCCGGCACCACCCGGTGCAGGCCGTCCAGGATGCCGACACCGGCCCCCAGCACCTGCCCCGGTGTCATCCGCTCCTCGCCGAGCAGCAGATGGACGTCGAGGGCGTTGTCGCCCAGCACCTTCAGCTCGGTGACGAAGCCGTCCGGGGTGTCCGCCAGGCCGATCCGGTCCAGCTGTACGCCGGAGCGGCGCAGACCGAGCCGTTCGACGGCCGCCCAGGGCTCGTACGCCGTCTCCAACGGCACCTCATCGAAGGGCGCGAGCCACCGCGTACGCAGCGCCAGCGCGTCCGCCAGGACCAGCTCCGGGCCCTCGTCCAGGCCGACCGGCATCCGTTCGATCAGCCCGCCGGTGCGGTCCGCGGCCCAGGCGTCCAGTGCCGCCCGGTCCGCCGCCGCGTCCCCGGTCAGCACCCCGCGCGTGCCGGCGGGCAGCCTCGCCGCCCAGTCCTCCCGCAGCTCCAGGGTCCGCCTGGTCCACACGCCCACCGCGGTGTGCAGACCGCGCATGCCCGCCATGCCGCCGAGCAACTCCCGTGCCACCCCGGCCGCTTCGTCCGCGGGGACGCCCAGCGCGTCCGCGAGTTCGCCGCGCGCCCCGCCGTCCGCCCCGTCGGCGAGGTAGGCCAGCAGCGGCCACACCCCGGCCGCCGAGAACACCGTGCCGCCCTGCGACGCGGCGGCCCAGCGCGCGGTCAGCCCGTTCACCGCGCGCGCGGCCGCCGTCCCCACCCTCATTCCGCCCCCGTTCACGGCGCGCTTACGATGCGCGCAGTCGTACGTCAGTTCAGCCGTCCGTTTCCGCGCGGCCCGACGCCCCCTCAGGAGCACGGTACCGGTGTCCATACCTCCGCCCCCCGGCCCCCACCAGCCACAAGGGCCCTACCCACCGCCCCAGTCGGGCCTGCCGCAGTACCCGCAGCACCCGCAGGCGCCGTACGGGCAGCAGCCGCCGTATCCGGGGCCGTACCAGCAGTGGGGGCAGGGGTACGGCCCGTACGCCCCGCAGCCGCCCGTCAACGGGCTCGCCATCGCCTCCCTCGTGCTCGGGGTGCTGTGCTGTCTGCCGGGGGTGGGGCTGGTGCTGGGGCTGGTCGGGCTGGGGCAGATCCGCAGGCGGGGGGAGCGCGGCAGGGCGATGGCGGTCGTCGGGTCGGTGTTCTCCGTGCTCGGGCTGGCCCTGTGGGTGGTGGCGCTGTCCACCGGCGGGGCGGCGCAGTTCTGGGAGGGCGTCAAGGAGGGCGCGAACGACGGTTCAAGCCTCTCGCTGTCCACCGGCGACTGCTTCGACACCCCCGACGGCACGCTCACCGGCGACCTGGTCTCCGACGTCACCGTGGTCGACTGCGAGAAGGCGCACGACGGCGAGGTCTTCGCCACCTACACGCTCAAGGGTTCGGACTACCCGGGCGACGACAGCGTCGGCGACTCCGCCGACCGGCGCTGCTACGCCCTCGAGGACGGCTACGCGATGGACGGCTGGGCAATCCCCGGCGACGTCGACGTGTACTACTTCACGCCCAGCGCGGACAGCTGGGAGTACGGCGACCGGGAGGTCGCCTGCGTCTTCGGCAACACCACCGAGGGCCGCACCCTGTCCGGCTCGCTGCGCAACGACGAGAGCATGCTCGACGCCGACCAGGTCGCCTACCTCGACGCCGCGCACGTCCTGAACACCGCCCTCGCCGGCGCTCCGGAGGCCGAGTACGTCGAGGACGACCTGCCCGGCTACCGGCGGTGGGCGCAGCAGGTGACCACGGCCCTCGGCAGGCAGACCGCGATGCTGCGCGCGCACGCCTGGGACCCGGACGCGAAGAAGCCGGTGGACGACCTGGTCGCGGACCTCGACAGGGCGAAGGCGGAGTGGGCGAAGGCCGCGAAGGCCACGGACGCGGACAGCTATTACACCCATGACGACAAGGGTTCGGCGCTCCTCGACCCGAAGCGGACCGTCACCGCCCGCAAGGCTCTGGGCCTCGCCACGACCCCGCCCTCCTACGGCGACGGAGGCGGCGGTGCCGGCAGCGGAGGAAGTGGCTCCGGCGTGGAGGTGTGATCGCGGCCATAACGGGGAGAAAATGCCTGCGTAAAGCATCCCCGGGCCGCATGTCATCACATCGAGTGATTCTCTGGCCTTTGCTTGCATGGCTCAACCCACGGTTGCCACGCTGTTGCTGTCTGTACAACCTGATGGGAGCGGCCAGTGACTTTCGGTGAGCAGCCGGCGTATCTGCGTGTCGCGGGTGATCTCCGCAAGAAGATCGTCGACGGTTCGCTGCCGCCCCATACCCGGCTGCCCTCGCAGGCCCGCATCCGCGAGGAGTACGGCGTCTCGGACACGGTCGCCCTGGAGGCCCGCAAGGTGCTGATGGCCGAGGGGCTGGTCGAGGGCCGGTCCGGCTCCGGGACCTATGTGCGCGAGCGGCCCGTGCCCCGGCGGGTGGCCCGCTCCGGGTACCGCCCGGCCGGCGGCGCCACCCCGTTCCGGCAGGAGCAGTCCGACGCGGCGGCGCGCGGCACCTGGGAGTCCAGCAGCGAGCAGACCGGGGCGGGCGCCGCGATCGCCGACCGGCTCGGCATCCACGTCGGCGACCGCGTCATGCGCACCCGCTACCTGTTCCGGGACGCGGGCGAGCCGATGATGCTCTCCACCTCCTGGGAGCCCCTGGCCGTCACCGGCCGCACCCCGGTGATGCTGCCCGAGGAGGGCCCGCTCGGCGGGATGGGCGTGGTCGAGCGGATGCGCGCCATCGACGTCGTCGTGGACAACGTCACCGAGGAGGTCGGCGCCCGCCCCGGCCTCGCTGAGGAACTGCTCACCCTGGGCGGGGTCCCCGGCCATGTCGTCCTGGTGATCCAGCGGACGTACTACGCCTCCGGCCGCCCGGTGGAGACCGCGGACGTCGTCATCCCCGCCGACCGCTACCGGGTCTCCTACCACCTTCCGGTGCGGTAGCGCGCGTACCACCTGTTCGTGAAGTAGCGCACACCCTTGCGAGGGCCGGCGCCTTCACGACCCGGGTCCGGGCCGGAGCCCGCCGCTGGAATCCGGCCGTTCTCGCAGGTGGCCCGGCTCCCCTCGGCGTGCCTGCGACCCGATGTGCGGGGCGCGCGAACGGCGCATTCGTTGTCGTGCGCCCCCACCGTTCTGGCTGGTTGCGTACCTCTTTGTGAAAAGGCGTATTCGCTGCGTAAAGGTTAGGCGTACGCTCGGGCATATGCGGAGTGCGGTTTCCTTAGTGGGGCGGGGATGGGCGGGAGCCGGGAGATGCGGAGGGGCGCGATGACGGAAGGCACGGTCTCTCTCCCCTGGCTTGTCATACGGCAGGACGACAACGGCAATCGCTACCGCGTCGGCCGGTACGCGACCCGGGCCGAGGCGCAGAAGATCGCCGACAGTCTCGACGACCGCGGGCACAAGCAGCTCTACTGGGTCGAGCGCATCGGCCACAGCAACGGAGACGGGGCCACCCGGAACTGAGGCTCCCGTAGGCTCCGGCCCATGAGCGAACGGATCGTGGTGGTCGGAGCCGCCCTGCTCGACACCGGCCGCCTCCTCGCGGCCCGCCGCAGCGCGCCCCCCGAGCTGGCCGGCCGCTGGGAGCTGCCCGGCGGCAAGGTCGAGCCCGATGAGACCCCCGAGCACGCCCTCGTCCGCGAGCTGCACGAGGAGTTGGGCGTCGAGGCGGAGGTGCTGACGCGGGTGCCGGGGGAGTGGCCGTTGCGCGCCCCGTACGTCCTCCAGGTGTGGACCGCCCGCCTCCACACCGGCTCCCCGCAACCCGAGCCCCTCCAGGACCACGACGAGCTGCGCTGGCTCACCCCGGCCGAGATCTGGGACGTCAACTGGCTGGACCAGGACGTCCCGGCGGTACGCGAGGTGGCCGCGATGGTGGGACACGGGGCGTAGCCCCGACAAAGGGGCGCGGGGAACTGCGCGACAAACCTCCACGGCGCCGCACCCGCCCGACAGTCGCACCTCCCGAGCTCGTAGGCGCACCGCCCTGCCGAACGCAAGCCGCCCGTGCCACAGTGCGCCCTCTCGTGCGGTACTGCCCCCACACAACCGGGTATGTGCCCATTAACCCCACGAAACCGGACAGCGCCGGGCTCGCAGCCGGGGAAGCGACTGGGAAGTGATCGGTGTGATCGACACCGAAGGTGACACCGTCGAGTGGACCTTTCCCGCGGAACCGGGCGCCGTGCGCACCGCCCGGACCGCGGTCCGGGACAAACTGCGCGGCTGGGGCCTGGACGGCCTCGCCGATCTCGCCGCCCTGCTGGTCAGCGAGCTGGTGACCAACTCGCTCCGGCACGCCACCGGCCCCATCGGGGTCCGCCTCGTCCGCCCCCCGGAACCCGGCGACACCCTCCGCGTCGAGGTCTCCGACCCGCTCCCGGACCCGCCGCGCGAGCGCGCCGCGGGCCCCGACGACGAGAGCGGCCGCGGACTCCAGCTGGTCGCGGGTTCCTCGCGCCGCTGGGGTACCCGCCCGGGGGACAACGGAAAGACGGTCTGGTTCGAGCTGGCCGTACCAACGGGGTGAAGGGGGTGTACACGCAGTGCTACCGCGTCCACCCGCGGGAGTGGCTGATCAACGTGTGCCGGAGTACGTGATTCGAGGGCGTGTTCCCTGGTTAGAAGACTGGAAGTGTTGTCACGGTCCGGTCCGGAAATCGTCGGGACCGTGCTGTGATCGTGAACACCGTGTCAGGCGGCACCGTAGTGCTGGATACTGCGGGCAGCCGCACCCGGTGACCGGTGCCGGACGCGGTGAGCTGGAGGGGACGGTTCGCGTGAGCGAGATACCAGCTAAGGCCACGGAGTCCGAGGACCCGTCGGACGGCGCGAGGGCGGGGACCGCGGAGACAGCCGCGGCCCCCGGCGACGCCGTGTGGCAGAGCAGCCCGCCCGGCTCGATCTACGACTACATCAAGGTCGCCTCGTTCTCCATCGGCGCCGACGGCCTGGTCGACCAGTGGAGCCTGCGCGCCGAGCAGATCTTCGGCATCCCGGCCGAGCGCGCGGTCGGCATGGACCCCATAGAGGCGTTCGTCGACCCGGACCTGCGCGAGCGCGGCCAGCGGAAGATGGCCGAGATCCTGGACGGCCGGGAGTGGACCGGCGTCGTCCCGTTCCGGATGCCCGAGAAGGCGGACGGCGGGCGCGGCGAGGAGGGCATCGCCGAGGTCTACGTCATGCCCACCCGCACCGCCGAGGGCGAGAACGCGGCCGTGTGCATCGTCGTCGACGTCCGCACCCTGCGCAGCATCGAGACCGACCTGGCGGCCTCGCAGTCGATATTCGGTCAATCTCCGTTCGGCTTCCTGCTGATCGACACCGACCTCCGGATCCGCCGTGCCAACGTGCGGTTCTCCTCCATCTTCGGCGGCACCCCCGAGGACCACCGCGGCAAGGGCGTCCACGACTACCTCCCGCGCTCCGAGGCCGAACGGGTCGCGGCCACCCTGCGCCGGGTCCTGGAGACCGGCAACTCCATCACCGACATGCACGTCACGGGCTTCGTCCCGGGCTCCGAGGAGCGCCGGCACTGGTCCATCAACCTCTACCGGGTGCACAGCGGCAGCGGCCGGCCCATCGGCATCGCCTGGCTCGGCCTCGACATCACCGCCCGCCGCGCCGCCGCCCGCGAGGCCGCCGCCGCCCGGCGCAACCTCGCCCTCCTCAACGAGGCCGGCGCCCGCATCGGCAACTCCCTGGACCTGGAGACCACCGCCCGCGAACTCCTCGACGTGGTCGTCCCCGGCTTCTGCGACCTCGCCACCGTCGACCTCTACCAGGGCCTGCTGGCCGGCGACGAGACCCCGCCCGGTCTCGCCGACGGCAGCGCCGAACTGCGCCGGGTCGCCTTCGCCAGCGCGGTCTCCGACGCGCCCTTCGTGGGCGGCGGCGCCCCGGTCGCCGTCGGCGCCGTCCACCACTACCCCTTCAACTCCCCGTGCGCGGACGCCCTGCGCACGGCCCGCCCGCAGCACGTGCCGGCGGCGGAGGGCGGCCTCGTCCAGTCCACGCTGGCCGTGCCCATGGTCGCCCACGACACGGTCGTCGGCCTCGCCCAGTTCGCCCGCACCAAGGGCAGCGAGCCGTTCGGCGACCGCGACCGGGAACTCGCCGTGGAGCTGGCCGCCCGCGCCGCCGTCTGCATCGACAACGCCCGCCTCTACCGGCGCGAGCACGAACGCGCGTTGATACTGCAGCGGTCCCTGCTCCCGCCCGGCGACCCCGAGGCCTCGGGCCTGGACATCGCCTGCCGCTACCTGCCCGGCAACGCGGCCACCGAGGTCGGCGGCGACTGGTTCGACGTCATAGAGCTGCCCGGCCACCGCACGGCGCTGGTGGTGGGGGACGTGATGGGCCGGGGTCTACGCGCGGCGGTCGCGATGGGTGAACTCCGCACCGCGGTCCGTACGCTGGCCCTGCTCGACCTCGAACCGGCCGAGGTCCTCTCGGCGCTGGACGAGATCGCCCGCGGCCTCGGCACCCCCGGCGGGGTCCAGCAGGCCACCCGTACGGCCCGCCAGCCCCGCGACGCCGACCTCTCCGAGGTCTACCTCGCCACGTGTGTGTACGCCGTCTACGACTCCGTCACCAGGCGCTGTACGTTCGCCAACGCCGGCCACCTGCCGCCCGTCCTGGTGGAACCGGGCGAGGCCGCCCTGATGCTCGACGTGCCGCCCGGCATGCCGCTCGGTGTCGGCGGCGAGCCCTTCGAGGAGGTCGAGGTCGAACTCCCCGAGGGTGCGCTGCTGGCGCTCTACACCGACGGCCTGGTCGAGTCCCGCGACCACCCCCTCGACGAGGGCCTCCAGGCGTTCGTCGGGGCCCTCACGGACCCCGCCCAGCCCCTGGAGGACGTCTGCGACCACGTCCTCAGCACCCTCGACACGCATCACGGCGAGGACGACATCGCGTTGCTGATGGCACGTGTCCAGGGACTGCCGGCCGACTCCGTCGGCGACTGGACACTCCCGCGCGAGCCCCGCAGCGTGGGCCGCGCCCGCGAGTACGCGCGCGGCCAGCTCCTCACCTGGGACCTGGAGCCGCTGGTCGACACCACGGAACTCCTGGTCAGCGAGCTCGTCACCAACGCGCTGCGGTACGGCGAGGGCGAGATAAGGCTCCGCCTCCTCCTCGACCGGACCCTGGTCTGCGAGGTCTGGGACTCCGGCCTGGTCCAGCCGAGGCGCCGCAGGGCGCGGGACACCGACGAGGGCGGCCGGGGACTGCAACTGGTCGGCCTGCTCAGCGCGGCGTGGGGCTCACGCCGGACGCCGCGGGGCAAGACGGTGTGGTTCGAACTCCCCCTCCCGGACGGCGAGACCGGCCTGACCGACCCCGCGGAGGCGCTGCTCAGTCTGTTCTGAGAAGGGGTGGTTCGGTCCGGTCGTTCGGTGCGGCGCGGTGGGGGCTGGTCGCGCAGTTCCCCGCGCCCCCTTTGGGGCGCGTTGCCGCGGACGCCGGCTGTAGCGCCCCGTAAGGGGCGCGAGGAACTGCGCGACAAGCCCCCACGCACCCCGCAGCCGCCCGACGACGATCCGCCGCACCCTCTGACGCGCTACCCCAACCGCCGCCTGCTCCCCGGCCCCCCGAACGCCACCACCGGCCCCCCGTCCGCCTCCTCACCCAGCAGCACACCCCCGAGCACCACACCGGCCACCCCACTCCCGTGCGCGGCCTCCCCGGCGAACGGGTTCCCGTGCGCTCGCACGTCCCGCTCCGCCAGCTCCCGCGCCTTCCGCGCGAGCCGGTCGGCGTCCGCGGGCGCAGCCCGCCCCGCAGCGGCCAGCAGTGCCCGCGCCTCCGCCCCCACCGCCGCCCGGTGCGTCCCCACGAAGTCGTCCGCCGCCCCCAGCGCACTGCGCGCCACCAGCTCCGCTCCCGCCGCGATCACCCCGGACCGCCCGCCCCCCGTCCCCTCCACCGCCCGCACGATCCGGCGCAGGGCGTCCACCGTGTCGTAGGACCCGCCGGTCACCTCGCCCCGCACGCCGGCCAGCACGGCGTCCGCATGGGCCAGCCGCGGCGGCAACGCCGTCCCCCGCAGCCCCGCCAGCTCCGCCTCGGCACCCGTGACGGCGGCCGGCACCAACCCCGCCGCCGTCCCCAGCTCCTCTGCCAGCCGCTCCACCCCGCACAGCAGCACCGCGGCCTGTGCCACGGCCCCCTCGGCGGCCCGCACGTCCCGCCGGAACCCGTCACCGTCGCCCGAATCGGCGGCCTGGCGGGCCTGGTTGAGCCGCGAGGTCGCGAACACCAGCCGGTCCTTGGCCTGTTCGACGTGGCCGACGACGGGGGCGACCGCGGCCGCGCCGTACCGCTCGCCCGCCCCGGCCAGCGCCGCCGCCACCCCGCCGGTCCGTCCCGCCAGCCGCCGGAACCGCCCCTCGGCCACGGCCAGCGCGTCCCCCGCGTCCCACGCGATGTCGAACCCCGGCGCCTCCGCGTCCAGTTGCCGCCCCGCCTCCGCGCACCGCCCGACCACGCCCACCAGCGCCTGGCGCCGCCCGGCGTCGTCCCCCGGCACCCCCTCCTCGAACCGCCGCCATATCGCGAACGCGGCCGTCAGCTCGGTCTCGGCCGCCCGCAGGGCCCGTGCCGCGGACGCGGCCCCTTCGACGTACCCGAGGGCCTCGCGGCTGGTGCGGACGCAGTCGTCGGCGAGGACCAGGGCGGCCCGGGCCTGCCGCTCGGCGTCGGCGGGCGCCGGCTTCGGTGGGGCCGGGGAGAGGATCCCCGGTGTGGTGCGCGAGCGGGCCCGCCGTATCCGGCGTACGTAGCCGTAGCCGCCCAGCGCGCCGGCCACCGCCACGACGACGAGCGGCAAGACGTAATCGGTCGCCGACGCCCCGTCCGCCGCCCGGGCCGCGGAAGCCGTCACGCCGCCCGCCACGGGAACCGGATCTTGAGTGACGCTCGTCATCACCGGCAACACCAGCCAGACCACCCCGGCCACCCCGCCCAGCACCGCATGCCCCACCCGCACGGCTATGTGCCCCGTGGCATGCCTCGGCCGACCCCGGATCAAGGATGACGTCACATTTCGGAGCGTATGGGCAGCCGGTCGGCTCCGCGACCGGGGCGGAGACAGCCGGGGGACGACGAGAAAAGGCGGACAGAACATGGAACGGAGCGCGAACCAGGAGAACAACCCGACACCCCCCACCGCCCCGGCCCCCGCGACACGACCACCCGCACCCGACGACGAGAGCCGCACGGGTCGGGCGGGCGGGAAAGCGAAAGCCGTCAGACGGACGCTACGCGCCCTCGCCCTCCTGCTCGCCCTCCTGCTGCTCCCCCTCCTCATCGCCGAGACCGCCCTCCGCATCAACTACACCGGCGACCCGAAGGCCGGTACGTACAGCCGCAACCGGGACGCCCTCTGGCTCGGTCACGCGTGGGTCGACGGCCGTAGGACCGACGCCGACGTCACCGCACTCGCCGCCCGGCTCGCGGACACCGGCATTCGCGACCTCTACGTCCATGCCGGACCGCTGGAACACAACGGCACGCTGCCCACGTCGGCCTATTCCAAGGCCCGTTGGCTGATAACGGCCGTGCATCGAAAACTCCCCGGCGTACGGGTGCAGGCCTGGCTCGGCGACGAGCTCGCGCCCGAGAAGCCGGACGCCATGCACCTGGAGAAGAAGGCGACGCGGGACGCCGTGGTCACGTCCGCCCGGCAGGTCGTCGGTGCCGGGTTCGACGGGGTCCACCTCGACCTGGAGCCCCTGCACTCCGGCGACCGGAACTACCTCGCCCTCCTCGACGCCCTGCGCCCCGCCACCCCGCTGCTCTCCGTCGCCGCACACCAGATCGATCCGCTGCCGGCGTTTCACTCCTTCTGGGGTACCGCCACCGGTCATCCGAAATGGTGGTCGCAGGAATATTTCGGACAGGTCGCCCGTCGGGTGGACCAGATCGCGGTCATGTCCTACGACACCATGCAGCCGCTGCAGAGCCTGTACGGCGGGTACGTCGCGCAGCAGACCAGCCTCGCGCTGGAGGTCACACCGGCGGACACCGATCTGCTCATGGGGCTGCCCTTCTACCACGAGAACCGGTTCGGGCACTGGGCGCACGCGGAGACCGTGCCGGCGGCCGTGCGCGGGGTTCGGCTGGGACTGTCACGGACGGACCCGGATCGCGCTACCTTCGGCGTCGCCCTGTACGTCGACTTCGCCGCCACCGAGGATGACTGGACCTCCTATCGGAAGGACTGGGTTCGTACGTCATGACAACCGCTCGTGCCCACCTCACCCGTGACGACCTCGCGTCGCTGTCCCGCGAGGCCCTCGGCCGTGCTCCCGTGGCCGTCACCCGGCTGCGCGGAGGGAGCAAGAAAGGCGTCTACCGGCTCGCCCTCGACAACGGCCGGAGCGCGATCGCGTACGTCTGGTCCCCGGAGGAGGACTACTGGGGGCCCGCCGACGCCGACATCCGCGACCCCTTCGCGCACGCCTCCGGCCTCGGACTCTTCCTGTCCGCCCACGACCTGCTGACCGAACTCGGCGTGCGCACCCCGCGCCTGCTGTTCGCCGACGAGGACGCCCGGCACCTGACCGCCTTCGCCGCGGTCGTCGAGGACGTCCGCGGCGGCAGCCTGGAGGTCCTGCTGCGCAGCGACCCGGGCGCCGCACGGGTGCCGCTGGCCCGGCTGGCGGGGACGCTCGGCGTGCTCCGCGCGCACGTCGCCGCCGGGTACGGGAAGGCCGCCCTGGTGGAGGAGGGCGGCAAGCCGCTCGGCAGCTCCTGCGAACAGGTCGTCGCGGACCGCGCGATGCGCGACATCGCGGAGGTGGCCGAGCGGGACCCCCGGGTGCGTGAGGCGCGGCAGGCGCTGACCGAGCGGGTGCACGAGCTCTACGACGCGGTCGAACCGCGCGACCACGCCTCCCTCGTGCACGGTGAACTCGGCCCCGACCACGTCCTGGTGACCGAGGACGGCGATCCCGCACTCATCGACGTCGAAGGCCTGATGTACTTCGACGCCGAATGGGAGCACGCCTTCCTCCAGCACCGCTTCGGGCCCGCCTACGACGTGCTGCGCACCGCCGGCCTCGACGAGGACCGCATGGCGCTGTACCGGCTCGCGATGCACCTCAACCTGGTCGCCGGGCCGCTGCGGCTGCTGGACGGCGACTTCCCGGAGCGCGAGCCGATGCGGGACATCGCCGAGTCCAACCTGCGGCAGGTGCTCAGCCTCCTGCGGGGCGCCTCCTGATCTTCGAGCCGAGCCAGACGAGGGGGTCGTACTTGCGGTCGACCGCCCGCTCCTTCAGGGGGATCAGGGCGTTGTCGGTGATGTGGATGCCCTCCGGGCAGACCTCCGTGCAGCACTTGGTGATGTTGCAGTAACCGAGGCCGTGTTCGTCCTGGGCCGTGCGCTTGCGGTCCAGGCCGGAGGCCTCCGCCGCGTCCAGCGGGTGCATGTCCAGTTCGGCGACGCGCATGAGGAAACGCGGGCCGGCGAAGGCCGTCTTGTTCTCCTCGTGGTCGCGCACGACGTGGCAGGTGTCCTGGCACAGGAAGCACTCGATGCACTTGCGGAACTCCTGCGAGCGGTCCACGTCCTCCTGGTACATGCGGTACTCGCCGGGGCCGACCCCCGCGGGCGGCACGAAGGACGGGACCTCCCTGGCCTTCTGGTAGTTGAAGCCGACGTCCGTGACCAGGTCGCGGATCACCGGGAAGGCCCGCAGCGGGGTGACCGTGATGGTCTCGTCCTGCTCGAAGACGGACATCCGGGTCATGCACATCAGGCGCGGGCGGCCGTTGATCTCCGCCGAGCACGAACCGCACTTGCCCGCCTTGCAGTTCCAGCGGACGGCCAGGTCGGCGGCCTGGGTGGCCTGGATGCGGTGGATGATGTCGAGGACCACCTCGCCGTCGTTCACCTCGACCTTGAAGTCCTCCAGGCCGCCGCCCTCGACGTCGCCCCGCCACACCCGGAAGTGGGCCGTGTAGCCGCTCATTCGTACAGCTCCTCTTCGGCGAGGTACTTGACCAGCTCCTCCTTCTCGAAGAGGGCGAGCAGGTCGGCTCGGATGGGGTCGGTGGTCTCGCGGGTGAGGTCGATCTGGCCGCGCTCCGGGTCGGTGGCGGCCAGTCCGCCGGTGGGGTCGGCCAGCCGGCAGAGCAGGTTGACGCGGCGCCAGCGGCGGTCCATGACCGGATGGTCCTCACGGGTGTGGCCGCCGCGCGACTCGGTGCGCTCAAGGGCCGCACGCGCCACGCACTCACTCACCAGCAGCATGTTCCTGAGGTCGAGGGCGAGGTGCCAGCCGGGGTTGAACTGCCGGTGCCCCTCCACCCCGGCCCGGCGCGCCCGCACCCGCAGCTCGGCGAGCTTCTCCAGGGCCTGCTCCATCTCGCCCTCCCGGCGGATGATGCCGACCAGGTCGTTCATGGACTGCTGGAGCGCCTGGTGGAGGGTGTACGGGTTCTCCGGCGGCCCGGAGTCCGGTTCCTGGCCCTCGGCGGAGAAGGGCCGCAGCGCCTCGGCCGCGGCCGCGTCGATCTGCTCGTCGTCCACGACCGGCCGCTCGTCCAGGTCCGCCGCGTAGTCGGCCGCGTGCCAGCCCGCCCGGCGCCCGAACACCAGCAGGTCGGAGAGCGAGTTGCCGCCGAGCCGGTTGGAGCCGTGCATGCCGCCGGCCACCTCACCGGCCGCGAACAGCCCCGGTACACCGCGGGCGGCGGCGGTGTCGGAGTCCACCGCGACCCCGCCCATCACGTAGTGGCAGGTCGGCCCGACCTCCATCGCCTCCGCGGTGATGTCGACGTCCGCCAGCTCCTTGAACTGGTGGTACATGGACGGCAGCCGGCGCCGGATCACCTCGGCCGGCATCCGCGTCGACACGTCCAGGAAGACCCCGCCGTGCGGGGAGCCGCGGCCCGCCTTCACCTCGGAGTTGATGGCGCGGGCGACCTCGTCGCGGGGGAGCAGCTCCGGGGGACGCCGGTTGTGGTCCGGGTCCTCGTACCAGCGGTCGCCCTCCTCCTCGGACTCGGCGTACTTCTCCTTGAAGACGTCCGGGATGTAGTCGAACATGAACCGCTTGCCCTCGGAGTTGCGCAGCACCCCGCCGTCGCCGCGCACCGACTCGGTGACCAGGATCCCCTTCACCGACGGCGGCCAGACCATGCCGGTCGGGTGGAACTGCACGAACTCCATGTTGAGCAGCGGCGCCCCGGCCAGCAGAGCGAGCGCGTGCCCGTCGCCCGTGTACTCCCACGAGTTCGACGTCACCTTGAAGGACTTGCCGATGCCCCCGGTCGCGACGACGACGGAAGGCGCCTCGAGGACGAAGAAACGCCCGGTCTCCCGCTCGTACGCGAACACCCCGGACACCCGTGTGCCCGCGGCGGAGCCGCTGTCAGGCACGGTCTTGAGGATCCGGGTGACCGTGCACTCCTGGAAGACCTTGAGCCGGGACTCGTAGTCACCGGTCTCCTTGTGGTCCTCCTGCTGGAGCGAGACGATCTTCTGCTGCAGGGTCCGGATCAGTTCGAGCCCCGTGCGGTCGCCGACGTGCGCGAGGCGCGGGTACTCGTGGCCGCCGAAGTTGCGCTGGGAGATCTTCCCGTCCTTCGTGCGGTCGAACAGGGCGCCCCAGGTCTCCAGCTCCCAGACCCGGTCCGGGGCCTCCTTGGCGTGCAGTTCGGCCATCCGCCACTGGTTGAGGAACTTGCCGCCGCGCAGGGTGTCGCGGAAGTGCACCTGCCAGTTGTCGTGCTCGTTGACGTTGGCCATGGCCGCCGCGATGCCGCCCTCGGCCATCACCGTGTGCGCCTTGCCGAACAGCGACTTGCAGATCACCGCCGTACGGGCGCCCCGCTCGCGCGCCTCGATCGCGGCGCGGAGGCCTGCCCCGCCGGCGCCGACGACCACGACGTCCCACTGCTGCCGCTCCACCGCTGACATCACAAGCCCCTGTCCCTAAAAGAGTCGCGGATCGTCGAAGACACCGGACGCGAGCAGATAGACGTAGAAGTCGGCGAGCGCCACGCTCACCAACGACGCCCAGGCGAGCAGCATGTGCCGGGCGTTGAGCCGGCCCACGAACTGCCATGCCTTGTAGCGCACGGGGTGTTTGGAGAAGTGCTTGAGCTTGCCGCCGACGATGTGCCGGCAGGAGTGGCAGGACAGCGTGTACGCCCAGATCAGCACGATGTTGACCAGGAAGACGAGGGTGCCGAGACCCATGTGGCCCCAGCGCTCGTGGGTGTCCCGGAAGGAGAGCACCGTGTCGTAGGTCAGCACGCAGGCGACCAGCAGGGCGAAGTAGAAGAAGTACCGGTGGACGTTCTGCAGGATCAGCGGGAAGCGGGTCTCACCGGTGTACTTCGCGTGCGGCTCGGCCACCGCGCAGGCGGGCGGGGACGCCCAGAAGCTGCGGTAGTACGCCTTGCGGTAGTAGTAGCAGGTCAGGCGGAAGCCCAGCGGGAAGATCAGGATGATGATCGCCGGGGAGATCGCCCACCAGCTGCCGAAGACGTCGGCGTTCGGGCCGGACGGCATGGTCTTGCAGTTCTCGGCCAGACAGGGTGAGTAGAACGGCGAGACGTACGGCGCCGAGTAGTAGTGCGCGTTCGAGAAGGCCCGCCACGTCGAGTAGACGACGAACGCGAACAGACCGGCCGCGGTGACGGCGGGCGCCAGCCACCAGCGGTCGGTCCGCAGGTGCGGGGCGGAGATCGCGGCGCGCGTACCGGTGCGTACGCCGCCGCTGTTCGGATGTGGTTCCGTACCAGTGGCCAAGGGGATGACTCCGGTCGGTTCGGGGGTCGGGGCCTGCGGGCGGGCGCTCCTAGGGGGCGTGCCGGTCGCGGGCGCCGAGACCCTCGTCGTCCGTGTCCGTCCACAGGTTGATGTCGTACGGGTCGTCGGAGATGGTCACGAGCTCGGGGCGTTTGCCCGGGGCGCCGGTGCTGGCCGCCTCCCGCAGCAGTGCCACGCTCTCGCGCAGGTGATCGGCGTCGGACCGGACGCGGCGCATCTCCAGGCCGCCGCTCCCGAGCTGCTGCTCCAGGCGGCCGACGGACCGGTTCAGGTCTTCTAGGCAACGCTGGACTGACGTCAGGTCGTCGTGCACGGACATGACGTGACCTCACTTCCGCGGACTTCGGTGTCCAAGGCGGCAACGTTCATGCGCCTGCGAGTGTTGCGCGTCACACCTGCCGATGTGAAGCCATGTGCAGCGATTGGCGGATTGCGCGCCTCCGTCGCACGCCCGCACGCGCTCTGTGTGCGCCGGGAAGGAGCGCGGCATTGCGCCGCACGGGTGGCCTTTGGCAGCCCCGGCCGCCGTGTCGTCCCCGGCCGACGGACCTCGTCCATTTCAGTGGGGTCCGTACTTCTGACGTACATGTGATCAACTCCAAAATACCCCCAAATGTGAACACACCGCACCCAAGGGGCCTCCCGGAGGTAAGCAGAGATGTCTCACCAGGGCGTCAGCCGTAGCGCCCCGTCAGGGGCGCGGGGAACTGCGCGACCAGCCCCCACGGACCCGCAGCCGAACCACGGCGGCACAGCGCGGCGCTACCGGCGAAGCCTCGCCTTCCTTGCCGCCGGCGCCCTCGCCGTCCCCCTCCTCGCCGGCTGCGGGTCCGACGACGAGGCCAGCAAGCCGCTCGCCGGACAGGACATCGTGCCGGTGGCCAGGGACGCGGTCGCCGAGGGCGGCACCCTGAAGATGGCCGTGGACGCCGTACCGGAGACCCTCAACACCTTCCAGGCCGACGCCGACGCGGGCACCACCCGGGTCGCCCAGGCCGTCCTGCCGTCGATGTTCACCATCGACGCCACCGGGAAGCCGGTCCGCAACCCCGACTACCTGGAGTCCGCGAAGGTCATCGAGACCGAGCCCCGCCAGGTCGTCCTGTACAAGCTCAACCAGCAGGCCGTCTGGAGCGACGGCCGGGAGATCGGCGCCGCCGACTTCGCCGCCCAGTGGCGCGCCCTGTCCGGCAAGGACTCCGCCTACTGGACCGCCCGCAACGCCGGCTACGACCGCATCGCCCAGATCGAGCGCGGCGCCAACGACCTGGAGGTCCGGGTCACCTTCGACCGGCCGTACGCCGACTGGAAGTCGCTGTTCTCCCCGCTGTACCCGAAGGACGTCATGGGCACCCCGGACGCCTTCAACGACAGCGCCCGCCGCAAGCTCACCGTCACCGCGGGTCCCTTCCGGGTCGACAAGGTCGACACCGCCAAGAAGGACGTGGTTCTCACCCGCAACCCGCGCTGGTGGGGCCGCCCGGCCAAGCTCGACGAGATCGACCTGCACGCGGTGGACCGGGCCAAGCGGGCCGCGGCGCTCGCCGACGGCACCGTGGACGTCGCCGACCTCGACGTGGCCGACGCCGACCGGATCACCGTCGCCGGCCGCGAGAAGGGCACCGGCCTGCCGTTGCAGGGGGCCGGGAAGACCTCGGCCAAGAAGCTGCGGTCCTGGGCGCTGACCCTCGGCATGGACGAGGAGAAGCTGCCGAAGGGGCCGAAGAAGCTCCGCAGGAGCATCGCGAAGTGGCTGGAGCAGCAGCACGAGCTGCGCGACTTCGCCGTCCGCAAGTCGCTGGAGCCCGCCTACACCCAGCTCGCCCTCAACGGTTCCGAGGGCCCGCTCGCCGACGAGCGGGTGCGCCGGGCCGTCGCCCGCGCCCTGGACCGCCAGGCGCTCGCCAGGCTGGTCCTCACCCCGCTGGGGCTGCCCGCGGTGCCGGTCGGCAGCCACGTCGCCCTGTCCGGGCAGGCCGCCTACACGGACGGCAGCGGGGCGATCGGCGGCCTCGACACCCACGAGGCGCAGGCCCTGCTCGCCGACGCCGGCTGGGTGGCCGGCGGCCCGGTCAAGACCGGCGGCAAGGCGGCCGGCGCCGAGGACGGGGAGAAGGCCGACAAGAAGAAGGACGACAGCGAGGAGGGCGACGAGTCGGACGGCGGGCACGACGGGCAGTACATCGTCGGCGAGGACGACAAGGGCTCGGACGACAAGGGCCCGGACGACAAGGGCACGGACGACAGGGACACCCGCGACCACCAGAAGGACCACGCCCACGGGGCGCCCGGTGCGTACGCGCCGAAGGGCACGGCGGCACCCAGGGGAGCGGGGGCGCCGGCCGGGCCGCTGGCCAAGGACGGCAAGGCGCTCTCGCTGCGGTTCGTGCTGCCCTCGGGGCCGGGCTCGGAGACCCTCCAGGCGGTCGCCGGCCAGATCTCGCAGATGCTGGACCGGGTGGGCATCGCGACCGAGATCCACAAGGTCTCCGACGACAGCTACTTCAAGGACCACGTCGCGGCCGGGCAGTACGACCTCGCCCTGTACTCGTGGCCGTCCTCCGCGTTCCCGGCGACGGACGCACGGCCGATCTACGCGAAACCGGTGGTGGCGGCCGACGGCTCGCTGAACGTCGAGCAGAACTACACGCGGGTCGGCACCGACCAGGTGGACCAGCTCTTCGACCAGGCGCTGGGCACGCTGGACGAGGACGAGGCGGACGGGCTGCTGCGCAAGGCCGACTCCAGGATCTGGGCGTCGGCCGGGTCGCTCCCGCTCTACCAGCGGCCGCAGCTCGTGGGCGCCCGGAAGGACCTGGTGAACGTGGGCGCCTTCGGCTTCCAGACACCCGTGTACCAGGACATGGGGTTCCTGAAGAAGGGCGCGAAGGTGTCGCCGAGCCCGAGCAAGGGGTAGCGCGGTTCGGCCGGCCGTCGGGTGGGTCGTGGGGGCTCGTCGCGCAGTTCCCCGCGCCCCTTGCGTCGGCCCGGCGAGCCTCCGCTGGAGAGTGCACGTACCATGGGGTGAGGCCGTGGCGTGTTCAGCCCGGCAGGGTCCGCGTAACGATGTACGCGCAGGCCCCTTCCTCACACTCCGGGAGTACGCCGCACTATGGCCACGCGCCACGACATCCGCAATGTCGCCATCGTCGCCCACGTCGACCACGGCAAGACGACCATCGTCGACGGCATGCTGAAGCAGGCCGGCGCGTTCGCCGCGCACCAGCTCGAAGGCGTCGACGACCGCATGATGGACTCGAACGACCTGGAGCGTGAGAAGGGCATCACGATCCTCGCCAAGAACACGGCGGTGAAGTACCACCCCAAGGACGGCGGGGACCCGATCACCATCAACATCATCGACACCCCCGGCCACGCCGACTTCGGCGGCGAGGTCGAGCGCGGTCTGTCGATGGTCGACGGTGTCGTGCTGCTCGTCGACGCCTCCGAGGGCCCGCTGCCGCAGACACGGTTCGTGCTGCGCAAGGCGCTCCAGCAGCGTCTTCCCGTCATCCTGTGCATCAACAAGACGGACCGCCCGGACTCCCGCATCGACGAGGTCGTCAACGAGACGTACGACCTCTTCCTCGACCTGGACGCGGACGAGGAGCAGATCGAGTTCCCGATCGTCTACGCCTGCGGCCGCGACGGCATCGCCTCGCTGACCAAGCCGGAGAACGGCACGGTCCCGGCCGACTCCACCAGCCTGGAGCCGTTCTTCTCCACGATCCTGGAGCACATCCCGGCCCCGACCTACGACGAGGACGCCCCGCTCCAGGCGCACGTCACCAACCTGGACGCCGACAACTTCCTCGGCCGTATCGCGCTGCTGCGCGTCGAGCAGGGCGAGCTGCGCAAGGGCCAGACGGTCGCCTGGATCAAGCGGGACGGTTCCGTCAGCAACGTCCGCATCTCCGAGCTGCTGATGACCGAGGCGCTCACCCGCAAGCCCGCCGAGAAGGCCGGCCCGGGTGACATCTGTGCCGTCGCCGGTATCCCGGACATCATGATCGGCGAGACCCTCGCCGACACCGAGAACCCCATCCCGCTGCCGCTGATCACGGTCGACGAGCCGGCGATCTCCATGGTCATCGGTACCAACACCTCGCCGATGGTCGGCCGCGGCGGCTCCGGCAAGGGCGCCGACGCGAAGGCGGCCGTCAAGGACCGCAAGGTCACCGCCCGCCAGGTCAAGGACCGCCTCGACCGCGAGCTGGTCGGCAACGTCAGCCTCCGGGTGCTGGAGACCGAGCGTCCCGACGCCTGGGAGGTCCAGGGCCGAGGTGAGCTGGCGCTCGCCATCCTGGTCGAGCAGATGCGCCGCGAGGGCTACGAGCTGACCGTCGGCAAGCCCCAGGTCGTCACCAAGGAGGTCGACGGCAAGGTCTACGAGCCCGTCGAGCGCATGACGATCGACGTGCCCGAGGAGCACATGGGCGCGGTCACGCAGCTCATGGGCGTGCGCAAGGGCCGTATGGACAACATGTCCAACCACGGCTCCGGCTGGGTCCGCATGGAGTTCGTCGTGCCGTCCCGCGGTCTGATCGGCTTCCGGACCGAGTTCCTGACGCAGACCCGCGGCACGGGCATCGGCCACTCCATCCACGAGGGCCACGAGCCCTGGTTCGGCGCCCTGCAGACCCGTAACAACGGCTCGCTGGTCGCCGACCGCTCCGGTGCCGTCACCGCGTTCGCGATGACGAACCTCCAGGAGCGCGGCGTGCTCTTCGTGGAGCCGGGCACCGAGGTGTACGAGGGCATGATCGTCGGTGAGAACTCCCGCTCCGACGACATGGACGTCAACATCACCAAGGAGAAGAAGCTCACCAACATGCGGTCCTCGACGGCCGACGTGGCCGAGTCGATCGTGCCGCCGCGCAAGCTGTCGCTGGAGCAGTCGCTGGAGTTCTGCCGTGACGACGAGTGCGTCGAGGTGACCCCGGAGGCCGTTCGCATCCGCAAGGTGAACCTGGACGCCCGCGAGCGGGCGCGCGCCGCCAGCCGCGCCAAGCACGGCTGATCGCGCCTGATCGCCGGACATCGGAGCCCGGGTGCCCCCATGATGGGGGTGCCCGGGTTTTTTGCAACCCGATTTCGGGTGGGCGGGACTCGGCCATTTCCGGGCCGGTGTCCGAAATGCGGAGATCCTCGCCCGATAGCCATGTAACAAGTCCGTTTCGTGGCCTTCTCCCCTCGAACGCTTTGTCCATTTTTCGGAAGAACTACACGCCAGCTGTGACTGAATTGAGATTTAAAGACAGTGGTCGGCACCTGGCTCATGGCAGATAGTTAGCCGCGTAGCGCTCGGGTCAATGGGTCTCGCGCTGTGGGGACAGCGCCCGACTCACGAGCATCAGGGGGTGTCTGACCCTCCGTCAGGGGTGTCGGAGGGTATGGACGGAAACCTCCTGTTGGTGAACACGTGAAGTCATGAGGAGAAGTCCCATGTGCAGTGTCACAGGCACCAGGTGGGTTCCGTCGCCGGTGACGGCCGTTCGGTCCGCCCGGTCCGACTGTCCTTGTTCGTCCGGCGGTTGGTCCTGAAACAAGGGCCGGCCGGGTAGCGCGTTCGCTCGCCTACGCGCGTCCGGCTGCGGTGTTCCCGTTCTGCGCGGGGACGCCCCCGACGCCTCATCGGATCATGCCACAGCGGTCGCGCCCCCGTGCCGGCCGCCGGTTCGGCACACCCACACCTGTGAATTGGACGAACTGTGACCAGTCCTACGGACATTGAGGGCGGTGAAAGGTCGGTCGTCGTGGACGGCGGACCGGAGCCGGAGACGAAGACCGGGACGGTGAAGCTCGAAGGCCGCTCACCCGGCCAGCTGATGTGGATCCGCTTCAAGCGCGACCGCACCGGCGTCATCTCGGCGTTCGTCGTGGCGTTCTTCTTCCTCGTCGCAGCGGCGGCCCCGCTGATCTCGAAGCTGTACGGCAAGAACCCGTACACCATCTACGCCGACGAACGCCCGGAACTCTTCGACAGCGCGGGTGTGCCGGTGCAGCCCAACGGCGGCATCAGCAGCGAGTTCTGGTTCGGCCTCGAACCGGGCAACGGCTACGACGTGTTCACCAAGCTGATCTACGGCATCCGGACCTCGCTGACGATCTCCGTGGCGGTCACCGTCGCGGTCGTCATCACCGGAATCCTCCTCGGGGTCAGTGCGGGCTACCTCGGCGGCAAGACCGACTTCTTCATCGGCCGGATCATCGACTTCCTGCTCGCCTTCCCCTCGCAGCTGTTCTTCATCGCCAGCATGCCGGTCGTGGTCTCGCTGTTCGTGAGCCCGCGCGACGAGACGCCGACCTACGTGCGGGTCGTCGCGCTGATCGCCGTCCAGTGGGTGCTCGGCTGGATGAGCCTCGCCCGCATCCTGCGCGGCACGACACTCGCCCTGCGAGAACGGGAGTTCATCGAGGCGGCCAAGGTGAGTGGCGCCTCGCCGTGGCGGATCATCCGCAAGGAGATCCTGCCGAACGTGGTGACACCGCTGCTGGTGCAGACCACGTACACGCTTCCGTACCTCGTCACCAGCGAGGCGGGCCTGTCGTTCCTCGGCGTCGGCATCGTGGAGCCCACCCCCGACTGGGGTCAGATGTTCTCCAAGGCCTCGACCGAACTCGTCCTGCAGAACGACATCACCTACATGTTCTTCCCCGGCGTCTCGATGGTCATCTTCATCGTCGCCTTCAACCTGCTCGGGGACTCGGTCCGGGACGCCTTCGACCCGAAGGCGTCGCGCTGACCGACAGTTTGTGGGCGTCCTCGCCCGGATACCGCACGGCCATTTCCTTCGCACCGGCGTACACACAGATGGGTGGAGACTTCAGTGATGAGTAGGGGCGGACGCCATGCATACGCCGCTTTGTCGATATTCGCGGCGGGGGCACTCGTGCTCAGCGGCTGCAGCAAAGGCGGCAGCAACGCCAGCGACAACGAGAAGAAGGACCAGCAGAACGCCAAGCGGCAGCAGGCCTCGATCAAGTTCGGAAACGCGGCCGACTCGACGGGGCCCGCGGCCGCCGTACCGGGCGCGAAGACCGGCGGCACCCTGGAAGTGCTGCAGCGCGACTCCTACGCCCACCTCGACCCCGGCCAGATCTACGTCTCCGACGAGGGCTCGCTCGCCACGCTGATCCACAGAGGTCTCACCGGCTACAAGTCCACCAACAACGACGGCAGCGGCCACGAGGTCGTCGGCGACCTTGCCACCGACTCCGGCACCACCACGGACGGCGGCAAGACCTGGAAGTACACCCTCAAGGACGGCATCAAGTTCTCCGACGGGACGCCGATCACGTCCGCGGACTTCCGCCAGACCTACGAGCGGCTCTTCGCGTCCTTCATCAACCAGGGCCCGACGTACCTCCAGCAGTGGCTGGCCGACACCAACGGCGCCGACTACCGCAAGCTGCTCCCGGACGGTCCCTACAAGGGCAAGCACCTGCCGGACAGCATCCTGGAGACGCCCGACAGCAAGACCATCATCTTCCACTTCAAGTCCCCGCACCCGGACCTGCCGTACGCGCTCGCCATGGCGGGCTACGCGGTCGTCTCCAAGAAGGGCGACACGAAGGAGAAGTACGACAAGGCCCCGCTGACGACCGGCCCGTACAAGATCCAGTCGTTCAAGTCCGGCAAGTCGATGGTGCTGGTCAAGAACACCGACTGGGACCCGAAGACGGACCCCATCCGCCACCAGTACGTGGACCAGATGGACTTCACGTTCAACGTGCAGTACGAGGACTCCACGAAGCAGCTGCTCGCCAACAGCGGCGCCGACCAGACCGGCATCAGCTTCAACAACTCGGTGGACGCGGGCAACATCTCCCAGGTCCTCGGCGGCGACGCGGCCATCAAGGCCCGTACGGTCGCCGGGTACCAGCCCTACGTCGGCCAGGTCAACATCAACATGAAGCACGCGGCGTTGCAGGACAAGACGGTCCGCGAGGCCATCGCCTACGCCCTCCCGATCACTCCGATGATCCGTGCCTTCGGCGGCAGTTCCGCCGCCGAGGTCGCCGGCGGCTTCATCAGCCCGACGGTCAGCGGCTACGACGCCGCCTTCGACCCGTGGGGCAAGAAGAAGAACCCGGGCGGTGACGCGGCCAAGGCCAAGGCGCTGCTGAAGAAGGCCGGCAAGGTCGGCATGAAGCTGACCTACGGCTACATCAACACCCCCGAGGGCCAGCAGTACTCCGCCGCCATCGCCGCCGCGCTGGACAAGGCCGGCTTCAACGTCCAGCGCCAGGACATCCCGGCCGAGACCTTCTACGACCAGATCGGAAAGGTCGAGAACAACTACGACATCTACCACTCCGCCTGGGGTGCGGACTGGCCGTCCGCCTCGACCGTGATCCCCCCGCTGTTCGACGGCCGCGCGATCGCCGACGGCTCGCCCAACTACTCGCACGTCAACGACGCCAAGGTGAACGCCGACATCGACGCGGCGAACAAGATCACCGACCCGGTCAAGTCGGCGGACGCCTGGGAGAAGATCGACCAGTACCTGGCCAAGGACGTGATCAACGCCGTCCCGACCATCTACTACAAGCAGGTCCAGATCGCCGGCTCCAAGGTCGGCGGCCTGGTCTACGACGACGTGATCGGCGGCATCGACCCGCGTCGCCTGTACATCAAGTAACCCCATCCGCCCGCCGGTACCCGGTGCGTGAGCCTCCTCGGGGCGACACCGCACCGGGTACCGCCCGGCCCGCCGACGTCAGAAAGCCCTTCGCATGCTGCGCTTCCTCGTCCGCCGGATCCTCGGTGCCGTCGTCATCCTCTTTCTGCTGAGCATCGTGACGTTCTTGCTGTTCTTCGGGATGCCGCGCGACCCGGCGCTGCTGATGTGCGGCAAGACGTGCAATCCGACGAGTCTCGCCAACATCCACCACGTGCTCGGCCTCGACAAGTCGATCCCCGAGCAGTACTGGATCTTCCTGCACAACCTCGTCCTGGGCAGCGACAAGTTCGCCCAGGGCCCGTGCCCCGCCCCCTGTTTCGGGTACTCGTACCACACCAACGACCTGGTCTGGGCGACCATGATGGACCGGCTGCCCACCACCGTCTCGCTCACCCTGGGCGCCGCGGTGGTCTTCCTGACCGTGGGTCTGGGCACCGGCATGATCGCCGCGTGGAAGCGCGGCACCCTGCTCGACAAGTCGGTTACGGCCGGCTCGATGGTCCTCAGTTCGATGCAGATCTACTTCCTGGGCCCGCTCGCGCTCGCCGTACTGGTCTACCAGTCGCACATCTTCGACAAGCCCGCCTACAACGACTTCCTCGCGAACCCGGTCACCTGGCTCACCGGGCTGATCATCCCGTGGGTGGTGCTGTCCACGATCTTCGCCTCGCAGTACACCCGTATGGCGCGCTCGTCGATGATCGAGCAGCTCCAGGAGGACCACGTGCGCACCGCCCGCGCCAAGGGCATGTCCCGCCAGTACGTCTTCTTCCGCTACGCCTGGCGCGGCTCGCTCATCCCGATCGTCACCATCTTCGGCATCGACCTCGGTTCGCTGCTCGGCGGCGCCATCATCACGGAGTACACCTTCGGACTGCCCGGCCTCGGGCGCCTCGCGGTGGAAGCCGTGCAGTTCAGCGACCTGCCGCTGCTGCTCGGCGTCATGCTGTTCTCCGCCTCCATGATCCTGCTGTTCAACATCATCGTCGACGCGGCCTACGCGTTCATCGACCCGCGCGTCCGGCTGTCCTAGGCCGGGCAGGAGGAGAACCGTCGTGACCACTCTGACCAAGGACGCCGGCGCCCCCGCACCGGCCGACGCGGGTGCCTTCCTCTCGGTGCGGGACCTGCACGTCAGCTTCAAGACCGAGGACGGCGTCGTACGGGCCGTGGACGGGCTGTCGTTCGACGTGGCGCGCGGCAGGACACTCGGCATCGTCGGCGAGTCGGGCTCCGGGAAGTCGGTCACCAACCTGACCATCCTCGGCCTGCACAACCCGCAGTTCACCACGGTCGAGGGCGAGATCCTCCTGGACGGCCAGGAGCTGATCACCGCGCGCGAGTCCGAACTGGAGAAGGTGCGCGGCAACAAGGCCGCCATGATCTTCCAGGACCCGCTCACCGCGCTGTCTCCGTACTACACGGTGGGCCGGCAGATCGCCGAACCGTTCATGAAGCACCGGGGCGCCTCCAAGCGGGCGGCCTGGGACCGGGCGGTCGAGATGCTCGCGAAGGTCGGCATTCCCAACCCGAAGGAGCGGGCGAAGGACTACCCGCACCAGTTCTCCGGCGGCATGCGCCAGCGCGCGATGATCGCGATGGCCCTCGTCTGCGACCCCGACCTGCTCATCGCCGACGAGCCGACCACCGCCCTCGACGTGACCGTGCAGGCGCAGATCCTGGACCTGCTCAAGGACCTGCAACAGGAGTTCGGATCGGGCATCATCTTCATCACCCACGACCTGGGGGTGATCGCCGACATGGCCGACGACATCATGGTGATGTACGCGGGCAGCGCGGTGGAGCGCGGCAGCACGGACGAGGTCCTGCGTGCGCCCCAGCACCCGTACACCTGGGGTCTGCTGAACTCGATGCCCCGCCTCGACTCCGACCTGTCCGCGCCGCTGAACCCGATTCCCGGCACCCCGCCCTCCCTGCTGACCCCGCCTTCCGGCTGCCGCTTCCACCCCCGCTGCACCTTCCAGGACCGGGTCGGCGGCACCCGCTGCGTCACCGAACGCCCGCTGCTGGGCCCCGACCGCGCCTCGGCCTGCCACCTCACGGCCGACCAGAAACGCACCATCTTCCTCGAAGAGATCAAGCCCCGTCTGGGCTAGGAGACGACACGTCATGACCCAGGACACGGTCCTTCCCGCCCCGCGCGAGGCGACTGCCGGTGAACCGCTGCTGGAGGTCTCCGGCCTGACCAAGTACTTCCCGGTCAAGGGAGGCTTCCCGATCCGGCGCACGGTCGGGCACGTCCAGGCCGTGGACGGCATCGACCTGACCGTGCACGTGGGGGAGAGCTTCGGCCTGGTCGGCGAGTCCGGCTGCGGCAAGTCCACGACCGGCCGCCTGATCACCCGCCTGCTGGAACCGACGGACGGCACGATCAGCTACCGCGGCCAGGAGATCGGCCACGCCTCCCGCAGGCAGCTGGCGCCGATCCGGTCCGAGATCCAGATGATCTTCCAGGACCCGTACTCGTCGCTGAACCCCCGCCAGACCGTCGGCAAGATCATCTCGGGCCCGATGGAGATCAACGACATCAACCCGGCCGGCGGCCGCGAGAAGCGCGTCCGCGAACTCCTCGAGATCGTCGGCCTCAACCCCGAGCACTACAACCGCTTCCCGCACGAGTTCTCCGGCGGCCAGCGCCAGCGCATCGGCGTGGCCCGCGCCCTGGCCCTGGAGCCGAAGCTGATCGTCGCCGACGAGCCGGTCTCCGCCCTGGACGTCTCCATCCAGGCCCAGGTGGTCAACCTCCTCCAGAAGGTCCAGAAGGAACTGGGCATCGCGTTCCTCTTCATCGCCCACGACCTGGCGATCGTGCGGCACTTCTCCCAGCGCGTCGCGGTCATGTACCTCGGCAAGATCATCGAGGTCGGCGACCGGGAGGCGATCTACAGCCGCCCCCGCCACCCCTACACCCACGCCCTGCTGTCCGCCGTCCCCGAGGTCAGCCTCACGGACGACGGCGACTCGGCCGGCCGCGAACGCATCCGCCTGGCCGGCGACGTCCCGTCCCCGATCTCCCCGCCCTCCGGCTGCCGCTTCCGCACCCGCTGCTGGAAGGCGCAGGACAAGTGCGCGACGGAGGAGCCTCCGCTGGTCCGGATCTCCGGCAACCACGAGGGCCACCTGACGGCCTGCCACTTCCCGGAGGAGCCGACCACGGAGGCCCGCGACGAGGACATCGTCCTCGACCCGGCGCTGGCGGCGCTGGAGGAGGAGGGGTAGCGCCCACCTGCCGGACGGCCGCGGGACTCATGCGCCGTCGAGCTGGTGGTCTGCCCAGACATAGCTCTCGGGCAGCAGGTCCGTGATGAGGACGGTCCGAAGGCGGCCGTCCTCACCGACGATGACGTGGAGAGCCGGGAAGTAGTCCAGCAGGACCTGGCGGCACCGGCCGCACGGGGGAACAACTCCCCGCTCCCGGTCGCCCACGGCGACGATGGTGTCCAGCTCGTAGGCGCCCTGAGCGGCGGCGGCACCGATGAGGACCAGTTCGGCGCAGGGGCCTCCGGTGAAGTGGTAGGCGTTCACCGCGGTGATGATCCGGCCGTCCCGGGCGCGGCCCGCGGCTGCCATGGTGTGGTTGTCGCCCCGGCAGCGGGTGCGGGCGACGTGCGCCGCGGCCTCGACGAGTTCGTGGTCGACGGGACCGTACCCGGAGGCCGTCCCCGCGTCAGCGGGCGGGGAATTCACGGAGTACCGAGCTGAGTCGGCGCAGGTCGTCGGTCTCCGTCTCGTAGGAGAGGTGTCCGAGTTCGTCGTCGAGTGTGAGCATCCGCTGATGATCGCAGGCCGACGCACCCGGGCCAACGGGGTTTCGCACGGCGCCCGTTGTCCTCAGCGCGGTCCCGCGACGGTGATGATCTCGGGGCTGCCGGAGGTGACCGGCCCGCGATCCCAGTCCCCGTACTGATCGACGACCTCCAGCCCGGCACCGGCCAGGAAGCCGGACAGGGCGTCGAGGCCGAGAAAGCGCAGAGTCGAGCGGCACACCTGAGGCTGCGCCCAGGCCTCGCCCTCGTACGTCTCCGTGAAGGTCACCCGGTCTCCCACCGGCGGTCCCTCGACCTCGTGCCAGACCCGGACCGGACGCCCGTCCCCGTCGGCGAGCCGGCGCACCCGGTCCGGCGTCCAGGTCTCCCAGGCGCGTGCGGTGGGGTTGCGGGTCTCGAAGACGAACCGGCCGGTGGGGCCGAGAGCGTTGCGTACGGCGGTCAGCGTGGCGCGCACCTCCTCGTCGCCGAGCAGCTCCTGAAAGGCATGACCGGTCATCACGGCGAGATCGAAGCCGTGGCCGTCCCAGCGGCGGGTACGCAGATCACCGAGCACCCACTCGACCTCGGGTTCGGCCCGTCGTGCCTGCACGAGCATCGCCGCGGCCGGCTCGAGCCCCATCAGGCGCCCGCCGTGCCCCGCGGCCCGCGCCCCGCGCAGCAACCGCCCGGTCCCGCAGCCGACATCGAGCACCGACCCGGCGGACATCACCAGGCCCAGGTAGAAGTCGTCACCCGGCCCCCACGGATTGAGGCTGTCGTAGAGCGCGGCGAGCGAGAGATCCGCGTACGAATGATCGACCACCGCGGCAGTGTGCCACATGATGTTGAACGCAGGGTCAGGAACGGCGCTCTTCTTGAGCTTCTATCAACTTCCGTTGGACTGAGGATGCTTCATCACGTAGAGCTGTGGGTGCCGGACCTGGACCGGGCGACGGCGTCCTGGGGCTGGCTGCTGGGAAGCCTGGGCTGGACGCCGTACCAGGACTGGCCGGAGGGGCGGAGCTGGCGGCTGGGCCAGACGTATGTGGTGATCGAGCGATCACCGGCGATGCGGGGCGGCGACGCCGGGCACGACCGCATGCGACCGGGCCTCAACCACCTGGCGTTCCACGCACCGGACCGGGCGACGGTCGACGCGCTGACGGAGGCGGCTCCGGCGCACGGGTGGACGCTGCTGTTCCCGGACCACCATCCGTACGCCGGTGGCCCGGACCACTACGCGGCGTACCTGGAGAACGAGGACGGCTTCGAGGCGGAGCTGGTGGCTCGGGGATGAGCGGATCGCAGGGCGCCGACGAAGGCGGCGAAGGCGTGGGGGCGGAAGGCGAGGGTGGCTCTGGTGGGGGCTTTGGAGTCGCGGACGGATATGTGGGTGGGGCGGGGGCTACCTCGACGCAGGCGTTGCCGTCGCCGCCGGAGTAGGACGACTTGCGCCAGTTGCCGATCGGTCATGAGTGCTTCACAGCTCCGTCGTCAGCCTGTGGATGAAGTCACGCGACCGGCCTGGGCCGAGCGATGCCGACCCCAACCTACGGAAGTGTGTTCGGAACGCACCCAGCCGTGCTTCGGAATCGACGAAGCCCGTGCCGTGTGGCCCGTCGCGTACGACGGTGTCCAGCTTGGGGACGGCGCCTCCGGCGTACACCATGGCGGCACCGACATCGATGAAGTGCTCCAGGTCGAAGGGCATCACACGTACCGAGGTGCCCTCGGCTTCGGAAAGCTCCAGCACTCGGGCGAGTTGAACCCGTGCGGCAGCGCGGGTGGCAGCGGGTGCCGGGCGTTCCGTTTCCGGAGACGCGGGAGTTCGCCGCGATGAACGTGGACCCTCACGGAGATCGCGGATGAGCGGGAGGCGGTGCGGGACGTACCTCTTGCGGTGCTGTCGGCCATGACGCACGGGCGGGGGCGGCAGGCCCCGGCCATACTGGAGTCGCTGGCAGCCGCCCTGCAGACCATCGACCGCGACAGTGCCGCGGTCTTCGTGCAGTTCGTCGACTCGTGCCTGGTCGATCCCCGGGCGAAGCAGATGTGGAGGGACCTGATGACGGCGATGCAGTACTTCTGGCGGCACCCGCTGGCGGAGCAGGTGCGAGAAGAGGGGCGCGAGGAGGGGCGTGTTCAGGAGCGTGCCGAGATGGTGTTGCGTGTTCTGGAGTGGCGGGGGATCGCGGTGAGCGACTCCGTGCGTGAGCAGGTGGGCGCCTGTACCGATCTGGACCAGCTCGAAATCTGGGCGCAGCGGGCGGTGCACGTCACGGACGCTGCGGAGCTGTTCGTGGAGTCCTGAACGGCGGGGTCTGGGCGCGGGTCGGGGAAGCCTGACCCGCGATCCGTACTTGGCGGGAAGAGCGCGTGACGGTGACGGGGCCGAGGTCGCAAGGGCGTAAGGTGCCCGTCCATGTCTGCCGCTGAGCACCCCCCGTCCCTGCTGCGCAACACCGGTTTCGTGCGCCTCGCGCTCGCCCGGATCATCTCCGTCCTCGGTAACGGGTTCGCCCGGATCGCGCTGGCCTTCGCGGTGCTGGCGCTGCCCGGCGCGACTCCGGGCGACCTCTCGCTCGTCGTCGCCTGCCAGGCGGTCCCGCAGCTCGCGCTGGTGCTGGTGGGCGGAGTGATCGCGGACCGGGTGTCCCGCTCCGCGTTGATGGCCGTGGCGGACGTGCTCGGCGCGCTTTCCTACGGCGGACTCGCGGCCATGGTGCTCAGCGGCCACGCCCCCGTCGCCGCGCTGTGCGTTCTCGCCGTCACGGCGGGCACCGCGACCGCTCTCTTCTCGCCCGCGATGGACGGGGTCATCCCGGTGCTGGTGCCGTCCGAGGCCCTCCAGCGGGCCAACGGTCTGTTGCGGGTCGGCACCAACACCTCCCTCCTGCTGGGGCTGGCCCTGTCCGGCGTGACGGTCGCGTGGGTCGGTGCGGGCTGGGCGCTGGCCGTCAACGGTCTTTCCTTCGTGGTCAGCGCGGCGCTCACCGCCTCCCTGCGGCTGCCGCGTCGGCGACGGAAGTCCGCCTCGGGCTGGGCGGACCTGCGCGAGGGCTGGCACGAGTTCGCCTCCCGGCAGTGGCTGTGGGTGGTCGTCGTCCAGTTCTCCCTCGTGATGGCCGCCACGAACGCCAACGCCGGGGTCCTGGGTCCGCTGGCCGCGCGGGCCCACTTCGGCGGGGCCCGCGCATGGTCGCTGGTGGTGGCGGCGCAGGCGCTTGGCGCCGTGGCGGGCGCCGGGATCGCGGCCCGTGCGCGCGTGACCCGGCCGATCCTGGCGGCGGTCCTGTTCACCCTCCCGTCCGCCCTGCCGCCGGCCCTCCTCGGAGCCGGAGCTCCGCTGTGGACGGTCGCCGCGGGCGCCTTCACCGCCGGCGCCAGCCTGGACTTCTTCGGCGTGTTGTGGGCCACCACCATCCAGCGCGAAGTCCCCGAGGAAGCCCTGTCCCGGGTCAGTTCCTACGACTGGTTCGGCTCGCTCAGCCTCGCCCCGCTCGGCCTCGCGCTGGCCGGACCGGCCGCCGACGCCTTCGGCACCGACCGGATGCTGATCGTCTGCGCCACCCTGATCGGCACCGCCACCGTGGCCGCACTCCTGTCGCCCGGGGTGCGGTCGCTGCGGGCGGCACCTGCGGCGGACCGGCCCGAGCTCCTGGAAGCCACTCACGCGTCCTGACGTACGGCAGCGAGAAGGGCCCGCACCTGGGGAGGTGCGGGCCCTTGCTCCCCTGGAGCGGACGTTCAGGGGCTCGGGTCAATGGGCCGGTGAAAGTCCGTTCCGCAGGCGGCGGCTGACGGAAAGGGGTGTGTCAGGCCGCGGCCTCGGGGTCCTTGGAGAGACGCGGGGCGGGAATCATGTCCTGCGTCTCAGGATAGTGGCACGCGGTGAGGTGGCCGGGCTTGTTGCCCTCGACCTGGACCAGCGGCGGGGCCTCCGTGGCGCACTTCTCCGTCGCCTTCCAGCAACGGGTGCGGAAGCGGCAGCCGGACGGCGGGTTGATCGGGGACGGGACGTCGCCGACCAGGCGGATCCGCTCACGCGGCACCTCGTCCACCGTCGCCTCGGGCACGGCGGACAGCAGGGCCCGCGTGTACGGGTGGCGCGGGTTGTCGTACAGGTCCTCGCGGTCGGCGATCTCCACGATCTTGCCGAGGTACATGACCGCGACGCGCTGGGAGAAGTGCCGCACGATCGCCAGGTCGTGGGCGATGAAGACGAAGGCGATGCCCAGTTCCTTCTGGACCTTCTGGAGAAGGTTCACGACCTGGGCCTGGATGGAGACGTCCAGGGCGGAGACCGGCTCGTCGGCGACGATCAGCTTCGGTTCCAGGGCCAGGGCGCGGGCCACGCCGATGCGCTGGCGCTGGCCGCCGGAGAACTCGTGCGGGAAGCGGTTGAAGTGCTCCGGGTTGAGGCCGACGATCTCCAGCAGCTCGCGGACGCGCTTCTCGCGGCCGCCGGCCGGGTTGATGTCGTTGATCTCCATCGGACCGGCGACGATCTTGCCGACGGTCTGGCGGGGGTTCAGCGACGCGTACGGGTCCTGGAAGATCATCTGAATCTCGGACCGGATCGGCGCCAGCTGCCGGCGGTTGGCGTGCGTGATGTCCTGGCCGCGGTAGCTGATCTTGCCGCCCGTCGGCTCCAGCAGGCGGGTGATCAGGCGGCCGGTCGTGGACTTGCCGCAGCCGGACTCGCCGACCAGGCCCAGGCTCTCGCCCTCGGCGACCTGGAAGTCGAGGCCGTCCACCGCCTTCACCGCGCCGACGGTCCGCTTGATCGGGAAGCCGCCCTTGATCGGGAAGTGTTTGGCCAGCCCGGAGACGTCCAGGAGGGGGTTGGTGATGCTCATGGTCGTGAAGTCCCGTCTCGTGTCCGTCAGTTGTGGCCGGCGGTGGCCGCGTAGTCGGCGAAGAGTTCGTCTCGCCGGCCCAGTTCCAGGTGGCAGGCGGAGCCCCGGCCCTCGATCAGTTCGAGCGCCGGCTGCACGCTGGAGCACTTGCCGCCCGGGACCTTCTCCGCGAACGCGCAGCGCGGGTGGAAGCGGCAGCCCGACGGCGGGTTGAGCAGCGACGGCGGGGAGCCGGGAATCGGCGACAACGGCACGTCGACCGGCCCGTCCAGAGCCGGCATGGAGTTGAGCAGGCCGAGCGTGTACGGGTGCTGCGGATTGCCCAGCACCTGCTTCTTGGTGCCCCGCTCCACGCACCGGCCGCCGTACATCACCAGGACGTCGTCCGCGATGTCGGCGATGACTCCGAGGTCGTGGGTGATGAAGATGATGGCCGTGCCGAACTCCTGCTGGAGGTCCTTGAGCAGGTCCATGATCTGGGCCTGGACCGTCACGTCGAGCGCGGTGGTCGGCTCGTCGGCGATCAGCAGCTCGGGGTCGCAGACCAGGGCCATCGCGATCATCGCGCGCTGGCGCATACCGCCGGAGAACTGGTGCGGGTAGTCGTCGACCCGGACGTCCGGCTGCGGAATCCCGACCCGCTTCAGCATCTCGATCGCCCGCGCCCGCGACTCCTTCTTGGAGGCGCCGGTGTGCTTGCGGTACACCTCGGAGATCTGCGTGCCGATGGTGTGGTACGGCGACAGCGAGGCCAGCGCGTCCTGGAAGATCATCGACATCTTGTTGCCGCGCAGCTTCTCCAGCTCCCGCTCGGAGGCCGTGAGCAGCTCCTTGCCGTCGAGCAGGATCTCGCCGTCGATCGCCGTACGGTCGCGGTCGTGGAGACCCAGGATCGTCAGGTTGGTGACGGACTTGCCGGAGCCCGACTCACCCACGATGCCGAGCGTCTGGCCCTTCCTGAGGTCGAAGGAGAGCCCGTCGACGGCCTTGACGATGCCGTCCTCGGTGGAGAAGTGGACCTTTAGGTCCTTGACGGAAAGGAACGGCTGCTGATCGGTGCTCGTCACGGGGACGCTCCTGGGGGGTGATGCGGGGGGTAGGGGTCGGGGGCGGAGGTCAGGCGAGCCGGATCCGCGGGTCGATGAAGGCGTAGGCGGCGTCGACGATGATGTTGAAGAACACGATCGCGGCCGCGGACAGCACCGTGACGCCGAGCAGCATCGGCAGGTCGCTCTGGTTGACGGAGGTCACCGCGAGGCGGCCGATGCCCTGGAGGCTGAAGACCTGCTCGGTGATGATCGCGCCGCCGATCAGCGTGCCCAGGTCGATGCCGAACAGCGTGACGATCGGGCCCATCGCGCCGCGCCAGGCGAAGCGCAGGAACACGTTGGCGCCGGAGAGGCCCTTGGCGCGGGCGGTGCGGACGTAGTCCTCACTGAGCTGCTCGACCAGCTGGGAGCGGGCCATACGGGTGTAGTTGGCGGTGAAGATGATCGACAGCACGATCCACGGCAGCAGCAGGCCCGAGAACCACTGGACGGGGTTGTCGGTCAGTGCCGTGTACGAGGGCTGGTCGAGGATGCCCGTCTTGAAGGTCAGGAAGTACAGCGCGATGTAGCCGACGAAGTAGATCTGCAGCGAGGAGCCGAGCAGCGACGCCGAACTCGCGAACTTGTCCAGGAACTTGCCCTGCTTGAGCGCGGCGACCATGCCGGTGCCGACACCGAAGGTCAGGAAGATGACGGCCGAGCCGAAGGCGAGCGAGAGGGTCAGCGGCAGCCGGTCCATGATCGTGCCGAAGACGGGCTCGTTGTTGGCGAAGGAGTAGCCCAGGCACGGCGCGTTGCAGTGCCCGAATCCGGTGTAGTCACGCCCGACGAAGATGCCCTTGAGCCAGGACCAGTACTGGACCGGGATCGGATGGTCGATGCCCAGGTTGTGCCGGATCTGCGCCAGCGAGGCCGGCGTGCAGTTCTTGCCGCAGGACATCATGGCCGGGTCACGCGGGACGGCGTAGAAGAGCCAGAACGTGATGGCGCTGATGATCAGCAGAATGACCAGCGCGCCGATCGTACGGCGGACAAGGAAGCGGAACATGGGGTCAGGACTTTCCGGACGGGGCGCCGTTGCCGGGGCGTGAGGGGTGTGGAGCCGGTGGGGAGGCGGCCCCGGTGGGGCCGCCTCCTGATGCCGTGTGGCGCCTACGCCTTGGCGTAGAGCCTCGTGAGCGCGATGCCGGTGTTGCCGGCGTCGTAGACGAAGCCGCCGACCTTCGAACCGTGCATCCAGTTGCGGATGGCGTGGTAGTCCGGGACGCAGGCCGCGAGCTCCATGACCTGCTTGTCGATGGCGCCCCAGGCCTTGTTGGCCTCGTCCGCGTCGGTGATCAGAGAGGCGGCCGCGATCGCCTTGTCGACGCTCGCGTTCTTCAGCTGGGCGTAGTTGCTGCGGCCGTCACCGATGTTGTCGCCGTCCCAGCAGGGGTAGAAGACCGAGTAGCCACCCGGCCAGTCCGGGCTCCAGCCGGCCGCGAACAGGTCGTAGGTGTTGTCGATCTTGCCGATCTGGGTGTAGAAGGTCGACTTGTCGAGCTGCTTGTTGACCACCGTGAAGCCGGCGGCCTCCAGCGCGTTCTTGATCGCGACGGCCTGCTTCACCGCGTTGTCCGACGTCTGGTAGGCGATGACCAGCTTCTGCCCGAGCTTGCCGGCCTCCTTGAGGAGGGCCTTGGCCTTGGCCGGGTCGCCGCCGGGCTTCGTCTTCTTGCCGTAGAGGTCGAAGTCCGTGTAACCGGGCGTGACCGGGCTGAAGATCGTGGTGGCGATCTCGCTGGTGGACGCACCACCGCGGATGGTCTGCAGCTGCTGGTTCGGCCAGGCGTAGTTGATGGCCTGGCGGACCTTGACGTCCGTGATCCGGGTGGTGTTGATCGGCCAGTAGTAGGTGACCGTGTCGACCGCGGTGAGCACCCGCTCCTTGAGCTTCGCGTTGGTGAGGACCGTGGCGATGCGCTCGGGGGCGATCTCGTTGAAGATCGACATCGTGTACTGGTCGTTGCCCTTGTCCGCGATGTAGCGGTCGGTCGAGGCCAGCAGCTCGAAGCCGAACTGGAAGAGGTACTTGTCCGGGTAGGCGTTGCGGATCGGGTCCGTCGCCGGGTCCCAGTGCTCGTTGCGGGTGTACGTCAGGGACTTGCCGATGTCACGGGCGGAGATCTTGTACGGGCCGCAGGAGAACGGCTGCTTGTCGTACTTCTCCTTGGTGTCCTTCGACTTCTTCACGAAGGAGTACGCGCGCTCGGCGAGCGTGAAGTTGAAGTCACCGCGGGCCTGGTTGAGGCGGAAGGTGATGGTCCTGCCGTCGATCTCGATGGAGTCGAGGTGCTTGCCCTCGTAGGGGCCCTTGTACTTGTCGCCGCCGACCAGGAACTGCTGGACGTAGCGCGGGCCCTCCGTCACGAACGAGGCGAAGAGGCGCTCGAACGTGTGGCGGACGTCATCCATGGTGAGGTCGGAGCCGTCCTCCCACTTGATACCGTCCTTGATCGTGAACGACCAGGTCTTGCCGCCGTCCTTCGCGGTGCCCGCGTCCGTGGCCACGTCGCCGACCAGCGTGGCGCCGCCCTTGGAGTCGAGCTTGTAGCCGGTCAGACCGCGCATGATCGGCGTGGTGATGAGGATCTCGGTGGAGACGTAGATCTGGGCCGGGTCGAGGTGGTCCATGTCGAACTGGTCGAGCCCGTAGATCGTCCCGCCCTTGACCGCGCCGGCGACCTCGGGGGCCGGGCCGGTCGAGTCGGCCTTCGTGCCGACCGCGATCTTGCTCTGCTTGGCCTTGCTGACCGAGGGGATCTTGTTGTCCGACGACTTGCCGCCGCCGCCACAGGCGGTCAGCACCGTGCTAGACGCGGCGACCACGCCGGTGGCGATCATGAAGTTTCTGCGGGAAAAAGACACAGCAACCCTGCCTTATGGGTGGGACGGGACCAGCCGGACGACGTTGACCGGACCGGCAGATGAGAGATGGGTCAGCGCTTGGACTTCGGGTCGAGCGCGTCGCGCGCCGAGTCGCCGAGCAGGTTGAACGCCAGGACGAAGATCACCATGGCCAGACCCGGGAAGAGCATGAAGGTGAAGTCCTGGGTGTAGAACTGGGCGCCTCGCTGGATCATGACGCCCCAGTCGGGGGTCGGGTCGATCATGCCGACACCGAGGAAGGCGAAGCCCGCCTCCGCGGTCACGTAGGCCGGGAGCATGAGCGTGGACTGGATGAGGATCGGCGTCCACAGGTTCGGCAGCAGTTCCTTGAACACGATGCGCGCCGGTGACGCCCCGGTCACCTTGGCGGCCTCGACGAACTCCCGCTCCCGCAGGCCGAGTACCTGGCCGCGCAGCAGACGGGCGATCGACGCCCAGCCGAAGAAGGACATCATGAAGATGAGCGCGACGGCACGCAGCCACGTCGGGATGTTGTCGTCGGCGGCGACGAACAGTCCGAACACCACCGGCATGAAGGCGATGATGAACAGCGTCGAGGGGATCGACAGGACGATGTCGATGATCCGGCCGACCAGGTAGTCCGTCTTGCCGCCGAGGTAGCCCGCAGTCACACCGACCACGACGCCGACGACGGTGGTGATCAGGGTGGCGGCCAGGGCGATGCCCAGGGAGGTCCGGATGCCGTAGATCAGGAAGGTGAAGACGTCACGGCCCAGCTGCGGCTCGATGCCGAACCAGAACTGCGAGCTCATGCCGCCGTTCGCGCCCGCCGGATAGGAGAAGGCGTCCAGCAGGCTCGGGTCCTGGCTCGCGTACGTCGTGTACGGATCCTTCCCGTACAGCTTGGATATCAGCGGCGCGGCCAGCGCGATCACGAAGAAGAAGATCACGATGATCGCCGATATGACGCCCGTACGGTCGCGCTTGAAGCGGCGCCACGCGAGCTGTCCCGGGGACCTGCTCGCGCCGGCCTTCGAGTCGGGAGAAGTGGTCGACTTCTCGGCGCTCTCGTCGGACACCTCGAGCGGGGCCGCGGATGGAGTTGGGGGGGTCATGGTGCTCCTGGCCCAAGGGAGGGTCTGATGACTCCGCAGGGCACTCTCCCCTACGGGCTACGCCGGACTTTTTCAACGCAATTCATTCAAGGTCAATAAATTCTGGGTCGGCTTGGGTTTCTCTTTACTTTTTTTGCTCCGACTTGACCGTTCCGTAGCTACGCGGGTAGCGCCTCGTAATCGCACCGTGCTTTAGTTCGGGCTAATTGGGCAAAACGGGCAATGAGTTCGTTATGCGGACGCCAGGGTGCCGAAATGCGTACATCGACGGGTCGCAATCCAACGTTTCGGCATCGTTGTCCGGAGATCCATTGCGCGGCGGTCGCAAGATCCTCAAGGGGGTCCCGGAGGGGCGTCTGCAATCGGGTGACGTGTCCCTCTAAAGGTCGGCATGGGGTCTTCGGGAGCCCTCCGTTCGGGGCAGTGGGTGAGCGATATCGACCTGTTCGGTCGATATTGACCGATAGCGGGTCATCCGGGGATCCGCCGGTCCACCGATCACCCTTCACGGAGGAGGCACGCCATGCGTTCAGCCACGCACGCCCGAGGGGCGGCCTGCGCGGTCGTGGTGGCGCTCGCCGCCACGGCCTGCGGGGGCGGCGGCGGCAGCGGGGGCGGCGGAGGCGAGAGCGGCGTGCTCAGCTCCTCCTGGGGCGACCCGCAGAACCCCTTGGAGCCCTCCAACACCAACGAGGTCCAGGGCGGCAAGGTCCTGGACATGATCTTCCGGGGTCTGAAGAAGTACGACCCGAAGACCGGCAAGGCCACGGACATGCTCGCCCAGAAGATCGACACGAGCGACTCGCAGAACTACACGATCACGATCAAGGACGGCTGGACCTTCAGCAACGGCGAGAAGGTGACCGCCAAGTCGTTCGTCGACGCCTGGAACTACGGAGCCAGCCTCAGGAACAACCAGAAGAACGCCTACTTCTTCGGCTACATCCAGGGCTACGACAAGGTCCACCCGGCCGGCGGCTCACAGAGCGCCGACACGCTCTCCGGACTGAAGGTCGTCGACGACAGGACCTTCACCGTCGCGCTCAACCAGAAGTTCTCCAGCTTCCCCGACACCCTCGGCTACGCGGCCTTCGCCCCGCTGCCGCAGACCTTCTTCACCGACCACGCCGGCTGGCTGGCCCAACCGGTCGGCGACGGGCCGTACCGCATCGAGTCCTACACCAAGGGCTCGCAGATGTCCCTGAAGAAGTGGGACGGCTATCCCGGCGCCGACAAGGCGCAGAACGGCGGAGTGACCCTCAAGGTCTACACGGACAGCGACACCGCCTACACCGACCTCATCGCCGGCAACCTGGACCTCGTCGACGACGTTCCCGCGTCGCAGCTGAAGAACGTCAAGAACGATCTCGGCGACCGCTACATCAACACTCCGGCCGGCATCATCCAGACGCTCGCCTTCCCCTACTACGACAGCGCCTGGAACAAGAGCGGAGCGGAGAAGGTCCGCACCGGCATCTCCATGGCCATCAACCGGAAGCAGATCACCGACACCATCTTCCAGAACACCCGCACCCCGGCCACCGACTGGACCTCGCCCGTGCTCGGCGCGGCCGGCGGCTTCAAGGAAGGGCTGTGCGGAAGCGCCTGCGACTACGACCCGGCGCAGGCCAAGAAGCTCATCCAGGAGGGCGGGGGACTGCCCGGCGGACAGCTCAAGATCACGTACAACGCCGACACCGGCTCGCACAGGATGTGGGTGGACGCCGTGTGCAACTCCATCAACAACGCACTGGGCAACGACAAGGCGTGCGTCGGCAATCCGGTCGGCACGTTCGCCGACTTCCGGAACCAGATCGGCCAGCACAAGATGACCGGGCCATTCCGCGCGGGCTGGCAGATGGACTACCCGCTCATCCAGAACTTCCTCCAGCCGCTCTACTACACCAACGCCTCCTCCAACGACGGCAAGTGGTCCAACAAGGACTTCGACAAGCTCGTCGACCAGGCGAACGCCCAGACCGACACCGCCAAGGCGGTGTCCACCTTCCAGCAGGCCGAAGGCGTCGTCCGCGACAACATGGCCGCCATTCCGCTCTGGTACCAGAACGGCAGCGCCGGCTACTCCGAGCGGCTGTCGAATGTGGCCCTCAACCCGTTCAGCGTCCCCGTCTACAACGAGATCAAGGTCAGCTGAACCGGCATGGGACGCTACGTCGTCCGGCGGCTGCTCCAGATGATCCCGGTGTTCGTCGGGGCCACGCTGCTGATCTTCCTCATGGTCAACGTCATGGGCGACCCGATCGCCGGGCTGTGCGGCGAGCGCGCCTGCGACCCGGCGACCGCCGCCCAGCTGAAGAAGGAGTTCGGACTCGACAAGCCGGTGTGGCAGCAATACCTCACCTATATGGGGAACGTCTTCACCGGCGACTTCGGTACGGCGTTCAACGGGCAGCCGGTCACCGAGCTGATGTCCACCGCGTTCCCCGTCACCATCCGGCTGACGATCGTGGCCATCGTCCTCGAGGTCGTCATCGGCATCACGCTGGGCGTCGTGACCGGACTGCGGCGCGGGCGCCCCGTCGACACCGGGGTGCTGCTGGCCACCCTGGTCGTCATCTCCGTACCGACCTTCGTCACCGGTCTGCTGCTCCAGTTGCTGCTGGGAGTGGAGTGGGGCTGGATCAAACCCTCCGTCTCCCCGGAGGCCGCCTTCGGCGAGCTGATCGTGCCGGGGCTGGTGCTCGCCTCCGTGTCGCTCGCCTATGTCACCCGGCTCACCCGCACCTCCATCGCCGAGAACAAGCGGAGCGACTACGTCCGTACGGCCGTCGCCAAAGGGCTGCCCCGCCGCCGGGTCGTCACCAGGCACCTGCTGCGCAACTCGCTCATCCCCGTCGTCACCTTCATCGGCACCGACATCGGCGCGCTGATGGGCGGCGCGATCGTCACCGAGCGGATCTTCAACATCCACGGCGTCGGCTACCAGCTCTACCAGGGCATCCTGCGGCAGAACACCCAGACGGTGGTCGGGTTCGTGACCGTGCTGGTCCTGGTGTTCCTGGTGGCCAATCTGCTGGTGGACCTGCTCTACGCCGTACTCGACCCGAGGATCCGCTATGCCTGAGCAGCCGTTCGAGCAGGACCGGGCCATCGCCGGGACGGGCATGGGCGGGGCGATGGACCTCGCGACGAGCGAGGCGCAGACGCTGGAGCGGACACCGGGCGGGCCGCTCGGCACCGGCCCCGCCGCCAAGCCCCGCTCCCTGTGGTCCGACGCGTGGCGGGACCTGCGGCGCAACCCGGTCTTCATCGTGTCCGCCCTCGTCATCCTCTTCCTCGTCGTCATCTCCCTGTGGCCGTCCCTGATCGCCTCCGGCTCCCCCCTCAAGTGCGACCTCGCCCTCGCCCAGGAGGGTCCCCGGCCGGGCGCTCCCTTCGGCTACGACGGGCAGGGCTGCAACGTCTACACGCGGACCGTGTACGGCGCCCGTACGTCCGTCACGGTCGGCGTCTGCGCCACGCTCGGGGTCGCGCTGTTCGGGTCGGTGCTCGGCGGGCTCGCCGGGTTCTTCGGCGGCATCTGGGACTCGGTGCTGTCCCGGATCACCGACGTCTTCTTCGCGATCCCGGTCGTCCTCGGCGGTCTCGTCCTCCTCTCCGTGGTGACGAGCAACACGGTCTGGCCGGTCATCGGGTTCATGGTGCTGCTCGGCTGGCCGCAGATCTCCCGGATCGCCCGCGGCTCGGTGATCACCGTCAAACAGAACGACTACGTCCAGGCCGCCCGCGCCCTCGGCGCCTCCAACTCCCGCATCATGCTGCGGCACATCGCACCCAACGCGGTGGCCCCCGTGATCGTCGTCGCGACCATCGCGCTCGGCACCTACATCGCCCTGGAGGCGACCCTGTCCTACCTTGGCGTCGGGCTGAAACCGCCCAGCGTCTCCTGGGGCATCGACATCTCCGCAGCCTCGCCCTACATCCGCAACGCCCCGCACGCGCTGCTGTGGCCCTCCGGGGCCCTGGCCCTCACCGTCCTGGCCTTCATCATGCTCGGCGACGCGGTGCGCGACGCCCTCGACCCGAAGCTGAGGTGAGCGCCGCCGTGCTGCTCGAAGTGCGTGACCTGCACGTGGAGTTCCGGACGCGCGACGGGGTCGCGAAGGCGGTCAACGGTGTCTCGTACGCCGTCGACGAGGGGGAGACGCTGGCCGTGCTGGGCGAGTCCGGGTCCGGGAAGTCGGTGACCGCCCAGGCCGTGATGGGGATCCTGGACGTGCCGCCCGGGCGGATCGGCGGCGGCGAGATCCTCTTCCGGGGCCGCGACCTGCTGAGGCTGAAGGAAGAGGAGAGGCGGAAGATCCGGGGCGCCGAGATGGCGATGATCTTCCAGGACGCGCTGTCGGCGCTCAACCCGGTGCTGAGCGTGGGTGACCAGCTCGGCGAGATGTTCGTGGTGCACCGGGGGCTGTCCAGGAAGGACGCGCGCGCCAGAGCCGTCGAGCTGATGGACCGGGTGCGGATCCCGGCCGCCGCCCAGCGGGTGCGGGACTACCCGCACCAGTTCTCCGGGGGCATGCGCCAGCGCATCATGATCGCCATGGCGCTGGCCCTGGAACCGGCGCTCGTCATCGCCGACGAACCGACCACGGCCCTGGACGTGACCGTCCAGGCCCAGGTCATGGACCTGCTCGCGGAGTTGCAGCGCGAGTACCGGATGGGGCTGATCCTGATCACGCACGACCTGGGCGTGGTCGCCGACGTCGCGGACCGGATCGCCGTGATGTACGCGGGGCGGATCGTCGAGTCGGCGCCCGTGCACGACATCTACAAGGCGCCGGCCCACCCCTACACGCGCGGGCTGCTCGACTCCATCCCGCGCCTCGACCAGAAGGGCCAGGAGCTCTACGCCATCAAGGGCCTGCCGCCCAACCTGATGGACATCCCTCCGGGGTGCGCCTTCAACCCGCGCTGCCCGATGGCCCAGGACGTGTGCCGCACCGACGAGCCGCCGCTGTACCAGGTCGACCAACACCGGGGCAGCGCCTGTCACTTCTGGAGGGAGTGCCTCAATGGTTGAGCGGGTGGTTGAGCCGATCCTGGAAGTGAGTGGACTGGTCAAGCACTACCCCTTGACCCAGGGCATCTTGATCAAGAAACAGATCGGTGCCGTCAAGGCCGTTGACGGCGTCGACTTCGTACTCGACAAAGGGGAGACGCTCGGCATCGTCGGTGAGTCCGGCTGCGGCAAGTCGACGGTCGCCAAGATGCTCGTCAATCTCGAGCGGCCGACGGCGGGGTTGATCAAGTACAAGGGCGACGACATCACCAGGTTGAGCGGACGGGCCCTGAAGGCCGTGCGCCGCAACATCCAGATGGTCTTCCAGGACCCGTACACCTCACTCAACCCCAGGATGACCGTCGGCGACATCATCGGGGAGCCGTACGAGATCCACCCGGAGGCGGCCCCCAAGGGCGACCGGCGCAGACGGGTCCGGGAACTGCTGGACGTCGTGGGGCTCAACCCCGAGTACATCAACCGCTATCCGCACCAGTTCTCCGGCGGTCAGCGGCAGCGCATCGGCATCGCGCGCGGGCTCGCGCTGCGCCCTGAGGTGATCGTCGCCGACGAACCGGTGTCCGCGCTCGACGTCTCCGTGCAGGCCCAGGTGATCAACCTGCTGGACCGGCTCCAGAACGACTTCGACCTGTCGTACGTCTTCATCGCCCACGACCTGTCGATCGTTCGGCACATCTCGGACCGGGTCGGGGTGATGTACCTCGGGCGGATCGTGGAGATCGGCAAGGACGAGGAGATCTACGACCACCCGACCCACCCCTACACCCAGGCCCTGCTCTCGGCGGTGCCGGTACCGGACCCGGAGGCGCGGGAGCACCGGGAGCGGATCATTCTGAGCGGGGACGTGCCGTCGCCGACGAACATTCCGTCGGGGTGCCGGTTCCGCACGAGGTGCTGGAAGGCGGAGGAGCGGTGTGCGGTGGAGGTGCCGTTGCTCGCGGTGCCCGCCGCCTTCCGGCTCGCGGCGGGGCCGGCGGCCCATGACTCCGCCTGCCACTTTGCGGAGGAGAAGCAGGTCGTGCCGCCGGACGATCTTGGTAACCCGGGGGCGTAACGGGGCGTATGCGCATCAATCGCGTTAACACGCAGGCAACTTCGCCGACCCGGTCTCGATATACGGACGCGGCACTCTTTTCAGCGTACGGCCGTGCGGGTGCCGTAAACGGGCCGGAGCGCGCCATGTCGCTCCGGCCCGTTGCCCCTTTGTGCGCCTGAACCGGCGCCGCTCTCGCGGACCTGGCTGGTGCTTCGTCGGGGTTCCTCAATTGTTGGTTGCGGTGCTCTGTGGAGTGCTGCTGCTCAGCTCAGTCCGAGTGCGCGCCGGAGGAAGTCCAGCTGGAGCAGCAGCAGGTTCTCCGCGACCTGTTCCTGTGGGGTCATGTGCGTGACGCCCGAGAGGGGCAGGACCTCGTGCGGGCGGCCGGCTGCCAGCAGGGCGCTGGAGAGGCGCAGGGAGTGGGCCACGACCACGTTGTCGTCGGCCAGGCCGTGGATGATCATCATCGGGCGGTGCGGTTCGGCGGCGTCGACCAGACCGGTGTCGTCGATCACCGAGTTGCGGCGGTAGACCTCCGGCTGTTCGCCGGGGTGGCCGAGGTAGCGCTCCTGGTAGTGGGTGTCGTACAGGCGCAGGTCGGTCACCGGGGCGCCGACCACCGCGGCGTGGAAGACGTCCGGGCGGCGCAGGGCCGCGAGGGCGGCGAGGTAGCCGCCGAAGGACCAGCCGCGGATCGCCACCCTGGTCAGGTCGAGGGGGAAGTCGGAGGCGAGCGCCTGGAGGGCGTCGACCTGGTCCTGGAGGACGGTCGCCGCGACGTCGTCCTTGATGGACTTCTCCCAGGCGGGGGAGCGGCCCGGGGTGCCGCGGCCGTCGGCGACGACCACCGCGAAGCCCTGGTCGGCGAACCACTGGGAGGTCAGGTGGGCGTTGTGCGCGGCGACCACCCGCTGACCGTGCGGACCCCCGTACGGGTCCAGCAGAACCGGAAGGGGAGTGTCCCCGTGGTAGTCCCGTGGCATAAGCACGGCGCACGGAATTCGGCGTGCGCCCCCCTCGGTGAGCGTCACGCGCGGGGACAAACCGGGGTCTTCGGCGTATGACGTGACAGTCGCCAGGTGTTTTCCGTCATGCAGCACCTGGACGCGGGCGCCCGGGGTGTCCAGGGTGGCGGAGATCAGTACGGTCACGCCCCCGGCGCGCACGGCCGTGTGCACGCCGGGTTCCTGCGACACGCGCTCCACGCCGAGCTCGTTCACCCGGTAGACGTGTACCTCGCCGATCTCGGGGGCCTCGGCCTCCTCGCCCGCGGACGCGGAAACCAGCACGTCGTCGGCGGTCACGTCGAGAACCGCACGGATGTGCAACTGGGGCCCCGTGAGCGGGCGTTCACCCACCGCGAGCACTCGGGCGCCGCCCTCGTCGGCGATCCGGACCAGTTGTCCGGAGGGGCTCCAGCAGGGCACTCCAGCGAACAGTTCAAGCCATGTTGGATCTTCGTCGGCATGCACCATCCGGGTCGCCCCCGACTCCGGGTCCACGGCCAGGAACAGCTGGCTGCGCTGGTCGCGCGCCTGTACGAGCAGCAGGGGGGCACCCGCCTCTGACCAGTGCACATGCGCCACGTACGGATAGCGCGCCCGGTCCCAGGAGACCTCCGTGCGCGCCCCGTCGAGGCCGTGGACGAACAGGCGTACGTCGGCGTTCTCGGTGCCCGCCGCCGGATAGGCGACATGATGTGGCTCACGCTCCGGGTGGGCGGGGTCGGCGATCCACCACCGCCGCACCGGCGTGTCGTCCACGCGCGCCACGAGCAGCCGGTCGGACCGCGGCGACCACCAGAAGCCGCGCGCACGCCCCATCTCCTCGGCCGCGATGAACTCGGCCAATCCGTAGGTGACCTGTTCCGACTCCGGCTCGGCGAGCGCCCGGTCGCCCTCGCCCTCGGCGCCGACGACGCGCAGGGCGCCCGCCGCGACGTAGGCGACATGACGGCCGTCGGGGGACGGGCGCGGGTCGATCACCGGTCCCGGGACCGCGAGTTCGCGTGCCGTACCGGCCCTGAGCTCGGCCGTGAAAAGCCGTCCTGACAAGGCGAAAGACGCCAACTCCAGGGTGGCGTCGGTGGCGTAGCCGACGATGCCGGCACCGCCCTCCCGGCTGCGTTCGCGACGGGCCCGCTCCTGCGGCGAGAGGTGCTCCTCGGCACCGCCGAGCAGGGTGCGCGGGTCCGCCGCGAGGCGCTCCTCGCCGCTCGGTACGTCAAGGATCCAGAGGGAGTTGGCGCGGTCGGTGCCGGAGCCGGAGCGCAGAAACGCCACGCGGGAGCCGTCGGGGGCCACGGTGAACGCGCGCGGCGCGCCGAGCGTGAAACGCTGGGTGCGGGCGTGCCGGCGGGGGAATGAGACAGCCTCGGTCGTCATCCCCCGACCATATTGGCCATGCGCCCCCTTGTGCGGCCGTGCGCCGAGCGATGCGCGAGCACGCATAGTTATGATCACTACCGCTGAGTGGGTATGAACCTGCTGGCGTGCGCATGGAATTGCTGTACCGATCCACAACGTGATCTACAACCCCCATAGTCCGAACCCCCCGCATCCCTGGGATCTTTGGAGGTGAGCCGCCGTGGCACTCTCGATTTCGGCGGTGGTGCTGCTGGCGATCATCGTCTTCTTGTTGATCAAGAAGTCGGGTCTGAAGGGCGGTCATGCCGTGGTGTGCATGCTGCTCGGTTTCTATCTCGCCTCCTCGACCGTCGCACCGACGATCAGTGATCTGACGACGAACGTCGCCAGCATGATCGGCAGCATCAAGTTCTGACCCCGGGCACCTTTCGCACCGGCGACCCGGGCACCGGTCGACCCGGGCTGCGCGGCGCCGCTCGACCCGGGCTGCGCGGCACTGTCGGTGTCGTTTTGTAGGGTGGGCACATGACGGAACTGCCCACCCGGCGTCTGTTGCTCGTGCACGCGCATCCGGACGACGAGTCGATCAACAACGGCGCCACCATGGCCCGCTACGTGGCCCAGGGCGCCCATGTGACGCTGGTCACCTGCACCCTGGGTGAGGGCGGCGAGGTCATCCCGCCCGGACTGCGGCATCTCACCGGCCCCGCGCTGGGCGAGTACCGGCTCGGCGAGCTGACCGCGGCCATGCGTGAGGTCGGCGTGACCGACGTCCGGCTGCTCGGCGGGCCCGGCCGCTACCGCGACTCCGGCATGATGGGCGTGCCCGACAACGACGTGCCCGGCTGCTTCTGGCGGGCCGACGTCGACGAGGCCGCCGGACACCTGGCCGAGATCGTCCTGGAGACCCGCCCCCAGGTCCTCGTCACCTATGACGACAACGGCGGGTACGGCCACCCGGACCACATCCAGGCCCACCGCGTCGCCATGAGAGCCGTCGCGCTGGCCGCCGAGGCCGGCCACCGCATCCCCAAGGTCTACTGGAACCGCGTCCCGCGCACGGTCGCCGACGCCGCGTTCGCCAGGCTCCAGGGCGACCTGCCGGGGCTGCCCTTCGCCAAGTCCGCCGCCGTCGACGACGTACCGGGCGTGGTCGACGACCGCCGGGTCACCACCGAGATCGACGGCACCGCGTACGCCGACGCCAAGGCCGCCGCGATGGCCGCCCACGCCACCCAGATCGAGGTGGCACCGCACGGCGCCCGCTACTTCGCGCTCTCCAACGAACTGGCCCAGCCCTTGTTCACCACGGAGTACTACGAGTTGGTGGGCGGGGAGCCGGGCGCGGCGCGCGAGAGCGATCTCTTCGCCGGCCTCGGGGAGGCGTCATGAGTTCCGACGGACGGGGTTCGATGCTGGCGCAGCCCCTGCGGGCGCCCTCGGCCGGACGGGTCGCAGCCCTCGTCGGGCTGGCCGTGCTCGGGGCCGTGGTCGGCGCCGCGGGTGCCCTCGTCCAGGCCGGCTGGTTCCCGGGCGGGCTGCTGCTGGCCCTGGCCGGCGCCGCGGGGCTCTTCCTCGGCGGGGCGCGGGCCCTGGCGAGCCGATCCGGAGCCGTCGCACCCGCGTTCGGCTGGGTTGTCGCCGTCATCTTCCTCACCGCCAGCAGGCCGGAGGGGGACTTCCTGTTCGGCGCGGGAGGCGGCTCGTACCTCTTCCTGCTCGGCGGCATGGCGCTGGCTGTGATCTGCGCCACTATGGGTTTGGGGCGGCAACCCGGAGCGGGCGGCGCCCGACTTGGCAAGTGACGTACCACTTCGCCGTGGGGCGCCCGTGCGAGTCCGGTGTGGGTTTCCCCAGCGGTCATGGGATAAGCGTCAGAAGTGGCCAGTATGGTGGTGCGCGCCGCCGAGCCGTCCCAGCGAGGTCGTCACGGGCGGTGGAGCCAACCGGGAGAACCTGCCTTGAGTCGTGAAACTGACACTCCGTCCTCCGGGCCCGACGGGCGCGGTGGATCCGCATACCCCTCGGGCACGCCGCCGTACGGGACCCCCATGGCTTCCGACGACGGTACGGACGCGGCCCGTTCGGCCGCGCGGCCGGAGGAGCGCAAGACCGAGACCACGCTGACGACCCGGATCCGGATCAACATCCCCGGTTCCCGGCCGATTCCGCCGGTGGTCGTCCGTACCCCTGTCGCGGACGTCGAGGGCGGTACGGCCGCCGCGGGCGGCCCGAGCGGCACGGGCGAGGAGACGGGCTCCCACGCGCGGCCGGCAGGCGCCGCCACGCCCACTGGCAACGCCGAGCCGCCCGCCGCCGAACCGGCACCCGCGCCCACCACCGACTGGTTTGCGCCTCGCAAGTCCGGCCCTGCCAAGGGCGGACAGCGCGCCGGCGCCACCAACGGGGCGGGTGCACCTGGCGGTTCCCCCGCTGCCTCACCGAACGCTCCGGGTGCGCCGCGTCCGAACGGGGGCGCCCCCCGCTCAGGCGCCGCGAACGGCGGCCGTCCCGGCGGTGTCGTCGGCGCCATGAGCGTGCCGGGTACGTCCCGGCCCGGCGGGACCAACGGCGCGGGGCTGCCCGCAGGCGCGACCGGCGGCCCGGTGGCCCCCGGCCACGGCGGCGGCACCGGCTCCTTCGACGTGACCGAGGCGCTCGCCGCGGGCCCGCTCGGCGGCCCCCGGGGCGGCGCGCCGGGCGGCGGTGACGCCCGCCGCGACGACCTGCCGTACTTCTCCGACAACGGCGGCCAGAACGGCACGCAGGGCGGCCCCGGCGTGCCCGGCGGCGGCCCGGCCGGTCCCGGTGGCCCCAGCGGCTTCAGCGGGCCGGGCGGTCCCGGCGGCCCGGGCGGCCCGCAGGGCCCGGCAGGCCCCACCGGCGGCCCGGTCACCGGCGACGGCCCGTTCGTCCCGCCGGTCAACGGCGGCGAGCCCTTCGGCGGCCCGAGCGGCCCTGCGGGCCCCGGCAGCGGTCCCGCGGGTCCCGGCGGGCCGCGCGCCCGCAGTGCCCAGGCCCGGCCCGGCGCGCGCACCGCCCCCGCCGGTCCCGGACACGCCGTCCCCGGCGGGGGGCTGAGCGACGACACCGCGATCCTCACCCCGCAGAAGCCCGCCCCCGAACCGGGCGCGCCCGGCTACGGCACCCCGGCGGGCAACGTCTCCGGGCAGACCGTCACCAGCGGCATGCCGGTCGTACCGCCGGGCGCGGGCTCCCCGTTCGCGCCGGGCGCCCCCACCGACGGGCCGCTGCCGCACACGCCCCCGAAGCTGCCCGAGCCGGTCTCGCCGCCCCCGGCCGAGGCGAAGGGCAAGGGCAAGGCGAAGGCCAAGAAGAAGCGCGGCAAGCTGCCGCTGCTCGGTGGTGTCGTGGTGGTGGCCGGCGTGGGCCTCTACGGCGCCGGGTTGCTCATGAACCACTCCGACGTGCCCAAGGGCACCACCGTGCTCGGCGTCGACATCGGCGGCGGCACCCGCGACGACGCCGTGAAGAAGCTCGACGACGCGTTCGGCAAGAACGTGAACAAGCCGCTGAAGCTGTCGGTCGACGGCAAGACGGTCTCGCTGGTGCCGGACCAGGCAGGCCTGCAGTTCGACATCCAGAACACCGTCGAGGCGGCCGCCAAGAGCGACTACAACCCCATCTCCGTGATCGGCTCCCTGTTCGGCCAGAAGCGCGTCGTCGACCCCGACATGCCGGTCGACGAGGAGAAGCTCCAGGCCGCCCTCAAGGGCCTCGGCGGCAGCTCCGGCTCGGTCACCGAGGGCACGATCAAGTTCACCTCCGGCAAGGCCGTCGCGGTCTACGGCAAGGCGGGCAAGGGCATCGACGCGGCCGCCTCCACGAAGGCGGTCGAGCAGGCGTACGAGCAGATGGTCGAGACCGGCACCACCTCCGCGGTGACCGTACCGACGACCACCCAGCAGCCGTCGGTCTCCAACGCCGAGGTCGACCGCGAAATGAAGGCGTTCGCGGAGCCGGCGATGTCGGGGCTGGTCACCGTCAAGACGCAAAGCGGTGTGTCCGTGCCGATGAGCCCGCAGAACTCCCTGTGGAAGTTCCTCCGGGTCAAGGCGGTCGAGGGCAAGCTCGTGGACAGCCCCGATCTGAACGCCCTCAAGAACCTCTACGGCAATGCCTTCGACGGCGTCAAGATCACCCGTGCCACCGGTGAGAAGACGGCCGTCACCCCGCAGGACGTCTACGTCGCCCTGCGCCAGGCCCTGCTGAGCAAGACGAACCGGGTGGGTGTCATCCAGACGAACCCGAGCTAGTCGAACGACGACGAGAGGGGGCGCCCGGTACTCACCGGGCGCCCCCTCTCGTCCTGTCACGCCCTGCCCATGACATCTGTCATGCGGCTCTCCGGACGACCGGCACTGCCCCCGGCCACCTGCTCGCCGTCAGCATGGAGGCATGACAACGACAGCGGCGACGACGGCCACCGGGACCCCGGTGGTGGTCGGGTTCGACCAAGTGAGCAAGACCTACGGGAACGTGCGGGCCGTCGACGGGCTCTCGCTGCGGCTGCACCCGGGGGAGACCGTGGCCCTGCTCGGGCCGAACGGCGCGGGCAAGTCCACCACGCTCGACCTGCTGCTCGGCCTCAAGCAGGCCGACGCCGGCACGGTGAGCGTGTTCGGCCTGAGCCCGCGGGAGGCCATCGTCGCCGGGCGCGTGGGCGCGATGCTGCAGAGCGGCGGCCTGATGGACGAGGTCACGGTCGCCGAACTCGTCAGGCTCGCCTGCCAGCTGCACCCGAAGCCCTACAAGGTCACCGACGTCCTCGCCCGTGCGGGCATCTCGCAGATCGCCGACCGCAAGGTCAACAAGCTCTCCGGCGGCCAGTCCCAGCGCGTCCGCTTCGCCCTCGCGACCGCCGGCGACAGCGACCTGATCGTCCTGGACGAGCCGACCACCGGCATGGACGTCTCCGCCCGCCAGGCGTTCTGGGCCACCATGCGCGAACAGGCCGACCAGGGCCGTACCGTGCTGTTCGCCACCCACTACCTGGAGGAGGCCGACGCCATCGCCGACCGGGTGCTGGTGCTGCACCGGGGGCGGCTGCTGGCAGACGGGACGGCCGCCGAGATCAAGGCGAAGGCGGGCGCCCGGCGGATCTCCTTCGACCTGGAGGGCGAGATCGACGAGGCCCCGCTGCGGGCGCTGCCCTTCCTCACCGCCGTCGACGTGAGCGGCCAGACGATCCGCATGCAGTCGTCCGACGCCGACGCCACCGTCCACGCCCTGTACGGCCTCGGCGTCTACCCCCGCAACCTCGAAGTCGCCGGGCTCGGTCTGGAGCAGGCCTTCGTCGCCATCACGGAGGCCGAAGAGGCCAAGGAGGCCACGCAGTCGTGAACGCCCTGATCAAGCTGGAGCTCGCCCGCGCCCTGCGCAACCGCAAGTTCCTGTTCTTCTCGGTGATCTACCCCTCGATCATCTTCCTGCTGGTCGCCAGCCAGAGCGGCACCGCCGACACCGTCGACGACTCCGGACTCTCCCTCGCCGCCTACGTCATGGTCTCCATGGCCTCCTTCGGCGCCCTCACCGCCGTCCTGATGGGCAACAGCGAGCGCATCGCCAAGGAGCGCGAGAGCGGCTGGGTGCGGCAGCTGCGGCTGACCACGCTGCCCGGCCGCGGCTACGTCCTCGCCAAGACGGCCAGCGCGGCCGTGGTGAGCCTGCCGTCGATCGTGGTCGTCTTCCTGGTCGCCGCCTCGGTGAAGCACGTACGCCTCGACGCCTGGCAGTGGTTCGCGCTCACCGGGGCGATCTGGGCCGGCAGCCTGGTCTTCGCCGCGCTCGGCGTCGCCATCGGGTATCTCGCGAGCGGTGACGCGGTCCGCCCGATCACGATGATCACGTACTTCGGCCTGTCGATCCTCGGCGGCCTGTGGTGGCCGTCCTCCTCCTTCCCGACCTGGCTCCAGGACATCGCGAAGTGGCTGCCCACGCACGCGTACGCTGCACTGGGACGGGCCATCGAGCAGAGCCAGGCCCCGCACGCCCAGGACATCGCCATCCTCGTCGTCTTCTTCGCCCTCTTCGTCGGCGGCGCGGCCTGGCTGTACCGGAAGGACACGCTGAAGGCGTGAGCGCGATGACGGAAGACCTGCGGTCCGAGGACGAAGCCCGGGCGGACCGGCTGGTGCGGATCGGCCAGCCGCCGCGCAACCGCGCCGAGGCGATGCGCAAACTGGTGTGGGTGCTGCCGTGGCTGGTGTTCCTGGGCTCCCCGGTGGACGACCTGACGTCCGGCCACCACACCACCGGGGCCACGGCGGCCGGCTGGGCGGGCCTGGCGGCCTTCGTCGGGATCTACCTGAGCATCGTCTTCCGCCAGATGGGCCGGCCGTTCCGCGGTGGTACCGTCGCCGCCGCGATCGCCGTGGAGTGGACGCTCGCGGTCGTCCTCGCCTTCGGCCTCGGCAGCTCCTGGCTCGGCCTGTTCGTGTACGTCTCCGTGATGTGCGGGGTCACCTTCCCGCTCCGTATCGCCTACTGGACGATCCCGGTCACCACCGCCGCGATGATGCTGGCGGGCTGGCACGCCCACGCCCTGGACGACGCCTGGGGCCTGTTCCTGGTGGTGCTCCTGGTCGGCTACTCCATGACCGGCGTACGGCAACTCGTCGCCACCACGATCGAGTTGCGCAAGGCCCGTGCCACCGTCGCCCAACTGGCCGCCAACGAGGAGCGGTTGCGCCTCGCCCGCGACCTGCACGACCTGCTGGGCCACTCGCTCTCGCTGATCACGCTGAAGAGCGAGCTGGCCGGCCGGATGCTCCCCGACCACCCCGACAAGGCGGCCCAGCAGGTCTCCGACATCGAACAGGTCAGCCGCCAGGCCCTGGTGGACGTCCGCGAGGCGGTCACCGGCTACCGGCGGCCCCGGCTCGCCGCGGAACTGGCGGGCGCGCAGGTCGCCCTGACCGCCGCCGCGGTCACCGCCGAGATCCCGGCCGACCCCGACCTGGCCGGCGTACCCGACGAGGGCGAGGCGGCCCTCGCGTGGGCGCTGCGGGAGGCGATCACCAACGTCGTACGGCACAGCGGTGCGAGCGCCTGCACGGTGGAGCTGCTGCGCCGCCAGACCCTGGACGGCCCGGTCCTCGAACTCGCCGTCGAGGACAACGGTTCGGGCGGTTCGGGCAAGGGCCCGGGCAACGGGCTCACCGGCCTCACCGAGCGCCTGGAGAAGGCGGGCGGCACCCTGGAGGCAGGCCGCCTCAAGCGCGGGTTCCGGCTGGTCGCCCGGGTCCCGCTGGGCTCCGGCATGGCCGTAGGATCCGGGGCATGAGCAGCACGATCAAGGTCCTCCTCGCTGAGGACCAGTCGATGGTCCGCGAGGCGCTGGCCGCACTGCTGGGCCTGGAGGACGACATCGAGGTCGTCGCCCAGGTCGCCCGCGGCGACGAGGTGCTGCCCACGGCCCGGCAGCACGACATCGACGTCGCCCTGCTCGACATCGAGATGCCGGGCTGTACGGGCATCGAGGCGGCGGCCCAGCTCAACAAGGCGCTGCCGGCGGTGAAACTGGTCGTCCTCACCACCTTCGGCCGCCCCGGCTACCTCCGCAGCGCCATGGAGGCGGGCGCCGACGCGTTCCTCGTCAAGGACGCCCCCGCCGCCCAGCTCGCCGAGGCCGTCCGCAAGGTCCTCGCCGGCGAACGTGTCATCGACCCCACCCTCGCGGCAGCGGCCCTCGCGGAGGGCGCCAACCCCCTGACCGACCGCGAGCGCGAGGTCCTCCGCGCCGCCGCCGACGGCTCCACCAACGCGGAACTCGCAGCGACGCTGCACCTCTCCCAGGGGACGGTGCGCAACTATCTCTCGACGGCCATCCAGAAACTGGCGGTACGGAACAGGGCGGAAGCGGTCCGGATCGCGCGGGAGAAGGGCTGGCTGTAGGCCTGGCCGTAGGCGCCGGCTCACGGCGAGTTCGGCACCGGCGGATCTCAGGTGTGGAGGACAAGGGGACGGCCGCATCCGTGCCGGCGGTGCATCCCACCCAGGGGCGCGGGGAACTGCGCGACCGGCCGCTACGGCCGCAGCCGCCCATGCACCGAGACCACTACGGCCCATGGGACCGCAAACCCTCTCAGTTGAGGCGGGCCCGTGCTGCCCGTGCCTCACCCCGTACCTTCTCCGCCGCCCCCTCGTCGACCACGTCGATCAGCCCCGCGTACTTCTCCAACTCCTCGGCGCCGTCCGTGAACTCGCCCCGTTCCACCAGCAACCGCGCCCGCTCGTACCGCAGTCGCGCCGGGTGCGACGGCAGCTGCAGGGACAGGTCGACCGCCCACAGGCCCACGTCCGACCGCTCCGGGCGGGCCGCCGCCCACGCCCGTACGTTGTTCAGGATCCGCCGTACGACGTCCAGGGGATCGGCCGGCTCCAGCATCGCCGGGTCCAGCGGCACCCCCGCCGCCCCCACCACCAGCAGCTCCGCGTCCGACCCGGTCAGCACCCGCCCCCCGTCGAACGGATCGGCCAGCACCTGCTCCTCGGCCGCCCCGAACCCGACCACGAAGTGCCCCGGCAGCGCCACCCCGTACACCGGCGCCCCGGCCCGCCGCGTGACCTCCAGCCACACCACGGACAGCAGGATCGGCAGCCCGCGCCGGCGCCGCAGCACCTCGTGCAGCAGCGAGGACTCCAGCCGCTGGTAGTCCCCGGCGGTGCCCCGGAAACCGAACCGTTCGCCGAGGACCCGGTGCGCCGCCGTGGCCCACGCGTGCGGCCCGCCCGGCCGGTACGGCAGCTGCCCGGCCAGCCGGTCCAGCTCCATCTGCGCCGCGTCGATCCCGTCCTCGTCCAGCGCACCGTCGGCCGCCGCGCCCGCAAGCAGGCACAGCGCCGCCAGATCGGGCCGCTCGGACCGCGCCTCCTCGGCGAACCGCCGCCGTACCTCGGCGGCCCGCTCCGGCGACGGCGGTCGTGGATGTGGCTGACCGGAAGCCATAGCTGTTTCGTGCCCCTTCAGAATGATCGGTACCGCCTGGCCTCCCGGATTCAGGAGCCGTCCGCCTCCGGCGCCCGGTAGTGGTGGTACGTGTGGTGCGCCGCGAAGCCCAGCGGCCCGTACAGCGCCCGCGCCCCCTCGTTGTCCGTCTCCACCTGCAGCCAGGCCGCCGACGCGCCCTCCGCCAGCGCCCGGCCGGCCAGCGCTGCCATGACCTCGGTGGCCAGTCCCCGCCGCCGCAGCCCCGGATCCACCTCGACGGCGGCGAACCCGGCCCACCGGCCGTCCACCACCAGCCGCCCGATCGCCGCGGGCGCGCCTGCCCCGGCGCCCGGCACGGTCGCGAACCACACCGACGGCCCTCCCCCCAGCACCTTCAGCGCAACCTCGCTCACGCCCTTGCGCTGGTAGCGCGCCAGCCAGTCCTCGCCGGCCGCCCGGGAGAGCAGCACCCCGGCCCCCTCCGCCCGGTCCGCCACCGGAGCCAGCCCCCCGGTCCACAGCTCGGCGCTCACCTCGCGCAGCCACCCACGCCGCTCCAGCTCCGCGCAGAGCAGTTCCTGGGTGCCCTCGGCGCCGGTCGCGGTCTGCACGTACGCGGGCAGCCCCCGTTCCCCGTACCACTGCCGTACGGCCGCCAGCGCCGCGTCCAGCGGCAGCCCGGGGTCACCGAGCGGCAGCACGCTGTTCGCCCGCCGGGTGAATCCCGCGGCGGCCCGCAGCTCCCACTCGCCGAGCCGCTCGCTCTCCACCGGCCGCCACCCGCGTGCGGCGACACGCGCGAGCTCCCCGTACGAGGCGGCGGGCCCGCGGCGGCGCGCCGGAGCGGCCGGCACCACCTTCCCGGCCACCAGCGCGGACTCCGGTATCCGGACGGTTTCCCCGTCCCGCCGTGTGATCGTCAGCATGCCGTCGTCGTCCCATGATGTGAGAACACCCACCGTGTCGGTGAACTTCTCCCCGTCGACACCATTTCCGGCCAAACGGCGCACCGACACCCGTTTACCCACGTCAGCAGCGGTGATACGGACCTCGAAGCGTCCTGCGGCAGAGATTTCCACTGGTCAGTTCACCCCTCCTGTTCGGATCATGCCCAGGAACGGAGATACTAGGGGCGGGCATCGACGACGCCGCGCTCCCGCGCGCCAGGCGGCGGAGCCTACGGAGGCCCGCCAGCGCCCAATCGAGGAGGAACGACAGCGTGACCTACGTCATCGCGCAGCCTTGTGTCGACGTGAAGGACAAGGCGTGCATCGAGGAGTGCCCGGTCGACTGCATCTACGAGGGCCAGCGGTCCTTGTACATCCACCCGGACGAATGCGTCGACTGCGGAGCCTGTGAGCCGGTCTGCCCGGTCGAGGCGATCTTCTACGAGGACGACACCCCGGAGGAGTGGAAGGACTACTACAAGGCCAACGTCGAGTTCTTCGACGACCTCGGCTCCCCGGGCGGCGCCAGCAAGCTGGGCCTGATCGAGCGCGATCACCCGTTCATCGCCGCGCTGCCCCCGCAGGCCGAGTAGTCCGCACCGGCGGCCCGCCGCACCACCGTGCCGCCTCGGTCCCGTACGGCCTGATCACGTCCGATCGACGCCGTACGGGGCCGAGGCGTTTGCCGTACCGGATGTACCGAAGAAAGTGAGCAAGTAACCGTGTCCGCAGTCTCCGACCGTCTGCCCACCTTTCCCTGGGACAAGCTGGAACCGTACAAGAAGACGGCAGCGGCGCACCCGGACGGCATCGTCGACCTGTCGGTCGGCACCCCGGTGGACCCGGTCCCCGACCTGATCCAGAAGGCCCTGATCGACGCGGCCGACTCGCCCGGCTACCCCACGGTCTGGGGCACCCCGGCGCTGCGCGACGCGATCACGGGCTGGGTCACCCGCCGCCTCGGCGCCCGGGACGTCACCCACCGCCACGTCCTCCCGATCGTCGGCTCCAAGGAACTCGTCGCCTGGCTCCCCACCCAGCTGGGCCTCGGCCCCGGCGACCGGGTGGCCTACCCGCGCCTCGCGTACCCCACCTACGAGGTCGGCGCCCGCCTCGCCCGCGCCGAGTACGAGGTCTACGACGACCCGCGCGACCTGGACCCGGCGCACCTGAAGCTCCTCTGGCTGAACTCCCCGTCCAACCCGACGGGCAAGGTGCTGTCCCAGCAGGAACTGACGGAGATCGTCGCCTGGGCCCGCACGCACGGGATCCTGCTCTTCTCCGACGAGTGCTACCTCGAACTGGGCTGGGAGGCCGACCCGGTCTCGGTCCTGCACCCCGACGTGAACGGCGGCTCGTACGACGGCATCGTGGCCGTCCACTCCCTCTCCAAGCGCTCCAACCTCGCCGGCTACCGCGCGGCCTTCCTGGCCGGCGACCCGGCGGTCCTCGGGCCCCTCCTGGAGATCCGCAAGCACGGCGGCATGATGACCTCGGCCCCGACACAGGCGGCGGTCGTGGCGGCCCTCTCCGACGACACCCACGTCCAGGAACAGCGCGAGCGCTACGCGTCCCGCCGCACGGCCCTGCGCGAGGCCCTCCTGTCGCACGGCTTCCGCATCGAACACAGCGAGGCCAGCCTCTACCTGTGGGCGACCCGCGACGAGTCCTGCTGGCAGACGGTGGCCCACCTGGCCGAGCGCGGCATCCTGGTGGCACCGGGCGACTTCTACGGCGAGGCCGGCGAGAAGTTCGTAAGGGTGGCCCTCACAGCGACGGACGAACGCGTGCGAGCGGCTGTGGAGCGGCTTTCGTAGGACGCACCGGGGCTGTGGCGCCCCTCGAGGGCCGCGGGAAACTGCGCAAGCGGTCCCTTCGGACATGCCCGGGCCGTGGCGCCCCTCGAGGGCCGCGGGGAACTGCGCAAGCGGTCCCTTCGGACGTGCCCGGCCGTGGCGCCCCTTGAGGGGCGCGGGGAGCTGCGCGAGCGGTCCCTTCGGACGTGCCCGGGCCGTGGCGCTCCTTCAGGGCCGCGGAGAGCTGCGCTAGCGGTCCCTTCGGACGTGCCAGGGCTGTCGCGCCCCTTGAGGGGCGCGGGGAACTGCGCGAACGGCCCCCACCGACCCGCAGCCGACACACAACGGAAAGGGGCCCGGGGAGACCCCGGACCCCTTTCCGGCAAGCGGTCGGCCCACTTACGCGAGCGGCAGCCCCTTCACCGGCAGCCCACCCGTCGGCAGCCCACCCTTGGTCGCGGTGGACGCCGTCTCACCCAGCAGCCCCCCGGCGGAGCCTGCCGCGTCGCCGGCGGTGTGCTGCACCACCGGCGCCGCCTTCTTGACGGCCTTGCCGCCGGTCTGGCCGGCGGCGGGCACCGCCGACTCGATCGCCGCGCCACCGGTACGGCCGACGGTCCCGGTGACGGTCTGCGCCGCCGCGTCGGCGGTGTTGCCGACGCTCGCCCCGTCCAGCGCGGTCAGACCGCCCAGGTTGGGGGTGCCGGCCGGCAGACTCGGGGCCGCGCCGGCGGAGCCGGCCGCACCGACCCCGGCAGCCGCTCCCGCTGCGACCAGCAGCGCGGCACGGGCGATCCGGCGGGTCAGAGGCAGGGACATGATGCTCCATTCGACGGGAGGGAACGTGATCGCCGTGACTACCGCTCGAAGCCCGCGAAGGTTGCGGATGCCCAAGGTAAAGAGTTGATAACGCATCGCATTATCGGGTGTGGGGAAAAACGGGCAAACGACACGCTGCCGATGCCCCCGCAGAATCCTTCCGGCCCAACGCTCCCAGGGGATTTGACGCATGCGCGAGTGACCGTGCGAATACGTGAGCACACCACGCGTACGGCGTGTCCCGGCTGACCCGCCGGAGGGACCCCCCGAACTACTGCCCGGTCACGATCCGCACCGAGCCCGCGGACTTCTCCGCACCACCCGTGCTCTGCGAACCGGACACCGGCTGCCACCGGCTGTCCGTGCTCCCGGCGGTCCACTCCCGGCCCGCGTACGACACCCGCTCGATGTGCAGCGCCGACGAGTTGGCCACCGCCCAGTGCGCCAGCTGCCAGCCCCGCTCGCTCTCGGTGCGCCCCGACTTGTCGGTCTTCTGCCCCTCCGGCACCGGCACGGTCACCGTCCGCCCGTGCGCCGTGGCGGTCACGGTCGGAGTGGGGGTCGGCGTGGCCGACTCGCTCACCTCGGCGCCGGCCTCTTCGACCGCGTCCCGCCCGAAGTCCCGCACGAGCGCGGTCCGCACCGCGTCCGGACCCGTCGCCGTCGTGGCCGCCGTCGCCGCGGTGGTGGCCGCAGGGCGCCCGTCGCACGTCAGGGTGGCGGCGGACTGCCCGGTCAGGGCCGCCGCGAGCAGCGTGGCGTCGGTCTCGTGCTTCGCGTACGCCTCCGGGTAGCCGCTGCGCTGCACGCGCTGCGCGGCCACCGTCAGCGGCAGGGTCTCGTAGTCGCGCACCTTGGCCAGGTGGGCGTAGAACATGCCCGCCGCGTACGCCGGGTCCAGGATCTGCTTCTGGGTGCCCCAGCCCTGCGAGGGCCGCTGCTGGAACAGGCCCAGCGAATCCCGGTCGCCGTGCTCGATGTTGAGCAGCCCCGACTCCTGGATCGCGGTCGCCAGGGCGATGGCCACGGCCCGCTCGGGCATGCCGCGGCCGGTGCCGACGGCGGCGATCGTCGCCGCGTTCACCGCCTGCTCGGGCGTGAACTGGTACGACTCGTCGTCGCTTCGGCCCGAGACGACCTTGCAGCCCTCGGCGCCACCGCCGCCGGTGACGTACTGGACGACCAGATAGGCGCCGACGGCGCACAGGATGAGCAAGCCCGACACGAAACGCAGGACACGGCCGCGACGCTTGGGACGGATGGGGGACGGCTCTGGCACGCGTACAACATACTGGAGAGTACGAGCCGCTCACCCCCGGGTCCGCAAGCCTGTGAACCCGCCCGCGGGATCGCGCGCGCTAGGGTCGGGGCCATGGCCGACACCTCGCTTGACCTCACGCTGGACGCCGCCGCGCTCACCGCGCAGCTCGTCGACCTCCCCTCCGAGAGCGGCACCGAGAAGCCGCTCGCGGACGCGATCGAGAGCGCGCTGTGCGCCCTGCCGCACCTGACGGTCGACCGGTACGGCAACAACGTGATCGCCCGGACGAACCTCGGCCGCCCCGAACGCGTGATCCTGGCCGGCCACATCGACACCGTCCCGATCGCGGAGAACGTGCCCTCCCGGCTCGACGCGGACGGCGTGCTGTGGGGCTGCGGCACCTGCGACATGAAGTCGGGCGTCGCGGTCCAGCTGCGCATCGCGGCCACGGTCCCGGCCCCCAACCGCGACCTGACCTTCGTCTTCTACGACAACGAGGAGGTCGCCGCCGACCTCAACGGGCTCAAGCACGTCGCCGAGGCCCACCCCGAGTGGCTGGCCGGCGACTTCGCGGTGCTGCTCGAGCCCTCGGACGGCGAGGTCGAGGGCGGCTGCCAGGGCACCCTGCGCGTCCTGCTGACGACCTCGGGCGAGCGGGCCCACTCGGCACGCTCCTGGATGGGTTCCAACGCGATCCATGCGGCCGCCCCGATCCTGGCCCGCCTGGCCGCCTACGAGCCGCGCCACCCGGTCATCGACGGCCTGGAGTACCGCGAGGGCCTCAACGCGGTCGGCATCTCGGGCGGGGTGGCGGGCAACGTCATCCCCGACGCGTGCGTGGTCACCGTGAACTTCCGGTACGCCCCGGACCGTTCCGAGGCCGAGGCCATCGCCCACGTCCGCGAGGTCTTCGCCGACTGCGGGGTCGAGGAGTTCGTGGTCGACGACCACAGCCCCGGCGCGCTGCCCGGTCTCTCCCACCCGGCCGCGGCCGCCTTCATCGAGGCGGTCGGCGGTACGCCGATGCCCAAGTACGGCTGGACCGACGTCTCCCGCTTCTCCTCCCTCGGCGTCCCCGCGGTCAACTACGGCCCCGGCAATCCGCACTTGGCTCACAAGCGGGACGAAAGGGTGGAAAGCGCCAAGATCCTGGCGTGCGAGGAGCGTCTGCGCACCTGGCTGACCAGCTGAGCACACGACGGCGCTGCGCGCCCGACATGCCGACGTCCCGCGCCTGTAACCCGCACGGATCTACGCTGGGGCGGATACACCTGCAAGCGGAGGGAGCGCGCATATGCCTACCGGGAACCCCGAGGGGAAGAAGGTGCCGCCGGACGAGCAGCGCCTGGGACCGGTCCTCCGACGGCGCGGTCAGGTGACCGCGAGCACGACGGACCAGCGGCTGCTGGACGCGGGCGGTCCCTCCGACTGGGTCCACACGGACCCCTGGCGGGTGCTGCGCATCCAGTCGGAGTTCATCGAGGGCTTCGGCACGCTCGCCGAACTGCCGCCCGCGATCAGCGTGTTCGGCTCGGCGCGGACCCCGGTCGACTCGGCGGAGTACGACGCGGGCGTGAAGCTGGGCCGCGGCCTGGTCGAGGCGGGCTGGGCGGTGATCACCGGCGGCGGGCCCGGCGCCATGGAGGCGGCGAACAAGGGCGCCCTCGAAGCGGGGGGCGTCTCGGTCGGCCTCGGCATCGAGCTCCCCTTCGAGCAGGGCCTGAACCCGTACGTCGACATCGGCCTCAACTTCCGCTACTTCTTCGTGCGGAAGATGATGTTCGTGAAGTACGCACAGGGCTTCGTCGTCCTCCCCGGAGGCCTCGGCACCCTCGACGAGCTCTTCGAGGCCCTCACCCTCGTCCAGACCCAGAAGGTCACCCGCTTCCCGATCGTCCTGTTCGGCAGCGGTTACTGGGGAGGCCTGGTCGACTGGCTCAAGAACACGCTGGTCGCCCAGGGCAAGGCCGCCGAGAAGGACCTCCTGCTCTTCCACGTCACGGACGACGTGGAGGAGGCGGTGGGCCTGGTGTCGAAGGAAGCGGCCCGCTAGACCCGTCCATTGCCCACCCACCCGGCTCGCTCTGCCGAGAAGCCGGGGCCGAGGGGCTCTCGCCGTGCACCGACCGAGCCGGTGCGTGCGCCTCTCGCCCCACCGAGCCGGTGCGTACGCTCGCCGGCTCACCGAGTGGGTTCGTTCACCTCTCTGCTCACCGAGCCGGGTGGTGGGTGGGCGAGGGCTTCGGGGGTCTGGGGGCGGAGCCCTCAGGGCGCTACGCGAGGCCTCGTCGGGCCACGGCCGGAGGGCGGTGCCCGGCGATCGACGCGACCATGTCCAGCACCTGGCGCGTCTCGGCCACCTCGTGCACCCGGTACACCTGCGCCCCCAGCCACGCCGACACCGCCGTCGTCGCCAGCGTCCCGATCAGCCGCTCCTTCAGCGGCCGGTCCAGGGTCTCGCCCACGAAGTCCTTGTTGGACAGGGACACCAGCACCGGCCACCCCGTCTCCACCATCTCGCCCAGCCGCCGCGTGGCCTCCAGGCTGTGCCGGGTGTTCTTGCCGAAGTCGTGCCCGGGATCGATCAGCACCGACTCCCGCGGCACCCCCAGCGCGACGGCCCGCTCGGCCAGCCCCAGGGTCACCCGCAGGATGTCGGCGACGACGTCGTCGTACGTCACCCGGTGCGGCCGCGTCCGCGGCTCCGCCCCGCCCGCATGCGTGCACACCAGCCCCACCCGGTACCGCGCCGCGACCTCCGCCAGACCCGGGTCGACCCCGCCCCACGCGTCGTTCAGCAGATCCGCCCCCGCCTCGCAGGCGGCCTCCGCGACCGACGCCCGCCAGGTGTCCACGCTGATCACGACGTCCGGGAAACGGCTGCGCACCTCCGCGACGAACCCGACGACGCGGCGCGCCTCCTCCTCGGCGCCGACCTCCTCGCCCGGCCCGGCCTTCACCCCGCCGACGTCGATGATCGCGGCCCCCTCGGCCACCGCCTGCTCCACGCGCGCGAGGGCCGGCTCGTCACGGAAGGTCGCCCCCTGGTCGTAGAAGGAATCCGGGGTCCGGTTCACGATGGCCATGATCACCGGTTCGTTCGGCCCGAATTCCCGCCTGCCCAGCCTGAGCATCGCCTGTGACCTCCCGTAGTAATTCCCTCGGTGCGACCGCCTGCGACCCTAACTGTCAGACTCGCATGGCACGATCGGACACAGACACATTCGACACCGAGCACGCTGAGCACACTGAGCGCCACGAGTGCTGCTGCACCGAGCTTCACCGAGCCTGGGGGCCCACCGCGATGGTTATGTTCCTGTTCCTCGTCGTCGCGCTCGCGGTCGTGGTCGCCGCGGTCACCCTCTCCGTGGTGAGCGGTGGCGAGAGCGGACCGCTGGCCGAGGTGGCGCCCGAGCGGTTGGAGGACCCGCTGCCCCCGGACCGCCCGGTGAACCGCGCGGACGTGGAGAGCATCCGTTTCCCCCTCGTCCCGCGCGGCTACCGCATGGCGGACGTCGACGACGCGCTCAGCCGCCTCGGCGCCGAGCTCGCGGAGCGCGACGCACGGATCGCCGACCTGGAGTCCGCGCTGGCCGGTGCCCAGGCCGGGCCGCGCGGCCCGCACACGTCGCACGGCCCGCACACGTCGCTGGACAAGCCCGAGCCGGAGGACCGGCCGTGAGCGAGATGACCGACATGATCGCGGGCGCGGCGGTTCCCGGCCCGGACGGCAGGCTGCGCTGCCCCTGGGCGCTGTCCACCGCGGACTACGTGTCGTACCACGACGACGAGTGGGGCCGCCCGGTCCACGGGGACGACGCCCTCTACGAACGCCTCAGCCTGGAGGCCTTCCAGTCCGGCCTCTCCTGGATCACGATCCTGCGCCGCCGCCCCGGCTTCCGGGCCGCCTTCGCCGACTTCCGCATCGAGAAGGTGGCCGCGTTCACCGACGAGGACCGCGACCGCCTGCTGGCCGATCCCGGCATCATCCGCAACAGATCGAAGATCGACGCGACGATGGCCAACGCGAAGATCCTGGCCGAGTGGTGGCCCGGCGAGCTGGACGCCCTGATCTGGTCGCACGCTCCGGAGCCGGGCTCCCGTCCCGCACCGAAGACCATCGCCGACGTACAGGCGGTGACCCCCGAGTCGACGGCCCTCTCCAAGGCCCTGAAGAAACGCGGCCTGCGCTTCATCGGCCCGACGACGGCGTACGCCCTGATGCAGGCGTGCGGTCTGGTCGACGACCACCTCGAAACCTGCGTGGCGCGGAGAACCCCGTAAGGGACCGCGCCCCATGAGAAGCGCGGGGAACCGCGTGCTCGGCCCCCACTCGGCCGCAGTTCCCCAGCACCGTCACCGCCCCAGATACTTCGGCTTCTCCTTGTTCACGAACGCCTGCACGGCGATCCCGTGATCCTCGGAGGCCCCGGCCCGAGCCTGCAGCTCGTCCTCCTTGTCCAACGTCTCGTCGAGGGTGTGCGTGAGCCCGTAGGCGACGGCCTCCTTCAGCGCCGCGTACGCCACCGTCGGCCCTTCGGCCAGTTTCCGGGCCACCTTCTCGGCCTCGGCGCGCAGCTCGGCCGACGCCACCACCTTGTTCGCGATGCCCAGCTCGTACGCGTCCTGCGCACCGATGCTCCGGGGAAAGAGCAGCAGGTCGGCGGCGCGGCCCGGTCCCACGACCCGCGGCAGCGTCCACGAGACGCCGGAGTCCGCGGTCAGCGCCACCCCCGCGAACGACGTGTTGAAAGCGGCCGTGTCGGCGACCACCCGGTAGTCCGCCGCGAGGGCGAACCCGAAACCGGCGCCGGCGGCCACCCCGTTCACGGCGGCGACGACCGGCTTCGGCGCCGACACCAGCGCCCGCACGATCGGGTTGTAGTGCTCGCGTACCGTCGTCATCGTCTGCCCCGCCCCGGTCTCCCGGTCGGACGCGAGCAGGGTGATGTGCTCCTTGAGGTCCTGGCCCACGCAGAACGCCCGGTCACCGGCGGCGGTCAGCAGGATCGCCCGGACAGCCGTGTCGGCCGCCGCCTCCTGCGCGGCCTCCCGAAGGGCCACCTTCGTCGCGATGTTCAGCGCGTTCATCGCCTCGGGGCGGTTCAGCGTGATCGTCGCGAGCCCGTCGCCCACCTCGTAGAGCACGGTGTCGGTCATGATGCGTCGTCCCCTCCGTCGTCTTCGTCGTCTTCGTCGGTAGTCGGTAGTCGGTAGTCGTCAGGCGGTCTTCGGTCTTGGTTGTCCGCGTCGCCGCGGCTGACGTACCGCTCAGTACGTTGCTGTCCGAAGGACAGCATGGCGGAGATCGTTGCCGGTGGACCGGAGCGGGCGTGTGACCTGCGTCTAAGAATTCCGGAGCCGACTCGGTCGGCGTAAGGACACGAGGCGGCGAAGTATCGCAGTCACATCGCCGAATTGAGTGGTTTTGCTCGCGTGCGTTGCCCAAGCGATGCCGACTGATGTTGGTCATCGGGTCCTGAGATGCGGGATAATGGCTTGGAAGCAATGTGTTCGATGCCGGAGTCGCGTGTCCCGCCAGAGACCGCGCGTGCCCTCGGGGGCCGTCGGCAGACGATGAGCTGTTTTCAGGAAGGGGAACCAGCATGGCGGCCATGAAGCCGCGGACGGGTGATGGCCCGCTCGAGGTGACCAAGGAGGGGCGGGGCATCGTCATGCGCGTTCCGCTCGAAGGCGGCGGTCGGCTCGTCGTCGAGCTGACCCCTGACGAGGCCGCGGCGCTTGCCGACGCCCTCAAGAACGTCGTCGTCTGAGGCGTCAGCGACCACACCCTTTCGGCCGCCCCGGCATCCTAAGCGGTGCCGGGGCGTCGCCGTTCATGCGGGCCCCCTGCGCGGACCCGTCCCGGCCCGCGAGGCCTACCGCTTGACCGCGCACAGCAGCCCGTCGCCCACCGGCAGCAGCGACGGCACCAGCTCCGGGCTCTCCCGGACCGTGCGCAGCAGCTCGCGCAGCCGCAGCACCTCGGTCGGCTGCGGCCCGGAGTCGACGGTGCGGCCGTTGGCGAAGACACCCTCGAAGACCACCAGGCCACCCGGACGCAGCAGACGCAACGATTCAGCGAGGTAGTCGGAGTACTCCTGGCGGTCGCCGTCGCAGAAGACGAGGTCGTAGCCGGCGTCCGCGAGGCGGGGCAGCACGTCGAGGGCCCGGCCGGGGATGAAGCGGGCCCGGTTGCTGGCGAAACCGCAGGCGCGGAAGGCCTGCCGGGCGAACTGCTGGTGCTCCGGCTCCGGATCCACGGTGGTCAGCACGCCGTCCGGACGCATGCCGTGCAGCAGGTACATCCCGGAGACCCCGCACCCCGTACCGATCTCGGCGACCGCCTTGGCGTCCACGGAGGCGGCGAGCATGCGCAGCGCGGCGCCCGTGCCGGGCGACACCGAGCGCAGCCCTGCCTCGCGGGCCCGGTCACGGGCCCACCGCAGCGCTTCGTCCTCGGCGACAAAGGCGTCGGCGAACGCCCAGCTCGTCTGCCGGTTGCCGGTAATGACCCTCTCCTGTCCCCGTGGTTGCCTGGGCGTGACTGTATCCGTTGGCGTCGGGAACCCGCAGATGGGACCGGGCGTTTAGAGGGGTGGAAGAGAAGGCGGGGGGACACGAATGGATCACGATGACGAGACGGCGGCGGACCACCCGCTGTCGTGGCCGGACGAGCCGTACCAGCACAGATCAAATTCTTGTAAAACCGCTTATCCGGTGCTAACGGGCGAGGTGGCTATGGTAGGGGCTCCACTGGACACCACCAGAGCCGACAGGGGAGGTGCGGCTGCGCCTGGGGATCGGGGAGGAGTGCTGCGGCGCTTTCTCGGATCGGCAGGCAGGCCGAAATCCGTGAACGACACCGCTGCTGACCCCAGCCACGCCGCCGCGCTCGCCACGGGCGAGGACCGGACCGCGACCTTCTCCACCGACGCGGACGGGCAGGCATGGACTCCGCCCACGTGGGAGGAGATCGTCAGCACGCACAGCGGCCGCGTCTACCGCCTGGCCTATCGCCTGACCGGTAACCAGCACGACGCCGAGGACCTCACGCAGGAGGTCTTCGTCCGCGTCTTCCGCTCCCTGTCGACCTACTCCCCGGGCACCTTCGAGGGCTGGCTGCACCGCATCACCACCAACCTGTTCCTCGACATGGTCCGCCGCAAGCAGCGCATCCGCTTCGACGCCCTCGGCGAGGACGCGGCCGAGCGCCTGCCCAGCCGCGAGCCCACCCCCTCGCAGGCCTTCAACGACGCGCACTTCGACGCCGACGTCCAGCAGGCCCTGGACACCCTCGCGCCCGAGTTCCGCGCCGCCGTCGTGCTCTGCGACATCGAGGGCCTGTCGTACGAGGAGATCGCCGCGACCCTCGGCGTCAAGCTCGGCACGGTCCGCTCCCGTATCCACCGCGGCCGCTCCCAGCTGCGCAAGGCTCTCGCGCACCGCTCCCCGGAGGCCCGCAAGGCCGAGCGCCGCTCCTTCGTGCCCCGTGTTCCCGCACTGGGAGGAGGGGGCGCGACCGCGTGAGTGGATCACGACCGAAACCGGCCGAGCGGCAGCTCGCCGAGCAGCATCTGGGAGACCGACTCTCCGCCCTGGTGGACGGAGAGCTCGGTCATGAGACGCGTGAGCGCGTCCTGGCCCACCTGGCGACCTGCGCCCGGTGCAAGGCCGAGGCGGACGCCCAGCGCGCCCTGAAGAACGTCTTCGCGGCGGCCGCCCCGCCCCCGCCCTCGGAGAGTTTCCTCGCCCGCCTCCAGGGGCTGCCCGCGGGCGGCGACCCGGACGGCGGCGGTTCGCCGTTCGGCGGGGGAGACCCCTCGGGACGCGGATCCGGCGGCGGGGTCTTCGGCCTGAGCCGGGACGACCGCTTCGAGTTCGGCTACGTCCCCGCCCGCCCGCACGACCCGGCCGCGGCCGCCGGCCGGGGCTTCCGCATCCACCCCGTCGGCCGCCCGGACGGCGACCGCTCCGCCTCGCGCGGCATGCGGTTCGCGTTCGTCGCCGCCGGCGCGGTCTCCCTCGCCGCGGTCGCCCTCGGCGGCGTCACCGCGGGCCTTCCCGGCTCCCCGGCCGCCGACGCCCGCAGCGGCACCGGCGGCGGCAGCGTCGCCCCGGCCGGCACGGCCGGGGCGGGCACGACCGGGGCCGCCGACTCGCGCCGCCGCCTGCTCACCCCGCTGCTGTCGTCCGGCACCCTGCTCGGTTCCACCGCCGCCGTCCCCACCTCGGTGTCGGCGCCGCTGCTGCCCGGCGTGCCCTCCCCGGCCGCCGCGCAGCAGAAGCTGCGGGAACTGACCGCACCGGTGATGGCCGGCGCGGCCGCGGTCTCCCCGCTGATACGACCGCTGAGCACCAATCCGCCGTTCTCCCTCACCTCGTGGACCGCCGTTCCCGAGGCGACCGGCACCAGCCTGCTCGCCGCACCCGTCCCCGACACCACCTCAGCGCCCTCCCCGTCCCCGTCCCGCTCCTCCCGCGCAGTCCACTGACCGGCCGCTGCCCATCTGCTGAACGACCCCCGCGATCACTCGCGAACCTGGTCGAATCCTGTGAGCCGGCCATGTCCGCGGCGCCGCTGCGGACGGTTTCGCCGGGCAACACCACGTCGTCGCCCCCGCGGCCTCGGCGGGCGGCCGGATCACCGTGACGTCCGGCCCGGCCCCTCGGACAGGAACTGACAGAAACGTCACAGGCAGCCCCCACGCGTGCCGCGACTAGGCAAACAACCCGGAAAACCGGTCGTACACACGCAGTCGGACACCTCGGGCAGTACCGGTCGGACAGGTCCGCCGGGTACCGTGGACCCGGCCCGGACCACGGAACAGCCGCAACAGCGACCGGAGGGCCGAGACCGAGGACATCGCAAGGAGCTTCAGGTGTTCAATGACATAGGACCACTCGAGCTGGTGACGATCATTGTGCTCGCCGTGCTCGTCTTCGGTCCGGACAAGCTCCCGAAGGTCATCCAGGACGTCATGCGGACCATCCGCAAGATCCGGGAGTTCTCGGAGAGCGCCAAGGAAGACATCCGGCAGGAACTCGGCCCGGAGTTCAAGGACTTCGAACTCGAGGACCTCAACCCCAAGACCTTCATCCGCAAGCACCTGGACAGCGACGAGCTGGGGCTGAAGGAGATCCGCAACGGCTTCGACCTGAAGAAGGAGATGGCCGAGGTCACGGACGCGGTGCACAGCCGCGACACCGACCCCTCGCCGTCGTCCTCCGGGAGCGGTGCGTCGGGGAGCGGCCGGCTCGACATGACCAAGAAGCCCGAGGACCCGGGCACGGACGGCCGCCCGCCCTACGACGCGGACGCCACCTGAGTCCCGCACCCCGACCCGCGCATGAGCGGCGCACGTGACGCGTTTCATACCGCGTGTGCGCCGCTCATACGTCTCTTACGGCCCGAACCAGCCGCCCGCGCGACCCACGCACCGGGCGGTTTCGCGGCTGGTCCCAGCGGTGTCGATATGCTGCCGAGTTGTTGTGCGGACCGGACGAGTGCGCCCGAAGGGGGGCGGGCCGCCCCGGACCGACGAGAGCTAGGAGGCGTCCGGGCAGATGGAGACGACAAGTCGGGTGGACGGACAGGCGCCGGTCGCGGAGGGCGCACAGCAGGCCCCCTCCGCCCGCCGCACGGTCGACGGCTACCTGGAGGCGCCCTTTCCCTGGTACGGCCTCGACGAGGCGTTCACGGGGCCGCGCTGGCTGATGCAGGTGGGTACGGCGGCCGACGGTGCGGTGGAGCACGGGTCGATCGGGCACGGCGACGAGCCGTCGGTGCGCAACGAGCACCTCGCCGCGTCCGTCGGTGAGCCGCGGGAGAAGTTCGCGGTCGTCGTGACCGTCGCGGCGAGTCCGTCCCGGCGCAGCGCCGACGGGACGGGGTTGCTGGAGGCCACGTCGGTGTCGTCCGCCGCGTGGCTGGCCGGGGTCGGGCTGCTGTCCTTCACCTGGCCGGGGCAGATGGACCACAGCCTGCGGGACGACTGGCTGGAGCAGCAGACCGAGACGGCGTGGGAGCTGGCGGACGAGCTGTCCGGGCCGGAGTGGTCGACGCTGTCGCTGCCGGTGGACGGCGTGGCGACGCCGTTCCACTACCGGGAGTCGGAGTTCGGGTGGGTGCTCGCCGGGTCCACGGAGGCGGGGGTGCACCTCGGGGCGTACGGACGGGGGATGTCGGCGTACGGGCTGGGGTTCGCCGTGATCAAGGACGTTGCCGCGTACGCGTGAAAGTAAGGGGCGCCGGTGGTTTTTGGCGCCCCTTCGCCGTAGAGGGTGCGGTGCGTGGGCGACTGCGGCTGCGTTGTAGCTGGTCGCGCAGTTCCTCCCCCAGCCTTCGGCCGGGGGCACCCCCAACGCCCCTGACGGGGCGCTGCAAGTACCCCTTTTAGAACTTGTTGCGCGGCGTGATGCCCAGGGACATGCCGGAGAGGCCGCGCTGCCTGCCGCCGAGCTTGCCGGCGATGCCGCGGAGGGCTGCGCCGGCCGGGGAGTCCGGGTCGGTCAGGACGACCGGCTTGCCCTCGTCGCCGCCTTCCCGGAGGCGGACGTCGATGGGGATGGAGCCGAGGACGGGGACCGTCGCACCCGTCGTACGGGTCAGGCCGTCCGCGACGGTCTGACCGCCGCCCGTGCCGAACACGTCGACCATCTCGCCGCAGTGCGGGCAGGGCAGGCCGGACATGTTCTCGACGACGCCGACGATCTTCTGGTGGGTCTGGACCGCGATGGAGCCCGCCCGCTCGGCGACCTCCGCGGCGGCCTGCTGAGGCGTCGTCACGACCAGGATCTCGGCGTTCGGGACCAGCTGGGCGACCGAGATGGCGATGTCGCCGGTGCCGGGCGGGAGGTCGAGGAGGAGGACGTCCAGGTCGCCCCAGTAGACGTCCGCGAGGAACTGCTGCAGGGCGCGGTGCAGCATCGGGCCGCGCCAGACGACCGGGGCGTTGCCCGGGGTGAACATGCCGATGGAGATGACCTTCACGCCGTTGGCCGACGGCGGCATGATCATGTTCTCGACCTGGGTCGGGCGGCCGTCCGCGCCCAGCATGCGCGGCACGGAGTGGCCGTAGATGTCCGCGTCGACCACGCCCACCTTGAGGCCGTCGGCGGCCATCGCGGCGGCCAGGTTGACCGTGACCGACGACTTGCCGACGCCGCCCTTGCCGGAGGCGACCGCGTAGACGCGGGTGAGGCTGCCGGGCTTGGCGAAGGGCACCTCCCGCTCCGCCTGGCCGCCGCGCAGGGCGGAAGCCAGCTCCTTGCGCTGCTCGTCGCTCATCACGTCCAGGGTGACGTCGACGCGGGTGACGCCCTCGACGCGGGAGACCGCCTCGGTGACGCGCTGGGTGATGGTGTCCCGCATGGGGCAGCCCGAGACGGTCAGGTACACGGTGACCGCGACCGCGCCGTCCTCCCCGATGGCCACCGATTTGACCATCCCCAGTTCGGTGATGGGTCGGTTGATCTCGGGATCGTTCACCGTCGCCAGTGCCTCGCGCACCGCGTCTTCGCTAGCCATACCCCCGATGGTACGGCGCGGCGCAGGGCCCCTATAACGCCCCTCAGCGGTCGTCTACGTCACGCCTTGGCGACCGTTCTGCCGGGAATACGGCATGTTCGTGATGCCCGTCCCGCCGCTCGTCCATGTCCTTCAGCAGGTCCTGGAGCTCGGAGCGGATCCAGTCCCGGGTCGCCACCTCGCCCAGGCCCATGCGCAGCGCGGCGATCTCCCGGGTGAGGTACTCGGTGTCGGCGATGGACCGCTCGTTCTGCTTGCGGTCCTGTTCGAGGTTGACCCGGTCGCGGTCGTCCTGCCTGTTCTGCGCGAGCAGGATCAGCGGGGCCGCGTAGGAGGCCTGCAGGGACAGCGCCAGGGTCAGGAAGATGAACGGGTACTCGTCGAACCGGAGCCTGCCGGGTGCCGCGACGTTCCACAGCACCCAGAGGATGATCACGAACGTCATCCAGACGATGAACCGCCCGGTGCCCAGGAAGCGGGCGATGCGCTCGGAGAGCCGCCCGAAGGCCTCCGGGTCCCACTCCGGCAGCAGCCTGCGCCGCGGCGCGCGCGGCTGGTCCAGGCGGTGGCCGCGCGACCGGCCGGCCGCGGTGGCGCCGGACGGCGTCCGCTCACGGGTGCTCTCGCGCTCAGGCGCCATGGATCCCCGCCCCCTTCCCCGCCGTCCGCTCCTTCTCCTTCGGGTCCCCCTCGTCCAGGTGGAACTCGGTCTCCCGCCAGTCCTCCGGCAGCATGTGGTCCAGGACGTCGTCCACGGTCACCGCGCCGAGCAGCGACCCCGCCTCGTCCACCACCGGCGCAGCGACCATGTCGTACGTGGCGAAGAACCCGGCGATGACCGGGAGCGTGGCGTCGGGGTCGAGGGGCTGCAGGTCGTCGTCGGCGACCAGTGAACTGACCAGGGTGTACGGGGGATCGCGCAGCAGCCGCTGGAAGTGCACGGTGCCCAGGTACTTGCCGGTCGGGGTCTCGTCGGGCGGCCGGCAGACGTAGACCTGAGCGGCCAGGGCAGGGGAGAGGTCGGGGTTGCGGACCCGCGCGAGGGCGTCGGCCACGGTCGCGTCGGGCCGCAGGACGATCGGCTCGGTGGTCATCAGACCGCCCGCCGTGTGCTCCTCGTACGACATCAGGCGCCGCATCTCGGCCGCGTCCGCCGGCTCCATCAGGCTCAGCAGCCGTTCCTTGTCCTGTTCGGGGAGTTCGGCGAGCAGGTCGGCCGCGTCGTCCGGGTCCATGGCCTCCAGGATGTCCGCGGCCCGCTCCTCCTTCAGCTTGCCGAGGATCTCGATCTGGTCGTCCTCGGGGAGCTCTTCGAGGACGTCGGCCAGGCGGTCGTCGTCGAGGGCCGCGGCCACCTCGGCGCGGCGCTTGGCGGAGAGGTGGTGCAGCACGTTGGCGAGGTCGGCGGGGCGCAGCTGCTCGAAGGTGGCGAGCAGGCTCTCGGCGCCCTGGCCGTGCTCCTCCAGGGAGAACCCGGTGACCTGCGACCACTCGACGGTGAGCGTCTCGCCTCTGGCCCGCCGGAAGGCCCCCTTCTTCCCCTTGCGGACGAAGACCCGGTCGATCTCCCAGTCCCGGCGGGCCGGCAGCTGCTGCACGGCCAGGTCCAGGACGGTGACCTCCTCGCCGGTCTCGACCAGCTGGACGCGGCGGTCGAGGAGCTCGCCGAAGACGAGGCGTTCGGTCGGACGCTGCTCGAAGCGGCGGACGTTGACCACGCCGGTGGTGATGACCTGGCCGGACTCCACGCCGGTCACCCGGGTCATGGGCAGGAAGACGCGGCGCCGGGTGGACAGTTCGACGACCAGGCCGAGCAGCCGGGGCGGGCGGCGGCCGACGCGCAGCATGACGACGAGGTCCCGGACGCGGCCCACCTGGTCGCCGGCGGGATCGAAGGCGGGGACACCGGCGAGGTGCGAGACGAAGATGCGGGGAGCGCCGGCTGCCATGGGGATGCTTCCTTTACCTACCGGAGTGCTGCTTGCGTGGTTTTCGGTCCCTTCTGCCCGCTCGGTGGGCTTCAGGCTAGCCCGTACCGATCGGATACGCCCTGGTGGGCGGTCCGGACGGACCGGCTCCGCCGGGCGGGTGGGGCACCGGTACGCTGCGGTACGCCCTGCCGGACCCCTCAGAAAGGTGGCCCTGCCTGTGACCGTCATCGCTCCGGGCCGTACCCGCCACGCCGCACTGGTCACCGCGGTGTGCGCACTGGCCGTCCTCACCGGATGCGGCGGGGATCCGGACGCCGGCACGAACGGGGTGGGCAAGCTGGCGCCGGACGTCATCCAGTCGAAGACGCGGGCGGCGGCCTCGTCGGTGGCGACGGTGCGGATGGCGGGGACGGTGGTCACGAGCGGGCGCACGTACGAGCTGGACATGCGCCTGAACGAGGAGGGCGGGACCGGCTCGGTCACCTCGAAGGGCTCGACGTTCCAGCTCCTCCGGGTGGGCGACACGCTGTATCTGCAGGCCGACTCGGGGTTCTGGAACCACGCCGACGGCAGCGACACGACCGCGGCGAGCAAGCTCGACGGCAAGTACGTGAAGGTGCCGCGGACGGATCCCGCGTACAAGAAGTTCAGCGGCTTCACGGACAAGGACCTCCTCCTCTCGGGCCTGCTGACCCTGCACGGCTCGCTCGCGACGGCCGGTCACCACGAGCAGTCGGGTACCCGCACGATCCGCATCACCGGCGACGGCGGCTCCGGCGGCAGCCTCGACGTCTCCCTCGAGGGCAAGCCGTACCCCCTGCGCCTGGAGCGCGGCGGCGGCGCCGGCACCCTCACCTTCTCCGACTGGGGTAAGGACTTCAGCGTGGTCGAACCGGAGAAGGGTGAGACGGTCGACTACGGGAAGCAGTTGCCGGCGTCGTAGCGGGCCATGAGCCCGGCCTCCGTCCCGCCGCGACGGTGATCCGCGGCGACGGTGATCGACCGGGGCGGGGCTGTCCGGCGGCGCCGAACGCGGCCTGGGCTTCGGCTACTTGGACTTGCGGCGTCTCGACAGCAGCCGGGGCAGTGCGGCCGGGACCGGCTGCCGGGTCGTTGCCGGGGACGGGATCGGGGGCGCGGCCAGGTTCTCCGCCGGCAGGGGCGAGGTCGTCCCCGTCGGGGTCAGGCGCAGCACCCTGCACTCCCTCGCCCAGCGCTGGGTCATCGCTTCGCCGTCGGGGGCGTTGAGGCGTTTGCCCTTCAGTTCCGCCACCGCCGCGTCCCACTCGGGGGTGCCGGCGGGCAGCTCCGTGACCGTCGCCGTCCAGGTGACCAGCCGGCCGCCCTTGTCCTTGCTGCGGACGGTCACCTCCGCCGGCCCCCCGTCGGTCAGCCCGCCCAGCGGCTGCTCGGCGCCGTCACCGACCAGGCACATGCCGCCGTCGGCCCACGCGTGCCACACCGCACGCGCCGGGGCCGCCCCGGCGCCCCGCACCCAGACGAGGCCGGACTTCTTCGTGGCCTCCTCGACGAGGGCCTGGTCGAGCAGCTCGCTTGTCATGGCGACCAGCCTAGAGCCAGCCGTTGCGCTTCAGCGTGCGGTGGATGCCGAGACAGATCACCCCGGTGATGGCCATGATCACCGGGTAGCCGTAGCGCCAGTGCAGCTCGGGCATGTACTTGAAGTTCATGCCGTACACACCGCACACCATCGTCGGTACGGCGATGATCGCGGCCCAGGACGTGATCTTGCGCATGTCCTCGTTCTGCGCGACGGACGCCTGCGCGAGGTTGGCCTGGAGGATCGAGTTGAGGAGCTCGTCGAAGCCGACGACCTGCTCCTGGACGCGGGCGAGGTGGTCGGCGACGTCCCGGAAGTACTTCTGGATGTCGGGGTCGACGAGCCGCATCGGCCGCTCGCTCAGCAGCTGCATGGGGCGCAGCAGGGGCGAGACGGCGCGCTTGAACTCCAGTACCTCGCGCTTGAGTTGGTAGATCCGCGCCGAGTCGACACCGCGGGAGACGCCGCCCCTGCGGCCCGGCGTGAAGACCTCCGTCTCCACCTCGTCGATGTCGTCCTGCACCGCGTCGGCGACCGCGACGTAACCGTCCACGACGTGGTCGGCGATGGCGTGCAGCACGGCCGAGGGACCCTTGACGAGCAGCTCGGGGTCGTCCTGGAGCCGGTGCCGCAGCGCCCGCAGCGAGCCCTGCCCGCCGTGCCGGACGGTGATGAAGAAGTCCCGGCCGGTGAAGCACATGACCTCGCCGGTCTCCACGACCTCGCTGTTGGCGGTGAGCTGGTCGTGCTCGACGTAGTGGATGGTCTTGAAGACGGTGAAGAGGGAGTCGTCGTACCGCTCCAGCTTCGGGCGCTGGTGGGCCTGGACGGCGTCCTCCACGGCCAGCGGGTGGAGTCCGAACTCGCTCGCGATACCCGCGAATTCGGCCTCGGTCGGCTCGTGCAGGCCGATCCAGACGAACCCGCCGTCGCGGCGCACCAGCCGCATCGCCTCGTGCGGGGTCAGCGGCTTGCCGGTCTCCACGCGGGCGCCGTCGCGGTAGACGGCGCAGTCGACGACGGCCGAGGGCGTGCCGGGGTCGCGGGTGGTGTCGTACGCGCCGTTGTCCGGCCGCAGGCTCTTGCGCTGCGAGGGGCGGGACGGACGGACCACGGCTCGGAGGTCGCGGATCATCGACATGGGCAGGCTCCTTCGCGACAGGCAGCGGAAGACCGCCGGCGAACGGGTGGAACTACCCGGAATGGGGACGTCCTGGCTTCGGATGTTTGGCACGTCCACAAAGCGGGGAGCACCGCACCGTTGCGGTGGCGACTTCGCTACTGATTCAGATCAGACGAACGGATCCGGACAGATCCGGAACGGACCGGTCAAAGGGATCAGGCAAGCGAAACGAAGTGCTCTTCCGAACGACAACGCGCACGAAAAGGCGGCAGCCAGCCAGAGAAAGAGATTCAGAGGCAGGAAGAGCGAGTGGTACTGCACGGGTGACTTCGATCCATGACAGCCCCACCTCCTCCAGCCGGTCCCTCGTAAGGGAGTCCTGTCGGCGTCGGGGTCTGACCGCGACGCGCTGCGTGCTGCCCCGAACCACCGCGGTCAGAGTAGCAGCAGCCCTCGGTGTCAAGGCGCCGCTTTGCCCGGTGCTGACGAGTTCTATGCTCGCGACATGGTTGAAGTTCTTCCTCTGGTCGAGGCCCGGTTGACCACCGCACTGGGCGAACCGGACGCGCGTGCGGCGGTCACCTTCCTCGGTACGGACCGCATCGAGGTGCTCCGCTTCCACGAGGACCTGCAGGGCGAGAGCGTCGTCCGCTACGCCACGCTCGGGATGTCCGTGCACCCCATGACCGACCCCACCGCGATGGTCGCGGACCCCGTCAAGGGGCCGCGCGCCGAGCTGGTCCTGTCGGTCCGCGCCGGGCTCGCCGAGACCGACAAGGTGCTCCGCGCGCTCGCCGTGCTCGCCGCGTCCCCGCAGGTGGAGGGACTCGTCGTGGCCCCGGGCGCGTCGCTGGACGTCGGCGACCCGCTGTGGCCGGGCGCGCCCTTCACCTCCGTCCTGGTCGGCGAGCCCGGCGGTCTCGTCGAGGATCTGGAGCTGGACGAGCCCCTCGACCCCGTACGGTTCCTGCCGCTGCTGCCGATGACGCCGAACGAGGCCGCCTGGAAACGCGTGCACGGCGCCGGCGCCCTCCAGGAGCGCTGGCTCGCGAACGGGGCCGACCTCCGGGACCCGCACCGCAAATCCGTCCCGCTGGACTGACACGGGGGTGAGCAAACTCACCAAGGGGCATTCGCCGGCGACCAGTTGGCGAAGCCCGTGACGCCGTCGCCGGCGGTCTGCCGCAGGGAGGGAGCCGTCCGTCCACGCGGCCGCGTGCGCTGGACGGGTGATCGTCCTTGACGTGGGGGGTCCTGGGTAGGACCGTGGGGCTCTATGAGGGGCGAACCCAGTTGCCCGAAGTGTGGTGGCCGGGTCAGGGCTCCCGGACTCTTCGCCGACACCTGGCAGTGCGATGTCCACGGGACCGTGCATCCGGTACAGCCCGTGATTCCGCCCAGCGTCGAGGCCCTCGGCGTGGTGGTGCACCGCACCCAGGTTCCGGTGTGGATGCCCTGGCCGCTGCCGGTCGGCTGGCTGTTCACGGGTGTGGCGTGCGCCGGTGACGACCGCAGCGGGGGCCGCGCGACCGCCGTCGCCTGCTCCGGACCCGCGCCGCTCGGCGGCATAGGGGAGATGATCCTGGTCGCCGAGGAGCTGGGGGTCGGCCTCGGGGCGCGGTACGCGGGGATCGACGGACCGGACCCGGGGTCGTACATGAACGTGGAGAAGCCGCCGCAGGCGAAGGTGCTGGCGGCGGGCCGGCCGACGCCGCTGTGGCACGTCTCCGGCGCGCCGGACGACCGGGCCGTCTTCGCGGGCGAGGCCCGGGGGCTGTGGCTGTGGGCCGTGGTGTGGCCCGAGCAGACGGGTCTGCTGATGTACGACGAGCTGGTGCTGACCGATCTGCGGGACGCGGGGGCCGAGGTGGACCTCGTGCCGTGCGGGGCGTTGTCGCCGCGGCTGCTGGAGCCGTAGGGGTTGTGCCGTACGTGGTGGGCGGTGGGCGGCTGCGGCGCCGTGGGGGCAGGTCGCGCAGTTCCTCCCCCAGCCTTCGCCCGGGGGCACCCCCAGCACCCCTTCGGGGCGCGTTCTCCTGTGCGGTGGCTGTATGGGGCGCCCCCGGCTTTCGGGTGTGACAGGGGCACCCTCGGCCGGCCGTTATCCTTGACGCGTTCCCTTCGTCCCGTCCCGCTGGAGTCTGTGTCGTGCGCATCGATCTGCACTGCCACTCCACCGCGTCCGACGGCACGGACACCCCGGCGGAGCTGGTGCGCAACGCCGCCGCCGCCGGTCTCGACGTCGTCGCGCTGACCGACCACGACACCACCCGCGGGTACGCCGAGGCCGTCGCCGCGCTGCCCGCGGGGCTCACGCTGGTCACCGGGGCCGAGCTGTCCTGCCGCCTCGACGGCATCTCCATGCACATGCTCGCCTACCTCTTCGACCCCGAGGAGCCCGCGCTGCTCGCCGAGCGCGAGCTGGTCCGGGACGACCGGGTGCCGCGCGCCCGGGGCATGGTCGCCAAGCTGAACGCGCTGGGCGTGCCGGTCACCTGGGAGCAGGTGCGGCGGATCGCCGGGGACGGTTCGGTCGGTCGGCCGCACGTCGCCTCCGCGCTCGTCGAGCTCGGTGTCGTACCGACCGTGAGCGACGCCTTCACCGAGGAGTGGCTGGCCGACGGCGGCCGGGCCTTCGTGGAGAAGCACGAGACCGACCCCTTCGAGGCGATCCGGCTGGTCAAGGGCGCCGGCGGCGTGTGCGTGTTCGCGCACCCGGCCGCCGCGAAGCGCGGCCGCACGGTCCCCGAGTCGGCGATCGCCGAGATGGCCGCGGCCGGTCTCGACGGCATCGAGGTCGACCACATGGACCACGACGAGGACACCCGTGCCCGGCTGCGCGGGCTCGCCGGCGAGCTGGGGCTGCTGGTGACGGGCTCGTCCGACTACCACGGCAGCCGCAAGACGGTGACGCTGGGCGAGTACACCACCGACCCCGAGGTGTACGGCGAGATCACCCGCCGGGCCACGGGCGCGTTCCCGGTGCCGGGGACCGGCGGAGCCTGAAGCCCGGCCCCGCACGTCCAAGTCCCTCACTCCCGCAAGGCCTGTAGCACCGCCATGTTCGATCTCGCCGTCTTCGGCTCCCTCTTCCTGACCCTCTTCGTCATCATGGATCCCCCGGGGATCACCCCGATCTTCCTCGCCCTCACCGCCGGCCGGCCCGGCAAGGTGCAGAAGCGGATGGCCTTCCAGGCCGTGTGCGTGGCGGGCGGTGTCATCACGGTCTTCGGGCTGCTGGGGCACCAGATCCTGGACTACCTGCACGTCTCCGTGCCCGCGCTGATGATCGCGGGCGGGTTGCTGCTCCTGCTCATCGCCCTGGACCTGCTCACCGGCAAGAACGACGAGCCGAAGCAGACCAAGGACGTCAACGTGGCGCTGGTGCCGCTGGGCATGCCGCTGCTGGCCGGTCCCGGTGCGATCGTGTCGGTCATCCTCGCCGTGCAGAAGGCCGGCAGTGTGGCCATGCAGGTGTCCGTGTGGTGCGCGATCCTCGCGATCCACGTGGTGCTCTGGCTGGTGATGCGCTACTCGCTGCTGATCATCCGGGTCATCAAGGACGGCGGTGTGGTCCTGGTGACGCGGCTCGCGGGCATGATGCTCTCCGCCATCGCCGTGCAGCAGATCATCAACGGCGTCACCCAGGTGATCAAGGGCGCGTAGCCACACGAAGCAGGAGGCGAACGCAGAGCCCCCGCACGGCCTGGTGCCGTGCGGGGGCTCTGAAGACTGTGCGGTGCTCCGCGTGTCGTCGGTGTGGCTGCTGTCGTCTTCTTCTGTCGTTGTCGCGTCGTGCTGTTACGAGAGCCTGTTACGAAGCCTGGGTCTCGGCCGGTCGGATCCACAGGCGCTGCCCCACGGCGGCGGCCTGCTGAACGATCCTGCTGACGGAGGCGGCGTCCACGACAGTGCTGTCCACGGTGGTGCCGTCGACCTCGTCGAGTCGCATGATTTCGAAGCGCATGGCCTCTCCCTTCGTCGTCCTGTTCCGTATCAGTCAACGACTTGCGTGTTACAAACATTCCCTACGCTAAAGAAATTTTTCGAACGTCTAATTACCGACCGGTAAGAGTGTGCACGAGACTGACCGGGACCGGTTGTGTTCGCAGCGTGACCGCCGGGACAATGGAGGTGATGAACGACGACCTCGACGCCCTCCGGGCCCGTATCGACCGCACGAACGAGCTGCTCACCCGCATGCTCGCCGAAGTGGCCAAGACGCCCTCGACGCACGCCATCTTCGTGGACGCGGGCTACCTCTACGCGGCCACGGGCCGGCTCGTCGCCGGGACGGAGGACCGCCGCGCCTTCGACCTCGACGCCGAAGGGCTGATCGAGGCGCTCATCGACAAGGCGCGCCAGATCTTCGCCGACAGCCGGCTGCTGCGCGTCTACTGGTACGACGGTGCCCGCCGCCGCATCCACACCGCCGAGCAGCAGGCCATCGCCGAACTCCCCGACGTCAAGGTCCGCCTCGGCAACCTCAACGCCAACAACCAGCAGAAGGGCGTCGACTCCCTGATCCGCACGGACCTGGAGTCACTGGCCCGGCACCGCGCCATCAGCGACGCGGCCCTGCTCGGCGGCGACGAGGACCTGGTCTCGGCGGTCGAGGCCGCCCAGGGCTACGGCGCCCGGGTCCACCTGTGGGGCATCGAGGCCCCCGAGGGCCGCAACCAGGCCGAGCCGCTGCTCTGGGAGGTCGACAGCCAGCGCACCCTCGACCTCGAGTTCTTCAAGCCGTACGTCTCCCGACGCACCGCCGCCTACGAGGCCGGAGCCACCCGACCCACCCGCGAGGACGTCCGTTTCGTCGGCGCGCAGATCGCGGCGAAGTGGCTCTCCTCGCGCGGCCGCGAGGCGCTCGTCGAACTGCTGCCCGGCCACCCCTACCTGCCGGGCCCCGTCGACCAGGACCTGCTCGTCGAGGCCGAGGGAATGCTCCAGTACTCCCTGCGCGGCCAGGCCGACCTGCGCCGTGCCCTGCGGGACGGCTTCTGGGAGCACCTCCAGACGCAGTACTAGCCGCCGCAGCAGCCGCGGTACGTGTTCGCGGCGCTAGCCCTGGTTCCGGTCCGCGGGGCCTGTCTCGTCCCAGAAGTCCGCGAGCGCCTCGGCGGTGGCGGCGGGGCGGTCGGTGTTGGGGGAGTGCTCAGCCCCCGCGATCACCGTACGGCGCGCCCGCAGCCGCAGTGCCATGTCGTCCAGCAGCGGTACCGGCCAGGTGTCGTCCCGCGCGCCCGACAGGACATGGAAGGGCAGCGGCAGGGCGGCCAGTTCCGCGACGCGGTCCGGCTCCGTGCACAACTGGCGCCCGGTTGCGAGGAGTTGGGCCGGCTTGTTGCCCAGCCAGCGGCGCCGCAGATCCTCGCCGTCCTCCAGGCCCTCCTCCGGCCCGTCCGGTTCCTCCAGCTCCTCCGGTGGCTCCAGGGCCTGCATGGCCTCCCACACCTCGGCCATCGACATCACGGCGAGCGCGTCCCGCAGCAGCTTCACGCGCTGCTGCTGGGAGGAGGAGATCTGCGCCGGGCCCGAGGACATCAGGGTCAGCGAGCGGAACGGCGTGCGGTCGAGGAGCACGGCAGCGCGGGCGATCTGGCCGCCCAGGGAGTGCCCCAGCAGATGCACCGGGCGGCCCGCGCCGACCGCCGCCGCCTGCGCGAGCACGTCCCGCGCCAGTTCGTCCTGGGCGTACGCCGATTCGTCGTGCGCGGGCCCGTCCGACTCGAACTGCCCGCGCCCGTCCACGGCGACCGTCCGGTACCCGCGCCGGCCCAGCGCCTCGTGCAGCCGGTTGAAGTCCTCCTTGCTCCCGGTGAACCCGGGCAGCAGCAGCGCGACCCCCCTGGGCTCGACCCCGGCGGCCACGGGCGCGTCGACGACGGCGAACTCACCCCGGTCGGTGGCGAGCGCATACGCACGGGCATCGGCGGGCGGGACGAAGGTACGAGGCCTGCTCATGGAGGAGAGGGTATCCGGAGCGGGGCGACCGACCGGGGGCCGGCGGGTGAACCCCGGCACCGGGGACCATAGGGCGCCGCACAGACGCCGACGGCCCGGACCACACGGGGTGGTCCGGGCCGTCGTCAGGCGTGTGCTCAGGCCTCCGGGGCCGCGGCGGCCGCCTTGCGGGTCCGGCGGGCCTTCGGCTTCGCCTCCGCGTCGGCCGCCTCGACGGATCCGGCGGACTCGGCCGCCTTGCGGGTGGTGCGTCGCCTCGGCTTCGCCTCCGGCTCCTCGGTGGCCTGCGCCGGGATCTCCGCGGAGGCGGCGGCTGCCGTCTTGCGGGTGCGGCGCGGCTTGGCCTCGGCGGCTTCGGCGGTGTCGACGGCGGCCTCGGCCGTCTTGCGGGTGCGGCGCGGCCTGGGCGCCGCCTCCGCCTCGACGGTCTCCGGGACGGCGGCCGCCGTCTTGCGGGTGCGACGGGGCTTCACCTCGGCGACCGCCTCGGCCGTCTCCGTCTCGGCGGCCGTCGCCGTCGCCTTGCGGGTGCGGCGGGGCTTGGCCTCCGCGCCCTCGGCGGTGTCCACCGCGGCTTCGGCAGCCGCTGCCGTCTTGCGGGTGCGGCGCGGCTTGGGTGCCGCCTCCGACTCCTCGGCGGCCTCCGGGGCGGTTGCCGCCGTCTTGCGGGTGCGGCGCGGCTTGGCCTCGGCGGCTTCGGCGGTGTCGACGGCGGCCTCGGCCGCCTTCCGCGTCCGGCGCGGCTTGGGCGCGGCCTCGGCCTCCGCCTCGGCGCTCGCCGGCTGCGGCGCGGCCGCCACCGGCTCGGCCGGCTCCGCGGCCTTGCGGGTGCGGCGGCGGGCCGGGGCCACCGGGGCCTCGACGGCTTCCGCGGGAGCCTGCGCGACCTCCACCACGGGCTCGGCGGCCTTGCGGACACGGCGGCGCGGCTTGGCCTCGACGGCCTCGGCGGTGTCCACCGCGGCCTCGGCGGCCTCGACGGCCTCCGGGGTGGCGGCCGCGGTCTTCCGCGTGCGGCGCGGCTTGGCTTCCGTGCCCTCGGCGGTGTCGACGGCGGCCTCGGCCGCCTTCCGCGTGCGGCGCGGCTTCGGCTCCGCCGCGGCCTCGACCGCCTCGACGACCGCCGCGACGGCTGCCGCCTCGGGAGCCTCGGCCGTCTTGCGGGTGCGACGGCGCGCGGGGGCAGCCGGTGCCTCTTCGGCCACCGGCGCCTCGGCCACCACCGGCGTCGGCGCCTCGGTCACCACCGGCGTCGGCGTCTCGGCCACCGGCGCGGCCTCCGCGGACCTGCGGGTGCGACGGCGGCGCGGCTTCTCCGCCGCGGCCGGCTCCACGACGGACCCGGCCGTCTCGACCGTCTCGGCGACGGCCTCCGGCGTCACGGTCACCGGGGCGGCGGCCGCCACCGGTTCCTGCGGCGCCCCGTTGCGGGTACGGCGACGGCGGCGCGGGGTCCGCCCTGCCGCCGGCTCCGACGCCGCGAGGGCGTCGTCGGCGGAGGCGGGCGACGCGGCCTCGGCGGCCGGCGCCGTGGACGTCGTACCGGACGCCTGGTCCAGGGCCGAACCGCCGCGCGTGCGACGGCGGCGGCGCGGGGTGCGGGCCGGGCGCTCGCGCTCCTCGACACGACCCTCGGTACGGGCCTCGCCGCGCGCCTCGCCCCGACCGCCCCGGCCACCGCGACCGCGGCCACCACGGCCGCCGGTCTCGCCCAGGTCCTCCAGCTCCTCCGCGTCGAGCCCGGCGCGGGTGCGCTCCGAGCGCGGCAGGACACCCTTGGTGCCCGCGGGGATCTTCAGGTCCTCGAAGAAGTGCGGCGAGGTGGAGTACGTCTCCACCGGGTCGGGGAACTTCAGGTCCAGCGCCTTGTTGATGAGCTGCCAGCGCGGGATGTCGTCCCAGTCGACGAAGGTGATCGCCGTACCCGACGCGCCCGCGCGGCCGGTGCGGCCGACCCGGTGCAGGTACGTCTTCTCGTCCTCGGGGGACTGGTAGTTGATGACGTGCGTGACGCCCTCGACGTCGATGCCGCGCGCGGCGACGTCGGTGCAGACCAGGACGTCCACCTTGCCGTTGCGGAACGCGCGCAGCGCCTGCTCGCGGGCGCCCTGACCGAGGTCGCCGTGGACGGCACCGGAGGCGAAGCCGCGGCGCTGCAGCTGCTCGGCGATGTCGGCGGCGGTGCGCTTGGTGCGGCAGAAGATCATCGCGAGCCCGCGGCCGTCGGCCTGCAGTATGCGCGCGATCATCTCCGGCTTGTCCATGGAGTGCGCGCGGTAGACGAACTGCGCGATGTTCGCGACGGTCGCGCCCTCGTCGTCCGGCGCGGTGGCGCGGATATGGGTGGGCTGGCTCATGTACCGGCGCGCGAGGCCGATGACCGCGCCCGGCATGGTCGCCGAGAACAGCATGGTCTGGCGCTTCGCCGGAAGCATGTCGATGATCTTCTCGACGTCCGGCAGGAAGCCCAGGTCGAGCATCTCGTCGGCCTCGTCGAGGACGAGCGACTTGATGTGCCGGAGGTCGAGCTTCTTCTGGCCCGCGAGGTCCAGGAGCCGGCCCGGGGTGCCGACGACCACGTCGACGCCCTTCTTCAGGGCCTCGACCTGCGGCTCGTAGGCACGGCCGCCGTAGATGGCGAGAACGCGTACGTTGCGGACCTTGCCGGCCGTCAGCAGGTCGTTGGTGACCTGGGTGCAGAGCTCGCGCGTGGGGACGACGACGAGCGCCTGCGGCGCGTTGGTGAGGGCCTCGGGGGCGGCGCGGCCGGCCTCCACGTCGGCGGGAACGGTGACGCGCTCAAGGAGCGGGAGGCCGAAACCGAGGGTCTTGCCGGTGCCGGTCTTGGCCTGGCCGATGACGTCGGTGCCGGACAGGGCGACCGGGAGTGTCATCTCCTGGATGGGGAAGGGGTTGATGATGCCGACGGCCTCCAGGGCCTCGGCGGTCTCGGGAAGGATTCCGAGTTCACGAAACGTCGTAGTCAGGGTGCTGCCTCTTCTGTGTGTCGCGGCGCGAGGCGAGCGCGGGGGTCTTTGACGGACCGTGCCGGGGACGTCGGCTGCCTTACGGGCGGGCCGTGGGGCACGCCGTAGTGCACGGGACCTCTACCGACGCTCTAGCGCTCGTACCGCTGAGGGTGTGTCCCTCCGGTCGTCGTACGCACAGTGCCGTACGAGCCGGGAGGGCTGTCGGGTCGGAGCCGATCGGGCCACCGACCGGGCATCCTCATACGTGCGGCCTGTCGAGGTACGTCCAGAACCGACGGCGTACCAGCAGGCGCATTACCACCATACCCCGGAATCGTGCACATGTGATGGCCGATTTGGTCACGTCGTGGTAGTCACAGTGGTTGACCAGGGACTTCCCCCGGACTTCTCCGGGTACCCCTGAGACTCTCCGGGGCCGGACCGGAGCTTCCCCAGGGCTTCCCGGGAGCCGCGGGCGGGCTATTGTGCGCTTCATGACGAGCTCTGACAAGCCTGAGACCGCCTCCGCCGAACCGACCGGTGTCGCCGCCCAGGACTGGGCGCAGGCGGCCGCCGACCCGCACTACCGTGCCGCGGTCGTGGACCTGCTCGGTGCCCTCGCGTACGGCGAGCTCGCGGCGTTCGAGCGGCTCGCGGAGGACGCCAAGCTGGCGCCCTCGCTGGTGGACAAGGCCGAGCTGGCGAAGATGGCGTCGGCCGAGTTCCACCACTTCGAGCGGCTGCGCAACCGGCTGACGGAGATCGGCGAGGACGCCACGCAGGCGATGGAGCCGTTCGTCGCCGCCCTCGACGGCTTCCACCGGCAGACGGCGCCGTCCGACTGGCTGGAGGGCCTGGTCAAGGCGTACGTCGGCGACTCGATCGCCAGTGACTTCTACCGGGAGGTCGCGGCCCGCCTCGACTCGGACACCCGCGAACTGGTGCTGGCCGTCCTCGACGACACCGGGCACGCCGGGTTCGCTGTGGAGAAGGTGCGCGCGGCGATCGACGCCGACCCGCGCGTGGGGGGCCGACTGGCCCTGTGGGCACGGCGGTTGATGGGCGAGGCGCTCTCGCAGTCCCAGCGGGTGGTCGCCGACCGGGATGCGCTGTCGACCATGCTGGTCGGAGGAGTGGCCGACGGATTCGACCTCGCCGAGGTGGGGCGGATGTTCTCGCGGATCACCGAGGCGCACACGAAGCGGATGGCTGCGCTGGGACTGGCGGCCTGACGCCCTGTAAGGCGGGTTCCGGGGGACGCGCGGCCTGAGGCCGGCTGGGGCTGGTCGCGCGGTTCCCCGCGGCCGTCAGGGCGCTACGCCGGGATCGATCGTCGGCGCAGGTGGCGGCCCGCCGGACGGAGCAGCAGCGACAGGGACGCCGCCGAGACGATCGCCGCGCCCAGAAGGGTGACCAGGACCGTACCGGGGCCGAGCGCGCTGTGCGTGACGAAGTCGCCGAAGAGGGCTCCCGCGACGCCAGTGGAGAACACCAGGGGACGGGCCGGGAGCCGGTGGGACAGGCGACTGGTCGCGGCCCACGACAGGGCCAGGCCGAGCAGTGCGGATCCAAGGACTTCCAGGAGCATCACGAGGGGTCCCTCCCACGGCCGGCCGGTGCTTCACGGTCGTAGCCCGTCATACCCGTGACCTGCGGAATGCAATCCTCCTCTGTGGGCGACTTGTGCGCCACATGTGGAGGGCGAACGCGACGGAGGGGCCGGGCGGACACACGTCCCCCCGGCCCCTCCGTGCTGCTGTGGTCAGACCGCGCTGAAGCCGACCTTGCGCACCGTCGGCTCGCCGAGCTCGATGTACGCCAGGCGGTCCGTCGGAACCAGGACCTTGCGGCCGCGCTCGTCCTCCAGGGACAGCACCTGTGACTTGCCGGCCAGCGCGTCGGCGACGATGCGCTCGACCTCCTCGGCGTTCAGACCGCTCTCCAGAACGATCTCGCGGGGCGCGTGCTGCACGCCGATCTTGACCTCCACGGCTATGTCCCTCCGACGGTCAGTGAAGTGCGCGACCTTCCGCGCCGTACGCAGCACACATTAGCCCGGTGAGGGGACGTACACGCTGCGCACGTGCACGCCAGGAGCGAACACCGAACGGGAATTCCCTCCGGCAGTGCCGTCGGCGACGAGTCAGTGGCGTGCCAGCGACGGTGTCGGGGCGGTGCCAGGGGCGGTGTCAGTGGCGGTGTCAGTGGTGCGCGTCGATGCCGTGCAGCGGGAATCCCGCGATGCCCCGCCAGGCCAGCGAGGTCAGCAACTGGACCGCCTGGTCGCGCGGGACCGAGCGGTCGCTGTGCAGCCAGGAACGGGCCACCACCTGGGCGAGACCGCCCAGGCCCGACGCCAGCAGCATCGACTCGGCACGCGGCAGACCGGTGTCCTCCGCGATGACCTCGCAGATCGCCTCGGCGCACTCGTTGGTGACCTTGTCGACGCGCTCGCGCACAGCCGGCTCGTTCGTCAGGTCGGACTCGAAGACCAGGCGGAAGGCACCGCCGTCGTCCTCGACGTACGCGAAATAGGCGTCCATGGTCGCCCGGACCCGCTGCTTGTTGTCGGTCGTCGACGCGAGCGCGCTGCGCACCGCCTGGATCAGGGCCTCGCAGTGCTGGTCCAGCAGGGCCAGGTAGAGGTCGAGCTTGCCCGGGAAGTGCTGGTAGAGCACCGGCTTGCTGACGCCGGCGCGTTCGGCGATGTCGTCCATCGCGGCCGCGTGGTACCCCTGCGCGACGAACACCTCCTGGGCGGCGCCCAGCAGCTGGTTCCGTCGGGCACGGCGCGGCAGGCGCGTGCCCCGCGGGCGTGCTGCCTCTGTCTGCTCGATGGCTGTCACGCCGCCTCCCAAAGTCGTCCACATGAGTCGTCCACATGCGGATCGCTCCGCGCGGCCATCGTACTTTTCGGTAACCCTGCTGTGCGCGGTGCGAGCGCAGAATTTCACGTACCGGACGACGGTGAAAGCCGCAGCGGGAAATCCCGGGACATGCGGACGGGCCGGGCGGGTCCGCCGGAGACCGGCCCGAGGTCAGCGGTAGTCGTCCTCGTCGAGCGAGACCACCCGTGCCTGTTCGATGAGATCGGCCTCGTTCGCACGGTCCGGGTCGACACCGGTGAGCGGGTCGTCCTGGGACGGCGTCACGTCCGTGTGCTGCTCGGCCGTGTCGCCCTCGGGGGCCTCGACATCGATCTCCGGGGCCTCCTCCGCCTCCAGATCGTCGAGCACGTCGGGGTCGGTGGGGTCATGGGCCATGGTGGGGCTCCCTTCCTTCGAAGATCCCTGGCTGCAGCAGGGGCCACAAACGGGTGCCCTGTTTACGAGCGTAGGAGACAGCGGATGCGGACGCCATGCCATCCAGGGCCGTTTGCTCCGCGTCGCGGCCCTGCCTCTCACCCCGGCCGTACCCGTGTCGCAGCACGGGTGGCAGCACGGGTCGTACGTGGCCCGTGGACGGCTCGGCGGGGCGGTTCTGTGACGGCGAACACATGAATCACGGTGTGATCGTCTCGTAACATTGGCCCATGTCTTCGACCGAGCTGCCCTCCGTGCCGCCCACCAGCGTGCTCCCCGAGGCGGCGGCAGTCAGAGTCGCGGCAGGCGAGCGGCTGCGGTCGGTGGGACTGCCCGGCGTCACCCTCTCGGTCCGCTCGCGGCCCCCCGCGCGCGAGGGTCTGCCGCCCGCGCTCTACATCCACGGGCTCGGCGGCTCCTCGCAGAACTGGTCGCAGCTGATGGAGCAGCTCGAAGACGTCGTGGACGGCGAGGCGGTCGACCTGCCGGGCTTCGGCGACTCGCCGCCGCCGGACGACGGCGACTACTCGGTCACCGGGCACGCGCGCGCGGTCATCCGCTATCTCGACGCGGCCGGCCGCGGTCCGGTCCACCTCTTCGGCAACTCACTCGGCGGCGCCGTCGCCACCCGCGTCGCCGCCGTCCGCCCGGACCTCGTCCGCACCCTCACGCTCGTCTCGCCGGCCCTGCCCGAGCTGCGCGTGCAGCGCACGGCCGTACCGACGGTGATCCTCGGCGTCCCGGGCATCGCAGGACTCCTCACCCGCACCACCGGCAAGTGGACCGCCGAACAGCGGGTACGGGGCGTGCTGGCCCTCTGCTACGGCGATCCCAGCCGGGTGACGCCCGAGGCGTTCGAGCACGCGGTGGAGGAGCTGGAACGGCGGCTGCGGCTGCCGTACTTCTGGGACGCGATGGCGCGGTCCGCGCGCGGGATCGTCAACGCGTACACGCTGGGCGGCCAGCACGGGCTCTGGCGCCAGGCCGAGCGCGTCCTCGCCCCGACCCTCCTGATCTACGGCGGCCGCGACCAGCTCGTCGGTTACCGCATGGCCCGGAAGGCCGCCCGCAGCTTCCGCTACTCCCGGCTGCTGTCCATGCCGGACGCCGGGCACGTGGCGATGATGGAGTACCCGGGTGCGGTGGCCAGGGCGTTCCGTGAACTCCTCGCCTCCGCCGACAGGCCTGCCGGCGGACCGGTTTCCGGGACCGTCGGCGGCGGTCCGGTCGCGCCGGGCGCGGGGAGCTGAGGGGCGAGTGGGACGCCACAGCCGCCGCGGGTCGGCATCCAAGGACGACCCGGCGGACATAGCGGGCACACGCGCGGCCCGGAAGCAGGGCCCGGGGGACGTCGAGCGCGGCCCGGCGGGAACCGCGGTGCCGCGTCCGGCCGGTCGCGTGCCCGGCTCTGCCGAGGGGACTCCGGCGCACGGTGTCCCGCGCTTCTCCGAGGGGACTCCGGCGCACGGTGTCCCGCGCCTCCCCGACGGGACTCCGGTCCAGGGTGGCCCGCGAGTCCGTGGCGGTCACCCGCAGCAGCGTGAAGCGGGCGGTGGCTGGGGCCGGTTGGGCGGGGCGGCCGGTGTGTCCTCCGGGCCCGGCGGTGCTCCCTCCGGGCCCGTCGGTACCGCATCCGGGCCCGTCGTCGCCGCCCTCGGGGCGACCGGTGTGTCGATACCGCGGCAGCGGCAGGGCGGCCCCGGCGGTCCGCGGCAGGACTACGTCGACGCCTTCGACGAGGACGTCGACGTCTTCGCGCCCCGCCCCGGCATCGGCGCCCAGCGCGCGGAAACGTATCCGCCCGGCTCCGGCACCCACACCTCCCCGTTCCCGTCCGGCGCCGAGGGCGGTGCGGGCGACGCCGACGACGCGCCGCCCACCGGCGAGCCCGCGCAGCCCAAGGGCGGCAAGGGCCGGGCCTTCGCGGGCGTCGCGGCCGCAGCCGTCACCACCGTGCTCGCGGTGATCGTCGCCGGGCAGATGATCGGCGGCCGCGACGGCGACGCCGCACGCTCGCAGTCGGCCGCGGACGGTACGCGGGCCACCGACGGCGCCGCCTCGCGCGGGGACGGCCGCACGGCGCCGTCCGCATCGGCCTCCGCCTCGCCGGGCGTGCTGACGCTGCCGTACGAGCAGGCGATGGGCGAGAAGTACCCGCTCAGCGCCAAACTGACCGGGTCCGGGAAGTTCAGCACCGTGCCCGGGAGCGCGAAGGCGCCGGGCACGGGGCGGAAGTACACCTACCGCGTCGACGTGGAGCAGGGGCTGGGCCTGGACGGGAAGCTGTTCGCCGAGGCCGTGCAGAAGACGCTCAACGACGAGCGCAGCTGGGCCCACGACGGCGCCCGCACCTTCGCGCGCGTGTCCACCGGCAAACCCGACTTCGTGATCACGCTCGCCAGCCCCGGCACCACCGCCAAGTGGTGCGCCAAGTCCGGTCTCGACACGACCGAGGACAACGTGTCCTGCGACTCGGCGTCCACCGAACGCGTCATGATCAACGCATACAGATGGGCCCAGGGCAGCAAGACGTACGGCGACAAGATCCACGCCTACCGGCAGATGCTGATCAACCACGAGGTCGGCCACCGGCTCGGCTACGGCCATGTGACCTGCGACAAGGACGGCGAGCTCGCGCCCGTCATGCAGCAGCAGACCAAGTTCCTCGACCACGACGGAATCCACTGCCTGCCCAACCCCTGGCCGTATCCCAAGAGTTGACAGGTGGCTCATACATCACATTGACATGCGCAGAAAGGTCGTCCATATTTCTGGGCATGTCGTCTCTTCACGCCTCCGCGCGCGCCGCCATCGAGCTGGCGCTCATCGGCGTGACCGCGCTCTGCGTGGCCGACATCCACTGTCGCTGACGCCCGCCTTCAGGCGTTCGCGTCGCGATTTTTCCCTGCTGCCGTGACCTGGGTCACGGCTCTTTCGACGACCTGACGCCGGGCAGACGTCTGTTCACTTTCGTCTCACTCCTCGTCAATCTGTCTCGCCCATCGAGACTCGCCTTCCGAGAGGTCGTCATTCCGATGCGTCACCCGTCCGTAACCAGCGCCCGCGCGGCGTACGTCTCGCTTGCCCTTGTCGTGGCAGCGGGGGCCGCCGCCTGCGGGCCGAAGGACAACGATGCCAACGGCTCCAGTGGCGACTCCGCGCCGCACAAGGGCGGCACGCTCACCGTCCTGAACGCCGACCCGCAGACGGACTTCGACCCGGCCCGCCTGTACACCTCCGGCGGCGGCAACGTGCCCTCCCTGGTCTTCCGTACGCTCACCACCCGTAACCGCGCGAACGGCGCCGCCGGCACCAAGGTCGTCCCCGACCTGGCCACCGACACCGGGCGCCCCAGCAAGAACGCGACCGTGTGGACGTACACCCTGAAGGCGGGCCTCAAGTACGAGGACGGCACCCCGATCACGTCCGCGGACATCAAGTACGGCATCGAGCGCTCCTTCGCCCCCGAACTCTCCGGCGGCGCGCCCTACCTGCGGGACTGGCTGGTCGGCGCCGCCGACTACCAGGGGCCGTACAAGGACAAGAAGGGGCTCTCGGCGATCGAGACGCCGGACGACCGCACGATCGTCTTCCACCTGGACAAGCCCGAGGGCGAGTTCCCGTTCCTGGCCACCCAGACGCAGTTCACGCCCGTCCCGAAGGCCAAGGACACCGGCACCAAGTACGAGGAGCACCCGATCTCGTCCGGCCCGTACAAGGTCGTCAAGAACGAGAACGACGGCGAGCACCTGGTCCTGGAGCGCAACACGTACTGGTCCGCGTCCGTCGACGACCAGCGCAAGGCGTACCCCGACAAGATCGACGTGCAGTCCGGGCTCGACTCGTCCGTGATCAACCAGCGTCTGTCGTCGTCCCAGGGGGCGGACGCGGCCGCCGTGACGACGGACACCAACCTCGGTCCGGCCGAACTCGCCAAGGTCACCGGTGACAAGGAACTCGCCGCGCGCGTCGGCACCGGCCACTTCGGCTACACGAACTACATAGCGTTCAACCCGAAGGTCAAGCCGTTCGACAACCCCAAGGTGCGGCAGGCCATCTCGTACGCCGTCGACCGGTCGTCCGTGATCAACGCGGCGGGCGGCAGCGCCCTCGCCGAGCCCGCGACCACCTTCCTGCCCAACCAGAAGTCCTTCGGCTACACGCCGTACGACCTCTTCCCGGCGGGTGACACCGGCAACGCGGCCAAGGCCAAGGAGCTGCTCAAGGAGGCCGGTTACCCGAACGGGCTCACCGTCACGCTGACCCACGACAACGCCGACAACTTCAAGACGAGCCCCGAGATCGCGACGGCTGTCCAGGACGCCCTCAAGAAGGCCGGCATCACGGTCAAGCTGCAGGGCCTGGAGGACAACAACTACTCCGACACGGTCCACAGCGTGAAGACCGAGCCGGGCTTCTTCCTCGCCGCGTGGGGTGCCGACTGGCCCTCCGGCGGTCCCTTCCTCGCCCCGATCTTCGACGGCCGGCAGATCGTCAAGGACGGCGCGAACTTCAACGCCTCCCAGCTCAACGATGCTTCGGTCAACGCCGAGATTGACGCGATCAACAAGTTGACCGACCTTGACGCGGCCGCCAAGCGGTGGGGTGCACTGGACAAGAAGATCGGCGCGCAGGCGCTGACCGTGCCGCTGTTCCACCCGGTCTACAAGCGGCTGGTCGGCAAGGACATCAAGAACGTCGTGATCAGCGACTGGACCGGTGTCCTGGACATCTCCCAGGTCGCGGTGAAGTAGCACCGTGAGCGAGGCACTTGTCGCCACCCAGGCCCCCGAGGCGTCCGCCTCGGGGGCTTCGGGGGCTCGTCAGTTCTGGCGGCGGCTGCGCACGCAGCGGGCCGCCATGGTCGCGGCGGGCGTCGTCGCGCTGCTCGTCCTGGTCGCGCTCGCCGCGCCGCTGCTCACCGCGCTGGAGGGCCAGGACCCGTTCACCTACCACCCCGCCCTCATCGACTCCGCGCGCGGCGGCGTGCCGGTCGGCTCCCTCGGCGGTGTCTCCGCCGACCACTGGCTCGGCGTCGAGCCGCAGACCGGACGGGACCTGTTCGCACGGCTGGTGTACGGGGCGCGGGTGTCGCTGGGCGTCGCGTTCGCGGCGACCGTGATCCAGGTCCTCCTCGGGCTGGTCGTCGGCGTGGCGGCCGCGCTCGGCGGTGGATGGATTGATCAAGTGTTGAGCCGGATCACGGACATCATCGTCGCCCTGCCCCTGATGATCATGTCGCTGGCGCTGCTCGCGATCGTGCCGCAGAGCTTCCCCCGGCCCGTCCTGGTCACCCTCGTCATCGGGCTCATCGCCTGGGGCAGCATGGCGAAGATCGTGCGCGCCCAGACACTCACCCTGAAGGGGCTCGACTACGTCGCCGCCGCGCGGCTCAGCGGCTGGGGTGCCTGGCGCATCGCCCGCCGCGAACTGCTGCCCGGGCTGGCCGCACCGGTCATCACCTACGCCTCGATCCTCATCCCGGTCAACATCAGCACCGAGGCGGCCCTTTCCTTCCTCGGCGTCGGGGTGAAGCCGCCGACCCCCTCCTGGGGGCAGATGCTCACCGCGGCCGACGTCTGGTACCAGGCGGCCCCGCAGTACCTGCTCCTGCCGGCCGGTTCGCTCTTCGTGACCGTCCTCGCGCTGACTGTCCTGGGCGACGGCGTCCGCACCGCCCTGGACCCGCGCGCGGCCTCCCGGCTCGGCGTCGGCACCGGCCGCGGGCGCGCGGCCCTGACGACGGCGAACGCGACGGCGAACGCGACGGCGAACGCGACGTCGAAGGAGGCATCCGCGTGAACGCCTTCGGCGGCTTCCTGCTGCGCCGCACCATCGGCGCCCTGGCGACCCTGCTCGCCATCTCCGTGATCGTCTACGTCGTCTTCTACGTCACCCCCGGCAACGTCGCCCAGATCACCTGCGGCCCGCGCTGCTCCCCGGAGCAGGTGCACCAGGTCGCCCAGCAACTGCACCTCGACGACCCCCTGTACGTGCGCTACTGGCACTTCCTGGAAGGGCTGGCCGTCGGCCAGGACTACTCCACCGGCACCTCCGTGGAGCACTGCTCCGCACCCTGCCTCGGCCTGTCCTACCAGACCGACCAGCAGGTCCTGAGCATCATCCTGACCAGGCTCCCGGTCAGCCTCTCGCTGGTGCTCGGCGCGATGGTGCTGTGGCTGGCCCTGGGCGTCGGCACGGGCGTGCTCTCCGTCTGGCGGCGCGGCCGGCTCACCGAGCGGGTGCTGACCGGCCTCACGCTGGCGGGCTGGGCCACGCCGGTCTTCGTCATCGGCCTGGTCCTGATGATCGTCGTCTGCGGCGAACTGCAACTGCTGCCCTTCCCGCAGTACGTGAAGTTCACCGACGATCCCGAGCAGTGGGCGTGGAACCTGCTGCTGCCGTGGTTCTCCCTCGCCCTCATCGAGTCCGCGTCGTTCGCCCGGATGACCCGGGCGTCGATGCTGGAGACCCTGGCCGAGGACCACATCCGCACCTTCCGCGCATACGGCGTCGGGGAGCGGTCGATCGTCGGCCGGCACGCCCTGCGCGGGGCGCTCGCGCCGGTCATCGCGCTCAACGCCAACAACTTCGGCTCGGCCGTCGGCGGAGCCGTGCTCACGGAGACGCTGTTCGGCCTGCCCGGCCTCGGCCAGGAACTCGTGCACGCCGTCAGCGTGGTCGACCTGCCCGTCGTCGTCGGCATGGTCCTGGTCGTCGGCTTCTTCGTGGTGCTCGCCAACGCCGTCGCGGACGTGCTGTACGCGGTGGCCGACCGACGGGTGGTACTGACGTGAGTCTCGTCCAAGTCACCGATCTGACCGTCGACTTCGGCGACCTGCGGGCCGTGGACGGGCTGTCGTTCACCCTGGAGGGCGGCGCCGCCCTCGCCCTGGTCGGCGAATCGGGCTCCGGCAAGTCCACGGTCGCCGCGGCCCTGCTGGGTCTGCACCACGGCACGGGAGCGCGGCTCGGCGGCTCGGTCGAGGTCGCCGGCACCGACGTACAGGCCGCCTCCGACGGCGAACTGCGCAGGCTGCGCGGCGCGAAGGCGGCGATGGTCTTCCAGGACCCGCTGTCGTCCCTCGACCCGTACTACGCGATCGGCGACCAGATCGCCGAGGTGTACCGCGTGCACACGCGCGCGTCACGGCGGGCCGCACGCGCGCGTGCCGTGGAGGTGCTCGACCGGGTCGGTATCCCGGACGCCCGGCGCCGGTCCCGGTCCCGCCCGCACGAGTTCAGCGGCGGCATGCGGCAGCGCGCGCTGATCGCCATGGCGCTCGCCTGCGAGCCCGAGCTGCTCATCGCGGACGAGCCCACCACCGCCCTCGACGTGACCGTCCAGGCCCAGATCCTCGACCTGCTGCACACCCTGCGCGAGGAGACCGGCATGGGCCTGCTGCTGGTCACCCACGACGTGGGCGTCGCAGCCGAGAGCGTCGACGAGGTACTGGTCATGCGGCACGGGCGCGTGGTCGAACGGGGGCCGGTCGCCGCCGTGCTCGGCGCGCCCGCCGAGCCGTACACCCGGGAACTGCTCTCCGCCGTCCCGCGCGTGGACGCGGCGCGGACGCCCTCCGGGGCGTCCGAGGAGGTCGTTCTGGAGGCGACCGGCCTGCGCCGCGAGTTCGGGCGCGGCAAGCGGGCGTTCACGGCCGTGGACGACGTCTCGCTGACCGTGCACCGGGGCGAGACCCTCGGAGTCGTGGGCGAGAGCGGCAGCGGCAAGACCACCCTCGGGCGGATGCTGGTCGGGCTGCTCGAGCCGACGGCGGGGGAGGTCCGGCACGACGGCCACGCGCGCGTGGGCGTGGACCCGGCCGTCCAGATGGTGTTCCAGGACCCGGTGTCCTCCCTCAACCCGCGGCGCAGCGTCGGCGAGTCGATCGCCGATCCGCTGAGGGCGCGGGGTGAACGAGACGAGGGGCGCATCCGGGGGCGCGTGATCGAACTGCTGGAGCGCGTGGGACTCGAAGCGGCGCACTACCAGCGCTACCCGCACGAGTTCAGCGGCGGTCAGCGCCAGCGCGTGGGCATCGCGCGGGCGCTCGCGGCCGACCCGCGGGTCATCGTCTGCGACGAGCCGGTCTCCGCGCTGGACGTCACCACCCAGGCCCAGGTCGTCGCCCTGCTCGGCGAGCTCCAGCGCGAACTCGGCCTCGCGCTCGTCTTCGTCGCCCACGACCTCGCCGTCGTGCGCCAGGTCAGTGACCGGGTCGCGGTCATGCGGCGCGGCCGGATCGTCGAGACCGGCCCGGCCGACGAGGTCTACGACAACCCGCGGGACCCGTACACCCGGCAGTTGCTGGCCGCCGTGCCCGCCCTCGACCCCGAGGCCGCGGCCCGGCGGCGGGCGGCGCGCCGCGAACTGGCGTCGGCGTGACGTTCCGCCGTCACACGGTCGCCTAGCGCGACAGAACGCGGCCCGCACGGGAAAGTTACGACCGTTCACCCCTTTTGGTGGCGCGATGGACAACCGTCCGTCGCGCCACCGTCTTGTCCGCATACCTTCGTCCCGCTGCGAGCCACCGAGCCACGGTGGCTCCCCATACGGGAGATCGATCGGGGGTGCACACGTGCGCATCGGACTGCTTACGGAGGGTGGTTATCCGTATGTGAGCGGTGACGCCAGACTCTGGTGCGACCGGCTCGTGCGCGGGCTCGGGCAGCACGACTTCGACCTCTACGCGCTCAGCCGCACCCGGCGCCAGGAGGACGAGGGCTGGCTGCCGCTGCCCCCGCACGTCAGCCGGGTCCGGACGGCTCCGCTGTGGACCGCCGACGAGGACGGCGTCACGTACGGACGGCGCGCGCGCCGGCGCTTCGCCGAGAGCTACGCCGAGTTCGTGGGGGTGCTGTGCGCCGGTCCGGCTGCCGACGGCCCACACGGCACGGTCGCCTCTGACGGCACGGTCGGCCCTGACGGCGTGACCGGCCCTGGCGGCGCGGCAGGCTCGAGCGGGCCGGGCGACGCGGGCGGCTCCGGCGCCGTGCCCGGTTCTCTGGCGGACCGTTTCGGCAACGCGCTCCACGGACTCGCCGAACTCGCCCGCGACGAGGGCGGCCTGGCCGCCGCACTCCGCTCCGACACCGCCCTGCGCACTCTGGAGCGCGCCTGTCGCGCACCCGGCGCCCTCGGAACGGCGCGCGAGGCCCGCGTGCCCGATCTGCTCGCCGTCGCCGCCCACCTCGAACGCGCCCTGCGCCCCCTCTCCCTGGACTGGTACGGCGACGACGGCCTCGGCGCGGCCGACCTCTGCCACGCCACCGCCGGCGGCCCGGCCGCCCTGGCCGGCCTGCTCGCCCAGCACTTCTCCGGTGTGCCACTGCTGGTCACCGAGTACGGCGTGCAGCTGCGCTCGCACTACCTCGCCACCGGCCCCGACACGGCCACCCACGCCGTACGCGCGCTGCTCGCCGCCTTCCACGGGCGGCTCGCCGCCGAGGTCTACCGCCGCGCCGCGATCATCACGCCGGGCAACGCGCACACCCGCCGCTGGCAGGAACGGTGCGGCGCCGAGCGTGCCCGCATCCGCACCGTGCATCCCGGCATGGAGGCCGCCCGCTTCACCGAGGTCGGCGAGGCCCCGGACCGCGCGGAACCGGACACGCTCGTATGGGTCGGCCGGATCGAGCCGGCCAAGGACCTGGTGTCGCTGCTGCATGCCTTCGCCGAGGTCCGCAAGGAGGAGCCCAAGGCGCGGCTGCGGGTCGTCGGCGCCCCGGCGGGGCCGGAGGGCGAGGCCTACCTGGGGCACTGCAGGGCGCTCGCCGCACAGCTCTTCCCCGACGAGGCCGAGGGCGTGCACGCCGTCGGCGACAACCCGGTCTCCTTCGACGAGATAGGCGGACCCGAGGCACCGACCCTCGCCGACGCCTACGCGTCCGGCGCGATCGTCGTCCTGTCCAGCGTCGTCGAGGGGTTCCCGGCGGGACTCGTCGAGGCGATGTTCTGCGGCCGGGCGACCGTCTCCACGGACGTCGGCGCCGTGGTGGAGGCGATCGGCGGCACCGGGCTCGTCGTGCCCCCGCGCAATCCGCGGGCGCTCGCGGAGGCGTGCGTGACCCTGCTCCGCGACCCCGAGCGCCGCGCGCGCCTCGGAGCCGCCGCACGCGCCCGGGCGCTCGAACTGTTCACCGTCGAGCAGAACATCGCGGCATTTCACAGCATTTACCTGGAGATCGTCTCGCACTGCCCGGTACGCCGGGTCGTTCTCGACCGGTCCGGCGAGCCCCTGCCGTTCGCCTTCCCGGCCGAGGCCCGCGTACCGGGCCGCTGGACCGGCCCCACGGCGCGGGTCGCCCAACGCGCCGCACCGGGCTGGGCCCTGGGCACCGCCATGCGGCCCGCCGCGGTACGAGCCACCCCGCTCACGGCCACCGAGGGGACGCTGTGAACGGCGCCGAGGGCAGCACCGTCAACGGCGGCCCGGTCAACGCCGGCCCGGGAGAGGTGGACCGGCCCGGACGGCCCGCCGCGGCCGACGCCTGGGACGCGCGGTCGCAAGGGTGGCTCCCGGGAGCCGAGGAGGCCGGCCCGGGGCACGCTCTCCCCTCGAGCGCGGCACCGGCGTCCGGCAGGATCCGCCCGGGCGGCCCGGCTGCCGCGCAGGACACCGTCGGCAGCCGCAGATCCACACCCCGCCGAGGCGCCGCCGACCCGGTGAAGGCGCTCATGCACCGGCACCGCGCCCTCTGCGAGCAGGCCGTGGACCCGCTGGAGATCGCGGCCGGCCTCGAGGCGCACGGCGTCACCGACCGCACCGCCGCCCGCTTCCGGCACCGCGACGTCTTCTCCCTCGCGGAGGAGCTCTACGCGCGCGTGCCCCGCGACGAGAACCCGCGCCCGCACCCCGGACCGGCGCCCGCGCCCCGCGTGCGCGCCGACCGGGCGCTGCTCACCCTCCTCCCCGGCGCCGTCTGCGCGGCGGCCGTGACCGCCGTACGGCTCACCGAGGGCCGCCCCCGCCTCCTCGCGGCAGCCGCCGGGGTGCTCGCCGTCGCCCTGGCCGTACGTCCGGTCCTGCGCCGCGGCCCCCTGGCGGCACCGGCCCGAACCCCCGCCTGGCGCAGCACCACCGGCACCCGTGCGTGGACCTGCTGGCTCCTCGTCTACGCCCTGCTCGGCGACGGCCTGCTGCGGGCCGTGGTGGACGGCGGCCCCGACGGCCTCCCGACCGGCACGGCCGAAGGCCCCTGGCCGGTGACCACGGCTCCCGTCCTCGCCCTCACCCTGGCCTGCGCACCGGCTGCCTGGAGCGCCCACCTGCTCACGGCGGGCGCCCGGCGCAGACTCGCGGCCAGCCGGGGCCTGGAGGAGTTCACCGGGGCCGTACAGCCGCTGCTGCTCGGCACGTTCGCCCTCTTCCTCGCCGCCCTCACCGCCCTGCTCGCCCTGTGCGCCGCCGCACTCGGCGAGGGCGCAGGCTATCCGGCGGCCCTCGCTCTCGGCGCCCTCCTCCTGCTCGCTCGCCTCCTCGCCGTCCACCACGTCCCGCAGGGGCCCGCCCTCGCCGCCGCGGCCGCCACCGAAGCGGCGGCCGTGGCCCTCGTCCTGGCCGGCCGGCTGCCCGGCTGCGCCTTCCTGGCCGTCCCCGTCGACCACGTGGTCGACGCCTGGGGCGCGGGCGGCGTCCAGGCCCTCGCCTGCGGCGTCGCCGCCCTCGCGCTGCTGTGCCGGGCGACCGGCACCCTGACCCGGGCCTCGGCCCACGCGCCGACGGGAGACCCGGAGTGAGCAGCGCCGCCGATCACCTCGCACGCCTCGCCGAGCCGTCCCGGCGGCCGGTGCCCGGCATCCCGCCGCAGGCAACCGCACCACCTCTTGAAGGAGACCACCAGATGACCACCTCCCGACCCGGACCCGGAGCGTCCGGAAGCGCCGGAACCACCGGAGTCGCCGGAGCGCACACCCCGGGAGTCGCGCGATGAGGGTTCTGCTGATCGGAGCCAACGGATACCTCGGCCGCTTCGTCGCCGACCGGCTGCTCGCCGACCCGGCCGTCCAGCTCACCGCGCTCGGCCGCGGTGACGACGCCGACGTCCGCTTCGACCTCGCCACCGGCAGCCCCGGCGCGCTCACCCGCTTCCTCGACGCGGTCCACCCGGGCGTCATCGTGAACTGCGCCGGTGCCACCCGCGGGGGCGCCCGGGAACTCACCCGGCACAACACCGTCGCCGTCGCCACCGTCTGCGAGGCCCTGCGCCGCAGCGGCTGCGGCGCCCGCCTGGTGCAGGTCGGCTGCAGCTCCGAGTACGGCCCGAGCCAGCCCGGCTCCTCCACCGCAGAGGACGCCGTGCCCCGCCCCGGCGGCCCGTACGGCGTCAGCAAGCTCGCCGCCACCGAACTCGTCCTCGGCTCCGGCCTCGACGCCGTCGTCCTGCGCGTGTTCTCGCCCGCCGGTCCCGGCACCCCGGCCGGCTCACCGCTCGGCCGCCTGGCCGAGGCGATGCGCCGTGCCATGCAGTCCGGGGACGGCGAGCTCAAACTCGGCGGCCTCGGCGCCCAGCGCGACTTCGTCGACGTGCGCGACGTCGCCCGCGCGGTCCACGCGGCCTCGCTCTCCGCCGCCCAGGGCGTCATCAACATCGGCTCCGGCCGCGCCGTCCGGCTCCGCGACGCCGCCGCCGTCCTCGCCCGGGTCGCCGGATACGGCGGCGCCCTGCACGAACTGGACGGCCCGCCAGGGCCCTTGCGCGGCGCCATCGGCCACCCCCGGATGGACGGCGAGCACGCGGGCCCGGTCGCGTACCCGTACCCGGACGGATGCGGCAGCTGGCAGCAGGCCGACGTGCGCTGCGCCCGCGACCGGCTCGGCTGGCGTCCCCGCATCAACCTGGAGGAGTCCCTCGCGGACATCTGGATGGAGGCGGCGTGCCGCATCTGAGCAGCACCAGGGCGGGCGCCGCGACCACCGGCGTCCGCACCGCCGTGGGCGTACCCGGCTACGCCCACCCCCTCCTCGCCCCTGCCCAGTGGGCCGAACTCGCCCGCCCGGGCACGCCCCTGCACTGGGTCGTCCTCGACGTGGCGAACGGCCCCGGCACCCTGCCCGACCCGCACTGCCTGGAGGCGGCCGGCCGGCTCCGCAACGCCGGCGTGCGCGTCCTCGGCCACCTGGACACCGCCTACGGCGCCCGCCCGCACGGCGACCTGCTCACTGACGCACGCCACTTCCACGACTGGTACCGCGTCGACGGGTTCCTGCTCGACCGCTGCCCCACCGAGCGCTCCGCGCTCCCCGAGACCCGCCGCACGGTCGCGGCGCTCCGCGCGGTCGGTGACGGCCCCCACATAGTCCTCGGGCACGGCACCCACCCCCACCCGGGGTACGCCGAGAACGCCGACCAGCTGGTGACCTTCGCCGGGCCCTGGAGCGACTACCGCTGGTCCCAGGTCGCCGAGTGGACCGCGGACTACCCGCCCGACCGCTTCTGCCACTTCGTGCACGGCGTGCCCCTGGGCCACCTCGACGAGGCGTTGCGCATCGCCCGCTGGCAGGGTGCCGCCACGATCTACTTCACCGACCGGACCGATCGGTGGGGCCGGGCGGACCCCTGGGAGGCCGTGCCCGGCTACTGGGACGAATTCGTCTCGCGGATCGGAACAGGTGTCTCGGAATGAAGAAGCCCGTGGCAGTGTTACAGGGAGAACAAACGTAGTGATCGACCGATCAACGGAGTCCCCGTGTCGCTGCCACCCCTGGTCGAGCCAGCATCTGAGCTCACCGTAGACGAGGTCCGCAGGTACTCCCGCCACCTGATCATCCCCGACGTCGGGATGGACGGGCAGAAGCGGCTGAAGAACGCCAAGGTGCTCTGTGTGGGCGCCGGCGGCCTGGGCTCGCCGGCGCTGATGTACCTGGCCGCCGCAGGCGTCGGCACCCTGGGCATCGTCGAGTTCGACGAGGTCGACGAGTCGAACCTGCAGCGCCAGATCATCCACAGCCAGGCCGACATCGGCCGCTCCAAGGCCGAGTCTGCCCGTGACACGGTCAAGGGCATCAACCCGTACGTGGACGTGATCCTTCACGAAGAGCGGCTCGAGGCCGAGAACGTGATGGACATCTTCAGCCAGTACGACCTGATCGTCGACGGCACCGACAACTTCGCCACCCGCTACCTGGTGAACGACGCCTGCGTGCTGCTGAACAAGCCGTACGTGTGGGGCTCCATCTACCGCTTCGACGGCCAGGCCTCGGTGTTCTGGTCCGAGTACGGGCCCTGCTACCGCTGCCTCTACCCGGAGCCCCCGCCGCCGGGCATGGTCCCCTCCTGCGCCGAGGGCGGTGTCCTGGGCGTGCTCTGCGCGTCCATCGGCTCCATCCAGGTCACCGAGGCCATCAAGGTCCTCACCGGCACCGGTGAGCCCCTGGTCGGCCGCCTGATGATCTACGACGCCCTGGAGATGCAGTACCGCCAGGTCAAGGTCCGCAAGGACCCGAACTGCGCGGTCTGCGGCGAGAACCCCACCGTCACCGAGCTCATCGACTACGAGGCCTTCTGCGGCGTCGTCTCCGAGGAGGCCCAGCAGGCGGCCGCCGGCTCGACGATCACTCCCAAGCAGCTCAAGGAGTGGATCGACGACGGCGAGAACATCGAGATCATCGACGTCCGCGAGCCGAACGAGTACGAGATCGTCTCCATCCCGGGCGCCAAGCTGATCCCGAAGAACGAGTTCCTCCTCGGCACCGCCCTGGAGGGACTGCCCCAGGACAAGAAGATCGTCCTGCACTGCAAGACGGGTGTCCGCAGTGCGGAGGTCCTCGCCGTCCTGAAGTCCGCGGGCTTCGCGGACGCCGTCCACGTCGGCGGCGGCGTGATCGGCTGGGTCAACCAGATCGAGCCGTCGAAGCCGGTCTACTGAGCACAGGCTCCCCGGCGGGCGGGGGTTCCGGGCACCGCAGGTGCCCGAAGCCTCCGCCTTCCTCATGAGCAGACCGTGCCGTCCTTCGGGACCGTGCCGTCGACCAGGTAGGCGTTCACCGTCGAGTCCACGCAGTCGCTGCCGCTGCCGTAGGCCCCGTGGCCCTCGCCCTTCCAGGTCAGCTCGACCCCGACGCCCTTGCCCAGCTCGTCGGCCATCCTTCGGGCGCCCTCGTAGGGGGTGGCCGGGTCGCCGGTGTTGCCGACCAGCAGGACCGGTGCCGCGCCCGGCGCGCTCACCTCCGGTGTGTCCCACTTCCCGGCCACCGGCCAGTCGTGGCACCAGCCGGCCGAGTCCCAGCCCAGGAAGTCCCCGAAGACGGGCGAGACCTTCTCGAACTCCGCCAGCCGCTGCTTCGTCTCGGCGAGCGTCGGCCGCTCCTTGTCGTCCAGGCACGATATGACCCGCTGGGAGTGCGTGGTCGTGCCGTAGTGCCCCGAGGAGTCCCGCTCGTTGTACTGGTCCGCGAGGGACAGCAGTTCCGAGCCGTCGCCCTCCTCGGCCGCCCTGAGCGCGCTGGTCAGCGTCGGCCAGCTGTCCTTGCTGTACAGCGGCAGCACGATGCCGGTGACCGCGAGGCTCTGGGTCAGCTTCCGCCCGGAGGCCGTGGGCAGCGGCGTGGCGTCCAGCCGCTTCAGCAGAGCGGCGATCTTCCGGGAGCCCTTTTCCGGGTCCTGCCCGGTGGACTTGAGGTAGTCGTCCAGGGCCCGCTGGAAGCCGGCGGCCTGGTTCTTCTCCTGGCCGACCGAGTCGGCCGTCGGGTCCACCACCGCGTCCAGGATCAGCCGTCCCACCTTCTTCGGGAACAGGTGCGCGTACACACCGCCCAGTTCGGTGCCGTAGGAGATGCCGAAGTAGTGCATCTTCGCGTCGCCGAGGACCTGGCGCATCAGGTCCATGTCGCGGGCCGTGTCGGTCGTCGAGACATGCGCGATGAGCTTGCCGGCCGCCTTCTCGCACCCCTTGCCGAAGTCCGCGGTGTCCTGGAAGTACGCGGTCTGCTCCGCCGGGGTGTCCGGGGTGGCGTCGATCGACTCGGCGCGCTGGATGTCCTTGTCGCTGCGGCAGCGGATCCCCTCGCTGGCCCCCACCCCGCGCGGGTCCCAGCTCACCAGGTCGTACCGCTCGCGCAGCGCGGAGACGGTGCCGGCGAAATACGGCATCGTGGAGACACCGGAGCCGCCCGGGCCGCCGAAGTTGAACAGCAGCGAGCCGATCCGCTTCCCCGAACCCCCGCTCGCCTGCTCCCGGATCAGCGCCAGCCCTATCGTCTCCCCGTCCGGCTTCGACCAGTCCAACGGCACCCTGAGCGTCGCACACCGCCATGCGTCCCCGGGCGCGGCGGAGTCCGAAGTGCTGTTGCAGCGGCCCCAGTCGAGCTTCTGGGAGGTGAGGGAAGCCGGCAGGGCGGCCGAGCCGCCGGCGACGGCCGACGGCTGCCGGGGCGGGGCCTTCCCCGCGTCCGAGTCCCCACCCGACGACCCACCGCTGCACCCGGCCACGAGCAGCCCCGCGGCAACAGCGGCTGCCCACCGTACATGTCGCACCATGCGCGTACACCCCCCCACACAGGCTCTCCGCGGGTTCGTTGCGGGAGAGCGGTCAGGCCATGGTAGGCGCATCAGCCGAAGGTCGTTGACGCCTGTGGATAACCCTCTGACCTGCGGGTCTGTTACGTACAGACCGTTCCCGCCTTCGGCACCGTGCCCTCCAGCAAATAGCCGTTCACGGCACCTTGCACGCACTTGTCCTTGCTGTCGTACGCCCCGTGCCCCTGCCCCTTGTACGTCAGCTCGACCCCGACGCCCTTGCCGAGCGCGTCCACCATCTTCTTCGCGCCCTCGTACGGCGTCGCCGGATCCCCCGTGTTGCCCACGACCAGGATCGGCGCCGAGCCGGGCGCGCTGACGTCGGGGTGGTCGGCGGCCCCCGGCACCGCCCAGTTCGTGCAGCTGACCATGCCCCAGGCCAGGTAGTCGCCGAACAGCGGGGAGGCGGCACGGAACTCGGGCAGTTTCTGCTGGACGTAGTCGGCGGTGTACCGGGGCTTCTCGTCGGCGCAGTTGATGGCGATGTTCGCCGCCGTGATGTTGCTGTACTCGCCGTTCTCGCTGCGGCCGTTCATCGAGTCGGACAGCAGCATCAGGATCTTCCCGTCGCCGTCGTACGCCTCCTCGAGCCCCTCGGTGAGGTACTCCCAGAAGTCCTTGGAGTACAGGGACTGTGCGATGCCGTTGGTGGCGGCGGACTGGGTGAGCCGGCGGGGCAGGATGCCCGGGATCGGCTTCTTGTCGAGGTCCGCGAGGAGCGTGGCGACGCGGTCCTTCACGTCCTGCGGGGTGTCGCCGATCGGGCACTCCGTCGTCTTCGAGGTGCAGTCCTCGGCGAAGTTGTCGAGCGCGAGCTGGAAGCCCTTCGCCTGCCCGAGCGAGCTCTGCTCCGGGTCCTGAGTGGGGTCGACGACGCCGTCGAACACGGCCCGGCCCACGTTCTTCGGGAACAGGTGGGCGTAGACGCCGCCGAGTTCGGTGCCGTAGGAGATGCCGAAGTAGTGCATCTTCGTGTCGCCGAGGACCTGGCGCATCAGGTCCATGTCGCGGGCCGCGTCGGTGGTGCGGACGTGCGGCAGGATCGCCTTGGAGTTCTTCTCGCAGGCGGCGTTGAACTGCTTGGTGCGCTCGATCAGCTGGGTGCGCTCGGCGCTGGTGTCGGGTGTCGCGTCCTGCTGGAAGTAGTTGTCGAGCTGGGCGTCGTTCTCGCACTCGACGGGGTCGCTGCGGCCCACTCCGCGCGGGTCGAAGCTGACGAGGTCGTAGCGGGTGCGCAGGGCGGCGTAGTCCGCGCCGAACGCGGGGAGCGTGGTGACGCCGCTGCCGCCGGGCCCGCCGAAGTTGAAGATCAGGGAGCCGATCCGCTTGCTCGCGTCGCCGCTGGCCCTGGCCCGGATCAGGGCGAGACCGATGGTGGCGCCCTTCGGTTTCGACCAGTCCAGGGGCGCCTTCATGGTGGCGCACTCCCAGGTGCCGCCGCTGGGCAGCGGTGACGGCGCATCGCCGCCGCCCTCGGCCTCGTCGGGCGCCGGGCAGCTCTTCCAGTCCAGTTTCTGCGCCGCCAGATCCCCGTCCTTGGCACCGTCGCCGCACCCGGCCAGCGAGGAGGCCAGCACCAGGGCGGCGGTCAGGGCGGCGACACGGATCCGGAAGGGGTTCGGCATGCTCCCATCCTGAGGTCGCGCACGGCCACGCGCGCGGGGCACGAGCCGTCCGGGGTACGGCCCCTGGAGCGCGCTGCGCGGGATCCGGACTGCGGCCCCTGGAGCGCGCCGCGCGGGATCCGGGATACGACCCTAGAGCGCGCCCTTGCGGGAGAGGTGGTTGAAGGCCAGCCAGCCCGGCAGTACCGGCAGCCACAGGGTCAGCAGCCGGTACAGCAGGACGGCGGGCGCGGCTACCTCCTTGGGCAGGCCGACGGCGATCAGGCCGACGGTCAGGGTCGCCTCGACCGCGCCGACACCGCCCGGGGTCGGCGCCGCGGAGCCGAGCGCGTTGCCGGCGAGGAAGACCACCGCGACGCTGGCGATGCTCAGCGAGGTCGACTCGTCGCCGAACGCGCGGATGGAGGCGTCCAGGCACATCACGAAGCAGGCGGTCAGCAGCAGCATGCCGCCGATGCCGGTGACGAGCTTCTGCGGACGCTGGAGCACGTCCAGCATGCGCGGCACGACACCCGCGAAGAGCGACCGCACGCGCGTGCTGACGAACTTCCGCAGGAACGGCACCGAGGTCACCACCAGGACCAGCACCGCGACGGTCAGCAGGCCCGCGATGACCGTGCGGGACGGGGACAGCGACGGGGTCTTCTCGGTGCCGGTCAGATAACCGAAGGACAGCAGCATCAGGATGTGGCAGCCCAGCCCGAAGAGCTGCGAGGCGCCCACGCTCGCCACCGCGCCCCCGGGGCGCACGCCCGCGCGCTGCAGGAAGCGCGTGTTGAGGGCGACACCGCCGACCGCGGCCGGCGCGACGATCTTCACGAACGACCCGGCGAGCTGTGCCGCCACGGTCCGTACGAACGGCACGCGCTCCGGCACGAAGCCGAGCAGCGACATCGCGGCGGCGACGTAGCTGACCGCCGAGAACAGCACCGCGGCGATCACCCAGCCCCACTGGGCGTTCGCGACCAGGGGGCCGAACTCGATGTGGGTGAGCTGGGTCAGCAGGTAGTACCCGCCGATCGCGCCGGCGATGACGCTGATCAGCGTGCGCGGCCGCACCCGCTCCAGGCGGGCCGGCTCCACGGGCGCCTGCGGCCTGATCTTCAGCACCTGGTGCCGGATCTGGGTGAGCAGATCCTCCTCGCGGGCCTCGTCCAGCGCGTCGTCCAGGGCCCGCTTCTCGGCCCTCTGCTCCGCGCGCACCGTCTTCTTGTCGGGCGTCCCGGCCTCCTCGGCGCGGGCCTGCTTGGCCTGCCTGGACGCCTCCAGGACCGCGTCCCGCTCGCGCTGGGCGCGCTCCCTGGCCAGTCTGCGCAGCGTCGCGCGCGTGGAGCGCGTGAGCGCGATCGGCTGGAGCATCGGCAGGCAGTCGGCGACGGCGTCGGGACCGAGCACGCCGACCGCCGAGGCCACCGCGCGTTCGGCGCCCACCCTGAGCCCGAGCGTGGTGACCAGCTGGGCGACGTCCATGCGCAGCAGCAGTTCACCGGCCGCGATCTCGCCGCCACGCAGGTCGGTGAGGATCACGGTGCCGGAACGATCCACCAGGATGGCGTCGCCCGCGAGCCTGCGGTGCGCGATCCGGCGCGACTGCAACGCCTGTACCTGGTGCCAGGTGTGGCGCAGCAGTTCGTCGGTGATCTCCTCGTCGGCCAGCGAGTCGAGGGTGCGGCCGCCGGTGTGCTCGTAGACGAGCATCACGGCGTCGGGGCCCAGCTCGGAGGTGGCGATCAGCTTGGGCGCGTTCGCGCCGGCCGCGATCGCCGCGTACGCCAGCAGTGCCTCCTGCTCCAGGGCCTGGCGCAGGGACTGCAGGCTGGAGCGGGTGGCGAAGCCGCGCAGCGTCAGGTTGCGCCACGCGCGGTAGAAGAAGCCCTGGGCCTGCTGTTCCCGGTCGACGACAGTGACGTCCAGCGGCGGGCCGTCCTCCAGGGTGACGAAGTAGCGCCGGCCCCGGTCGCCGTTCTCGGTGTCCAGAGCCTCCTCGCGGGCCGCGCCGACCGGGTGGAAGCCGACGTGCCTGAGGCCCGCCAGCAGGGTCCGTCCGGTGGGACGGACGTTGGGGGAGCCGACGGCGTACAGCGTGCCGTAGGCGACGGTCCAGCCGATCAGCACCGTGAGGATGATCGAGAACGGGGTGGTGTAGCCGGTGACCAGCATGGAGAACGCGTCGAGGAGCAGCACGATCCACAGCACCGCGCGCCATCTCGGCCGCCGGGACATGCCGACCGCCGTCATGTAGGCGATGACGGGTGCGAGATAGCCGTGCACCGGGTCGGTGAGGGCGTGGATGTCGCCGGGGGAGGGCTGGGTCAGCGCCTCCTGGATCGAGTCCGGGGCGGCCCGCGCGACCCACAGGTCGGTGGCGAGGGTCACGCCGTGCGCGAGGACGGCCGCGAGCACGCCGTCGGCGATGCGCAGCCCGTCCCGCTTGATCAGCCGCTCGATCGCGAACGCGACCGGCACCAGCAGGATCGCGATGCTGGAGGCCAGTCCCGCGAACCTGATCAGCAGGTCGGGAGCCTGCCCGGTGCCCTTGTTGATGTCCTGTTCGAGACCGGAGGTGGTGCCGTGCGCGACCGCCGAGATGCCGAGCAGGACGGCGATGGCGAGCACGCCGACCAGGAGCCGCATGAGGTCGGAGGGGCGGTGCACGCGCGCGGGGAGCAGCGGTTCGTCGCCCTCCACCTCGTCGGCGTGCGCCTCGTCGCACCCGTGTTCCGCCTCGGCTTCCGCTGCGGCCTCCGTTGCCACGGCGTCGGGGTCCACGGCGTCCGGCCGCGCGGTGTCCGGGTGCGATGTGCCGGATCCGGGCGCGTCCGGGCGTGCGCCGGCGTCAGAGGTGCCCGCCCCGCCCTCGGGGTGCACGCCCTGCTGCTCGGTCGTCTCTTCTTGGTCTCGTATCACCAGTCACCGCCCGCACGATGGTGGCATGCTCCACCGACACCGGGGGGCATCAGGGTGCAGATGCGGGGGCGCACAGTCTGCCCCAAGCGCCGCGAGAGGGCGAGGCGGCGGCCCGCCGCGGACCGGGCCGGTTGTCGGTGGGGTGCGGCAGGATGGGGCGAATGAGCGAGCAGAGCCTTCCCGAGGACACCCGAGAGGGGTACGCGGACGAGCTGCCCGAGTACGCCGAGCGGGTCCTGGAGGTCGCCGAGCGGATCCCGCCCGGGCGCGTGATGACGTACGGCGACGTCGCGGAGTGGCTGGAGGAGGGAGGGCCGCGTCAGGTCGGGCGGGTGATGTCCCTCTACGGCGGTGCCGTCCCCTGGTGGCGGGTGGTGCGCGCCGACGGGGTCCTGCTTCCGGGCCACGAGCTGGGAGCGCTGGACCACTACCGTGCCGAGGGGACCCCGCTGAAGGAGGCGACCAGGGCCGCGGAGGGTCATCTGCCGCGGCTCGACATGAAGCGGGCGCGGTGGGACGGCGGCGCGGACGCGGGGGCTCACACCTGACAGCTTCCGCCATCGGAGGCCCTTGGTGGCAACCCGTGGCCCGTACGAGGGACACCGGGGACGTCCGTGGCATGACGTACGTTCGTGAGATGTGCGGCGCGCGTGCCGCGAGTGGCTGCGGAGGCTGACGGGAAGAACCGGAAGCGCTGCTTCCGTCCGGTTCGTCGGCGTAGCGTCGGCTGCGCGTGTCCCGCTCACCCCGCGGCCACCTCCGCGCCCGCGCGACCGCGCACCGACCAGCACACCCACCAGGACCGGCGAACCACGTGAGCTCCTCTTCCTCCACCAGGCACCTGCCGCACCTCGAGGTGCGGCAGGGGAACCGTGGCGCTTACCGACTGGTCCGTACCCCGCCGGCCGACGTGGATCCCCCTCGTCTGGACGCCGCGCAGCGCGCCGTGGTTGACCACGCGTCCGGCCCGCTGCTCGTCCTCGCCGGTCCCGGCACCGGCAAGACCACCACCCTGGTGGAGTCCGTGGCCGCCCGGATCGCGCGGGGCGCGGATCCCGAGCGGATCCTGGTGCTGACCTTCAGCCGGAAGGCCGCCGTCGAACTGCGCGACCGCATGGCCCTGCGGGTGGGCGCGGCCCGTGCGCCCCGGGCGACCACCTTCCACTCGTACTGCTACGCCCTGGTCCGCGCCCACCAGGACAGCGGCCTGTTCGCGGAACCGCTGCGGCTGCTGTCCGGCCCCGAGCAGGACGTCGCCGTCCGCGAGCTGCTGGCCGGCCAGCCCGACCTGGAGCGGCTCGGGCTCGACCACGTGCGCTGGCCCGACGAACTGCGCGCCTGCCTCACCACCCGGGGCTTCGCCGACGAGGTCCGCGCGGTCCTCGCCCGCAGCCGCGAGCTGGGCCTTGACCCGGCCGCCCTGGACGCCTTCGCCCGCCGTATCGGCCGCCCCGACTGGCGGGCCGCGGCTGCCTTCCTCGCCGAGTACCTCGACGTCCTCGACCTCCAGGGCGTCCTCGACTACGCCGAACTCGTCCACCGCGCGGTGCTGCTCGCCCACCGCCCCGACGTCGCCCTGGACCTCGCGGGCCGCTACGACGCCGTGTACGTCGACGAGTACCAGGACACCGACCCGGCCCAGGTACGCCTGCTGCACGCCCTGGCCGGCGGCGGCCGCACCCTGGTCGCGTTCGGCGACCCGGACCAGTCGATCTACACGTTCCGCGGCGCCGACGTGAACGGCATCCTGGACTTCCCGTCCGCCTTCGCGCGCGTGGACGGCCGTCCCGCCCCGGTGCAGGTGCTGCGCACGTCCCGTCGGTCCGGGGCCGGCCTGCTGGCCGCGACCCGGCTGCTGACCCAGCGGATGCCGCTGACCCGGCTGCCCGCCGACAAGGTGCGCGCGCACCGCGAGCTGACCGCCGCGCGGGACGGCGGCCGCGTCGAGGTCTACACGTACCCGACGTCCGGCACCGAGCTGGACAACATCGCCGACATCCTGCGCCGCGCGCATCTGGAGGACGGCGTCCGCTGGAGCGACATGGCCGTCCTGGTGCGCGCCGGGGCCCACACCATCCCCACGGTCCGCCGCGCCCTCACCGCGGCAGGCGTGCCCCTGGACATCGACGGCGACGACGTGCCGCTGCGCCACGAACCGGCGCTGGCGCCCCTGCTGACGGCACTGCGGGCGGTGGCCGAGGCCGAAGCGGCGCCCGATGCGGAAGACGGCGGGTTCCGGCTCGGCACCGAGACCGCGCTCACCCTGCTCACCTCCCCCCTCGCCGGCATGGACGCGGCCGACCTGCGGCGCCTCGGCCGAGCCCTGCGCGACGAGGAGCGCGCCGCGGGCAACGCCTTCCCGCCCCCCTCGGACGAACTGCTCGCGCGGGCGCTCGCCGAGCCCGAACGCCTCGCCGTGCACGACCCCGGGTACGCCCGCGGGGCGCAGCGCCTAGGCGCGCTGCTCGGCAAGGCCCGGGAGCGCCTTGCGGGCGGCGGTACGGCCGAGGAGGCGCTGTGGGTGCTGTGGAACGGCACACCCTGGCCCTCCCGGCTGGAGCGCTCCGCCCGGCGCGGCGGCGCGGCCGGCCGTAACGCCGACCGTGACCTGGACGCCGTGTGCGCCCTGTTCGCCACGGCCGCCCGCGCGGAGGAGCGCAGCGGCGGCCGTGGCGCGCTGAACTTCCTCGCGGAGATCGAGGCCGAGGACATCGCCGCCGACACCCTCGCCGGCCGCGCGGTACGTCCCGACGCCGTACGCCTGATGACCGCGCACCGCGCCAAGGGCCTGGAGTGGCGCCTGGTCGTGGTGGCCGGCGTCCAGGAGGGACTCTGGCCCGACCTGCGCCGCCGCGGCTCACTCCTGGAGGCGGACCGCATCGGCCGCGACGGGCTCGCCGAACCGCTCACCCCGGGCGCGCTGCTCGCCGAGGAGCGCCGCCTGTTCTACGTCGCCGCCACGCGCGCGCGTGAACGCCTCGTCGTCACCGCCGTGAAGGCCCCCGCGGACGACGGCGACCAGCCCTCCCGGTTCCTCACCGAACTGGGCGCCCAACCCCAGGACGTCACCGGGCGCCCCCGCCGCCCGCTCGCCGTGGCCGCCCTGGTCGCCGAGTTGCGCGCCACCACCGTCGACCCGCGCGTGTCCGACGCCCTGCGGGAGGCCGCGGCCCGCCGCCTGGCCCGGCTGGCAGCGCTCGCCGACGAGGACGGCCGCCCCTTGGTGCCGTCCGCCCACCCCTACCGCTGGTGGGGCATGTTCGAGCCGACCGAGAGCAAGGTGCCGCTGCGCGACCGCGACCAGCCCGTGGTGCTCTCCGGCAGCGCCCTCGACCAGCTCGCCAACACCTGCAGCCTGCAGTGGTTCCTGGGCCGCGAGGTGAAGGCCGACGCGCCCGCCACCACTGCGCAGGGCTTCGGGAACGTCGTGCACGTCCTCGCCGACGAGGTCGCCTCCGGACGCACCCCCGCCGACCTTGCCGTCCTCATGGAACGGCTGGACTCGGTGTGGAACGCGCTCGCCTTCGACGCGCCCTGGAAGTCGGCGCAGGAGAAGGACAACGCGCGCGTGGCGCTCGAACGCTTTCTGAAGTGGCACGTCCTGGACCGCACCGCACGCACCCCGGTCGCCAGCGAGCAGGACTTCGACGTCACCCTCGAAGCGGGCGACTACGAGGTGCGCATCCGCGGCCAGATGGACCGGGTGGAGGCGGACGGCGAGGGACGCGCGTACGTCGTCGACTTCAAGACCGGCAAACAGGCGCCCAGCGCGGCAGAGGTGGCCCGGCACCCACAGCTCGCCGTCTACCAGCTGGCGGTCCGCGAGGGCGCCGTCGACGAGGCCTTCGACGGGGTACGGCCGGAGCCCGGCGGCGCCGAACTGGTCCACCTCCGGCAGGGTGCCGCCCAGCGCGACGGCGGCGAGACCCTGCCCAAGGTGCAGGCGCAGGAGCCGCTGGAGGGGGAGTGGGTCGGCGAACTGCTGGCCTCCGCCGCCGGCAAGGTCCTCGACGAACGGTTCGCTCCGACCACCGGCCAGCACTGCACCCACTGCGCCTTCCGCGCCTCGTGCAGCGCGCGGCCGGAGGGGCGGCACGTGGTGGAGTGAGCGGTGTGCCGCGGAGTGCGCTGCGGCGTGGAGTGAACGCCGTGCTGCGGAGTGCGCTGCGGCGTGGAGTGAACGCCGTGCCGCGGAGTGCGCTCCGGCGTGGAGTGAGCGCCCCGTGCCGTGGAGTGGGCGTCGTACCGTCGACTGCGCTGTTTTATCGATTGTCAGTGCCCGCCGCTAGCCTCTTTCCTCATGCCCGCCCGTATCACCGACCCCGAGCAGCTCAAGGAGCTCCTCGGCATCCCGTTCACCCCGGAGCAGACGGCCTGCATCACCGCGCCGCCCGCCCCTCAGGTGATCGTGGCCGGGGCCGGGTCGGGCAAGACGACGGTGATGGCGGCCCGCGTGGTCTGGCTGGTCGGCACCGGGCAGGTGGCCCCCGAGCAGGTCCTCGGCCTGACCTTCACCAACAAGGCGGCCGGTGAGCTCGCCGAACGCGTCCGCAAGGCGCTCGTCAGGGCCGGCGTCACCGACCCCGACGTCATCGACCCGGACAACCCGCCCGGCGAGCCCGTCATCTCCACCTACCACGCCTTCGCGGGCCGGCTGCTGACCGACCACGGCCTGCGCATCGGCCTGGAGCCGACCTCGCGGCTGCTCGCTGACGCCACCCGCTACCAGCTCGCCGCGCGCGTGCTGCGCGAGGCCCCCGGTCCCTACCCGGCCCTCACCCGCTCCTTCGCCGACCTGGTCAGCGACCTGCTCACCCTCGACTCCGAGCTCGCCGAACACCTGGTACGCCCCGAGGACCTGCGGGCCTGGGACGCCGGTCTGCTGAACACCCTGGCAGGCGTGAAGCTCGGCAACGCCGACCTGCGCAAGGTCCCCGAGGCGGCCGCCGCGCGCCGCGAGCTGGCCGAACTGGTCGTCCGCTACCGGGCCGCCAAGCGGGAGCGGGACCTGCTCGACTTCGGCGACCAGATCGCGCTGTCCGCGGCGCTGGCCGGCGTCGCCGAGGTGGGCAGGCTGCTGCGCGACGAGTTCCGGGTCGTGCTCCTCGACGAGTACCAGGACACCTCGGTCGCTCAACGCGTGCTCCTGTCGGGCCTGTTCGGCGCCGGCACCGGCCACCCCGTGACCGCGGTCGGCGACCCCTGCCAGGCCATCTACGGCTGGCGCGGCGCCTCCGTGGCCAACCTGGACGACTTCCCCGAGCACTTCGCGCACGCCGACGGCCGCCCCGCCACCCGTCAGGCGCTCAGCGAGAACCGCCGCAGCGGCGGCCGCCTCCTCGACCTCGCCAACGGCCTCGCCGAGCCGCTGCGCGCCCTGCACGCGGGCGTGCAGGCGTTGCGCCCCGCCCCGGGCGCCGAGCGGGACGGCAGGGTCCGCTGCGCACTGCTGCGCACCCACGCCGAGGAGATGGACTGGATCGCCGACTCGGTGGCCCACCTCGTCCGCACCGGCACGGCACCCGGCGAGATCGCGGTCCTGTGCCGTACGGCGACGGACTTCGCGGAGATCCAGGGCGCCCTCGTCGCCCGCGACGTCCCCGTCGAGGTCGTCGGCCTCTCCGGGCTCCTGCACCTGCCCGAGGTCGCCGACCTGGTCGCCGTCTGCGAGGTGCTCCAGGACCCCGGCGCCAACGCCTCCCTGGTCCGGCTGCTGACCGGCCCGCGCTGGCGCATCGGCCCCCGCGACCTCGCCCTCCTCGGCCGCCGCGCCCGGCTGCTGGTGTCCCACGCGCGCGTGGGCGACGCCGACGACCCGGACCGCAGGCTCGCCGAGGCCGTCGAGGGGGTCGACCCGGCCGAGGTGATATCCCTCGCGGACGCCCTGGACACGTTCCTGGAGCTGCCGTTCGACGGCGACCGGCCCGGCCAGGGGGACGACGGGCTGCCGTTCTCACCGGACGCGCGCGTGCGCTTCGCCCGCCTCGCCACCGAACTGCGCGAGCTGCGCCGCTCCCTGTCCGACCCGCTGATGGACGTCCTGCACCGCGTCCTCGCCGTCACCGGCCTGGAGGTGGAGCTCTCCGCGTCCCCGCACGCGCTGGCCGCCCGCCGCCGCGAGACCCTCTCCAACTTCCTCGACGTCGCCGCCTCCTTCGCCGCCGGCGACCAGGAGGCGACCCTGCTCGCCTTCCTCGGCTTCCTGCGCACCGCCGCCCAGTACGAGAAGGGCCTCGACAACGCCCTGCCCGGCGGTGAGAACACCGTCAAGGTGCTCACCGCGCACAAGTCCAAGGGCCTGGAGTGGGACGTCGTCGCCGTCCCCGGACTGGTCAAGGGCACCTTCCCGAGCAGCCAGGGCCGCGAGAAGTGGACCGCGCAGGCCAAGGTGCTCCCGCACGCCCTGCGCGGCGACAGCGCCACCCTGCCCGACGTCGAGACCTGGGACTCGCGGGGTATGAAGGCCTTCCACGAGGCCATGAAGGACCACCAGCACACCGAGGAACTCCGCCTCGGCTACGTCACCTTCACCCGCCCCCGCTCCCTGCTCCTCGGCTCCGGCCACTGGTGGGGACCCAGCCAGAAGAAACCCCGCGGCCCCTCCGACTTCCTCCGGTCCCTGTACGACCACTGCGCCGCCGGGCACGGCGAGATCGAGGCCTGGGCCGACGAACCGGAGGAGGACGAGGAGAACCCGGCCCTGCACACGGCGGACACCGACCAGGTCTGGCCGCTCCCGCTGGACACGGCCGCCCTGGCCCGCCGCCGCGCGGCCGCCGAGACCGTCCTCGCCCACCTGGAGGCCCTCACGGCCGGAACCGGCGCAGGCGCTCCCGCCGGCCACGACGCTCCCGCCGCCGAGGACCCGGACTGGCCCCCGCCGCCCGAGGACGAGGAACCGGACCCCTACGAGGACGACCTCCCGGCCCCGGATGCCGCCGACTGGGACTCCTGGAGCACCGACCGCCCCATGGTCCCGCACCAGGCCACACCCGCGGCCGGGCCCGCCGGGCGCACACCCCCGCGCACGCCGGAGCACGACAGCGCCCGGGAACGGGAACCCGAGCGCATTCTCCTCACCTCCGAAGACTCCCTCCTCACCCCCGAGGAGGCCCGCACCATCGCCTCCTGGGACCGCGACCTGGACGCGCTCACCGGAGAGCTGCTGCGCGCCCGCCGGACCGTCACCGACGTCCCCCTCCCCGCCACGCTCTCCGCGACCCAGCTGATGCGGCTGGCCGAGGACCCGGACGGGCTCGCACAGGAGCTCGCGCGCCCCATGCCACGCCCCCCGCAGCCGGCCGCACGCCGGGGCACCCGGTTCCACGCCTGGGTCGAGGCACGCTTCGAGGAGCTCACGCTGCCCATGCTGGAGCCCGACGAGCTGCCCGGCAGCGACGCCGAGATCGCCGACGAACGCGACCTCGAAGCCCTCAAGGAGGCCTTCGAACGCACCGAGTACGCGCACCGCACGCCGTACCGCGTCGAGGCCCCCTTCCAGCTCGCCCTCGCCGGCCGGGTCGTCCGGGGCCGTATCGACGCCGTCTACCGGACGGACCACGGCGACGGGGCGACGTACCGGACGACGTACGAGATCGTCGACTGGAAGACCAGCCGTGTCCGCCCCGCCGACCCGCTCCAGCTGGCGATCTACCGGATCGGCTGGGCCGAGCAGCAGGGCGTGCCGCCCGAGTCGGTCACGGCCGCGTTCGTACACGTGCGCACCGGCGAGGTCGAACGACCGGACGGCCTGCCGGACCGGGCCGCCCTGGAAAGACTGATCGTCGGACAAGCTGCCGGAGAAGGGGCCGGGCGAGCTGCCGCACAAGCTGAGTGTGACGAACCGCCCGCCGAGGATGTCTGTCCGGGCCGATAGGCTCGTGACCATGAGCCAGACCCCGGACAGCGCTGTCCGTACGTACATCGAGCAGCACCGCGCCGCCTTCCTCGCCGACCTCTCCGAATGGCTGCGCATCCCCTCCGTGTCGGCCCGGCCCGACCACGCCCCCGATGTACGCCGCAGCGCCGACTGGCTCGCCGCCAGACTGACGGAGACCGGCTTCCCGACCGCCGAGGTCTGGGAGACACCGGGCGCCCCGGCCGTCTTCGCCGAGTGGCTCGCGGGTGACCCGGACGCGCCCACGGTCCTGGTCTACGGCCATCACGACGTCCAGCCCGCCGCCCGTGCGGACGGCTGGGACAGCGACCCCTTCGAACCGGTCGTCCGGGACGGCCGGCTGTACGCGCGCGGAGCGGCCGACGACAAGGGCCAGGTGTTCTTCCACACACTCGGCGTCCGCGCCCACCTCGCCGCCACCGGCCGCACCGCACCCGCCGTCAACCTCAAGCTGCTGATCGAGGGCGAGGAGGAGTCCGGCTCGCCGCACTTCCGGGCCCTGGTCGAGCAGCACGCCGGGCGGCTCGCCGCCGACGCCGTGATCGTCTCCGACACCGGCATGTGGTCCGAGGACACCCCCACCGTCTGCACGGGCATGCGCGGGCTCGCCGAGTGCCAGATCGTCCTGCACGGCCCCGACCAGGACATCCACTCCGGCGCCTTCGGCGGTGCCGTCCCCAACCCCGCCACCGTCGCGGCCCGCCTGGTCGCCGCCCTGCACGACGAGCACGCGCGCGTGGCGATCCCCGGCTTCTACGACGGCATCGTCGAGCTCAGCGACCGCGAGCGGCAACTCTGGGCCGAGCTGCCGTTCGACGAGGAGAGCTGGCTGCGCGAAGCGCATTCGTACGCCACCGAGGGCGAGGCCGGGCACACCACCCTGGAGCGGGTCTGGGCCCGCCCCACCGCCGAGGTCAACGGCATCGGCGGCGGATACCAGGGTCCCGGCAGCAAGACGATCATCCCGTCCTCGGCCCTGCTGAAGCTGTCGTTCCGGCTGGTCGCCGGGCAGGAACCCGAGTACATCGAGAAGATCGTCCGGGCCTGGGCCACCGAGCGGATCCCCGCCGGGATCCGCGCCGAGATCACCTTCCTGCCGGCCACGCGCCCGTGCCTCACCCCGCTCGACCACCCCGGCCTCCAGTCGCTCGCCCGCGCCATGGGCCGGGCCTTCGAGCAGCCCATCCGGTTCACCCGATCGGGTGGCTCGGGACCCGCCGCGGACCTCCAGGACGTCCTCGCCGCACCCGTCCTCTTCCTGGGCATCTCCGTCCCCTCCGACGGCTGGCACGCCCCGAACGAGAAGGTCGAGCTGGACCTCCTCCTCAAGGGCGTCGAGACCAGCGCCTACCTGTGGGGCGACCTCGCCGAGAACTGGCGCCATGCCCCCTGAGCCCCTCACGCCGTCCGGAGCGGCACCGCGGGCGGGGCACACTGGAAGGGCCGCCCCACCGGCCCCGCCCCCGCCCCACCCGTTCTCCTCCCGCCCTTCGTCCCGCTGAACCGCCCGCTGAAACATCCGTTGCACTGGGGGAGTTGGAAGCACCCGTGACCACCTGGACCGACCACACCGCCGACCGACCCATCTCGCTCACCGCCCCGAGCGGCATCGACCGCGCCGCCCACCACCGGCTCGACGAAGCCTGGCTCGCCGCGGCGTGGAGCCACCCCGACACCCGCTGTTTCGTGGTCTCCGGCGGCCAGGTCCTCATCGACGAGACGCCCGACGGCCGCACCGAACTCGTCATGACGCCCTCCTTCGAGGCCCCCCTCACCGAGGCGCACCGCTACTTCCTGGGCACCGACGAGGACGGCGTCAGCTACTTCGCCCTCCAGAAGGACGCCCTGCCCGGCCGCATCGACCAGTCCGCACGCCCGGCCGGCCTGCGCGAGGCCGGACTGCTGCTGTCCCCCCGGGACACCGGCCTGATGGTGCACGCGGTCGGCCTGGAGAACTGGCAGCGCACCCACCGCTTCTGCTCCCGCTGCGGCGAGCGCACGGTCATCGCGGCCGCCGGCCACATCCGCCGCTGCCCCGCCTGCGGCGCCGAGCACTACCCGCGCACCGACCCCGCCGTGATCATGGCCGTCACCGACGAGGACGACCGCATCCTGCTCGGCCGCCAGGTCCACTGGCCCGAGGGACGCTTCTCCACGCTCGCCGGCTTCGTGGAGCCCGGCGAGTCCATCGAGCAGGCGGTCCGCCGCGAGGTCTTCGAGGAGGCCGGCATCACCGTCGGCCCCGTCGAGTACGTCGCAAGCCAGCCCTGGCCCTTCCCCTCCAGCCTGATGCTCGGCTTCATGGCCCGCGCGACCTCGACCGACATCGACGTCGACGGCGACGAGATCCACGAGGCCCGCTGGTTCTCCCGCGACGAACTGGGCGCCGCCTTCGACTCCGGCGACGTCCTGCCGCCGTACGGCATCTCCATCGCGGCCCGCCTGATCGAGATGTGGTACGGCAAGCCGCTGCCGACGAGGAGCTTCGTCTGAGGCGGCCGTCATGACCGCAGAGGAGTACTGGAACCACAACGTCCACTACCACCCCGTGGTCCTGGACGCGGTCCCGGACGGCTGCCGCGCCGCCCTGGACGTCGGCTGCGGCGACGGCCTGCTCGCCGCCAGGCTCGCGACCAGGGCGGAGTCGGTGACCGGCGTGGACCGGTCGGCGGAGATGATCCGGCTGGCGCAGAAGCGGGACGCCGGGAACGTCACCTTCGTCGAGGGCGACTACCTCGACGGAGCCGCCCTCGACGAGGAGGGCTACGACTTCGTCAGCGCGGTCGCCGTCATCCACCACGCCCCCTTCGACGACGCGATCGACCGGCTGGTGGGGCTGCTCGCGCCAGGCGGCCGGCTGGTCATCGTCGGCATGGCGTACAACCACACCCCCCTGGACTGGGTGATCAGCGGCTGCGGAGTCCCCGCGAGCCGGTTGAACGCGCGTCTGCGGGGTGGCAAGCGGGCCCCGCAGGGGATGCCCGTCGAGGACTCCCCCATGCACTGGGGAGAGGTCCGGCGGTCCACCGCGCACCGGCTCCCCGGCCGCCGGTACCGGCGCCGCCTGCTGTGGCGCTACACGCTGGTGTGGGACAAACCGGCCTGAACATGCGAAGGCGGCCCCTGGCATGAGTCAGGGACCGCCGTGTGCCGGGAAAGCTACGCGCCGACCTTCTGCTTCACCTGGGCCAGCGACGGGTTCGTCAACGTCGAGCCGTCGGCGAAGAGCACCGTGGGGACAGTCTGGTTTCCGCCATTCGCCTTCTCGACGAACGCGGCCGACTCCGGGTCCTGCTCGATGTTGATCTCGGTGTACGCGATGCCCTCGCGGTCCAGCTGGCTCTTCAGCCGGCGGCAGTAGCCGCACCACGTGGTGCTGTACATCGTCACAGTGCCCTGCATCTCGCTCGCACTCCTTCGGCAGGTCGGGGAAGGTCGTCCAGGAGAGGAACGTACGAGGCCCGTCCGCCATTCCCGCGGGACGGGCCCGGGCATTCCCGCCGCACGGGCCTCGGGTGACGCCTGCCGCATTAGTACGACCGCATGGGGTTGCCTGTGGACAACCGGCACAGCCGTCTCCGGCGACCTGGCAGCATGGCCGTGTGACAGCAGCAACGCACTCCTCCCTCTTCCCGCCGGTACCGGACTCTGCCGACGCGGTGCTCGAAGGGCTCGACCCCGAGCAGCGCGCGGTGGCGACCGCCCTGCACGGTCCGGTGTGCGTGCTGGCCGGAGCCGGTACCGGCAAGACCCGGGCGATCACCCACCGGATCGCCTACGGGGTGCGGGCCGGCATCCTCCAGCCGTCCAGCGTGCTCGCCGTCACCTTCACCAACCGCGCCGCCGGGGAGATGCGGGGCCGGCTGCGCCAGCTCGGTGCCCAGGGGGTGCAGGCCCGTACCTTCCACTCGGCCGCGCTGCGCCAGCTCCAGTTCTTCTGGCCGAAAGCGATCGGTGGCTCCCTGCCCCGGCTCGTCGACCGCAAGATCCAGCTCGTCGCCGACGCGGCCGCCGCCTGCCGTATCCGCCTCGACCGGGGCGAGCTGCGGGACGTCACCGCCGAGATCGAGTGGTCCAAGGTCACCCAGACCGTCCCCGCCGACTACCCCCTTGCGGCTGTGAAGACCGGCCGGGAGGCTCCCCGCGACCCCGCAGAGATCGCCCAGATCTACTCGGTCTACGAGGACCTCAAGCGCGACCGCACGGTCATCGACTTCGAGGACGTCCTGCTGCTGACCGTCGGCATCCTGCAGGACCGGCACGACATCGCCGACCAGGTACGGGCCCAGTACCAGCACTTCGTCGTCGACGAGTACCAGGACGTCAGCCCGCTCCAGCAGCGGCTGCTGGAACTGTGGCTCGGCGACCGCGACAGCCTGTGCGTCGTGGGCGACGCCAGCCAGACCATCTACTCGTTCACGGGAGCAACCCCGGACCACCTGCTCGACTTCCGCACCCGCCATCCCGGGGCCACTGTCGTCAAGCTGGTCCGCGACTACCGCTCCACACCGCAGGTCGTCCATCTTGCCAACGGCCTGCTGGCCCAGGCCCGCGGCCGGGCCGCCGACCACCGCCTGGAGCTGATCTCCCAGCGACCCGCCGGACCCGAGCCCGTCTACACCGAGTACACCGACGAGCCCGCCGAGGCCGAGGGCGCCGCCCGCCGCATCCGCGAACTCGTCGACGCCGGGGTCCCGGCCGCGGAGATCGCCATCCTCTTCCGGACCAACTCCCAGTCCGAGACCTACGAGCAGGCCCTCGCCGACGCCGGGGTGCCCTACCAGCTGCGCGGCGCCGAGCGGTTCTTCGACCGGCCCGAGGTGCGCAAGGCGGGCGTGGCCCTGCGCGCCGCGGCCCGCTTCGGGGGCAATGACGCGCTGCTGGACGACACCGTTGACCTGCCCTCCCAGGTGCGCGCCGTCCTGTCCGGAGAAGGCTGGACCACCGAGCCCCCGGCCGGCTCCGGCGCGGTCCGGGAGCGCTGGGAGTCGCTGGCGGCTCTGGTCAACCTCGCCCACGACGTCGCCGCGGCCCGGCCCGCGGCCACCCTCGCCGACTTCGTCGCCGAACTCGACGAGCGGGCGAACGCCCAGCACGCCCCGACCGTCCAGGGCGTCACCCTCGCCTCCCTGCACTCGGCGAAGGGCCTGGAGTGGGACGCGGTCTTCCTGGTCGGTGTCGCCGAGGGCATGATGCCGATCACCTACGCGAAGACCGACGAACAGATCGAGGAGGAACGCCGTCTCCTCTACGTCGGCGTGACCCGCGCCAGGGAACGGCTCCACGTCTCCTGGTCGCTCTCCCGCACCCCCGGCGGCAGACCCGGCCGCAGGCCCAGCCACTTCCTGGACGGGCTGCGCCCCGGCTCCACCGGCACCGTCGGCCGCGGTGGCGGTGCGGGCGGCGGAGGCGTCGAACGGGGCTTCACCGGCGGCCCCGCGGCCGCGCCCCGGCGCACCCAGCGCAGCCCCGCCCGCTGCCGGGTCTGCGGACGCACGCTGACCGACGCCGGCGAGATGAAGCTGATGCGCTGCGACGGCTGCCCGTCCGACATGGACGAGGGCCTCTACGAGCGGCTGCGTGAATGGCGTGCCGACCAGGCCCGGCTCAGCGGCCAGCCCGCCTTCTGCGTCTTCACCGACAGGACGCTCATGGCCATCGCCGAGAGCGCTCCGGACGACGACCGCGAGCTGGCCCGCATCCCCGGTGTCGGCATGCGCAAGCTCAACCGCTACGGCGCCGATGTCCTGGCCATCTGCGCAGGCCAGGAGCCCGGGGGAGAAGAAGCGGGGGACTGATGCGAACTCGTCGAAAAAATAGTTTGCGCATGCCCCAGCAATCCCCATAGGTTCTAAGCACGGAAGCGGCGGCCTTCTCGAAGGCCCCGTTCCGTGTTGTACTTGCATATCCGAGCGGATCGGCTCAACACCGGTCCCCTAGACGCCGAGAGGAGGCGAGTCCAGTGATCAGCATCGAGACCAACATCAGCGCGGCCAAAATGACCGATCTCTCGGCCGTCTCCGTGTGCATGCTCGGCGTCTCCAACCTGGGCACCGGTCTGTCCGGCATTCCTGCCGTGCGTCCGGCGTCCTCCGTTTCTCTCGCGGGTCTTCCCGTCCGTGAGCGCAATGAGCGACCGACGAAGGCACTGGAAGCAGTAGCGGCACAGGCGCAGGCCTATGCCTTTACGGCAGCCGGTGCCGGAAGCCGGAAGCAGACGACGCAGCACCACCTGATGTGGGCCTTCCGTGGGCCAGAACCCTGGAGTGATCCAGCCTGATCGATCAGGCCGGCGCCTTCAGGGCCGCGGAACCCCATCCGGGATCCGCGGCCCTTCTGTTTTCCCCGAACGGGGAGAGCGGAGCGAAGGGGCCTCGGGGCAAGAGCAGAACCCGGTACCAGCCGCCAACCGGTCCCACCCGACCGGAACGACCAGACGAGGAAGAACACCCGTGCAACTCGAAGCGCACGCCCCGTCCGTACCGCCTTCCGAAACGATCCCCCCGCCCGGCCTCACGGAGGACTCCACCTTGATCCCGCTCACCGCGCTCACCGCGCTCGACGACGCCATCGAGAACCTCGGCGTACCCGTCCCCTGCCGCTCCTACGACCCGGAGGTCTTCTTCGCCGAGTCGCCGGCGGACGTCGAGTACGCCAAGTCCCTCTGCCGCACCTGCCCGCTGATCGAGGCCTGCCTCGCCGGGGCCAAGGAGCGGCGTGAGCCCTGGGGCGTCTGGGGTGGCGAGCTGTTCGTCCAGGGCGTCGTCGTCGCCCGGAAGCGGCCGCGTGGCCGCCCGCGCAAGAACCCGGTCACGGCATGAACATCCACGGAACGATCGACCGCCCCCTCACGCACGATCCCAAGAAGCAGGCCCCGATGAAGCCGTCCACCAGCGAGCCCGCAGGCTCCGCGATCCCAGACTTCACCACCGCCGGTACCGACACCGGCTCGCGTCAGAACAGGACCCGAGAGATGCAACTCATCCCAGAAGCCCTGGCTCGTGCGCATATGCACGAGCGACTGCACCAGGCCGAGCAGGAACGCCGGGCCGTGCGCCTGGCGACCGCTCGCCGGATGCAGCGCCGGGCCGAGCGCGCCTCGATGCGCGCCCGCCGTGCGCTCGCCATGGCCTTGATGCAGTAACCCAGTACACCTGAAGCGGTGGCCTCCCGATCCCGGGAGGCGAAAACTCCCCGCGGGGGCCGGTCCGGCCGAACGGACCGGTCCCCGCGGTGCGTTGTGCCCGCTGATCCACCCGCGGCGGAGTTATCGTCACCAGGTGACGAGTCTTCCCGGAGGCAGTGATCACGGCGGCTCCGCCACGGAGTCCCACCCGCTCGCGTGCGCCCGCTGCGGCACCCCGGCCGACGGCCCCCCGCCCGTCACCTGGACCTGCTCCGTGGAGAACGGCGTCCGCCAGTTCTTCTGCGAGGCCTGCGCCAGGGACAACCTCCGGGCGATCGAGGGCCGGCTCGACTCGTCCTGGTGGTGAACACCGCCCCCTACTGCGCCTCCACGGCCGCCCCGGCCTCCGCCGCTTCGCCGGCTTCCCCGCCCGCTACGACCTCCGTGACCCCGCCGACTTCGCCGAGCTCCTCGCGTTCTTCGCGCTCATCGAGTTCTTCGATTTCTTCGAACTCCTCGGCCACGAACCCGGGCAGCCAGGACTCCAGTTCCTCCCGCAGCCGCACCGTCGCGCCCAGCTGGCACAGCACGCCGATGGTGCTCAGGGTCACCCGGTGTATCAGGAGGTAGGCCGGCGGCAGGTTGAGCTGCTTGCCCAGCTGATGGGCGGGGTTGCGGGGGTCGGCGATGCGGGCCGCCTGGCTGCGCATCCAGTTGCGGGTGAAGGTGAACTCGTCGACCTGGGCCGGTTCGATGATCGGCAGCAGGTAGTCCAGGACGGCGTCGGGGTTCAGCTCTATGGACTCCTTGACGAACCCCTCCGCGCACAGCAGCTCGTAGACCGCCTCGGCGTCACCGTCCAGCGTCATCCGCAGCGAGTCGCCGATCGGGCTGGGCAGTCCGCCGGAGAGCCGGTCGACGGTGCCGAAGTCCAGTACGCCGAGCCGCCACTCCTCCTCGTCCTCCGGCCCACCGGGCAGCAGGCGGAAATTGCCGGGGTGCGGGTCGGCGTGCAGCAGGCCGGTGCGGGCCGGGCCCGAGAACAGGAAGCGGGCAAGGAGCTGACCGGCCCGGTCGCGCTGCTCCTGGGTACCCTCCGAGATGATCTCGGAGAGCGGTATTCCGTCGATCCACTCCGTTACCAGCACCTGGTCGCACTGGTGCACCACATGCGGCACCACCACGTCGGGGTCGCCCTCGAACTCCTCCGCGTGCGCCGCCTGGGCCTTCGCCTCCAGCGAGTAGTCCAGTTCCTCGGAGACCCGGTCACGCAGCTCCGCGATCAGCGGTTTGATGTCCATACCCGGGATCAGCGGACCCAACAGGCGAGCGAAGCGGCTCAGTTGTCCCAGGTCGGAGAGCAGGGCCTCGCCGGCACCCGGGTACTGCACCTTGACCGCCACCGTCCGGCCGTCCCGCCACACGGCCCGGTGCACCTGCCCGATCGAGGCCGCCGCCGAAGGCTTGTCCTCGAACTCGAGGAACAGCTCCCGCCAGTCCTCCCCGAGGCGTTCGGTGAGCACCGCGTGCACGGTGCGGGTCGGCATCGGCGGGGCGGCGTCCTGGAGTTTGGTGAGGGCCGCCCGGTAGGGACCGGCGACCTCCTCCGGGAGGGCCGACTCGAAGACCGACAGCGCCTGACCGAACTTCATCGCCCCTCCCTTCAACTCGCCCAGGACCTTGAACAGCTGCTCCGCCGTGCGCTGCTGGAGCTCCCGGCCGACGATCTCCGCGGACTCGCCCACGATGCGCTTGCCCAGACCCCAGGTCGCCCGGCCTGCGAAGCCGAGCGGGAGCGCGGCGAGCTTGGCGGTCCGGGTGACCGCCTTCCGGGGAAGATCAGACATGCGCCCTCCAAGTCCCAGTCGGCCGCGCCGCGTCCGCGTGTTCTCGTCGCTCCGCCGACGGCCGTTGCCCCACCATTGTCGCGTGTGAATCCCCGTTGGTTGAGGAGTGTTCCCCCTCAGCTTTCTCCGCAGCTCCGCACGGGCATGCGGGATGTGGCCAGACCGGTCGCGCGTGCCAGTGCAAAAGCGGCACGGACGCCTCCCAGCGTGCCCCCTCGGCGGCCGGCGACTCCCCGTCGAGGAAGGCCAGGGCGTGCGCGGCGGCCAGCCCCGCCACGGCTCCCGCCAGCGTCTGATCGCAGGCGCCCACCCGGCGGGCCTGCCCGGACCGCCACTGGGCGACCAGGCGCGGCCAGGCCGGGTCCCGGTCCGTGCGGTGCTCGTGCAGACAGCGGGCGCAGCCCGTCCCACCGGGCAGGACGAGGGGGCCGACCACGCCGGTGCCCTCCACCACACCCGTGTAGAGGTGCGGGGTACCCGCGGCCATGAGCGGCTCGGCGGCGCGCGCGTCCGGGGCGTGCACCAGGACGTCGTCGCGCGGGGCGATGATCACCAGTGCCAGGCCGGGCTCCGCCGCGGCCGGGTCCGGGCGGCGGGGCGGGCGGTCCGGGGCCGCCCGGCGGACGACTCTGCCCGCGGCCTCGGTGCGGCGCTCGCCGACAGCCTCCGCCGGCAGCCCGCCAGGCGCCACGTCCCACGGCTGGACCCGGCCCACGTCCCGTACGTCGACCTCGCCGACGCCCGCACCCGAGAGCAGCGCGGCCAGCGTGACACCGACCCGGCCCGCGCCCTGCACCTGCACCCGCAGTGCCCGGCGGGCCGCCAGCCGGCCGATCGCGCCGCCCGGCTCCGGAGTGATCAGGGAGAGCGAGGCGAGATCAGGGCGCAGCCGCTCCAGCACCTCCTTCTTCCCCCGCAACGCCTGCGCCGCGGGCCCGCCGCCCTGTGCGTCGTCGACGAGCCCGGCCCGGGACAGCCGTTCCACCAGCGCGTCGACATGGCCGTCCGGCAGGTCCATGCGCCGTCCCTCCTCCCGCAGCAGCCCAAGCCCGCGGGCGCCGTCGAGCAGGTCGAGGAAGCTCCCGGTCGCGGTGTCCATCGGCCCCAGGGTCATCGCGTGCGCGGGAGTCATCCCGAACTGCACGGTGTTGAGGTCGCGCCAGCCGCGCCGCAGCGCGGGCTTCACCAACGGATGCATGTCAGGCCCCCGTAGCCGTCGAAAGGTCACAGAACGTCCCCGTGCGCCGGTGGAGCCGGTCCTGCTCCGCCGACGAGTGCCAGCATGCCCGGACCGCCGGGTGGGCGCCGAAAGTTGTCCACAGGCGGTGGGTATTCGTCGTACAAATCAGACGCATGGTGGGGGATCGGCACCGAACCGTTCCGGACCCGGGACTTCCCCTGTGTGCAGCGGGTAACGTCGGGGCGTGCCCGCCGACCCACTGCACCGCGCCGGAAAGCCACAGCGCAGCACGACGAGCCAGCCGCCCAGCGGCTTGGGGGCGAGCGCGATCGAGGTTCGCAGGAGTGCCCGGCGCCGCCGGACCGTTTCCGCGTACCGCGAGGGCGATCGCACCGTCGTGCTGATCCCCGCCCGGATGTCCGAGGCGGAGGAGAAACGCTGGGTGACCGTCATGCTCAACAAACTCGCCGCCCAGGAGAGCAAGCGAGTGCTGGGCGACACCGAACTGGCCGAGCGCGCCGACTGGCTGTCGGCCCAGTACTTCGGCGGCCGGGCCCGCCCCGCCTCCGTGCGGTGGGTCACCAACCAGAACACCCGCTGGGGTTCGTGCACCCCCGCCGAGGGCAGCATCCGGCTCTCGCACCGGCTCCAGGGCATGCCCGAGTACGTCGTCGACTACGTCCTCTGTCATGAACTGGCGCACCTGCTGGTGCCGGGGCACGGGCCCCGGTTCTGGCGGCTGCTGGAGGCGTATCCGCGGACCGAGCGCGCCCGCGGCTACCTCGAAGGGGTGGTCGCGGCGGGCCGGCTGCCCCACGTGCCCGGCGCGCGCGATGAGTGACACACCCGGGGAGCGCTCCCTCCGGGGCCGTTGAGTGCGGTTGTGTACCGGGTCTGTACCGACTTCATCCGATGTCCGAGTTAGCCGTTAGCCTGGCGCGACGCACTCACATTCGGGATGGGGGACGGTCGTAACGCATGGCCAGGGAATTCCAACGCGGCCACAAGGCCAGGATCAGTGACCTCACGGCCGGTACCGATCTGTACGTAGGTGTGCAGATCTCCGGTCCCGGGCTGACCTTCGACATCAGCTGCTTCGGCCTCGACGCCGACGAACGACTGTCGGACGACCGCTACTTCGTCTTCTTCAACCAGCCGAAGTCGCCCGAGGAGTCCATCCAGCTGCTCGGTGCGCAGGCGGGCGACACGGAGTCCTTCCGGGTCACGCTGGACCGGATCCCGCCGCAGATCCAGAAGCTGGCGTTCACGGCGACCATCGACGGCGCCGGGCAGATGTCGCAGGTCGCGCCCGGATACCTCCGGATCGTCGCGGGCGGCGAGGAGGTGGCCCGGTACTCCTTCGACGGCTCGGAGTTCTCCACCGAGCGCGCCGTGATGCTCGGCGACTTCTACCTGAAGGACGTGTGGCGCTTCGCCGCCGTCGGTCAGGGCTTCGACGGCGGTCTGGAGGCGCTGCTGAAGAACTTCGGCGGCGAGGTGCTGGAGGAGGCGCCCGCCGCGCCGGCACCGCAGCAGCCGCAGACCGGGTCCGCGCCCGGCTTCGCGCCGCCCGCGTTCGGCGTTCCGTCCGCGCCCGCGCCGGCTCCCGCGCCGACCCCGCCGCCCGCACCCGCCCCCCAGGGTTTCACCCCGCCGCCTGCGCCCGGTCCGGTGCCGGCCGCGAACGTGCACCATGCGCCCACTGTCATCGCGCCGTTGACCCCGCAGGCGCCCGGCATGGTGCCGCCCCCGTCCCCGGCGCCCGCGCCCTACGGCCAGCCGCCCGCCCCGCCCGGTTACGGCCAGCCCCCGGCGCCCCCGCAGACCCCGGGCCCGCCGCCCGGATACCCGCAGCCGCCCCAGGCCCCGACCCCGCCTCCGGGCTACGGGCAGCAGCCGCCGTTCGGGCAGGTTCCCGGGCAGCAGAGCTACGCGGTCCCGCAGGGCGCTCCCCAGGGCGGTGCCGGTGTCGGTGCCGCGCTCCAGAAGTTCAAGGAGACGCCCACCGGGCAGCGCTGGACCCTGCAGAACAGCAAGCTCGTCCGCGTCGACCTCGGGATGGGCGGGCAGCCGGTGCTGGCCCGGCAGGGCAGCATGGTGCTCTACCAGGGAAAGGTCGACTTCAGCTACAAGGGCGCCGGGTTCGCCGGCCGGATCGTGGGCAACGCCACCGGCCAGGAGATGCAGCTGATGCGCTGCACCGGCCACGGTCAGGTCTTTCTCGCCGAGAACTCCGCCCACCTGCACCCCATCGAGCTCCAGGGCGACGCGATCTGCGTCTCCGCCGAGAGCGTCCTCGCCTTCGACGAGAGCCTCCAGTACGAGGTCCGCCGGATCGAGGGGCACGGCATCCCCGGCGGCGCGCTGTTCACGATGCAGTTCCAGGGCACCGGCACCATCGTCGTCAAGACGCACGGCACGCCCGTCGTGCTGCCCGTGACGCCGACGACGTTCGCGGACTGCAACGCCGTGGTCGCCTGGTCGGCGGCGTCCCAGGTGATCGTCTCCAGCCAGGTGCGGATGCGGCGCAACGCCTACCCGGGCGACACCGGCGAGAGCGTCAACCTGCAGTTCCGGGGTGCGCCCGGCAACTTCATCGTCGTCCAGCCGTACGAGGTCTGAGGGAGCCCGTCATGAACCAGCCGCTCGCGGGCTACGCCCCCGCACCCGTCACCGCCCGCATGGAGAACCACGGCGACCACATGCTGAAGGTCGCCATGCAGACCGGCAGCGACCTTCTCGCGCGCGTGGGGTCGATGGTCGCCTACGAGGGCTTCGTCCAGTACGAGCCCAACCCGCCGGCCGTGCGCCAGATCGCCCGGGACTGGGTGACCGGCGAGGGCGCGCCATTGATGAAGTGCTCAGGCGACGGTCTGCTCTACCTCGCCGACTACGGCGCGAACGTCGTCGTCATCAACCTGAACGGCGACGGCATCTCCGTCAACGCCACCAACCTGCTCGCCTTCGACGCGCATCTGACGTGGGGCGTGGAGCGGGTCAAGGGGCTCGCGAAGTTCGCCGGCCAGGGCCTGTGGAACACCAGGATCTCCGGGCAGGGCTGGGTCGCGCTGACCTCCCGCGGCAAGCCGATCGTCGTCGACTGCGGCGGCGGCGAGGACGAGACGTACGTCGACCCGGACGCGCTGGTCGCCTGGTCCCCGAACCTCAAGGTGAAGGGCAAGCGCAGCTTCAAGGCGCAGTCACTGATCGGCCGGGGCAGCGGCGAGGCCTACCAGATGGCCTTCTCCGGTCAGGGCATCGTCGTCGTCCAGCCCAGCGAGGACAGCACCGACCGCCTCCGGTTCCGGGGCTGAGGGGGAGTCAGGAAACCATGCAGAGCCCGCTTTTCGCCTTCAACGACTCCCAGGCCCCGGATCGCTACAGCCTGCAGAACAAGCAGATGCTGCGGGTCGTGCTGGAGGGCCACGACGACATCCTCGCCCGCAAGGGCACCATGGTCGCCTACCAGGGGCTCGTCGAGTTCGACGCCGAGTACCAGGGTCACGGCCAGGCACGCGCGCGTGCGTACACCGGCGAGGGCCTGGACCTGATGCGCTGCCACGGGCAGGGCACGGTCTACTTCGCCAACCTGGCCCAGCACATCCACGTCCTGGACGTCGAGCAGGACGGCCTGACCGTGGACAGCGGCTACGTCCTCGCCATGGACTCCTCGCTGCACTACGAGGTCGTCGCCGTCGACAGCCTCTACGGGATCTCCGGGTCCGGGAAGTACCAGCTCAACATCACCGGACGCGGCCAGGTCGCCCTGATGACCTCGGGAGCGCCGCTGCTGATGCAGGTCACGCCCGACAAGTACGTGAACTGCGACGCCGACGCGATCGTCGCCTGGTCCACCGGGCTGCGCGTCCAGATGCAGGCCCAAACGCATTCTTCGGGCGTGTGGCGGCGCCGTGGCAGCACCGGGGAGGGCTGGGAGCTGAGCTTCATGGGAAGTGGCTTCGCGTTGGTCCAGCCGAGTGAACTCCTGCCGCCGCAGCACGCCCAGATCGGTCAGGGCATCGCCGCCCAGTTCGGTATGGGCCAGCAGGGAGCGCGCGGGGCGAACCAGGGCAACGTCTGGAGCTGAGAGCCCGTGTGTAAGGGGCGCTCGCCAGTGCGGGCGCCCCTTACACAGGTGCCGACATGCGCCGACAGCTTCCGAAGCTCCAGGTCAGAGCCGCGCGCGAGTTCCTTCCAGCAGCCGTACGACCGAGTCGTCGGCGACCTCCGGCACCTCGTCGTAGGCGAACCAGCGCAGGTCGAGGGACTCGTCGCTGATCGCGTGGGCTGCGCCCCGCGGGGCGAGGGCCGCGTACTGGACGTCGAAGTGCCAGTGGCACGGCGCCGGGATCGCATGCCGGTCCAGACGCACCGGGCCGCCCGGCAGCAGCGTCAGGCCGGGGATGCCGGACTCCTCGGTCGCCTCCCGCAGCGCCGCGGCCGCCAGCGAGGCGTCGCCCGGCTCGCAGTGGCCGCCCATCTGCAGCCACATCCGCAGCTTCCTGTGCAGGGTCAGCAGCACCCGCCCGTGCTCGGGGTCGACGACCAGCGCGCTCGCCGTGACATGACCGGCATGACAGGCCTTCCACATGCCGTCCGGGTGTGCCGCGAGGTGGTCGAGGTAGGTCTGGCGCAGCCCGTCCTGGTCCTCGTACCCCTTGAGGACGAGGACCGCGTCGTCGTACAGGCTCACTCGGTGTCGTCGCCCTTGTCCTGCTCGCCCCTGTCCTGCTCGCTCTCGCCCTGGGCGTCCTTCTTGCGCAGGTCGGGCTTCTGCGCGGCCTCGCCGAGCATCTTGTCCAGCTCGGAGAAGTCCAGCTGCTCGCGGTGCACGAAGCCGTCCGGGTCGTCCAGGTCGGACGCCGTCGGCAGCATGTCCGGGTGCGCCCACAGGGCGTCCCGGCCGTCGACACCGCGCGCGTCGGTGAGCGAGGCCCACAGGCGGGAGGCGTCGCGCAGCCGGCGCGGGCGCAGCTCCAGGCCGATCAGGGTGGCGAAGGTCTGCTCCGCGGGTCCACCCGTGGCACGGCGGCGGCGCAGGGTCTCGCGCAGCGCGTCGGCGGACGACAGACGCGGCTTCGCGGCCGCGTGGACCACCGCGTCGACCCAGCCCTCCACGAGCGCCAGAGCCGTCTCCAGACGGGCCAGGGCGGCCTTCTGCTCGGGGGTGTCCTCCGGCTGGAACATGCCCTGCTGGAGCGCGTCCTGCAGCTGCTCGGGGTTCTGCGGGTCGAACTGCCCGACCACGTCCTCCAGCTTGGCGGTGTCGACCTTGATGCCGCGGGCGTACCCGTCGACCGCGCCGAACAGGTGCGAGCGCAGCCACGGCACGTGCGCGAAGAGGCGCTGATGGGCCGCCTCGCGCAGCGCGAGGTACAGCCGCACCTCCTCCTTGGGCACGCCGAGGTCCTTGCCGAACGCCTCGATGTTCACCGGGAGCAGCGCGGCCTTGCCGGCCGGGGTCAGCGGCAGCCCGATGTCGGTCGAACCGACGACCTCGCCCGCGAGCACGCCCACGGCCTGCCCGATCTGGGTGCCGAACATGGCGCCGCCCATCGAGCGCATCATCCCGATCAGCGGGCCGGCCATGGCCTGCATCTCCTCCGGCAGGACGTCGCCCATGGCGGCGCCGACCCGCTCGGCGACCGGGTCGACCAGCTCCTGCCAGGCGGGCAGCGTCGCCTCGACCCACTCCGCGCGCGACCACGCCACGGCCGAACCGGAACCCGACGGCAGCGACGTCGCGTCGTCCAGCCACAGGTCGGCGAGCCGGACGGCCTCCTGGACCGCGGTGTGCTCGGCGGAACCCACGCTGGCGTCCTTCACGCCGTCCGAGGTGCCCTGGGAGACCGTCTGGCGGGCGATCTGCTTGGCCATGTCCCAGTTCACCGGGCCGCCCTCGTACGAGAGCATCTGGCCCAGCTGCTGGAAGGCCGCGCCCAGGTCGGTGGGGTTCAGCGAACCGAACATGGCAGCGAACGGATTGTCGGCGCCGGGGCCGCCGAAGCCGCCGGCTCCGGGGGTGCCGAAACCGAACGGATTGGCCGGTCCCTGCCCACCACCGCTCTGCTGGTCCTTCTTCTTGCCCTCGTCGCCGTCTTCCGGCTCCTCCGGCGGAAGGCCGAAACCGAATGGGGTGTCACTCACGGGAATCCTCGGCTGGTAAGGCCACCGGTTCTCTCCGGCGGCGCGGCTGCCCGACAACACCACCCAGCGTAGACACCCCGACCCGATCGGGCCTCGGTGCTTCGCCGACAGTCGGCCTGCGGCAGGATGGATGCCACCTGGTACGGACGCGTCACTCACGCTCGTACTGAAGACAACCGCTGGAGACGCCCGGTGAGTTCCCCAGATCCGCAGGTTCGCGCAGCGCGAAACCACTCAACCCCTCCCGCCGTGCGCGGGCCCGTCGTCGCCGTCACCGGCGCCGCGACCGGGGTCGGCGCGCTGCTCACCGAGCGGCTGGCCGCGTCCGAGGAGGTCAGGCAGGTCATCGCCATCGACGAGCGGCGCGGGGAGTGCGCGGCCGCCCAGTGGCACATCCTCGACGTACGGGATCCGGCCATCGCGGACAAGCTGCGCGGGGCCGACGTGGTGGTGCACCTCGCGCTCGACCTGGACCTGGAGACCGACCCGGCGGCTCGTACGGCCTACAACGTGCGCGGGACGCAGACCGTGCTGACCGCGGCGGCCGCGGCCGGGGTGCACCGCGTGGTGCTGTGCACCTCCGCGATGGTGTACGGCGCGCTGCCGGACAACGAGCTGCCGCTGTCGGAGGACGCGGAGTTGCGGGCCACCGCCGAGGCCACCGGGGTCGGCGACCTCCTGGAGATCGAGCGGCTCGCGCGCCGGGCGCCCCGCGCGCATCCGGGGCTCAATGTCACCGTCGTGCGCCCCGCGGTGCTGGTCGGGGGCACCGACACCGCTCTGACCCGGTATTTCGAGTCGCCCCGGCTGCTCGTCGTCGCCGGGTCGCGGCCCGCCTGGCAGTTCTGCCATGTCGAGGACCTGTGCAGTGCGCTGGAGTACGCGGTCCTGGAGAAGGTCGACGGGGAGCTCGCGGTGGGGTGCGACGGGTGGCTGGAGCAGGAGGAGGTCGAGGAGCTCAGCGGGACCCGGCGGATGGAACTGCCGTCGGCGGTGGCGCTGGGGGCGGCGGCCCGGCTGCACCGGATCGGTCTGACGCCGTCGCCGGCCGGGGACCTCGCGTACACGATGTATCCGTGGGTGGTGAGCGGGAGCCGGCTGCACGACGCCGGGTGGCGGCCGGGGTGGACGAACGAGGAGGTGCTGGCCGAGTTGCTGGAGGAGGTGGCCGGGCGGCACACGGTGGTGGGGCGGCGGCTGGGGCGGAAGGACGCGACGGCCGCGGGGGCGGCGGGAGCGACGGTCGCGTTGCTGGGTGCGGCGGCTGTGGTGCGGCGGGCGCGGAAGGCTCGGCGGCGGATCTGACGGGGGGCGTGGTTTTTTCGCCCCCGCCGCCCCTACCCGTCCCGTCCCTCCAGGGGGTGGGCCCCTGCGACCGCCCGGTTCGGGGGCTGCCGCCCCCGGACCCCCGCTTCGGCCTGCGGCCTCGTCCTCAAACGCCGGACGGGCTGGGTAGTGGGGGTGCGTGTCCGTCGTCGTCCTCAAACGTCCTCAAACGTCCTCAAACGGCGGACGGGCTGGGGAGTGGGAACCGTCGCTGTAGGAGTCTCCAAAGCCGTGCGCGTGTGTGACTGGTGTTGGTCGTATTCCGTGTGGTCGGGGGCGTGCGGCACGATGGGGGTATGGCTGCTGTGAGTGATCATCCTGGGGAGCGGGGCGCCGCGGATCCCGTGAAGCTGATCGGGATCCGGGAGAGTGCGCTCTCCGTGGACGAGGTCTTCGCGGCCGTGGGGGACGACGCGGCCGGTGGGATCGCGCTGTTCGTGGGGACGGTGCGGAACCATGACGGGGGCGCCGACGTGGACGCGCTCGGGTATTCGTGTCACCCCAGTGCCGAGGACGAGATGCGGCGGATCGCCGAGAAGGTCGTCGCCGAGTACCCGGTGCGGGCGCTGGCCGCCGTGCATCGGGTGGGGGACCTGCGGGTGGGTGATCTCGCCGTGGTCGTCGGTGTGTCGTGTCCGCATCGGGGGGACGCCTTCGAAGCTTGTCGAAAGCTGATCGACGACCTCAAGCACGAGGTGCCCATCTGGAAGCACCAGACGTTCTCGGATGGGACGGAGGAATGGGTGGGGGCCTGCTGAAGGGCCCCCGCAGGGCTTCCGCTTGCGTAACCGTACCCCTCGCGTGAGCGTTGTCAGTGCTGGTGACTAATCTGTTGATCAGTCAGTCGCGGACGCTCATGGGGTTGGGAGGTCGGCATGGCGGCGCTTGTCTGGTTGCTGATTCCGCTGGTGGCGGCGGTCGGTGCCGGTGTGTGGGGCAGCTGGGCCAACCGGACCAGAAGGGCGCGCAGCGACGGGCCGGAACTCGACGGGTACGCACGCTTCCGCGAGGCCATGGAGAAGTCCCGCTCCGGTAGCTGAGGGCGGCCGGGGCGCATGCGACGGGTGGCCCTGACGGTGCGCTGACAGACCCGTCCCGTACTGTCTTGGCATGCCACGCCGCACCGCGACGATGCTCGCCTCCACCCTGATGCTGATCGCGCTCCTGTGCGCCGGAGTGCTCATCAACGTGCCGTACTCGGAGATGTCTCCCGGCCCGACCGTGAACACGCTCGGGGACCACGACGGCGAGCCGGTGCTGCAGATCTCCGGCCACAAGACCTACGCGACCTCGGGGCACCTGAACATGACCACGGTGCGGGTCACCAGCGCCGACTACAAGATGAACCTCCTCGAGGCCGTCTACGGGTGGCTCTCGCACGACAACAAGGTCGTGCCGCACGACACGCTCTACCCGGACGGCAAGACGGAGCAGCAGTCCACGCAGGAGAACGCCGAGGAGTTCAGCCAGTCCCAGGAGAGCGCCAAGGTCGCGGCGCTGAAGGAGCTGGATGTCCCGGTGAAGTCCTGGGTGATCGTCTCCACGGTCCTCAAGGACTCGCCCGCCGAGGGCAGGCTGCACGCCGGTGACGTGATCAAGGCCGTCGACGGCACGGTGGTCAGGCAGCCGGCCGACGTCGCCACGCTGGTGACCAAGCACAAGCCCGGCCAGGACGTGGTCTTCACCGTCGTGCCGGCCAAGGAGCAGGCCGCCGCCGAGAAGGCGAACAAGACGGCCACGAAGACCGAGAAGGTCACGGTCACCACGACCACCTCCGACGACAGCGGCGCGAAGCGCGCCATCGTCGGGATCTCCGCCGGCACCGATCACACGTTCCCGTTCTCCATCGACATCAAGCTCGCCGATGTCGGCGGACCGAGTGCGGGGCTGATGTTCTCGCTCGGGATCTACGACAAGCTCACCCCGGGCAGCCTCACCGGCGGAAAGTTCGTCGCCGGCACCGGCACGATCGACGACGACGGCACCGTCGGCCCGATCGGCGGCATCTCGATGAAGACCATCGGCGCGCGCAGCAAGGGCGCCCAGTACTTCCTGACCCCGGCCGACAACTGCGCCGAGGCCGCCAAGGACACCCCGAGCGGGCTCACCCTCGTCAAGGTGAAGACCATCGGCGACGCCCTCGGCGCCCTCAAGGACATCCGCAGCGGGGACACCGGCGCCCTGCCGAAGTGCACCGCCAAGGGCTGAGCAGGCGTACCGCAGCCGTACGGGCAGCCGCGTACACGCAGCCCGGGGCGCCCTTCCTGACGAGAGGCGCCCCGGCTGCCGTCCGGTGGCGGGCTCAGTCCTCGAAGGTCGCCTTCAGCGCGTCCGCCAGGCCCGGCACCAGGTCGGGACCGGTGAGCACCTCCGTCGGCGAGTCCTTCTCGCGCAGCCGTACCGCCGAGTCGCGGCCGCCGTCGCGCAGCACCGCGACCGTCATCCGGACCTCCTGGCGCTCGGGGTGGGCCGCCACCCACTTGGCCAGCTTCGCCTCGCTCAGCCCCTCGGGGACCTGGGACTCGGCGGACGGCGGCAGCATCAGCCGCTCCACCGTGAGCGCGCAGCCGACCACCGCGTCCGGCCAGGCGATGGTGCCGAGGAACTCGTCCAGCGCCTTGTCCGTTGGCACTTCGTCCTGCTCGATCGGGGTGAGACCGGTGGGCGCGGACTCGTCCTCCAGACCGAGCTGGGCGGCGAGGGCCGGTTCCTGGGTGCGCAGCCGCGCGGTGTCGACGAGGGCGAAGAGACGAGCGGGCTGGTCCCAGCCGAGGCCGGAGGCGTACTCGTCGATCTCTAGAACGGCCCGGGTGAGCGGGTTCGCTGCCATGGGAGTGTTGGACATGGTCACAATCCTGCCTCGTTCATGGCCGGAATCGGGAACCGAGTAAGCGGTGAGTAAGTTGCATAGGTGTGGCCCCGCGATCACTGGGGGACACGTCCGGCCCGCGAACAAGTGGGCCTGACGCAACAACAACGGATCAACAGCGGATCAAACAGCGAACTTCGAGGTGCGCACCTTGGCTTTCCAGATGCCGGACCGCGGCGGAGGCCCGACGGGGCCACGGATCAGAGCGACCGGACGTCCGTCCCGGCGGGTGCGAACCCTGCTCCTGACACTTGGCGTCCTTGCCGCGCTCGGCATGGCGTTCACCATGTTCGCGGGCTTCTGGACGGACTGGCTCTGGTACCGGTCGGTGCACTACTCCTCGGTGTTCACCACCACCCTGTGGACCAAGATCGGGCTGTTCGCCGTCTTCGGTCTGCTGATGGCGGCCGCGGTGGGCTTCAACGTCTGGCTGGCGCACCGGCTGCGGCCTCCGCTGAGCGCCATGTCCATGGAGCAGCAGAGTCTCGACCGCTACCGGATGGGCATCGCGCCGTACAAGAAGTGGCTGCTGCTCGCGGTCACCGCGCTGGTCGGGCTGATCGCCGGCGCTTCCGCGGCCGGCCAGTGGCGCACCTGGCTGATGTGGGTCAACGGCGTGCCCTTCCACCAGAAGGACCCGCAGTTCCACCTCGACGTCTCCTTCTACGCCTTCGACCTGCCCTGGTACCGCTTCCTGCTGGGCTTCGGCTTCGCCACCGCGATCCTCTCCCTGATCGCCGCCGCGCTCACCCACTACCTGTACGGCGGGCTGCGCGTCACCAGCCCCGGCGCGCGCGCCACGGGTGCCGCGACCGGCCACCTCTCCGTGCTGCTCGGCTTCTTCGTCGCCCTGAAGGCGGTCGCCTACTGGCTCGACCGCTACGGACTGGCCGTCAAGTCCAGCGACTTCAAGGCCACCGGCAACTGGACGGGCCTGAGGTACGTCGACGCGAACGCCTATCTGCCCGCCAAGACGATCCTGTTCTGCATCGCCGTCATCTGCGCCCTGCTGTTCTTCGCCACCCTGTGGCGGCGCACCTGGCAGCTGCCCGTCATCGGCTTCGGCCTGATGGTCCTCTCGGCGATCCTCATCGGCGGCCTCTACCCGGCGATCGTCCAGAAGTTCCAGGTCCAGCCCAACGAGCAGGCCAAGGAAGCCCCGTACGTCCAGAAGAACCTCAAGGCGACCCGCGAGGCCTACGGCATCGACGACACCCAGGTCACCGAGTACAAGGGCACGAGCACGACCACGGACAAGACCAAGCTCCGGGACGACGTCGACGCCACGGCGAGCATCCGGATCATGGACCCGAACATCGTGTCGCCCACGTTCCAGCAGCTGCAGCAGATGCGGAACTACTACGCGTTCCCGACCAACCTGGACGTGGACCGCTACACCAAGGACGGCAAGGTCCAGGACACCGTCATCGGCCTGCGCGAGCTGAACCTCGCCGGCATCCCGAAGAACAACTGGATCAACGACCACTTCCGCTACACCCACGGCTACGGTGTGGTCGCCGCCAAGGGCACCGAGGCCGACGACCAGGGCCAGCCCGTCTTCACCGAGTCCGACCTGCCGTCCACGGGCGACCTGGGCACGTACCAGCAGCGCGTCTACTACGGCGAGAAGACCAACACGTACTCGATCGTCGGCGGTCCCCAGAAGGAGATCGACTACTCCGACGACAACGGTGAGAAGCTCACCAGCTACGCGGGCAAGAGCGGGGTCAGTCTCTCCAGCCCGATCAACCGCGCCGCGTACGCGGTGGCGTTCAACGAGCCGCAGATCCTGTACTCGGGCGCGATCGGCAAGGGCTCGCGGATCCTCTACAACCGCACGCCCAAGGAGCGCGTCGAGGCGGTCGCCCCCTGGCTGACCATCGACGGCGACGCGTACCCGGCGGTCGTGGACGGCCGTATCCAGTGGATCGTCGACGCCTACACCACGTCGAACGGCTATCCCTACGCCTCTCGTACAACCCTCGGCGACACCACCGCCGACTCGCTGACCGCGACGAACAACTCGCGCGCGGTGGTGGCCCAGCAGAACCAGGTCAACTACATCCGCAACTCGGTGAAGGCGACCGTCGACGCGTACACCGGCGAGGTCAAGCTCTACCAGTGGGACACCGAGGACCCGGTGCTGAAGACCTGGATGAAGGCCTTCCCGGGCACGGTGCAGCCCAAGAGCGCCATCTCGCAGGACCTGATGGACCATCTCCGCTACCCGCAGGACCTGTTCAAGGTGCAGCGCGAACTGCTCACCCGCTACCACGTGACGGACGCCCAGACGTTCCTGACCGGCAGCGAGGTGTGGCAGGTGCCCGACGACCCGACCAACAAGTCGGGCGACGCGGTGCCGCCGTACTACCTGAGCATGAAGATGCCGGACCAGAGCGCGCAGACGTTCTCGCTGTCGACGACGTTCACGCCCAACGGGCGCGACAACCTCAGCGCGTTCATGTCGGTGGACTCCGAGGCCGGTTCGAAGGACTACGGCAAGATCAGAATCCTGAAACTGCCGACCAGTACGACCGTCGACGGACCCAAACAGGTCCAGAGCAAGTTCAACTCCGAACAGGAGATCGCGGCCGCCATCAAACTCCTCAAGGGCGGCGACTCCGAGGTCGAGTACGGCAATCTGCTGACCGTGCCACTGGACGGGGGCCTGCTGTACGCGGAGCCGGTCTACGTCCGCGGTGCCGGGGTCAAGTACCCACTGCTGCGCAAGGTGCTGGTCACCTACGAGGGCAGGACCGTCTTCGAGAACACCCTCGACGAGGCGCTCGACAAGGTCTTCGGTAGCGACGGCTCCGATACGGGCTCCTCGGACACCGGGACGACCTCGCCACCGACGTCGTCCGGCAACCCCACCGTCCAAGCGGCGCTGGACGACGCCCAGAAGGCCTTCGCGGCGGGCCAGGAGGCACTGAAGAAGGGCGACTGGACGGCGTACGGCAAGGCGCAGGGCGAACTGCAGGACGCGCTCAAGCGGGCCGAGGAGGCGCAGTCCAAGGCCGGCAGGACCGGGGGCGGCACGACGGCGAGCGGCAGCCCGAGTCCGAGCGCGACGGCGAGTCCGAGCGCCGGCAGCAGTCCGAGTCCCAGCGGGAGTTCCAGCCCGAGCGGATGATCCCCGGCGGACGACCAGGAGCTCTGATCAAGAGCCGGTGATCAAAAGCCGGTGATCAAGAGTTGGTGATCAAGCCCGGCCCGCGCCGTGATACGGTTTCCACACAACGGCGCGGGGTGGAGCAGCTCGGTAGCTCGCTGGGCTCATAACCCAGAGGTCGCAGGTTCAAATCCTGTCCCCGCTACTGAAGTCGAAGGCCCGGATCCTCTTTGGGATCCGGGCCTTCGCGCGTGCGCGTGGACGGACCGCCAAACGGCCCGCGGTGTCCGGCCGGGCGGCGCCCTGGTGTCCGGACGGGCGGCGAACGCATGTACCGGTGGACCGGGTCGCCGCGCCGCTGTGGGGAGTTGAGGGAGATGTGTTTGACTTGTCGTTCTGTGGGCATGTCGACAAAACGCTGAAGTGACCTCACGGTCTGCGGTATACGTGGTGTACCCAGGTTGCAGGTGGTGCGACGATGGACGTTATGGGGGACAAGGCAACTCTGTTCGAGACGGGGCGATTTGTGCAGCCTTCGGGCGAGGAGCCGACCCGCGACGAGGCCGCCGAGGCCGCTGAGGAGGCACGTCACCGGATCCAGGCCGAGGCCGGTGACGTCGAGTCGATGAGTGTGCTCGGCGCCATGCTGCTGCGCCGCGGCGACCTCGACGGAGCCGAGCCCCGGCTGCGCGCGGCCACCGCCGCCGGCGACCGGGCCGCCGCCAACAACCTCGGGGTCCTGCTGCACCAGCGCGGCTACCCCGAGGAGGCGGCCGGCTGGTGGCGGATCGCCGCCGTCGCCGGATCCGCGGCCGCCGCCCACGCGCTGGGCCGCCACCACCGCGAACGCGGCGACGAACCCGCCGCCGAGTACTGGCTGCGCCAGTCCGCCGAACAGGGCCACGCGCTCGGCGCCTACGCGCTGGCCGACCTGCTGGAGCACCGGGGGGACCCGGACGCCGGACGTTGGATGCGGGCCGCCGCCGAGCGGGGGCACCGGGAGGCGGCCTACCGGCTGGCGCGCGCGCTCGACCGCAGAGCGGCCGCACGCGAGGACGGCACCGGGGCGGACGACGGTGCCGGCGCAGAGGCCGCCGCGGCGGACGCGGAGGCCGCCGAGGCCGAGCAGTGGTACCGGCAGGCCGCCGCCCGCGGCCACCGGCGGGCCGCGCTGCACCTCGGCGCGATCCTGGAGAAGCGCGGCGAGCTCAAGGAGGCCGGGCGCTGGTACCTGACCTCCGCCAAGGACGGCGAGGCCCGGGCCGCCTGCGCGCTCGGCTTCCTGCTGCGCGACGCCGGGGACATCGAGAGCGCCGCCGTGTGGTGGCTGCGGGCCGCCCAGGACGGCGACGGCAACGCGGCGAACGCGCTCGGCGCGCTGCACGCCGAGCGTGGCGAGACGCAGACCGCCGAGCGCTGGTACCGGGCGGCGATGGACGCAGGCGACGACAACGGGGCGTACAACCTCGCGCTGCTCTGCGCCGAGCAGGGGCGGACCGCGCAGGCCGAGCAGTGGTACCGGCGGGCCGCGTACGCCGGGCACCGCGAGGCCGCGAACGCGCTCGCCGTCCTGCTGTTGCAGGTCGGCGACGCGAGCGGCGCCGAGCCGTGGTTCTCCAAGGCCGCGGAGGCGGGGAGCGTGGACGCCGCGTTCAACCTCGGGATCCTCTACGCCGGGCGCGGCGAGGACCGGGTCGCGCTGCGCTGCTACGAGCGGGCGGCAGCCGCCGGGCACACGGAGGCCGCCCTCCAGGTCGGCATCGCCCGGCTCCGTGAGGGCGACGAGGCGGCCGCCGAGCGTCATCTGCGGTGCGCGGCGGGCGGCGGCAGTGCCGAGGCCGCCTACCGGCTCGCCGCCGTCCTCGACGCACGCCGGCCGTCGGTGTCCGAGCACGAGCTCGGGGAGTCGTCCCTGAACGTGAAGACCGAGTGCGAGGAGTGGTACGAGCGGGCCGCCATGCAGGGGCACCGGCGGGCCCAGGTGCGGGTCGGGATGCTGGCCGCCGCGCGCGGTGACGTGGTGGAGGCGGCGCGCTGGTACCGGGCGGCGGCCGAGGCCGGGTCGCGCAACGGCGCGTTCAACCTCGGGCTGCTGCTGGCCAGGGAGGGCAGCGAGCCGGAGGCGGCCGTGTGGTGGGAGCGGGCCGCCGACGCGGGGCACGGGCGGGCGGCGTTGCGGCTCGCCCTGGTCTACGCGCGTCGTGGCGAGCTCGCGGTCGGGCAGCAGTGGGCCGACCGGGCGGTGGCGCTGGGACCGGCTGAGGTGACCCAGCGGGCCGGGCGGCTTCGGGACGCCCTCCGGGAGGAGCTGTCGGCATAGGTCGGTGTTCCCGCAGGTCAGGTGCGGTCGCCGGTATTGATTTGCTTCTGTCCGTGTCCCTCACGTAGTGTTCTGTTCATCGACGCGGGGTGGAGCAGCTCGGTAGCTCGCTGGGCTCATAACCCAGAGGTCGCAGGTTCAAATCCTGTCCCCGCTACTGAAGGCCGAGGGCCGGAATCCGGAAACGGATTCCGGCCCTCGGTGTTTCTGCCCGGGTGAGGCCGATCCCGGGTACGGCCGAGCCCGGGTACGTCCGGGCATGACGAAGGCCCCGGCGCTCGTCATGGGCGCCGGGGCCTTCGGTGACGCTCGTTTCGACCGTCAGACGGCCGCCGCGCAGTCCGGGCACAGGCCGCGGTACGTCACCTCGACGTCGGAGACCGTGAAGCCGAACCGCTCCGAGACGGGAAGGTCGGCCATCGGGTTGCCGGTCGGGTGGACGTCGCGGATCGAGCCGCAGCGTGCGCAGACCAGGTGGTGGTGCGGACGGTGCGCGTTCGGGTCGTACCGCTTGGCGCGCTTGTCCGTCGAGACCTCGACGACCTCGCCGAGCGAGACCAGCTCACCCAGCGTGTTGTAGACGGTCGCCCGGGAGATCTCGGGAAGCTTGACCACGGCCCTGGCGTGGACCTCGTCGGCCGTCAGATGGACGTGCTCGCCGTCGAGTACCTCGGCCACGACGCGTCGCTGCGCGGTCATCCGCCATCCGCGTCCACGCAGCCGTTCCAGAAGGTCACTCATGGCATTCAGCCTAACAGCAGGGCCTCCTTTTTCCGAACAGGTGTGACTTTGGAACCTTGCTCAACTTGGACTAAGTCCAATATGGGATCGGATTCAGGGCCAGGAAAGTGACAGGAATGGCGAGGTCGAGCAGTTGGTCTTCTCCCCGGCGCACTTCATGCCCGGCATGCCTGATGTCCCGGACGAGCAGGAGCGGCTGGTCGGGAACCTGGCTGGCTTCATCGCCAAGGTGTCGCGCGACGGCATCGCCGAGCGCGCCATGGGCAACTTCCGCCCGGCCGACGAGGACTTCGGCAAGCGACTGGAGGTCGCGGTGCAGGCCCTGCGCCCCCTTCGCCTCTGAACAGACGGTTGCGGTTCGGGGCGGCACCTGTGCGGGCGCTGCCCGTGCGGCGCCGCCTCGATCATGCGGAGACGGGCTGCCGGGCAGGGGCCCAGCAGCGGATGATGTCACGGACCGAGACGATGCCAGCCGGTTCACCGCCGTCCAGGACGATCAGATGACGGAAGCCGCCGTGGGCCATCGCCCGGGCCGCCTCCTCCAGCGTCCAGGTCGGGGTGGCGAACACGACGTCGTTGGTGGTGTGGGCGTGGATGGGCTCGGTGTCGGGGTTCTGGCCGAGGCCCACGGAGTTGAGGATGTCGCGTTCGGTGAGGATCCCGATGCCGCCTGCGTCCGGGTCGTGGACGATCGCCGCGCCCACGCGGCGCGCGGACATCAGGGCGGCTGCCTGGCGGAGGGTGTGGGCGGGGCCGACGGTGAGAACCACGGTGCTCATGGCGTCACGGACGAGCATGGAAGGTGCCACCTCCTAGGGAAATCGCCGGATAGTTCAGCGATTCACAAATGCACAAGTGAGGGTTCTCTCAGGGTGGCAGGTAAAGCGCGGGTCAACAAGGGGGTGCGCGCAGCCAATTGAGGGCGCACGCGCTCATATGTGAAGGGGTCAGTGAGCCCGATTGGGCCCGTTGTGCCTCAGAAGACCGTTTCAGTAACGCTGGGTGAGGTACGACAGCAGCTCGTCGTGGAGCAGTCCGTTGGATGCGGCCGCGTTGCCGCTGTGCGGGCCCGGCCGGCCGTCGAGGCCGGTGAAGGTGCCCCCGGCCTCCGTCACCACGATCGCGTTGGCCGCCATGTCCCACAGGGACAGCTCCGGCTCGGCGCAGATGTCCACGGACCCCTCGGCGACCATCATGTACGGCCAGAAGTCGCCGTACGCGCGCGTGCGCCACACCTCGCGGGTGAGGTCCAGGAAGCCGTTCAGCTGTCCGCGCTCCTCCCAGCCGCCGAGCGAGGAGTACGCGAAGGAGGCATCGGCCAGCTTGGAGACACGGGAGACGTGCAGGCGGGTCGCCGAGGACAGGCTGCGGCCGGTGAAGGCGCCGTGGCCCTTCGCGGCCCACCAGCGGCGGCCGAGCGCGGGGGCGGAGACCAGGCCGACGACCGGCTGGTAGCCGCCCTCGCCCGCCTCCGTCAGGGAGATCAGGGTCGCCCAGACCGGGACGCCGCGAACGTAGTTCTTCGTGCCGTCGATCGGGTCGACCACCCAGCGGCGCGGGCCGGTGCCCTCGATGCCGTACTCCTCGCCGAGGATCGCGTCCCGCGGCCGGGCGCGCTGCAACTGGCCGCGGATCAGTTCCTCGGCGGCCTTGTCCGCCTCGCTCACCGGGGTCATGTCCGGCTTGGTCTCGACCTTGAGGTCGAGCGCCTTGAAGCGGTCCATGGTCACGGCGTCGGCAGCGTCCGCGAGCACGTGGGCGAGGCGCAGGTCATCGAGGTAGTCCGGCATGTGACGAACGGTATCTGTCGGGATGGGCGCGGGGCTACCAAGGGAGGCCCGGTGATGCGGGCAAGTGATCGGGTGGTGACCTGGGTTGGCCTCCGGTACGCCTGCGGCGCGCCCGCGCGTGTTGGCCGAAGGCGCCCCCCGGTGCCTTCGCGAACCCTTGACAGTCGATTCGTGCGCGTCAAATCTGGGCGCAGAGTCGCTCGCCCCAGGGAGGCGATGATGCCTGCAGCCCGGGAATCCCTTCTGGACGCCGCGTACGCTGCGCTCGCGCGCCGGCCGTGGGCTGCCGTGCGGATGGTCGACGTGGCGGCCGCGGCCGGGGTGTCCCGGCAGACGCTGTACAACGAGTTCGGCAGCAAGGAAGGCCTGGCGCGGGCGCTGGTGCGCAGGGAGGCCGACGGGTATCTCGCCGGTGTGGAACGGGCGTTGGTGAGTCATGCCGAGGCGCGGGAACGCCTGACGGCGACGGCCGAGTGGATGGCGGTGGCGGCCCGGGAGAACGTGCTGGTACGGGCGATGCTCACGGGGTGCTGGAGCGAGCGGTTGCCGTCGCCGACGCTGTCCGCGGTGCCGTCGTCGTCGGCGGTGCCGGCGCAGCGGCGGGCGGACGGGCCGTTGCCCTCTCCCGGGGACTTCGTGCAGATCGTGCGGGACCGGGCGGTGACGGTGCTGGCGGGGGCGGGGGCCGGCCACGGGAACGGGAACGGCGAGCTGACCCGGTCGTGCGAGCTGGTGGTGCGGCTGGCGTTGTCGTGTGTCGCGGCGCCACCCGGGGAGGGCGGAGTGGCGGAGCTGGTGCGCGGGGCGCTCTACCGGCAGCCGGTGTGAGGGAGGCCGGGGTGGTGCGGGTCGTGTCTCGGCCGCGCCTGGGTGGGGGCTTGTCGCGCAGTTCCCGGCGCCCCTTGGGTGGGGCCGTCGTGCTGTGGGTTGTGAAGTGCTGGTCGCGCCTGCGCGGCGGTGCCGCATATGAGATACGGCCCCGCGCCCCTTGCAGCGCGCTTCAGTGGGCGGAGCCGGAGAGCTGGAGGCCGATTACTCCCGCGATCACCAGGCTGATGGAGATGATCTTCAGGGTGGAGACGAGGTCGCCGAGGAAGACCATGCCGTAGATGGCGGTGCCCGCCGCGCCGATACCGGTCCAGACCGCGTAGGCCGGGCCGACGTCCAGCTTCTTCAGGGACAGGGTCAGGAGGCCGAAGCTGCCCAGGGCGAAGGAGGCGAAGGCTATCGTCGGCCATAGTCGGGTGAAGCCGTGGGAGAGCTTGAGGCACACGGCGAAGCCGGTCTCCAGGATCCCGGCCACGATCACCAGCAGCCACGCCATGTGCTGTCCTCCCGTATGTCCAGCTCGGTGCGATTATGCACTTACCGAACTCCGGTCATGACAAACACCCCGGTGGTCAGTCGCCTTCCTTGCGGTCCCGGGTCGCCAGCAGCCGCCGCAGCGAGTACAGGCGGGCGGGGTCCGCGTGGCCTTCCGCGACCCACTCGTCCAGCGCGCAGTCCGGCTCGTCGTGGCTGCACGCGCGCGGGCAGTTCACGGTCCCGGGCTCCAGGTCGGGGAAGGCGTGGATCACGCGGGACGGGTCGATGTGGGCCAGGCCGAAGGAGCGGACGCCCGGGGTGTCGACGACCCAGCCCTCGTCGTCGGAGAGCGGGAGCGCCAGGGCCGACGTGGTGGTGTGGCGGCCGCGGCCGGTCACCGCGTTGACGTGACCGGTCGTACGGCGGCGGTCCTCCGGGACCAGCGCGTTCACCAGCGTGGTCTTTCCGACGCCGGAGTGGCCGACGAACGCCGTGATCTTGCCGTCGAGATGGTCCCGGACCCGGCGGGCGGCCTCCCCCGCCGCCAGCTCCTCGCGGCTCGTGACCACGTAGGGGATCTCCAGGTCGCCGTACAGCTCCAGGAGCTTGTCCGGCGGGGCCAGGTCCGCCTTGGTCATGACCAGCAGGGGGGTGAGACCGCCGTCGTAGGCCGCCACCAGGCAGCGGTCGATCAGGCGCGGGCGGGGCTCGGGGTCGGCCAGGGCGGTGACGATCGCCAGCTGGTCGGCGTTGGCGACGACCACCCGCTCGAACGGGTCGTCGTCGTCGGCGGTGCGCCGCAGCACGGACGAGCGGTCCTCGATGCGCACGATCCGGGCGAGGGTGTCCTTCTTGCCGGACAGGTCGCCGACCAGGGCCACCCGGTCGCCGACCACCGCGGCCTTGCGGCCCAGCTCGCGGGCCTTCATCGCCAGGATCGTGCGGTCCTCGACCAGACAGGTCAGCCGCCCCCGGTCGACGGTGAGGACCATCCCCTCGGCCGCGTCCTCGTGCTTGGGGCGGATGTTGGTCCGCGGCCGGTTGCCCTTGCGGTTGGGGCGGGAGCGGATGTCGTCCTCGTCGGTGTGCTTGCCGTAGCGGCGCATGTCGTACGCCCCTACGCCCCGTCGCTCCCGAGCATCCCGGTCCACAGGTCGGGGAAGTCCGGCAGGGTCTTCGCCGTCGTCGCCACGTTCTCGATCTGTACGTCGGCCACCGCCAGGCCGATGATCGCACCGGCCGTCGCCATGCGGTGGTCCTCGTACGTGTGGAAGACGCCGCCGTGCAGCCGGCGCGGGCGGATGCGCAGGCCGTCGGCGGTCTCGGTGACGTCGCCGCCGAGTTCGTTGATCTCCTTGGTCAGCGCGGCCAGCCGGTCCGTCTCGTGCAGCCGCAGATGGGCGACCCCGCGCAGGGTGGAGGGGGTGTCCGCGAGGGCGGCGACCGCCGCGATGCCGGGGGTCAGCTCGCCGACGTCACCCAGGTCGACGTCGATGCCGTGAATCCGGCCCGAGCCGGTGAACTCCAGGCCGTACTCGGTCAGTTCGCAGGAACCGCCCATCTCGGTGAAGATCTCGCGCAGCCGGTCGCCCGGCTGGGTGGTCCGGGACGGCCAGTCCGGGATCACGACCCGGCCGCCCGTCACCAGGGCCGCGGCGAGGAAGGGCTGGGCGTTCGACAGGTCCGGCTCGACGGTCAGGTCGCGGCCCAGCAGGGCGCCGGGCGTGACCCGCCAGACGTTCGGCTCGCCGCCCGACTCGGGGGTGTCCACCTGGGCGCCGACCGCGCGCAGCATGTCGACGGTCATCCGGATGTGCGGGAGGGAGGGAAGGCTCCGGCCGGTGTGGCGGACCTCCACGCCCTGGTTGAAGCGCGGGCCGGAGAGCAGCAGGGCCGACACGAACTGGGAGGAGGACGAGGCGTCGATGGAGACCGTGCCGCCGTCCAGGGCGCCGCTGCCGTGGACGGTGAGGGGGAGCGCGCCGCGGCCGTCGTCGTCGATCCGGGCGCCGAGGACGCGCAGGGCGTCGATCACGCCGTGCAGGGGGCGCTCGTACGAACGGGGGTCGCCGTCGAAGCGGACGTCGCCTGCGGCGAGGGTGGCGACGGGGGGCAGGAAGCGCATCACCGTGCCGGCGTTGCCGACGTCGACGGTGGCGGGGCCGCGCAGGCCCGCGGGGAGCACCCGCCAGGCCTCGCCGGAGCCGTCGGGGCCGACGCCCTCGTCGATGCCGACGCCCATCGCGCGCAGGGCGCCGGCCATCAGCAGGGTGTCGCGGGAGCGGAGGGGGCGGCGCAGCCAGCCGGGTTCGGAGGCGAGGGCGGCGAGGACGAGGGCGCGGTTGGTGACCGACTTGGACCCCGGCACGTGAACCGTGGCGTCGACGGCTCCGCGCGCGGTGGGGGCGGGCCAGAGGGCGGTTGGTGCGGTGGGGTTTGCGGCCATGGGGTCACTTTAGTGGCAGGGGGCGATGTGAGCTGGTGGGCGGGCGGCCGGTGGCCGGGTGCGGCGCCGCTTCGGGAAGGAGCGGTGGTCGGGTTCGCGCCGTGGGGCTGGTCGCGCAGTTCCCCGCGCCCCTGTGAGGCCGCCCCTTCGGGGCGAGCATCACATCCCGAGCAGCCAGCGTCCCCCGCCGATCAGCGAGCACAGGGACACCGTGTGGAAGAGGAACAGCCATACGCCCGCCGGGAGGTGGGTCAGTCGCGACAGCTGGTCCGCGTCCGAGTCGCCCGCGCCGCCGCGGGAGCGCTTCGCCTGGAGTTCGAAGGCCGGGCGGACTCCGCCCAGCAGCAGGAACCACACCACGGCGTACGCGAACGCCGCCTGCACCTGCGGTCCGGCCAGCCAGGACACCAGCAGGAAGGTGCCGCCCGTGAGGAAGACCGTCAGGACGCCGTACGCGTTGCGGATCATCACCAGCATCACGATCAGCAGGGCCGTGGCGAGCCAGAGCAGCAGGGTGATGCGGCCGGCGCCGAGCAGGGCCGCGCCGCCGAGGCCGAGCAGCGGGGGAGCGGTGTAGCCGGCCGCGGCCGTGAGGATCATGCCGATGCCGTGCGGCTTGCCCCGGCTGAGCGTGAGGCCGCTGGTGTCGGAGTGCAGCCTGATGCCGGTCAGCCGGCGGCCGGTGAGCAGGGCGGTCAGACCGTGACCGCCCTCGTGGGCGATCGTGATGGCGTTGCGGGATATCCGCCACAGGTTGTGCGGGACGACCACCGCGACCGCGGCGGCCAGGGTCGCGAGCACCACCCACAGATCGGGATCGGACTGGGTACCCGTCAGCCGGTCCCAGAGGTCGGGCAGTGCGAGGGCGGCGAGGCTGTCCATGGTGCGGCGGTTACTCCCATTGGTCAGTCCGAAAGGTGTCGGCGCGTGGCGCCGTCGTCGGGGGGTGGTGGTCGGGTGACGGGCGGGCCTGGCAGTGTTGCACGTATGTGCGGACGGTATGCATCCAGTCGTGGGCCCGAGGATCTCGCAGGAATCTTTGAAGTAGAGAAGTGGGAGCCCGAGGAGACCCTGGAGCCCGACTACAACGTGGCTCCGACCAAGGAGGTCTACGCCGTCCTCGACCGTCCGGTGAAAGACGCCGAGGACCCCCGTCCGGTTCGCCAGCTGCGCAAGCTCAAGTGGGGGCTCGTGCCGTCCTGGGCCAAGACACCCGAGGGCGGTGCCCGGATGATCAACGCGCGCGCGGAGACCGTGCACGAGAAGCCGTCGTACCGCCGCGCCTTCGCCACCCGCCGCTGCATCCTGCCCGCCGACGGCTACTACGAGTGGGTCACCGCCCCACAGGAGCGGGACCTGGAGGTCGAGGGGAAGAAGAAGCGGCCGCGCAAGCAGCCGTACTTCGTGCTCCCCGCCGACGGCTCGGTGTTCGCGATGGCCGGGCTGTACGAGTTCTGGCGGGACCGGACGCTGCCCGACGAGCACCCGCTGGCCTGGTGGGTGACGTGCTCGGTGATCACCACGGAGGCGGAGACCTCGCCGCTGGCCGTGGCGCCCGCCGAGGGGCCGCGGTCGCTGCACGACATCCACCCCCGGATGCCGCTGATGCTGACCCCGGACCGCTGGGACGCCTGGCTCGACCCGGCCCGCACGGACGTCGAGGACCTGCGCTCGCTGCTCGCCCCGCCGCCGGAGGGGCTGATGCGGGCCTACCCGGTCTCCACGGCGGTCAGCAACGTCCGCAACAACAGCCCGGAGCTGCTGAAGGAGCTGGAGGGGCCCGAAGAGGGCACGCTCTTCTAGCCTTCTCACGTGACCACAGCGAAGATCGTCGGTACGGAGGCGGGGGACGCCCGCATCACCTGGCACGAGGCGGAGAAGGCGCGGCTGGTGCTCGCCGTCGGCCACGGCGCGGGCGGCGGCATCGAGGCGCGGGATCTCCAGGGGATCGCAGCGGTCCTGCCGGAGCACGGCGTGACCGTCGCGCTCGTCGAGCAGCCCTGGCGGGTCGCCGGGAAGAAGCTCGCACCCGCGCCGAAGACGCTCGACGTCGGCTGGTGCGGGGTGTGGCCCGCGCTCGCCGCGCCGGGGCTGCCGGTGGTGTCCGGCGGCCGCAGCGCCGGAGCCCGGGTCGCCTGCCGCACGGCGACGGAGCTGGGCGCCGCCGCCGTCCTCGCGCTCAGCTTTCCGCTGCACCCGCCCGGCAAGCCGGAGAAGTCGCGGGCCGGGGAACTGCTCGGGGCCGGGGTGCCCACGCTCGTCGTGCAGGGCGGGAACGACCCCTTCGGGAAGCCGGCCGAGTTCCCGAAGGGGGCGTACGAACTCGTCGAGGTGCCGTACGGGGATCACGGTTTCGCGGTGCCCAAAAAGGCGGGGATCGCGCCGGAACAGGCAGTGACCATCATCACGGACGCGGTCGTCGCATGGACCGCGTCACTCGGGTGACGCCCGGGAATGTTGCGCGGCGGACCACTGTTGAGGCGGACAGAAGTGCTGGGGCACCAGCGCCGACGCCGAACGAGAGGAAGTCCGCCGCATGGGTTCGACCATCTGCCCGAGCCGTAGCAGCAGCGCTGACCTGGACTGGACGGTGCTGCACGCGGCCAAGACCGCTCCTATTCGAGCGGCGGCAGGCACGGGTCGTGTTCTATCCTCCGAGACGAGTGGGATCGGTTTCGGTCCTGCCCGGGATCTTGAGGAGGTGGGTCCGGTCACCGGTACCGACGCAGGGACCGACAACGGCCAGGCGGAGCTGCCCGAGGGCCAGGGCGTCAGCGCGGAGTCGACGTCGGAGCGCACCGCGCGCTTCGAGCGGGACGCGCTCGAATTCCTCGACCAGATGTACTCGGCCGCACTGCGCATGACGCGCAACCCGGCCGACGCCGAGGACCTGGTGCAGGAGACCTACGCCAAGGCGTACGCGTCCTTCCACCAGTTCCGTGAGGGCACCAACCTGAAGGCCTGGCTGTACCGCATTCTCACCAACACCTTCATCAACTCGTACCGCAAGAAGCAGCGCGAACCCCAGCGCTCCGCGGCCGAGGAGATCGAGGACTGGCAGCTCGCGCGTGCCGAGTCGCACATGTCGACGGGCCTGCGCTCCGCGGAGTCGCAGGCGCTCGACCACCTTCCGGACTCGGACGTGAAGGAAGCGCTGCAGGCGATCCCCGAGGAATTCCGCATCGCCGTCTACCTCGCCGACGTAGAGGGCTTTGCGTACAAGGAGATCGCGGACATCATGGGGACACCCATCGGTACGGTGATGTCCCGGCTGCACCGGGGCCGCCGTCAACTGCGCGGCATGCTGGAGGACTACGCGCGTGAGCGCGGGCTCGTCCCGGCCGGCGCCGGAGAGTCGAACGAAGCGAAAGGCTCGGGCTCATGAGCTGCGGAGAGCCGCACGAGACGGACTGCAGTGAGGTACTCGATCATCTCTACGAGTTCCTCGACAGTGAGATGCCGGACGTCGATCGCGTCAAGTTCAAGCAGCACTTCGACGAGTGCTCCCCCTGCCTGGAGAAGTACGGGCTGGAGGAGGCCGTGAAGAAGCTGGTCAAGCGGTGCTGCGGGCATGACGACGTACCCATCGACCTGCGGGCCAAGGTGCTGGGGCGGCTGGACCTGATCCGCTCGGGACAGGCCGTCCCGGACCACGACGTCACGGCCACCCGGTCCGCCGAGCCCGCACCGGTCACGCCGGAGAGCTGACCGGGCGCCGACCGCGGCAGCGGTGCCGGGTCGGCACCGCCGAGCGGTTCCCGCCCCGGTGTCCCATCACCCGAACGTGCTAATCCTCCGGTCATGAGCCCCCGGACCCGCCGGCTCCCGCCCTAGGCTCCGGAGCCTGGACAGGCATGGTCGGGGGAGGGGCGAGATGGAGGCGGTCCCGGTACGGGTACGCGCGTACGTGACCTGCGTCGCCCTCGCCGCTCTGTTCTGTCTGCTGCCGCTGCCCGGTCCGGGTACGCCCTGGTGGGCCGTCGCCCTCCTCGCCGCGCTCTACGCGGCCTGCGAGCACGTCGTACGGCGCCGTCTCGGCGGCACCTTCTACCCGGTCCTGCTCGCCGGTGCCTTCCTCCTGTCACCGCCGGCCGCCGCGCTCGTCCCCCTGCCCGGTGCGCTGCTCTCCCGTACCGAGCAACGGCCGCAGGCGCTGCGCCGGACCTGGCGCGCCGCCGAGCTCGCGCTCGCCGTGTGGGGCGCGGGGCGCGTGCACGGGGCGCTGGGCGGCCGGGACTCGGTGGTGGGCTGCGACTTCCCGTACGCGCTGCTGCCCTGCGCCGCGGCCGTACTGGCCTTCTGCGCCGTGCTCGCGCTGCTGGACGGCGGCATCCTCGCGGTCGCCGAGCGGGTCCCGGTCCGCCGGGCCTGGCGCGGCCTGCTCTCCCGCTCCCTCGCCCCGGTCGGGGTGCACGGGCTGGCCGGGCTGATGATGGCCGTGCTCTGGCGCAGCCCCTACGGTCCCGTCGCGGCCCTGCTGGTCCTGCTGCCGATGTGCGTCTCCTGGTGGGTGTTCGCCCAGTACCACCGGGAGCGCGCCGCCCACCAGGCCACCATCCGTGCGCTCGTCCAGGCCGTCGACATCAAGGACGGGTACACCCGCGGGCACAGCGAGCGGGTCGGACAGGCCTCCGTGATGATCGCGCGCGAACTGGGCATGGCCGACGACCGGGTGGAGGTGCTCCGCTTCGCCGGCATCCTCCACGACGTCGGGAAGCTGGGCGTCCCCACCCGGCTGCTCCGCAAGAACGGGCCGCTCACCCCGGAGGAGCGGCAAATCATCGAACTGCACCCCGAGTACGGCCACGAGATGGTGCGCGGGATCTCCTTCCTCGGCGAGGCCCGCGCGGCGATCCTTCACCACCACGAGCGCATCGACGGCAGCGGCTACCCCTACGGACTCGCGGGCGGCCAGATCCCGGAGTCCGCGCGCGTGGTGGCCGTCGCCGACGCCTTCGACGCGATGACGTCGACGCGCTCCTACAGCAGGGCCCGGCCCGTGGCGGCCGCCGTGGCGGAGCTACGGCGGTGCGCGGGACGGCACTTCGACGCGGGGATCGTCGACGCCCTGGCGCGAGCGCTGGCCCGACACGGCTGGCACCCGGCGGTCACCGCCGACGGACAGTCACCGGACCCGGCGGACCCGCCCGGCCCGGCCCTCTCCGGTCCGCCGAACGGTGACCGTGCGGGCGCCGGACGAGGCGCCCCGTGACGTCCGGCGCCCCGGCGTTCGCCCCGGGACCGGCGGGCGGCGCCAGTGGCCGTGGCGGCGGTCTCGCCGGTCCGGCCGCGGCCCTTCGCTCCGGCCGTCCCGCCGCGCTCGGGTCCATCCGGCTCGCCGCCCTGCTCCTCGCCCTCGGCTGTCTCACCGGCACCCTCTGGGAAGGCCTCGACGACCGCGGCATCGCCCTCGCCTTCGGTGTGCTCGTCGGTGTCGGGGAGTGGGCCCGCTGGACCGGCGCCGAGGTACGGGAGGCCGCCCCGCTCGGCGCCGCCGGCGGCCTCGCCTACGCCCTGCTCGGCGCCGACGCCGGGGTCGCCTCGCACGACGGGGCCTTCCAGGTCGTCACCGTCGTCTGCGCGGCCTCGCTGCTCGGCAACGTCCCGCACATAGCCGACGGCCGGCGCCCCACCCTCGACCACCTCACCCGCCGCGTCCTCACCGTCGGCTTCGCCGCCGTCTGCTACCAACCCCTCTACCGCAGGGGCGCGTTGGAGCACTGGGGCGGACCGGCGTACGCCCTGCTGCTCGTCGCGCTCCTGGTGCTCACCGCGCTGTGCGACGCGGTGCTCGCCGCCGCGCAGGCCCACGCGCGGACGGGGTGGCCGTTCGGGCCGCTGCTGCGGGACGAGCTGCGCGGGCTGCTCGGCATCGGGTCCGCGGTCTGCGCCACCGGGGCCGTGATGGCACTGGCCGTCGCCGTCGTCGGGCTGTGGGCGCTGCCCGTGTTCTGCCTGCCCCTTCTTCTCACCCAGCTCTCCCTGCGCCGGTACGCGGCCGTCCGGGACACCTACCGGCAGACCATCGCCTCCCTGGCCCGCGCCACCGAGATAGCCGGGTACACCCCGGCCGGGCACGCCCGCCGGGTCGCCGCGCTGAGCCAGGCCGTCGGGCGGGACCTGGGGCTGTCCGCAGCGGAGCTCACCGTGCTGGAGTACGCGGCGCTCATGCACGACATCGGCCAGCTCAGCCTCGTCGACCCGGTGCCCGCCGGGGCCACCGCGGGGCTGCCGGCGGCGGAGCAGCGGCGGATAGCCCTGCTCGGCGGAGCCGTCGTACGGCAGACCGGGGTGGCCGCGGCGGTCGCGGTGGTCGTGGAGCGGCAGGCCGACCCCTACCGGGAGCAGCCGGTCGCCGCGCGGATCGTGCGGACCGTCAACGCGTACGAGGAGAAGGCCCGGGATTCCGGGCCCGGCGGTCCGCTGACGGCACTGGAGGAGTTACGGCTGGCGACCGCTGGGGACTACGCTCCGGAGGTTGTGGAGTCCCTGGCCCGCGTGCTCTCCAGAGACTGTCTGACCTTGCGCGCGGCTGGGTAACCCATGGGTAATGAGCGGCGCTCCCGTCGTACGTGGTTGGATGCGAGGGAGAGGGTGATGTCCGGGGGCACAAGCCAGCCCACTGTGCGGAACTGGAACTGGCAGGCGGGAATCGTGAGGATCTTCGGCAAGGGACGGCACCGGCCCTCCGCCTCCTGGCGGCAGGCCACCGACCGCGCGTTCACGCTGATCGGCGACGGCCGGTACGAGGACGCGGGCGAGCTGCTGACGCGCGCAGCCGACCTGGAGCCCTGGCTGTCGGAGTCCTGGTTCAACCTCGCCCTGCTGCACAAGTTCCGGCACGACTGGGAGCAGGCACGGGCCGCCGGGCTGCGTGCGGTGGCCCTCCTCGACCGGGAGACCGGGGCGCCCGACTGGTGGAACGTGGGCATCGCGGCGACCGCGCTGCAGGACTGGCCGCTGGCGCGGCGGGCCTGGCAGGCGTACGGGCTGCGGGTGCCGGGAGGGGCCACCGCAGCCGCTGAGCCGGACGGCATGGACCTGGGCAGTGCCGCGGTGCGGCTGTCCCCGGAGGGGGAGGCCGAGGTGGTGTGGGGGCGGCGCCTTGACCCCGCCCGTATCGAGGTGCAGTCCATCCCGCTTCCCTCGTCCGGGCGGCGCTGGGGCGAGGTGGTCCTGCACGACGGGGTGCCGCACGGCGAGCGGACCACGGCGACCGGACACGCGTACCCCGTCTTCGACGAGATCGAGCTGTGGGCGCCGTCGCCGGTGCCGACGTGGGTGGTGCTCCTCGAGGCGGCGACGGAGGCGGACCGGGACGCGCTGGAGCAGCTGGCGGGGGACGCGGGGTTCGCGGCGGAGGACTGGTCGTCCTCGGTGCGGCTGCTGTGCCGGATGTGCTCGGAGTCACGGATGCCGTCGGACGAGGGTGACGGGGTGCATCTCGATCCCCACGACCACAGTGAGCCGGGGCATCCTGGGCCGCTGGGACACCGGACGGACGGGCAGCTGTGGGTGCCGGAGCGGGAGTGCGGGATCGCTGCGCCGGCCTCGCTGGTGCGGGGGTTGCTGGACGGGTGGGTTGCGGACAGTCCGGATTCCAGGGATTGGCGGGATCTGGAAGAGGTCTGCTGAGGTCGTGTTTCGAGTGCGGCTGCGTGGGGGCTGATCGCGCAGTTCCCCGCGCCCCCAAAAGCAGACACGTACCCTGTACCTGCAACATCCCCCCCGCTTTACCTAGGAAGGCTTACGTCGGTCATGGCGCAGCAGGACACCGATCAGCAGCACGCGGGCGTGCTCCCCGTGGATGACGAGGGGTTCGTCGTCGACACCGAGGGGACCGAGGAGCGCGAGAACGCCTGGCGTGAGCGGGGGACGTCGCGGCCCATCACCGTCGTCGGGAACCCGGTGCTGCACAAGGAGTGCAAGGACGTCACCGAGTTCGGGGCGGAGCTGGACCAGCTCGTCGCCGACATGTTCGCCAGCCAGCGGACCGCCGAGGGCGTCGGCCTCGCCGCCAACCAGATCGGCGTCGACCTGAAGGTCTTCGTCTACGACTGCCAGGACGACGAGGGCGCCCGGCACGTCGGCGTGGTGTGCAACCCGAAGCTGGTCGACCTGCCCGCCGACAAGCGGCGGCTGGACGACAGCAACGAGGGGTGCCTGTCGGTGCCCACCGCCTACGCCCCGCTCGCCCGGCCCGACTACGCCGAGGTCACCGGGCAGGACGAGAAGGGCAACCCGATCAAGGTGCGTGGCACCGGTTACTTCGCTCGGTGTTTGCAGCACGAGACCGACCACCTGTACGGCTACCTGTACATCGACCGGCTCTCCAAGCGTGAGCGCAAGGACGCGCTGCGGCAGATGGCCGAGAACGAGCCTCGCTACCCCGTGGTCGCCAACGACTGATACCCGGGGAGCGCTGCAGGACAGTTGTGACGCCTGGTCGGGCCTGTTCCGACCAGGCGTTCGTCATGTTCGGTCAGGCTCGCTCGTCTGTGCGTCGTACATTCGATCCTTTGTGCACCCCTAGCGAACCCTAATCAGTCACACAAGGGGAGATTCTCGGCACTGTGGGGTAGTGAGTGAAGCAAATCCGTTCCCAGACCGGTCAGTTGTGGTGCTGAATAGTAACTGCGGGGATACGCAACGGCGCACGCCCGGCACAGCGGGAGGGGCGTGCGCACCTGGCTCGGCTGAGAGGGGTTTGTTCGTGCATGCTTTCTCACACAGCACCACATCGACGCCGACGGCGGTCGCGGTCCCACCGCAACTCGCCCTCCCGGTGATCGAGGCCGAGTTTCCCCGGCAACTGCATCCGTTTTGGCCACGGCTACAGGAGAAGACGCGCCTCTGGCTGCTGGAAAAGCGGCTGATGCCGGCGGACAAGGTGCGGGAATATGCCGACGGTCTTTGCTACACCGACCTCATGGCGGGGTACTACCTGGGCGCGTCCGACGAGGTCATCCAGGCGATATGCGACTACAGCGCCTGGTTCTTCGTCTGGGACGACCGGCACGACCGTGACGTCGTGCACGGCCGGTCGGCCGACTGGCGACGGCTGCGGTTCCGGCTGCACGCGGCCCTCGACGCGCCCCAGCACCATCTGCACCACCCGGACACCCTGGTCGCCGGGTTCGCCGACAGCATCGCGCGGTTGTACACGTTCCTGCCCGGGACCTGGAACCGGCGGTTCGCCCGGCACTTCCACGAGGTGATCGAGGCCTACGACCGCGAGTTCCGCAACCGCACCTCGGGATACGTTCCCGGGGTCGAGGAATACCTGGCCCTTCGGCGCCTCACCTTCGCCCACTGGATATGGACGGACCTGCTGGAGCCGAGCGCCGGGACCGAACTCCCGGATGCCGTGCGGAAAAACCCCGCGTACCGCCGGCCGGCGCTGCTCAGCCAGGAATTCGCCGCCTGGTACAACGACCTCTGTTCGCTGCCGAAGGAAATAGCGGGCGACGAGGTGCACAACCTCGGAATCAGTCTCGTCACCCATGAGGGAATGAGCCTGGAGCAGGCCGTCGAGGAAGTCAGGCGACGCGTCGAGGAATGCATCAGCGAATTCCTGGCCGCCGAGCGGACCGCACTGCGGTTCGCCGAGGAACTCGACGACGGCACCGTGCAGGGAAAGGAAATCGGCGCCGCCGTCACGGCCTGCGTCGGCAACATGCGGAACTGGTTCAGTTCCGTCTACTGGTTCCACCACGAATCCGGCCGTTACATGGTCGACAGCTGGGACGACCGGTCCACGCCCCCGTACGTCAACAACGAAGCGGCAGGTGAGAAATGACCGTCGAGTCCGTGAAGCCCGCGACCGCGGAGGCTTCCGCACACGGTGAACTGCGCGAACCGCCCCTGGCCGGCGGCGGTGTGCCGGTCCTCGGGCACGGCTGGCGGCTGGCCCGCGACCCGCTGGCCTTCATGACCCGGCTGCGCGCCCACGGCGACATGGTGCGCCTCAGGCTCGGCCCCAAGGAGGTCTACGCCGTCACCACCCCCGAACTCACCGGCGCCCTCGCCCTGAACCCCGACTTCATCATCGCGGGCCCGCTGTGGGAGTCCCTGGAGGGACTGCTCGGCAAGGAGGGCGTCGCCACCGCCAACGGCCCCCGTCACCGGCGCCAGCGCCGCACCATCCAGCCCGCGTTCAACCTCTCCGCGATCCCCGCGTACGGGCCGGTCATGGAGGAGGAGGCGCACGCGCTGACCGAACGCTGGCAGCCCGGCGCCACCGTCGACTGCACCTCGGAGTCCTTCCGGGTCGCCGTCCGGATCGCCGCCCGCTGCCTGCTGCGCGGCGAGTACATGGACGAGCGCGCCGAGCGGCTCAGCGTCGACCTTGCGAGCGTCTTCCGCGGTATGTACCGGCGGATGGTCGTACCACTCGGCCCGCTGTACAAGCTGCCGTTGCCGGCCAACCGTGAATTCAACCGCGCGCTGGCCGATTTGCATCTCCTCGTCGACGAGATCGTCGCCGAGCGCCGGGCATCTGGTCAAAAGCCGGACGATTTGCTGACGGCATTGCTCGCGGCGAAGGACGAGAATGGCGACCCCATCGGGGAACAGGAGATCCACGACCAGGTGGTCGCGATACTCACCCCCGGCAGCGAAACAGTCGCCTCCACGATCATGTGGCTGCTCCAGGTCCTCGCCGAACACCCCGAACACGCCGAGAAGGTTCGGGCCGAGGTCGAATCCGTGACGGGCGGTCAGCCGGTTGGTTTTGAGCACGTTCGCCGGCTCACGCACACCAACAATGTCGTCGTCGAGGCGATGCGTTTGCGGCCGGCCGTATGGATATTGACCCGGCGGGCCAAGACCGACACCGAGCTCGGTGGCTATCGCATTCCGGCCGGGGCCGACATCGTCTACAGCCCGTACGCCGTCCAGCGCGACCCGCACTCCTACGCCGGGCACCTCGACTTCGACCCGGACCGCTGGCTGCCGGAGCGGGCGGCGGACGTGCCCAAGTACGCCATGAGCCCCTTCAGCGTCGGCAACCGCAAGTGCCCCAGCGACCACTTCTCCATGACCCAGCTCAGCCTGATCACGGCGGCCCTGTGTGCCAAGTACCGCTTCGAGCCGGTCGCGGGGTCGGACGACACCACCCGGGTGGGCATCACCCTGCGCCCGCAGCGGCTGCTCCTCACACCCGTGCCCTGGTGACCCGCCGGCCGGCGGACCACGCCTGATACCGGCGCGCGCTCAGGCGGCCTGCGGGCCCCGGAACGCGCGCCGGTAGGCGTTCGGCGTCGTACCCAGCGACTTCACGAACTGGTGCCGCAGTGCGGCCGCCGTCCCGAACCCGGTCCGGCCCGCGATGGCGTCCATCGTCTCGTCCGTCCCCTCCAGCAACTCCTGTGCCAGCAGTACCCGTTGCCGCAGGATCCAGCGGTACGGCGTGGTGCCGGTCTCCTGCTGGAAGCGGCGGGCGAAGGTGCGTGGGGCCATCAGGGCGCGGGCGGCCAGCTGCTCGACGGTGACCTCCTCGTCAAGGTGCTCCGTCATCCAGGCCAGCACCTCGCCGACCGTGTCGCAGGGGCCCTCGGGCAGCGGGCGCTCGATGTACTGGGCCTGGCCGCCGTCCCGGTGCGGGGGCACCACCATCCGCCGGGCGATCTTCGTGGCGATCTCGGGGCCCTGCTCCTTGCGCACGATGTGCAGGCAGGCGTCGATGCCGGCCGAGGTGCCGGCCGAGGTGATCACCGGGTCCTCGTCGACGTACAGCACGTCCGGCTCGACCCGCGTGCGGGGGAAGCGGCGGGCCAGCAGGTCCGCGTGCCGCCAGTGCACGGCGCACCGGCGCCCGTCCAGCAGCCCGGCCGCGCCGAGCACGAAGACGCCGGAGCAGACGCTGAGCACCCTGGCGCCGCGGTCCACCGCCCGGCGCAGCGCGTCGAGCAGCTCGGGCGGGTGCTCCCTCGTGACGTTGGCGTCCGAGGCCGGCACCGCGATCAGATCGGCCTCTTCGAGTCGGTCCAGGCCGTACGGCGTCGAGACGGTGAGGCCGGGCACGTGGGTGCCGAGCGCGGGACCCTCCGCCGAGACCACCGCGAAGTCGTACACCGGAAGCCCCTCGTCGGAGCGGTCGAGGCCGAAGACCTCGCAGACCACCCCGAGCTCGAAGGGGTGCACACCGTCGAGGAGCACCGTGGCCACGTTCTTCAGCATGCTGCCAGTGTGCCTCGTGGCTGGCAGTAATTCGAGGGTGTGTGGCAGTGCTGCCACTCACGGTAAGGAGTCTGCGGCGCGACAGTGGTGTCCATGAACGGAAACCAGATCGAAGGTCTCGTCGGAATGGTCCTGGTCCTCGGCATCCTGGTCCTCATGGCCCTCCCGTCCGTGCTCGGCGTCCTGCGCGACAGGCGCATCGACCGGCAGATCAGGGAGGCCCATGAGGACCGCGGGGACCGGGAGAAGCCCGGGAAGGCTCAGAAGTCCTCGTCCAGGTCGACCGTGCCCTCCACCGCCACCTGGTACGCGGACGGGCGGCGCTCGAAGAAGTTCGTCAGCTCCTGAACCCCCTGCAGCTCCATGAAGGAGAACGGGTTCTCCGAGCCGTACACCGGGGCGAAGCCAAGGCGGCCGAGGCGCTGGTCGGCGACGCACTCCAGGTACTGGCGCATCGAGTCGGTGTTCATGCCGGGCAGGCCGTCGCCGCACAGGTCACGGGCGAACTGCAGCTCGGCCTCGACGGCCTCCCGGAGCATGTCGGTGACCTGCTGCCGCAGTTCGTCGTCGAAGAGCTCCGGCTCCTCCTTGCGGACGGTGTCCACCACGTCGAACGCGAAGCTCATGTGCATCGTCTCGTCACGGAACACCCAGTTGGTGCCCGTGGCGAGACCGTGCAGCAGGCCCCGGCTGCGGAACCAGTAGACGTACGCGAAGGCTCCGTAGAAGAACAGGCCCTCGATGCACGCGGCGAAGCAGATGAGGTTGAGCAGGAAGCGGCGGCGGTCGGCCTGGGACTCCAGGCGGTCCAGGTTCTCCACCGAGTCCATCCACCTGAAGCAGAACTCGGCCTTCTCGCGGATGGAGGGGATGTTCTCGACCGCCGCGAAGGCGGCCGCGCGGTCCTCCGGGTCGGGCAGGTAGGTGTCCAGGAGCGTCAGGTAGAACTGGACGTGCACGGCCTCCTCGAACAGCTGCCGGCTCAGGTAGAGCCGCGCCTCGGGGGAGTTGATGTGCTTGTACAGCGTCAGCACCAGGTTGTTCGCCACGATCGAGTCGCCGGTCGCGAAGAACGCGACCAGCCGGCCGATCAGGTGCTGCTCCATCGGGGACAGCTTCGCGAGGTCGGCGACGTCGGAGTGGAGGTCGACCTCCTCCACGGTCCAGGTGTTCTTGATGGCGTCCCGGTAGCGCTCGTAGAAGTCGGGGTAGCGCATCGGGCGGAGAGTCAGCTCGAAGCCGGGGTCGAGCAGGTTCTTGTTCTGGGCGGTCATTACTGGCAGGCCTCGCAGGACTCGGGGTTTTCCAGGGAGCAGGCGACGGCGTCTTCGGGGGCCGCCTGCTGGACGGGGATGGTGGCCTGGGCCCGGGCGGCGCGGGCGATCCGGGTCGCCGGGCGCGAGCGCAGGTAGTACGTCGTCTTCAGGCCCGACTTCCAGGCGTACGCGTACATCGAGGAGAGCTTGCCGATGGTCGGCGTCTCCAGGAACAGGTTCAGGGACTGGGCCTGGTCCAGGTACGGGGTGCGGGCGGCGGCCATGTCGATCAGGCCGCGCTGCGGGATCTCCCAGGCGGTGCGGTAGAGATCGCGCACGTCCTCGGGGATCCAGACGAAGTCCTGCACCGAGCCGTTGGCCTCGCGCAGCGCCTCGCGGGTGCGGGCGTCCCAGACGCCGAGGTCCTTGAGGTCCTGCACCAGGTAGGAGTTGACCTGGAGGAACTCACCGGACAGCGTCTCGCGCTTGAAGAGGTTCGAGACCTGCGGCTCGATGCACTCGTAGACGCCCGCGATCGAGGCGATGGTGGCGGTGGGGGCGATGGCGAGCAGCAGGCTGTTGCGCAGGCCGGTCGTCGCGATCCGCGCGCGCAGTGCCGCCCAGCGCTCGGGCCAGGTGAACTCGACGCCGTAGTGGTCGGGGTGCAGCACCCCCCGCGCGGTGCGGGTCTTCTCCCAGGCCGGCAGCGGGCCGCTGCGCTCGGCGAGGTCGGCGGAGGCCTCGTACGCGGCGAGCATGATCCGCTCGGCGATCCGGGTGGACAGCGCCTTCGCCTCGGCGGAGTCGAAGGGCAGCCGCAGCTTGAAGAAGACGTCCTGGAGGCCCATGGCGCCCAGCCCCACCGGCCGCCACCTGGCGTTGGACCGGCCGGCCTGCTCGGTGGGGTAGAAGTTGATGTCCACGACCCGGTCGAGGAAGGTGACGGCGGTGCGCACGGTGTCGTCGAGCCGCTCCCAGTCGATGCCACCGGTCGCCGTGTCGACGAAGGCGCCGAGGTTCACCGACCCCAGGTTGCACACGGCCGTCTCGCCGTCGTCCGTGACCTCCAGGATCTCCGTGCAGAGGTTGGAGGAGTGGATGACGTGGCCGGGGGTGGCCGTCTGGTTGGCGGTGCGGTTGGCCGCGTCCTTGAACGTCATCCAGCCGTTGCCGGTCTGCGCGAGGGTCCGCATCATCCGGCCGTACAGGTCACGGGCCGGGACGGTCTTGCGGGCCAGCCCGGCGGCCTCGGCCCTGCGGTACGCCGCGTCGAACTCGTCGCCCCACAGGTCCACGAGTTCCGGCACGTCGGCGGGGGAGAACAGCGACCACGGCTCGTCCGCGTTCACCCGGCGCATGAACTCGTCAGGGACCCAGTGCGCGAGGTTGAGGTTGTGGGTACGGCGGGCGTCCTCACCGGTGTTGTCGCGCAGCTCCAGGAACTCCTCGATGTCGGAGTGCCAGGTCTCCAGGTAGACCGCGGCCGCGCCCTTGCGCCGGCCGCCCTGGTTCACGGCGGCGACCGAGGCGTCCAGCGTCTTCAGGAACGGCACGATGCCGTTGGAGTGCCCGTTGGTGCCCCGGATGAGCGACCCGCGGGACCGGATGCGGCTGTACGACAGACCGATGCCGCCGGCGTGCTTGGAGAGCCGGGCGACCTGGTGGTAGCGGTCGTAGATCGAGTCCAGCTCGTCCTTCGGGGAGTCGAGGAGGTAGCAGGACGACATCTGGGGGTGCCGGGTGCCGGAGTTGAAGAGGGTCGGGGAGGACGGGAGGTAGTCGAGGCGGCTCATGAGCCCATAGAGCGCGGCCACTTCGTCCACCGACCTGACGGTGTCGTCCTCGGCGAGACCGGCGGCGACCCGGAGCATGAAGTGCTGGGGCGTCTCGATCACGCGACGGGTGATCGGGTGCCGGAGCAGGTACCGGCTGTGCAGCGTGCGCAGGCCGAAGTAGCCGAAGCGGTCGTCGGCGGCCGGGTCGACGAGCGCGTCGAGGCGGGCCGTGTGCAGCCGGACGAACTCGGCGGTCCGGTCGGCGATGAGGCCCTCGCGGTGCCCCACCGCGACGGACTCGGTGAAGGACGTCACGCCCTGCGAGGCGGCCTCGGCGCGGATGGAGACGGTGAGCAGACGCGCGGCCAGCCGCGAGTAGGCGGGGTCCTCCGAGATCAGACCGGCGGCGGCCTCGGTGGCCAGCTCGCGCAGTTCCGCCTCGTCGGCCCGCGCCGACCGGCCGCGCAACGCGGCGGCGGCGACCCGGCCGGGGTCGGCGTCGGGGAGGTCGGCGGTCAGCTCGGTCAGGGTCCGCAGCAACGCGGTACCAGGACCGTCCCCTTCCACGGATGCCGCCAATGCTGCGGATGCCGCGGATTCCCCGGAAACGGCCGCTGAAGCCGGGTCGGCTGGCGCGATGGTCACGTGGGGCTCTCCCTCGCTGGGCACGGGGCCTGGCGGAGGGCAGGGGGCAGCACGAGCGCGCGGGCACGCGTCGAGACCCTGGCCCACTCCACGAGGCCCGGACGTCAGAACGCCCTGACCGGGTGGCCGGGCGTGCTGTCGGCAGGTCCTCGGACTGACTCCTGTGCACGAACACGCACAAGTACACCGTTGCGGGACAGTTCCGGATTCGCACCGGATTCCCCTGCGGCGACAGCGAGCATGAGCATACATCTAGTGCCGGGCTGTCACGTCACCCCCAGATGTTGTGTCGCGGCGGTGTCAGAGCGTCAACTCGTAGGTGAGGAGAGTGATGTCCGCCAGCTCTGGCAGGGGACTCCAGTCCCGGTCCGGTGTGCGGACGAAGCCGAGGCGTTCGTAGAGCCGGTGGGCGGTGTGCATGGTCCGCTGGGTGGACAGCACGACGGCCGTGCAGCCCGGCACGGCCCGTGCGCGGTCCACGCAGGCCCGCACGAGGGCCTCGCCGGCGCCCCGGCCGCGGGCGGCCCGGGTGACGGCGAGCATCCTGATCTCGGCCTCCGAGGGGGCGGCGATGTCGGCCATGGGACCGGGGCCAGGGGCGAAGGTGACACCGCCGAGGAGGGTGCCGCCGGCCACGGCGACGAGGACGGTGGCCGCGGCTGCCCGCTTCGCCACGTCCCTGAGTTCGGTGAGATACGAGTCGCTCTCCCCGAAGTCCAGGAGGCCGTCCTGAAGGTAGGCCTGGGCGGTGAGCTCGCCGAGAGCGTCGTACTCGGCGGGGTCCGCGGGCCGGATCGTGATGTCCATGCCGCCGAGTCTGCCGGAGGGCTCTGCCGACGTGCTCCCGGATTTCCGGGGTGCCACCTTCCCCGTCCGGGCCGTGCGCGCAGTCGAGTTGCGGGGCCGGAAGGGAGTGCTTCCATGGAGTTAGGTGCCCGCGGGTCCTCCGTACCGAGAGCCGTCTCGCAAGGAGAGGCACCATGACGAGAATCGTCCGTCACCCGCCGGGCAAGGTACGGCCACGCAGCGCGCCGATGGCGACGCTGGACCTGCGACGCGCGGGCAGCCGGGTCGGATCCGGCCTCGTGGGCCGGTGGCACGCCCTGACGATCCGTCTGGAGGCCCGCCGCGGCGCCACCCGGCCCAGGAAGTGGCACCGGTGGGTCTCCTACGCCAACGTCACGAGGGCCGTCTGGCTGGTCGCCGCGCTGGCCTTGCTCGCCTGGACCGGCGAGGGGGTGTACATCCTCGCCACGAGCGAGTCGACCGGATTCGAATCATGGCGCAAGCACAACAGCGTGGGGTTCGATACCGTCAGAGGATTCGTCGGCCCGATCCTCGCCGCCTCCCTCGCCGCCGCACTCTTCCTGTTCTGGTGGTACCGGTGGACCAAACGGCGTTACCTCGCCAAGGCGCTGCGCGATCCCCGCAGACTGGTGCCCACCGCGGGCCCCGACACCGCCGAGATAGTCGGCCGGGACGAGATCGCGCAGGTCATCGCCGAACGGCTGCGGGAGCGCGACACGCGCCGGCCCTATCTGCTGGTCGGAGGCGTCGGCGCCGGCAAGACCGCCGTCCTCGTCCGGCTCACCGAACTCCTGGCCCACCAGAACGCCGTACCGGTGCCGATCCGGCTCCGCGACGCGGTGGACGGATCCGGCCTGAACTTCGAACGTCTGGCCAGGCGACGCTTCGCCGACGAGGCGCCCAAGGGCATCCTGGCCCGTACCAAGACCGACCGGGTCTGGCAGCAGCTCCTCGCCGACGACAAGCCGGTCGTCCTTGCCGACGGTCTGGAGGAGGCCCTCCTCGACGACGGCCATGAACAGAACCGGGACAACGTCATCCGCCAGGCCATCGAACGCGCCCACGAGGAGAAACTTCCCCTGGTCATCGCCTCACGGCCGCACAGCCCGCTGGAGAACACCTCCGCCGCGATCGTCGAACTGGAACCGCTCGGCGAGGACGCGGCAGTGCGCTTCGTCGAGGCAGGCGTACCGGAGAGCGACGAGCGCCGGGTGGACTGGATCGTGGAGACGGCGGAGGTGACCGAGTCGCCGATCTACCTCCAGATCGCCCGCGAACTCCACCGGCGCGGAGCCCTGGACCACGACCGTCCGGACCATGATCCCCACCACCTGGACGCGCGCAGCCGCGACCGGGCCACCCTGCGGCTGTGGCTGCTGGAGAGCTGGGCCGAGGCAGTGTGCGAGGGGAAGCTGCGCGAGGACGTCGCACTCGCCCCGCAGGAGCGCCGCGACGCCCTCGAGCTGGTCTCGGCCCTGGCCTGTGTCGGCCTGCTCCAGGACAAACTGGAGGTCGGCCTCCCGGAGCTGCTCGCCCCGGAGGTCCTGCACCCCGGTCCGGCCCGGCGGGCCCGGGCCCTGGCGGAACGCGTGTGGGCCGACCGCGTGTTCGACCACTACGGCAAGCACGGCACCGTGCTCTCCGACTGGCACCGACAGCAGATCTGGGACGCGCTGTGCGAGCGGCTCGGCGACGAGGAACGCCGACGGCTGCGCGCGGGGAACCTCGACCAGTGCCAGGCCGGCCTCGCCCGTCTCGCGGCCCAGGCCGGCAGACTCAAGCTGGTGGAGGGCTCCGGGCGAAGGGTCCGCTTTCCGCACAGCATCATCCAGGCCTACCTCGGCTACCGCCTGCTGAACCAGCTGGGGGAGCGGGGTGCCGGGCAACTCGTCGAGGAGGCGCTGCAGCCGCCCGGTCCCAGCCGGGAACTGCTCATCGCGCTGGTGCTGTTGTCCCGGGTGCGGGAGGCGCGATCGCCGCACCCGGGGAGCGGGATGCGGGCCGCCGTGCGCAAGGGGGTCGCCGAGCGGGTCCGGCAGTCGCCCGTCGGGGGCCGCACGCCGGCCCAGCGGTTGTGTGACGCCGCGCGCCGTCGCACCGACGATCCGAAGGCCCTCGACCTCTACGCCGCGGCTCTGGAGATCGAGAGTGCGGAGCCCGATCCCCGCCGCCTGGGCGACATCGTGGCCGCTGTGCGCGAACGCTGGCCCGCCGTCAAAGGTGACCGCCGCACGCTGAGGGACGCCAAGCGCAGACTGCTCAAGCAGCTCGGAGCCGCGCTGCGCAAGGTGTCCGACCGGGTCGACACTGCCCCGCTGTACTGGGAGCTCTTCCAGGTCGGCGTCGAGGAGTCCTCCTACTCCATCCGCCTGGCCATCGCCCAGGAGTTCGGCGCCGGCGGCAACCCCGCGTTCGCCGTGATCCGCGAGCGGGTCGGTCTGAACAGCGACCCGGTGAGGGAGTACGAGGACCGGCTCGGCCGGCTGAGGGCGTGGAAGCGGCGCGAGTACGAGACGTGGGCCGCGGACATGGCGCGTGCGAGGTCGGCCAAGTCGCTCTCGGGCACCGTGTCGACCGAGCGCGTCCGGCAGCTTCAGCAGGACCGGAAGGAGCTCAACCGGCGCTACCGCGAGCAACGGGTCTGTCTGTTCCGGGAGTTCGTGATGCGGGCCTGGATGGTCCCGATGCTCCTGGGTTCTGTCGACGAGGCCCACCGTGACGAGGCGCGGGAGCGCCTCGCCAAGTGGCTGCGCCACCTCGACCCGAACTTCACCGGCGGCGCCGCCGACCTGCCACTCGCCCTGGAGGCCGCGCTGGCCCAGGGCTTCAAGTACGCGGCCAACCGGCGCCGGCGGTATCCGGAGACCTACCCCGGTGGGCGCGCCGATCTGATTCGGCAGGCGGAGACCGTGCTGCAGCAGTCACGGTGCTGGTACGCGCAGCTCAGCCTGCTGCACGCACTGTGCCTGTGGGAGCTCGAGGACTGCGCCGACGGCAGCGGGGCCTCCGCGGTGCAGACCGTGCAGCGGTGGCTGTCGATGACGGGCACCGTGAACGCGCCGCCGGGGCGGGCCGACGCGTCCGGCGGGACGCCCCGGCGGTGCCTGCACCCGTTCGTCGCCGAAGCCGGTGACCTGGTGGCCCTCGCCCTGGAGACGGGGCAGCCCGAGCGGTTCCTGTGGATCGACGAGAAGGGCACGGCCGACAACATCGGGGCCCGCGCCGACACCTGTGGGGGCCACCGCAGGCACAGCCTGTGGATTGCGCCGTCGGTCGGCTGGAGCACCCTGGATCCGCGCGCCCAGCGGCTCGTCGCCGACGTACTGGTCATGCTGAATCTCATCGAACGGGACGGGCATCCGGACGGGGTCGAGGAACGCCTGGCCCGTGCGGAGCAGCCGGGTATGCCGCTGCCGCCGTGCATCCGTGCGAACCGGGAGCCGCTGCGGCCTGGACTGCGGATCGGCACGTCCACTCCGCCCGAACCGGGCGTGACCTGTCTGCCCGACTGCAAGTTCCAGCTCTGCCCGTACCCGCCGCGCGGCTGGCTGCCCCGTGGGGAGATCCGCGAGCCGTTCTGCCGCCAGCAACAGGCGCTGCTGCCGGGCGGCGTACGGCGCTGGCTGCCGCGGGGGCTGCACCGGAAGACGCCGCGCTGGGTCGGGATGCGGGTGCGCGAACTGGACCGGTTCTGGGACGAGATGGCCCGGCGGACGAGGGAGTAGCGGCGGAGGGGGAAGCCGAAAGCGGGCCGCCGAGGGGGAATTCCCCGGCGGCCCGCTGCGGGTCGTGTGTGGCTGGTCGCGCGGTTCCTCCCCCAGCCTTCGGCCGGGGGTACCCCCGGCGCCCCTAAAGGGGCGCTACCGCCGGGGGCAGTTCCACCTCCACGTCCGGGTCGCCCGCGTCCGCCGTGTAGTCCTCGGGGCTGGTCTCGTCGATGCCCTCGGGGGCCTTGAAGGCCTTCAGGGCGAAGGTCAGGACCACCGTGACGACCACGTTCATCACGAACGCCGTCAGGCCGATGTAGCCGATCTGGCCGAGGCCGGGGATGTCCTTGGACGAGCCGCCGAAGTGCGCCTGGGTCGGGGAGGCCACGCCGTACGCGGCGACCGTGCCGTAGACCATGCCGACCGCCCAGCCCGCCAGCAGGGCCCAGCGGTGGAACCAGCGCGTGAACAGGCCGCCGACCAGGGCCGGGAAGGTCTGCAAAATCCAGATGCCGCCGAGCAGCTGGAAGTTGATGGCGACCGTCTTGTCCATGGTGAGGACGAAGATCAGCGCGCCCACCTTCACCAGCAGCGACACCAGCTTGGAGACCTGGGCCTCCTGCTTGGGCGTGGCGTCCGGCTTGATGAAGTCCCGGTAGATGTTGCGGGTGAAGAGGTTCGCGGCCGCGATGGACATGATTGCTGCGGGGACCAGGGCGCCGATGCCGATCGCCGCGAAGGCCACGCCCGCGAACCAGTCCGGGAACATGTTCTCGAACAGCTGGGGGATGGCCAGCTGGCCGTTGGTGACCTTGACGCCGGCGGCGATGGCCATGAAGCCCAGCAGGGCGAGCAGGCCCAGCATCAGGGAGTACAGCGGCAGGATCGTGGTGTTGCGGCGGATCACGTCACGGCTCCTGGAGGAGAGCGTCGCGGTGATCGAGTGCGGGTACATGAACAGGGCCAGCGCGGAGCCCAGCGCCAGGGTGGCGTACGTCCACTGGCCGGCCGCGGGCGGGACGAGGCCGCCGGCTCCCGCCGCCGTGAACTTGTCGCCCGCCTTGGCGAAGACGTCGTCGAATCCGCCCAGCTTGATCGGGATGTAGATGATCGCCACCGCGATGACGATGTAGATCAGCGCGTCCTTCACGAACGCGATCAGGGCGGGGGCGCGCAGGCCCGAGGAGTAGGTGTAGGCCGCGAGCACCCCGAAGGCGATGAGGAGCGGGAGGTCCTTCACGAACCAGTTGGTGCCGTCGCTGCCGCCGACGCCCATCACGTCCAGCACCGCCTGGATGCCGACGAGCTGCAGTGCGATGTACGGCATCGTCGCCAGGATGCCGGTCAGCGCGACGGCGAGCGAGAGGCCCTTGGAGCCGAAGCGGCCGCGCACGAAGTCCGAGGTCGTCACGTAGCCGTGGCGGTGCGAGACCGACCACAGACGCGGCAGGAACGTGAAGATCAGCGGATACACCAGGATCGTGTACGGCACCGCGAAGAAGCCGGCCGCGCCCGCCGCGTAGATCGCCGCCGGTACGGCGACGAAGGTGTACGCCGTGTACAGGTCGCCGCCGAGCAGGAACCAGGTGACCCAGGTGCCGAACGACCGGCCACCGAGACCCCATTCGTCGAGGGAGTGCTCGTTCTCGGCCTTGCGCCAGCGCGCGGCCAGGAAACCCATGGCCGTGACGGCCAGGAAGAAGAAGATGAAGACGCCGAGCGCGACGCCGTTCACACCGTCCTTCACTGCTGCGCACCCCCGTCCGTGCTCGTCGCGGTCTCGGCCCTGCGGGTGCGCTGGTCGCGCTGCCACAGCCGGTACGCGGTCATGGTGAGCGCGGTGGAGAGCAGCACCCACAGCATCTGGTACCAGTAGAAGAACGGGATCCCGATGAAGACCGGGTCCGTCTTGGCGTACGAGCCCACCCAGAGCATCGCCACGAAGGGCGCTATCAGACAGACGGCGATGGCGACGCGTATGGGCGTCACCACCGCCGCTTTGGTCACATCGGAGGCATCTGACATCTCGCGGCTCCGTCCCCTCACTGACCGCACGGCGATCACCGTTGTTCACCTGTGTAATGCGCAGGCAATCATGGCGAACGCGAAAGGTCAGCGGAAGACCTCATCCGCATATCGGTATGTCGATTCGGTGGAGAAGAGTGAGGTGCCGTCAGGGGACCGTGGTGCGATCGAGGTCAGTCCTGGGGCCGCTTGAGCCGCGCGACGAACTTGTAGCGGTCGCCGCGGTACACCGAGCGCACCCATTCCACCGGCTGGCCGTCGCGGTCCAGGGAGTGGCGGGAGAGCATCAGCATCGGCAGGCCCACGTCGGTGCCGAGCAGGCCGGCCTCGCGCGGGGTCGCCAGCGAGGTCTCGATGGTCTCCTCGGCCTCGGCGAGATGGACGTCGTACACCTCGGCGAGGGCGGTGTACAGGGACGTGTACTTGACGAGGGAGCGGCGCAGGGCGGGGAAGCGCTTCGCGCTCAGGTGCGTGGTCTCGATCGCCATCGGCTCGCCGTTGGCCATGCGCAGCCGCTCGATGCGCAGCACGCGCCCGCCTGCCGATATGTCGAGCAGTCCGGCGAGCCGGTCGTCGGCGGTGATGTAGCCGATGTCCAGCAGCTGCGAGGTCGGCTCCAGGCCCTGGGCCCGCATGTCCTCCGTGTACGAGGTGAGCTGGAGCGCCTGGGAGACCTTGGGCTTGGCGACGAAGGTGCCCTTGCCCTGGATGCGCTCGAGCCGGCCCTCGACGACGAGCTCCTGGAGGGCCTGGCGGACGGTGGTGCGGGAGGTGTCGAACTCGGCGGCCAGGGTGCGCTCGGGCGGGACCGGGGTGCCGGGGGCCTGTGTCTCGGTCATTTCGAGCAGGTGCTTCTTCAGGCGGTAGTACTTGGGCACGCGCGCGGTACGGACGGCTGTCCCGCTCTCGTTCTCCGCACTGCTGACGTCGGTGCTCATGCTCCGCCTTCCCGGCTTATTGACGCGGCTCGCCTCGTGGCACGGCAGCGTACGGGATTCGCCCTGCACGCTGCGTGATCCCCTCTGTATACCGTCGCGCGCGCTGTTGGTCTAGTCCACCGAGCAAGTGGTCTACCGGAATTGTCTCGTCCGCGCCTCGGGTTTTCGAGGGGTTCTTACTTAAAGGTTCCTGCATATGTAGGTCGCATAACGGCTGGTCGGAGCCTATTCGGCCACCCTTGACAGGCCTGGTGGTCTGGGCCAAGCTTCCCGCACTGGTCTACACCATTGGTCCAGGTCCCGGCCCAACGCTCGTGCGGGGAGGCAGGGGGGTTTGTGGCATCCCTGAGGAGGGTGGCGTGAAGCGCAAGCTGATAGCCGCGATTGGTATCGCGGGCATGGTCTTCTCGGTCGCGGCGTGTGGCAGTGACAACAAGGACGACAACAAGTCCCAGGGCTCGGACGCCAAGGCGCTGACCGTGTGGCTCACGGTGGACGCGCAGAACAACTGGCCCGACCTGGTCAAGGCCGCCGACGCCGCCGTGCAGAAGAAGCACCCCGGCATCAAGATCAACCACGAGTACTACGGCTGGCCGGACAAGAACACCAAGCTGGACGCCGTCCTCGCCACGGACAAGGCCCCCGACGTGGTCGAGATGGGCAACACCGAGATGCTCAGCTACATGGTCAAGGGTGCCTTCGCCCCCGTGGACGCCTCCCAGTTCACCAGCTCGGACCAGTGGCTCGACGGCCTCAAGGCCTCCGTCACCTACCAGGGCAAGACCTACGGCGTGCCGTACTACGCCGGTGGCCGCGTCGCCAACTGGCGCAAGGACATCGCCGCCTCGGCCGGCATCAAGACCACGCCGAAGACCTACACCGAGCTGACCGCCGACCTGGACAAGATCCAGAAGAAGGAAGGCGACAAGTTCAGCGCCTGGTACCAGCCGACCCGTGACTGGTACGCGGCCATGTCCTTCGTCTACGACGCCGGTGGCTCCATCGCCGTCGAGAACGGCGGCAAGTGGCAGGGCAACCTCTCCTCGGCCGAGTCCATCAAGGGCCTGACCGAGTTCAAGAACGTCATCGACAAGTACATGCACGGTGACAAGACCAAGGACGAGTCCGACCGCTACATCGTCTACGGCCAGGGCAAGTCGGCCATGATCTTCGGTGCCGCCTGGGAGGGCGCGACCGCGGCCGACCCGAAGAACGACAAGACCGGCGGCAAGCTGAAGGACAACCTCGTCAACTTCGTGATGCCCGGCCCGTCCGGCAAGAACATGCCGGTCTTCCTGGGCGGCTCCGACCTCGCCATCCCGGTGAAGTCGAAGGCGCAGGGCGTCGCCGCCGAGTGGATCAACGCGTTCACCGGTCCCTCCGGCCAGAAGGGCCTGATGGCCAAGGGCAACCTGCCGAACAACAAGACCGACCTCGCCACGCTGAAGAACGACCCGGCGACCGCGGTGCCGGCCGAGGCGGCCGCGTCCAACTGGTTCGTGCCGATGGCGCCGGGCTGGGGCCAGGTCGAGAAGGCCCAGGTGCTCCAGACGATGCTGCAGAACATCGGCACCGGCAAGGAGAGCGTCGAGGCGGCGGCCAAGGAGGCCGACGCGGCGATCGACAAGGTCATCAACACCCCGTAACGGTCTGCGGCCGGGCCTGGGCGACGGGGGGGCCAGGTCCGGCCGGTGGGTTGCAAAAGAGGATGCCGCGTCGGGTTGTGGGGCCACTGCGGGTGCGTTGTGGCTGGTCGCACAGTTTCCCGCGCCCCTGACGGGGCGCGGCACCTGACGTTTCTTGAACCGCTTAGGAGCGCACGATGAGTGCCGTTGATACGACCACACCCGCCAAGGTGCCGGCACCTCCACCGGACTCCCCGCACAGACCACGTGCGAACCGGCGTTCGGGCGGGCCCGCCGTTCCCTGGCTGCTGCTCGCCCCCTGCCTGCTGATCCTGGCGCTCGTCCTCGGCTACCCCCTCTACCGGCTGGTCACGCTCTCCTTCCAGGAGTTCGGGCAGTCCCAGCTGTGGGGGTTCAAGCCGGCCGAGTGGGTCGGGTTCGGGAACTTCTCCGAGGTGCTCGGCGACAGCGAGTTCTGGCAGGTCGTGCTGCGCACGATCGTCTTCGCGGGCGGCTCCGTCGTCTTCACCATGGTCGTCGGCATGCTCGTCGCGCTGCTGCTGCAACGCGTCTCCGGCTGGGTGAAGACACTGGTCAACATCGCGCTGGTGGCCAGCTGGGGCATGCCGGTCATCGTCGCCACCACGGTCTTCAAGTGGCTCTTCGACTCCGACTACGGCATCCTCAACGCCCTGCTCAGCAAGCTCCCCGGGGTCGACATGGTCGGCCACAACTGGTTCGCCAGCGGACCCGAGGGGCTCGCGGTGATCATGCTCCTGGTGGTCTGGGGAGCGGTCCCCTTCGTGGTCATCACGCTCAGCGCCGGACTCACCCAGGTCCCCAAGGAACTGGAGGAGGCCGCCCGCCTCGACGGCGCCGGCCCCTGGGGCGTCTTCCGCTACGTCACGCTGCCCATCCTCAAGCCGGTGATCGTGATGCTCACGACGCTCTCGGTCATCTGGGACATGGGCGTCTTCCCGCAGGTCTTCGTGATGCGCGGCGGCCACCCCGAGGCCGAGTTCCAGCTGCTCACCACCTGGTCCTACGACCGCGCCTTCGTCGTCAACGACTACGGACAGGGCTCCGCGATCGCCCTGCTCACCGTGGTCCTCCTGCTCGGCGTCGTCGCCGTGTACATGCGCCAGATGCTGCAGATCGGAGAGGTCGAATGAGCACCGTAGCCACCCCCGGCCGCAGGAGGGCGAAGGCCGGCTGGAACCTCCTCGGCCTCCTCGTCTTCGTCGTCGCGGGCTTCCCCGTCTACTGGATGCTGAACACGGCGTTCAAGCCGGCGAAGGACGCCATCGACCCGGACCCGAGCCTGTTTCCCACCGGCTTCACCCTGTCCAACTTCAGCCGCGCGCTGGACATCGCCGACTTCTGGGGCCCGGTCGGCCGCAGCCTGATCGTGTCCCTCTCCGTCGTGGTGATCGGCATGGTCATCGGACTGCTGGCAGCCCTGGCCATCTCCCGGTTCGCCTTCCGCGGCCGCAAGGTCGTGATCGTCGGCATCCTCGCGGTCCAGATGATCCCGCTGGTCGCCATGATCATCCCGGTCTTCCTGCTCCTCAACGACCTGGACCAGTACGACAAGCTCAGCGGCCTGATCATCACCTACCTGACCTTCATCCTGCCGTTCACGGTGTGGACCCTGCGCGGCTTCATCGTCAACATCCCGAAGGAGCTGGAGGAGGCCGCCATGGTCGACGGCTGCTCCCGCACCGGCGCCTTCGTCCGCGTGGTCTTCCCGCTGCTCGCCCCCGGCCTGGTCGCCACCTCGGTCTACGGCTTCATCCAGGCCTGGAACGAGTACCTCTACGCCCTGATGCTGCTCAGCCAGGAGCACCAGACGGCGACCGTCTGGCTCGCCAACTTCACCACGAAGCACGGCACCGAATACGCCCCGATGATGGCCGGCGCCACCATGCTCGCCGTGCCGATCGTCGTCCTGTTCCTCCTCGTCCAGCGCAAGATGGCCGCGGGCCTCACCGCGGGCGCCGTGAAGGGATAACCCCATCCGATGACGACATTCGCCAGCGGTACGGACACACTCACGCGCGACGCGCTGACGGTCCTCCAGCCGGGCTTCACCGGCACCACCGCCCCCGACTGGGTACTGCGCCGACTCGGCGAGGGCCTCGCCTCGGTGGGCGTGTTCGGCCGCAACATCATCTCGGCCGAGCAGCTCTCGGCCCTCACCGCCCAGCTGCGCGCCGAGCGGGACGACGTCCTGGTGGCGATCGACGAGGAGGGCGGTGACGTCACCCGCCTGGAGGTGCGCACCGGTTCCTCCTTCCCCGGCAACCACGCCCTCGGCGCCGTCGACGACCCGGAGCTCACCCGGCAGGTCGCCCTCGAACTGGGCCGCCGCCTCGCCGCCTGCGGGGTCAACTTCAGCTGGGCCCCGGTCGCCGACGTGAACTCCAACTCCGCCAACCCGGTCATCGGCGTCCGCTCCTTCGGCGCCGACCAGGACCTGGTCGCCCGGCACACGGCGGCCTACGTCACCGGCCTCCAGGCGTCCGGGGTGGCGGCCTGCACCAAGCACTTCCCGGGCCACGGCGACACCGCCGTCGACTCCCACCTCGCCATGCCCCGCATCGACGCGAGCGCCGAGGTCCTCGGCGCCCGCGAACTGGTGCCCTTCCGCGCCGCCATCGCCGCCGGCAGCCGCGCCGTGATGAGCGCGCACATCCTGGTCCCCGCCCTGGACCCGGCCCGGCCCGGCACGCTGTCCCACCGCGTCCTCACCGAGCTCCTGCGCGGCGAACTCGGCTACGACGGCCTGATCGTCACCGACGGCATCGAGATGCAGGCCATCGCCGGGACCTACGGCATCGAACACGGCACCGTCCTGGCGCTCGCCGCCGGCGCCGACGCGATCTGCGTGGGCGGCGGCCTCTCGGACGAGGAGACGGTGCGACGGCTGCGCGACGCCCTGGTCGCGGCGGTCCGCTCCGGCGAACTGCCCGAGGAGCGCCTGGCGGACGCGGCGCGGCGGGTGCGGGCACTGGCGACCTGGACGGCCACGACGGAGGTGGCCCAGCCGGACCCGGCCCTCACGGACATCGGCCTCGTCGCCGCCCGCCGCGCGCTTCATGTGACGCGCGTCGACCCCTACACGCCGCCGGCCGGGCCGCTCTTCGTCGCCTCCCTCACGCCCGAGACCAACATCGCCGTGGGCACGGAAACCCCGTGGGGCGTCTCCGCCGAGCTGACCCGGCTCGTGCCCGGCACCGAGACCGGCAGCTTCGCGGGGGAGGACGCGGGCCATGCGGCGATCGTCGCGGCGGGGGACCGCCGGATCGTCGCCGTGGTCCGGGACGAACACCGGCATTCCTGGATGACCGCGGCCCTGGACACCCTGCTCAAGGCCCGCCCCGACACGGTCGTGGTGGAGATGGGCGTACCGCAGGCCACGCCCCGGGGCGCCCTGTACATCGCGACGCACGGCGCGGCCCGGGTCTGCGGAGTGGCGGCGGCCGAGGTCATCGCGGGCGTGAGCGCGTAGCAAATCCCTTCGGGGTGGGGGGGGGGGGGGGGGGGGGGGGGGGAGAGGGGGGGGGGGGGGGGGGGGGAGAGGGGCTGGGTGAGGACTTGTCCTATATGCTGGACGACGGCTACCACCTGACCGTGCACCGCGGCAGGACCTGAACGGGCCCACGCCC